>JBBISH010000039.1:0-47103 GCA_037441385.1 Myxococcales bacterium
GGCAAGGGCTGCGTCAACACCGCCAACACCACCGGCTGCAACGACGGCAACGCCTGTACCCTGACCGATACCTGCGACGGCAAGGGCAGCTGCGTGGGCGCGCCCATTGACGCCAGCGTCACCTGCAACGACAACAACCCGTGCACCCAAGACGTGTGCGACCAGGGCACCGGCTGCATCAACCCGGCCCAGGCGGCGGTATGCGAAGACGGCAACCCGTGCACCAACGGCGACCAATGCTCGGCCGGCAAGTGCAAGCCCGGACAAAACATTTGCGGCTGCCAGGTCGACGCCGACTGCCTGCCGCAAGACGACGGCAACCCGTGCAACGGCAGCATGTACTGCAACAAGCAAAAGGCGCCGTACGTCTGCGAAATCGACCCCAAGACGCTGGTCGTCTGCGACACCAGCAAAGACACGGTGTGCTCGCAGAACTTGTGCAATACCAGCACAGGCAGCTGCGCCCCGGTCAGCGCGCCCGACACCAAGTTCTGCAACGCCGACGACAGCGTCTGTACGCAAAATGACACGTGCAAAGGGGGCATCTGCACCGCGGGCGCCAAGCTGAATTGCGACGACGGCAACCCGTGCACGGACGACCTGTGCGACCCCAAGGACGGCTGCAAGAATGTGGCGAACTTGGCGCCCTGCAGCGACGGCAACGGTTGCACCGTGGGCGACGTGTGCGCTAGCGCTCAGTGTGTTCCCGGCGTCACCACGGTCTGCAACGACGACTCGCCTTGCACCACGGACAGTTGCGTCACCTCGACCGGCAAGTGCAAGTTCGACGCCGCGCCGTTCGAGGGCAGCACCTGCGACGCCGACGGCAGCAAGTGCACCGTGGACGACAAGTGCGTGGCGGGCAAGTGTACCCCTGGGACCACGCTGCTGCAGTGTGCAGACACCAACGTCTGCACCGACGAGAGCTGCGATCCCCAGCAAGGCTGCGTCAAGACGAACAATACCAAGCCGTGCGACGCGGACAAGGACCCGTGTACACCGCAAGACACCTGCGCCAACGGCCAGTGCACGCTGGGACCCGCCAAAGACTGCGACGACAAGAACGTCTGCACGCTGGACAAGTGCGACACGACCAACGGCAACTGCGTCCACACGCCCGCGCCCGACGGCAAGAATTGCGAAGACGGCGACCTGTGCACCAGCAACGACACGTGCAAGGCCGGAACCTGCAGCGCCGGTCCGCCCACCAACTGCGACGACGGCGACCAATGCACCACGGACACCTGTTCCAAGACAGGCGGTTGCAGCAACAAGACCGTGGCCGACAAGACCGCCTGTAGCGACGGCGATCCGTGCACCTACACCGACGTGTGCACCGCGGGCCAGTGCGCCGGCGTCAAGGTCAACTGCGACGACAGCAACGCTTGCACAGACGACATCTGCGGCACGGTGGGCTGCGAGCACCCCGCCAAGAACGACACCACCACTGTGGCGGGCGTGTGCGATGGCGCCAAGTGGTGCGTGGCCGGCACCTGCAAGCAAAAGGGCTGTGGCGACGGCTACTTGGACAGCAAGTCCGGCGAGGCGTGCGACGACGGCAACAGCGCCAGCTGCGACGCCTGCGAGGCCTGCCAATACCGCGGCGTCTTGCTGCTGGACGGAACCGGCGCGGCGAGCGCAGCGGTGACCCCGCAACTGCTTACGTACAAGGGGGATCTGGGGCTCTCGCACGATCTGACGCTGGAGGCCTGGGTCAAGCCCGAGTCGCTGGTGGGCGATACCTACATCGCGAGCAAGGGCCGGGTCACGGCGCCAGCGGCGGTGGCCTGGTCGCTGGGCCTGGAAGCCACGACCGGCAACGTGTTCTTTGCCGCCCAAGGTCCCGACGGCGGCGAAAAGGTGACGGGCACCAAGGGCGCGCCGGTCAAAGTCTGGTCCCACGTGGCCGTCGTGGTGGTTGGCGAGCAAGTTCGCTTCTATGTCAACGGGGTGCCCGCGGGCACCGGGGTGCTCTACAAGGTGCGGCAGGACGCGGCCGGCGTGCCCGTGGCGGTGGGCAAGCGCTATTCGGACCTGGATGTTGGGTTCTTCACGGGCGCCATCGACGCCATTCGCCTCTCGAACGCCCCGCTGTACGGTGCCGCCTTTGTGCCCAGCCGCATCTTGCAGGCCGCGACCGACACCCGCGCGTTGTGGCTGTTTGACGATCCGCCCGCGGCCATGGGCAATGCGCCGTACACCAGCGATTCTAGTGGCAACATGAACACGCTCGTGCTGGGCTCTGGCACCACCATCGGTCCCGACAGCTGCTACGGCGCGCCGGCGAGCAGCGCGGTGTGCGGCGACGGCGTGGTCAATTCGGCGTTCGAGACGTGCGATGACAAGAACGGGGACGCCTGCGATGGTTGCGTGGCATGTCAGGCGCAGCGGAGCTTTGACGCCACGGCCAACGCGCCCGCGTACTCGACACCGCTCTCGGGTTGGGCCGGCGACGCCTTCTGCCCGACTTGCGAGGTCACGGTGGAAGCCTGGGTCAAGCTCGTGTCGACGCCGGCCGACAAGGTGGTCTTGTTTGGGACGTCGTGCATCAACTACTTTGGCGTGCTCTACTCCGGGCCTCTCAGCAAGTTCGGTGTGTCAGTCGCGGGCAGTCCGGTGCTGTGGGGCCCACAGATCATCGCCATCGATCAGTGGTACCACGTAGCGGTCACCTCGGGCTTTGCCGGAAACAGCCCGATTCGGCTGTACATCGACGGAAAGTTGCAGGTACCCGACCCACCGATCGCGGTTCCGCCTGCGCCCGTGGACGTGGGTGCGATTGGCAAAGAGGTGCTGTGGATTGGCGCGAGCAGCGATTGCGTCGCGGCTGGGGGGCTGAGCAGTCCAAAGCTGCAATTCCCGGGTCAGATCGACGAGGTGCGGGTGTCGCAGGGAATGCGGTACACGGACAGTTTCAAACCGCCACCCAAGCGCGTCCGGCCGGATCGCCAAACGCGAGCGCTGTGGCACTTTGACGAGCCCAGCGCAGCCACCGCCTACAGCGACGACGGTGGGGCCGGTGTGGTACTGAGTGCCTCCAAGACCGCTTGGACCAATGACCAATGCTGGGGGCAGAAGGGCGCGTCGGTCTGCGGCGATGGCCAGGTGGCCAAGTATGAGCAATGCGACGCGGGCGCGGCGAATGGCCCGACCTCGACCTCGTGCGGCACGACCTGCATGTCGCCAAAGGTGAACAGCCTGGACAACGACTGCACCATGATGACGTGGCCCGGAACGAGCGGAATTTATGGAGCAATTCTTGGCTACGGCGGACCATGGACTGTAGAAGGGTGGGTCCGGCTCGCTTCGCTGCCCAGCGCCGGCACCACTGGGTTCATCGTAGGCGTCGCCGATTCCGCTGCGGGGAGCCCGTTTGCCTGCGGCCAGCCCGCCAAGCAAGAATGGTATGTTGCGACCGACTCGGCTGGCGCGGACGCCAGTCAACTCGGCGGGGCCGGTCAGGTCGCCAGCCTGACTAGCAAGGTATGGCGGGCCGGCACTTGGCAGCACTTTGCCATTCAGTACGAGGGGTTCAGCAAGGGGTCGCTATGGGTCGATGGCGCCCGCGTGCGCACGTTCGCCAACGTGTCGACAAACTGGCAGTCCGCCTGTTCGCTTTTCCTGGGCAACAACAACACGGGCAAGGCATCCGCGGCCAGCCTGGCCAGCTTGCGCTTTTCGCAAGAGGTCCGCTATGGGCAGCCGTTTGTGCCCAGCTGGCGGCTGTTCAGCGACGCAGCCACCAAGTGGCTCTTTGAATTCAGCGATCCCGGCGCAGGCGTCAAGACGATTTGGGACACCGCGTCCGCCTTCAAGCTCAACCTGATGGGCACCTTGCCGACCTTCGCGGCAGACGGCCCGCAGTGCAAGTAGCCTGCTGGGGCGGCCGGCTGGCCCTGGAGTCCTGCGGCGTCCGGCTGCGGTCTCTAGCGCCGCGGCGCCTGGTTGGCCAGTTGCTCCTGCAGTTCACGAATTTGCGCTTCAGCTGCGGCGAGGCGCTGCGCCAATTGGCGGGCCAGTTGCTCGGCTTGTGCGGCGCGGTCGTTGGCGCTTTGGGCCCGCTCGGCGGCCGACTGACTGCGCGACTCGGCGGCTTGGACGCGTGATTCTGCCTGTGCGGCGCGGTGTTCGGTGGACTGGGCGCGTTGGTCGGTCTGGGCGGCGCGCTGTTCCGCTTGGGTGGCCCGTTGCTCGGCTTGCGCGGCGCGCTGTTCGGCGCTGCGGGCGCGCTGGTCGGCCCCGGCGGCGGTTTGCTGCGCGGAGGTCGCCTGTCTTTGGGCGTCGGCGGCGGTGGCGTTGGCCTGTTGGGCCCACTGGTAGGCGTTGGTGGCGGTTTGTTCGGCGCGCTTGAGGAGGTCGCCAGTATCCGACGCGAGGGTTCGTTGGATTTGGACGAGTTTGGCGACCGCGTCGCGCCGATCGCGCCATGGCAGCGGCAGGGCGAGGTATGCCATGTAGTAGACCGCGGCCTCGTTGGGCAGGCCGCCCAGTTCGCACGCTCGGGCGGCATTGAAGAGCAGGAGTGGCCGCGGTGTGAGGATGTACACAGACTCGAAAAGCTGTGCTGCTGCGCCGGCTTGACCCGCCTTGGCGGTTTGCAGAGCGAGCGTGGCGCAAGGTTCGGCGTGGGTCGCGCGCAGGGCGTCGGCCGTTCGCTTGGCGTCGGCGAGCTCGCGTTTCAGGGTCTTGGTGCTGGCGGCCGCGTCGACGAACTTGTCGTAGAGTGCCTTGGCCTGGCCGACTTGGATGCACTGTTGAGGGGCCGCCGACTGCTCCTGGGCCGCGCACCGGTAGGCACTGGCCGCGTACCAGACGAGCTTGGGATCTTGTGGGTTTTCGTTGCCTTGTCGCTCGTAGTCACTGCCAAGGGCCGCGAGGTCGGGGTTGGCCGCTTTGAGTTCAGCGCACACGTCGGGCGGTGCCGCTTGGGCCGTGGACGCCGCGCCGAGCAGTAACAGGAGCCATGAGCACGCCACACGCAATCGAATCCGCTGCATCGCCACCCCGTTTGCTCGCCAGGTCTGGGGCACACTGTGGCATTCCTCGCGCTGGCTTGGCAACCCTGGCGAACAGGCGATGCGGGCGACCCCTTCAATTCTTCCGCGGTTCTGCGCCGGTCGCCCCCCAATACCCGGTCGTGCAGCGCTTTGGGGAAGGGCCACGCCGCCCGGCCTTGTCCACCGCCGCCGGGACCGGTGCTCGCGCCGCAAGTTCCCCAATACCTGTGCCCACATGACACAAGGGCGCCTTGCCGTGGTGGTTGGCGTGGTGGGCGTCACGGGTCCATCACGGGCCATCTGACAAACCGATGTCGTGCGGCCGCAGCCGCGCCCATCCTGCAGGCTTGGAAGCTGGCGCGGTAGTCCTATCCTGGTTGGCGCCCGGCAGTGCGCGGCACACGGGACGCGAGGTTGACATGCTCATCCAAGAACAGAGAGTGCTCGAGGCCGAAATTGTGGCCCTGGCCGACAGGCACGGCCGCAAACGCAGCGCGTTGCTGCCGATTCTGCTCGCGATTCAAGAGAAGTATCACTATATCAACAAGTTTGCTATGCAAGAGGTGGCTGCGCTGCTGGGCATCCACCCCGTTGAAGTCTATGGGGTGGTGCGCTTCTACTCGTTTCTGCACGCCGAGCGTCGCGGCAACGTGATGATCCGCATGTGCCGGTCGCTCAGCTGCGACTTGGCCGGCAAGGACGCCGTCGCCCGGCAAATTGAGAACGACCTTGGGATCCAGTTCGGCGAGACGACCGAGGACGGGCGCTTCTCGTTAGAGTGGGCCCAGTGCCTTGGGCAGTGCGACCGGGGCCCCGCCCTCCTGGTCGGCGACACATTGCACCCTCGTGTCAGGTGCGCGGAAATTCATGAGATTTTGGAGCAAGCTCGCGCCGCCTTCGGCGTCTACCCGCTGCGCCACGCCGGGGTCGCCCACACGCCGCACTTCCACTACGACCCGATGGCCGGGAGGACGCCATGACCGCAACACCACTCGACATTCTGCTGGGTAGCGACGTGCCGGCCGAGGCCGGGCTGCACAAGGCGGCGGGCCTGCCAGCGCAGAAGATCATCGACGAGGTGCGGGAGTCCGGGCTCCGCGGCCGCGGCGGGGCGGGCTTCCCCACCGCGACCAAGTGGCAGCTCGCGCGCGACGCAGCGGGCACCATGAAGTTCGTGGTCTGCAACGCCGACGAGGGCGAGCCGGGCACCTTCAAGGACCGCGTCCTCCTCACCGACCGCGCCGACCTTGTCTTTGAGGGCATGACCCTGGCCGCGCGCGCCATCGGGGCCAGCCATGGCATCGTCTATTTGCGCGGCGAGTACCGCTACTTGCGCCCGCACCTTGAGTCTGTGCTCGTCCGGCGCCGCGCCGAAGGCCTCCTTGGGGCCACCATTCTGGGCGTCGCCGGCTTCGACTTCGACATCGAGATCCACATGGGCGCCGGCGCCTACGTGTGCGGCGAAGAGACCGCCCTCATCGAGAGCCTGGAAGGTCACCGCGGCGAGCCCCGCAACCGCCCACCGTTCCCCGTGAATACGGGCTTCTTCGACCAGCCCACCATCGTCAACAACGTGGAAACGCTCGCATTGGCGGCGCGCATCGTCGACCGCGGCGGCGCCTGGTTCGCGCGTTTCGGCACGCCGGGCTCGCGCGGCTACAAGCTGTTCTCTGTCTCGGGCGACTGCCAGCGGCCGGGCGTCTACGAGCTGCCGATGGGCACAAAAGTCCTTGAACTCTTGGAGCTCGTCGGCGGCGAGGACGCCAAGGCCGTCCAGGTCGGCGGCGCCTCCGGTCGCTGCGTGGGACGAGCCGAGTTCGACCGCAGCCTCTGCTTTGAGGACCTTGCCACCGGCGGGGCGGTCATGGTCATCGGCCCTGGCCGCGACATGCTCCAAGTCGCCCGCAACTTCTTGGAGTTCTTCGTGGAAGAGAGCTGCGGGCAGTGCACGCCGTGCCGGTCCGGCAACGTCGCCCTCCTAGAGGGCGTCGAGCTCTTGCAGGCCGGCCGCTGCTCGATGGCCCACCTCCACGAGCTCAAGGCCCTGGGCGACACGATGCGCCTCACCGCCAAGTGCGGCCTGGGGCAATCGAGTCCTCAAGCTTTCCTCAGCATCATTGAACAGTTTGCCGACGAGGTCCTTGGCCAGCAACCGCGCGCCTAGACCCGCAACCAGGAGCAAACCATGACTACCGAAATGCGCCGCACCCAGACGATCCCGCGCGCGCCGACCAGCATGCAGATCAACCCGATCCCGCAGGCACCCAGCGAGCTCGGCGAGCACGGCCAGATCGAAATCACCATCGACGGCCAGGCCGCGCAAGTGCCGTACGGGACTACGATTCTCGAAGCTGCTCGCAGCATCGGCATCCGCATCCCCACGCTGTGTCACCACCCGGACCTTTGCGTCGCCGGCGTCTGCCGCATCTGTGTCGTCGAGGTCGCGGGCCAGCGCAACCTCCAGGCTTCGTGTGCCTATCCGATCACCGCGCCGCTCCAGATCCAGACCCACACCCGCGCCGTCCGCACCGCCCGCCGCCACATCCTGGACCTCATGCTCACCAACCACTACGGCGACTGCTACGCGTGCTGGCGCAACCGCAACTGCGAACTCCAGACGCTCGCAGAGGAATACGGCGTCGACTGGTTCCGCTTCGGCCACGTCAAGCAGCCCATCTACCCCATCGACGCGTCCAGCCACGCCGTCGTCCGCGACATGAACAAGTGCATCTTGTGCCGGCGCTGCGTCCGCACCTGCATCGACCTCCAAGAAGTCGGCGCCCTGGAAGCCATCCGCCGCGGCGCGGACACCGTCATCTCCACGTTCGCCGACAAGCCGCTCAGCGAGGTCGTCTGCATCGGCTGCGGCCAGTGCATCAACCGCTGCCCCACCGGCGCCCTGCAGGCCAACGACCCCACCGACGAGGTCTGGCACGCCATCGACGACCCCAACAAACACGTGGTATTGCAAACCGCACCGTCGCCCCGCGCCGCCATCGGCGAGTGCTTTGGGCAGGCGCCCGGCAAGGCGCTGACCGGCGAGCTCAACACCGCGCTCCACTTCTGCGGCTTCGACCGGGTCTTCGACACCAACTTCGCCGCCGACCTCACCATCCTCGAAGAGGCTACGGAGCTGCTCATCCGGCTCCGCAAGGCGCTCGCCGATCATGTGCCGGTGTCCCTGCCGCAATTCACCAGTTGCTCGCCCGGCTGGGTCAAGTACCTGGAGCACTTCTATCCCGAGATGATCCCGAATCTTTCATCGGCGAAGAGTCCGCAGCAGATGTTCGGTACGGTCATCAAGACCTACTACGCCAAGGTTCACGGCATCGACCCGAGCCAGGTGGTCACGGTGGCACTGATGCCGTGCTCGGCCAAGAAGTTCGAGTGCAATCGCCCCGAGATGCACGACTCGGGCCACAAGGACGTGGACTATGGCCTGACCACTCGCGAGATGGCGGCCATGATCAAGGAAGCCGGCATCGACTTGCCCGCGATGAAACCCAGCGGTTTCGACGACCCCTTTGGCACGGCGACCGGCTCGGGCGTGGTCTTTGGCGCCACCGGCGGCGTCATGGAGGCCGCACTCCGGACCGCCATCGAGCTCGTAACTGGCGACAAGGTCGAGCGTCTGTTTCAGCACGCCAACATCACCCCGGTCCGCGGCATGGCCGGCGTGCGCTACGCCGAGGTCACCATCGACAAGGTCGGCCCCGTGCCGGACTTGCTCAAGAAGCACTTCACCTCGTTTGATTTCCTGCTGGGCCAGACGCTGAAGGTCGGGATCGCCCACGGCACCGCCAACGCCAAGAAAGTCCTGGAGGACATCAAGGCCGGCGGCAAGTTCGCCAGCTGCCACTTCATCGAGTTCATGGCCTGCCCTGGCGGCTGCCTGGGCGGCGGCGGCCAGCCCATCCCCACCAGCCCCGAGATTCGCGCGGCGCGGGCCAAGGCCATCTACGCCGAGGACCGCGGTGCGGCCGTCCGCAAGTCGCACGAGAACCCCGATGTCTTGAAGATTTACCGTGAGTTCCTGACTGACGGGCCGTGCGGCGAGCAGGCCCACCACCTGCTGCATACGCACTATACGCCGCGAGGCAAGTTCATCGTCTAGACTCACCGGCCGCCGGCCACGACCAAGGAGCGCGACACCATGCGTGTGGAACACCAAGCCGTCATCGACCATGCGGCGATCCAGGCCCAACTGCAGGCGACAGGGCCCGCGGATGCGGCACAAGTGCGGGATATTCTGCAGAAAGCCCTTGAACTCAACGGGCTGGACGCCGCGGAGGTGCTCGCGCTGGTGGGGGTGACCGACACCGATCTCCTTGGCGAACTGTTCCGCACGGCCGGGCAGGTCAAGCAGGCCATCTATGGCAACCGCATCGTCCTTTTCGCGCCGCTCTACATCTCGAACCTCTGCGCCAACGAGTGCGACTACTGCGCATTTCGCGTTAGTAATCGCGGACTAGACAGAAGGGTGCTCTGTTCCGAAGAGATTGCGGAGGAGGTGCGGTGGCTCGTGGACCACGGCCACAAACGGGTCCTGATGGTGGCCGGCGAGGCCACGCCGCACGAGGGGTTTGACTACTACCTCCGCGCCGTCGACACGATCTACGCGACTCGAACGGAGCGCGGCGAGATTCGGCGGGTCAACGTCAACCTGGCGCCGCTGGAGGTGGCCGAATTCAGGGCGCTGAAGGCCCGCAACATCGGGACCTATCAGCTGTTTCAAGAGACCTACCATCGCCCGACCTATGCGCAGGTCCACAAGTTCGGGCGCAAGGCCGACTACGACTGGCGGCTGCAGGCCATCGACCGGGCGATGGAGGCGGGCATCGACGACTGCGGCGTGGGCGTGCTCTTTGGCCTCCACGACTGGCGGTTCGAGCTCCTCGCGCTCATGCAACACATCGATCACCTGGAGGATCGCTGGGGCGTTGGCCCGCACACCATCAGTATGCCGCGCCTGGAGCCCGCCGACGGTTCAGAGTTGGCCAGCGACCCGCCAGCGCCGGTCAGCGACACGGATTTCCTCAAGCTCGTCGCGATCTTGCGCATCGCCGTGCCGTACACCGGGCTCATCCTATCCACGCGCGAGACCCCGGAACTGCGGCGCGCGGCGTTCCGACTCGGCGTCTCGCAGATCTCGGCGGGGAGCGTAACCAATCCAGGCGGTTATGCACACCCCGAGCGCGAGGTCGCGGGGCAATTCAGCTTGGGCGACCACCGCAGCCTGGACGAAGTCGTCCGCGACGTCTTGGACCTCGGCTTCGTGCCTTCGTTCTGCACGGCCTGCTACCGCCTGGGGCGCACCGGCCGCGACTTCATGGACCTGGCCAAACCAGGCGAGATCAAGACCCATTGCCTGCCGAATGCCCTGGCCACGCTGCAGGAGTATCTGGGCGAATTTGCCGACCCCGCCACGCGCCAACTCGGCGAGCTCCGCATTGGCGCCGACCTGGACGATATCGACGACCCCAAGCTCCGGCGCCGTGCCGGGCGCATGGTGCAAGCGGTCCGGGCTGGCAAGCGCGACGTCTTCTGCTAGATCGCTCCGGGGGTTGTCATGCTCGGTTCGCCCAAGAACATGCGCACGCATATCGGGCTGTTTGGCCGCCGCAACGTCGGCAAGTCCAGCCTGCTCAACGCGCTGGTGTCCACGCCCGTGTCGCTGGTCAGCGCCGAGCCGGGCACGACCACAGATCCCGTTGAAAAGCCGATGGAACTGCTGCCGATTGGCCCGGTGCTTTTCATCGACACGGCGGGCATCGACGACCACGGCGCGCTCGGCGAGCTCCGCGTCGGGCGTACACGCCAGGTGCTCGACCGCGTCGACATTGGTGTCGTGGTCAGCGTCGGCGGCGAGTGGGGACCCTTCGAGCGCGACCTCGTGGCGGAATTGCAGCAGCGGCAGGTCGCGGTCGTGGCGGTGCTGGCCCAAGCCGACGCGGTGCCCCCCGACCCGCAGCTGGTCCGTGAACTGAGCGGCCAAGGGTTGAACCCGGTCGCGGTTTCCGCCTTGCAGCACCAAGGGTTGCATGAGCTTCGCCTTGCCCTACAGACCGCCGCGGGGCACGACCTTGCCGAGCGGCCGCTGCTGGCCGACTTGGTCCCGCCCGGCAAGGTCTGCGTGCTGGTGGTGCCGGTGGACAAAGAGGCCCCCAAAGGGCGGCTCATCCTGCCGCAAGCCCAGGCGGCCCGCGATCTTTTGGACCACGACGCTATCGGCCTCGTCGTCAAAGACCGCGAGCTGCCGATCGCGCTGGCTGCCTTGCGCGAGCCGCCCGCGCTCGTCGTCACCGACTCGCAGGCCTTTGGCACCGTCGCGCAGATGGTCCCCGCCACGGTGCCACTGACCAGTTTTTCGATTGTGTTTGCGCGCTTCGAGGGCGATCTTCCAGCCATGGCCCGCGGTGCGCTGGCCCTGGACCGCCTGCAACCGGGCGACGCGGTCTTGATGGCCGAGCAGTGCACCCACCACCCCAACGACGACGACATCGCCCGCGTCAAGATCCCGCGCTGGCTGGAGCAAAAAGTCGGCGGATCGCTGCGCTACGAATACATGCGCGGTCACGAATTCCCAGACAATGTAAGTCCTTACAAGGTCATTCTGCACTGCGGCAACTGCACCGGCAACCGTCGCGAGCTGCTCGCCCGGCAGCGATCGGCGGCGCGGCAGGGCGTGGCGCTCACCAATTTTGGCGTCGCGATCGCCCACCTCAAGGGCATCCTGGACCGCGCGTTGCAGCCGTTTCCCCAGGCGCTCCAGGCGGTTCAGCAAGCGCGGCAGGAGCAGGCATGAGCGCCGCGCTAGACGGAGCCAAGCTGGACGGCACCGCTCTGACCGAATGGCTGCGCGAGGAGGATCCCCAGCAGTTGCAGGCGCTTTGGGCCCGTGCCGACCAGTTGCGCCGCGACCACGTGGGCGATGCCGTGCACCTGCGCGGGCTGGTCGAAATCTCGAACCGCTGCGTGCGCGCGTGCTGGTACTGCGGGATCCGCAAGGACAACCACCACATCCAGCGCTATCGCATGACCGCCGACGAAGTGGTGGCGGCCGCCGCTTTGGCCCAACGCCTGGGCTATGGCACCGTCGTCCTGCAAGCCGGTGAAGATCCAGGGCTTACCCAGCAGTGGGTGACCAATGTCGTGCAGCGCATCGCCCAAGACACGGGCCTGGCGGTGACCCTTAGCCTGGGCGAACGCAAGTCGCACGAACTGCAGGCGTGGCGGCAGGCGGGGGCGGACCGCTACCTGCTTCGCTTCGAAACGTCGGACAGCGCGCTCTTTGCCCAGATCCACCCGGCCTTGGGCCACAGCGCCCGCGACCGCTTCGCCATCCTTGCCGAGCTCCGCGAGCTGGGCTACGAGGTGGGCAGCGGCTTTCTGATCGGCATCCCCGGCCAGAGCTACGCCAGCCTGGCCCAAGACCTTTTGCGCTGCCGCGACCTGGACCTGGACATGATCGGCGTGGGGCCGTGGCTGGCCCATCCCGAAACACCCCTGGGGCAGGGCCTGGTGGCTTCCCTTGGCGACGGCGAGCAAGTCCCCGCCAGCGAAGATATGACCCTCAAGTGCGTGGCGCTGCTAAGGATTCTTTGCCCGAACGCCAATCTGCCCGCCACCACGGCGCTGGCCACCTTGAACGGCCACCGCGGCCGCGAAAACGCGCTGCAGGCCGGGGCCAACGTGGTGATGCCCAACGTAACTCCCTTGCAGTACAGGTCCTTGTACGAGATCTATCCGGGCAAGGCCTGCGTCAGCGAGCATGCCGAGGTGTGCGCCGAGTGCCTGGCCGGACGCATTTCCAAGGTGGGACGCACGGTTGGGCGCGGGCCGGGCGGCCGACACCGCGATCCTCAGTCGAGCTAGGCGCCTAGCGAACGAGCGCCACGGCGCTGGCCGATCGACCAAAGACTTCGGGGCTGTACATCTCTTCGGCCTTGGCCGGCGGCACCACAAAGCGGCCCGGCGTCGTCGCGCGCGCCAGGTACGTGTACTCCCAGTCGCCGTCCCACAGCAGGCTGGCAAAGGCCTCGGCGCGCTCGTCGCGCAGGTTCTCGTGCGAGTACCAGCGACTCCACCACCAGCTGCCGCCGCTTGGCCGCACGTTGCTCGCCTTGGGCGCAGGTTGGGCGCCA
Organism: Myxococcales bacterium; assembly: GCA_037441385.1. Lineage (GTDB taxonomy): Bacteria > Myxococcota_A > UBA9042 > UBA9042 > UBA9042 > SXRM01. Next base: position 13,142 of record JBBISH010000039.1, read on the forward strand.
TTCAGGTCGCCGTTCAGGATTTCGAGCCCGGCCGGCAACGGATCGACCAGCGCCACGTGGTAGCGCCGCGCCGCCGCGACCAAGTTCAAGCGCACGCGCACGCGGGCCCCTGCTGCAAAAGTCCAGCTTCCATCCGGGTTTCGCACCACGTCCTTGGGGTCATCCACGGCCTCGTAGCGCCGCTCGACCACAAAGCCCCGGTCCAGCGCCGCCAGTTGCGTGTCCTTGGGCGCATAGTCCAATCCCAGCCGATAGTACAGCCGCCCCGGCCCTTCCTTGGCCAGCAGCAACGGGGCGCCCGCGGGTGCATCCTGCAGGGTCGCCATGGGAATCCGCACGTTCTGCCGCTCGTTGCTGCGCCCGTCGAACTTGGCCGCGCCAGCGTACTGGTCTCCCAGCCAAAGCCGCGCCACGAAGTGCGGTTCCACCTTCTCGTAGGTGCGGAAGTAGCGGTCCAAGGCCAGGAGCACCCAGGCATTCTCTTGGGTCGAACCCCACTTGCCGCGCACCCGGTGGGCCAGCAGCCCGGTCACCAGCTTGGGGATCAAGTCGCTCTGCGGCTGGGCCGTCATCAGCGCGTCCAGCAAGACCGCGTCGGCGCGCCGGTCCGAGGCCAGCAAGAGGTGCGCCCCGTCGGCGTAACGGACCGTGAAATGCGCAGCGCCGGCCTGCTCTTCCACGCGGTTGGCCACATGTCGGGCGATCGCTTCCACCTCTTTGGCCGAGGCCTTGTCTGCTACCAGCACCGGCCAAAGCCAGCCCAGGGCTTCCAGCGGCGCCTTCTCAACAGCGCCGAATTCCGCAAGCAGCGCCCGAGCTTGGGCGATGTCGCGCTGCCCGGCCTGCAATCGCACGAACAAGGCCTCGGCGCGGAGCACCCGTCGCGCCTCGACCGGGTACCAAGCGTCGAAGTGACGCGCGATATGCTCGCAATAATCAAGGGCCTTCTTCAGCACGGGCTCGGGCACGCCGTAGCCCTTTTGCTTGGCCCGCATCAGCGCGTGGGTCACGTGCAGGGTCGTCACCGGCCAACCTTGCTCGCCCCGCCGCCAGAATCCCCAGGAGCCATCGCTATTTTGCGTCTTGGCCAGCCAGTCCAGGTCCGCCGCCATCGAGGTGACGATGGCCTCCTCGCTGGGCATGTCCTTGGTCGCGAACGCGCGCAGCACATCGCGCAGCCCGGCGATGGCGAGCATCCGCGATGCCCGTTGCTCGCTGCATTCAAAGGGATAGTGCACCAGGTACAGCAGGGCGTCGGTCAGGCCCTGCAAGGCGGTCGAACTGGTCGTCACGTCCAAGCCGCCAAACTGGCGCACGGCGTCCTTGGGCGCGACCAGGCCTTGGGCGCGGCTGCCGTTGCCTTGCGCATCGCCGTCCAAAACCCCATAGCTCGCAAAGGCTTCAGTGGTGGCTGGCGTCCATACGGGCAAGCTGATCTCGGCCGCGTCGGCAAAAGTGCCCGTCGCCACGCCGATCTGTACGCGGCCCGTGCCGGCTTGCGGCGCCTTGGTCGGCAGCCGTACCTCTACCCGATCCTTGGGCGGCACGGTCACTTGTAGGCCCAAAGACCCAGCGCCGTCGCCCACTTGCAGCACTGTTGCCCGCGCCACCAGCCGCACCTGCAGGGCTTGGTCGGTCTGGTTCTGCAACACCACGGGCAGATCGAACTGGTCGCCAAAGTTGGCGAACCGCGGTGCGGACGGCCGCACCATCAGCGGCAGGCGCGCCGTAACCACCGCTTCGCCCGAGCCGAAATTCTTGGCACCGCGGGCAGCAACGGCCATGGCCCGGTAGCGAGTCAGGTTGTCGGGCAGGGTCAGCGGCACCCGCGCGTGGCCCTTGGCGTCCGTCAGCACGGCAGGGGCAAACACTGCTAGCGGGTTGAAGTTCTTGCGCACCGCGATGGCCGGCTGCTCAGGCTCGTCGGGCGCTGCGCTGGTACTTTTGGCTTTGGCGGGCCCCGGCGCTGGACGGGGCTTGGGCTCGTCGCGCATGGCCTTTTCGGCCGGGGCGCTGCGGTCCTCGTCCACAGAGCCGTACATCTTGCCCATGCCGCCGCCGCCCATGCCGCTGCCACCCACGCCCATGCCGGCGCCGACCGACACTTCGCCAAAACCCCCAGCGCCCATGGACGATTCCAGGGAGTCTGGCAGCCCGCGGAAGCGGCCGCTCACATCCAACTGGGCGATCAACAGCCAACTGCGCAGTTCGGTCACGGTCAACGCCGACTGCCGCTGTGGATAGAAACTGCCCAGCGGGTTGCCGATGCGGTGCCCCGTCAGCGCCAGCACGGCGTCGTCGACGAGCACCACAGTCACCTCGCTGTCGGCGAGCGGTTTGCCTTGCGCATCCAAGACCTCTACGTCTACCGCCGTCTTGGCGCCGGGCTCCAGCTCGGCTTGCTGCGGTGCGACCTTGACCTGCAGCGTGCGGAGCACAGGCGGCACAGACAGGTAGACGCTGCCGCTCGCGAAGGTCGCCTGCTTGGGCAGCTTGGCGTCGGGTTTGCCGTTCGGGCCCATCCGCGGCTTTTGCCCCACCACTTCCGCGTCGACCCACAACCCTGGGGTATGCTCATCAAGAATCGGCACTTGCACGGTGGCCGTGTTGCCTTTGAAGGCGACCCGCTGCCGCCACAGCCGGCCGTCGCGCGCTACCGTGACCTCGGCCTGGCCATCCGAAAACGGCGCAATGAGCAGCACTTTGGCCACTTGCCCCGGCGTGTACTCTTGCCGGTCCGGGACCAGGCGCACCGCGTCGCTCTCGGCGCCCTCGCCAGAGGTCATCGGCGACGGGCCGGCCACGTAGAGCATCGACTCGGTGAGGTTGGCCCGGCCCTTGCTGTCGGTCACCGTGGCCTGCAGCGTCCACATGCCCCCCGTCTTGGGCACAAAGGTGCACTTGCCCGGCTGCGCGGTCGAAGTCCACTGGCAGTGGCCCTCGTCCTTTTGCACTTCTGTCCAGATCCCGCGCACTTGCTCGCTGTCGGTGCGCCACCAGCGCAAGTGAACCGACCTGCCGGCCAGCGGTTGGCCATCGACGTCGACCGCCAACAAACCGACCTCGGCCTCGTGCCCCGAGGTCACAAACGTTTGTTCCAGCCGAAGCCCCACGTAGGCCGCGCTGGGGTGAACCAGCAGAGTCGTGCCGCTGGTCCAGGTTTGCCGGTTGACGTCCTGCACCGTGGCCGAGACACCCAGATTCCACGGCTGGTTGGGCGAACCCTGCTGCACATCGATGCGCAGGCTGTGCTGGCCGTCCGCGCCGGTGCGGGCCGCCATGCGCTGGCTTTGTGGGGGCACCGCCGCGTCGTCGTCGCGACTGCTTTCGTCCGACTCCTCGCGCCAGGTCAACCACCACGGCAGCTCGCGACCAAAACTCCAGCCGTCGTGCCCAGGCGGTGCATAGTGCGCGGGCGACGCCGTGACCAACCACTGAACCGGCGCCGAGGCGAGCGCGCCCCCGGCGTAGTAGCGCGCCGAGGTGGTCACCAGGGCATGGTCGCCGATGAAGTAGGGCCCTGGATCGACCTGGGTCGTCGAGTCGAATTCGGGCCTACGGAATTCTTGGACTTGCAGGGCCAAGGTCGAGCTGTCGTGACCGCCGCCAAGCGACATGTGCAGGTAGGCGTGGCCCAAATTGATGGTCTTGGGCAGGTCCAGGCTCAGATCAAAACTGCCTGCGCTGGTCACGGGTTGCGTGCCTTTGCTCACTTCGTTGCCGTGCGCGTCGGTCAGGCGCCACGTCAGACTGCGCGGACCCGTATAGGGCTCCACGTCGCCATGCGGACCCAACTGCACCGTCCGCAGCCAGCCCTTGACCTTGGCCGTTTCGCCGGGTCGGTACAGGCCGCGATCGCTGGTCGTGTGCCATTGGGTGTTCGATCCGGCGTCGTTTTTGGCCCAACTGGAGCGGCTGGGGTGGCTGCTGGTGTTTTCGGGCAGCATGGCCACTTCGCCGCCGTACCTCGCCCACAGGGCAGCGGGGCCGGTCAGCCCTTCCGGCTGGGCAAAGGCGGTGCTGCCCTCGCCGTCGGTCGTTTGGCTGGCTATTAGCTTGCCGCCCTGGTCCCGGAGCTCGATGGTGGCGCCAGCGAGCGGCTTGCCGGTCTGCAGATCCGTAGCCCAGGCGCGGAGTTCGCTGCGTTCGCTCACTGCGGTGAGGCCGACGTGGCTCACGGCGATCCAGGCTTCCCAAGTGTCGGGCCGCTCGCCGATCTTGGTGGGAATGGTTTCGACGCGCAACACCGCGTGACCCAAGCCGTTCTTGAGCGCCGCCGCTAGGCTGATCTCGGTCAGCAGCGGCTCGTCGGGCTTCTGCGCCAGCACGGCGGTGCGGTCTTCTACCTTGGTGCCTGGGATCGGCAGCCTGCCGTCCGGTGCGTCCAGGTAGCGTTTGTAGGCAGGCCACAGGCTGGGATCCACGCGCCACAGCTGCACTTTCAGGCGCGGCTGGTTGACCGTCCAGACCGCCACGCTCGGTTGCTTTTGCGCAGGGTCCAGAACCATGAACTCGCCGCCCTGCACGCTGAAAATGGGTTCGGCCGGGCCCACTTTGAACGACGCCGACGCGGGCTTGGCCATGGTCTGGCCGAATCGGTCCGCCAGGCTCGCCGCGACCTTGACGGTGTAGCTCGTCCGCGCGCGGCTCAAGCCCGTCACCGTCAGGCGATTGCCGTCCACGGTCACCCGCTGGCCGGGCAGGGTGGGCTGCACCGACACCCAAGCCGGGTCAAAGGTCTTGGCATCCAGGTCGTTGCTGAACTCCAGCTCAAACGGCATCAGCGGCGAACACCGCTCGCCCCAACCACACTGGCTGCCGATCAGGCGCAGTGAACCATAGGTTTTGAAAGAGAAACGTTGCTCTTTGGCCGTGGTTCGCGGCCCTTCGGCCGATGGGGTACCGGCAAGAAACGAGACGACGACCATCGCGTCAAAGGGCAGGGGCGCCACGGGCTGCAGGGCCAGCCAGCGCCTTTCACCGCCGTCGTGGTCCAAGTCTTTCAGTCGCCACTGAAAATCCGCGCGCCGCTCCAGCTCGGCCCGCGGAACCAGCCGCACCGCGGTTGCCTGATGGCCCGCAGTGACGCGGACATGCGGCAAGATGGCCGCCGGGTCGATGGCCTGATCGAACTCGGCGACAAGGAGCGGCTGGCGCTCGACCGCGTCGCCATCCGGCGTGAACTGCTCGACGTGCGGCGGCGGAGTGCTGAAGCGAAAAGCTACGTCCGCGTCTAGGCTTGCGCCACTGACCGCCTTGGTTCCGGCGGGAATCCGCGCCTCGAACGTGGTCGCCATCGGCAGACGCTCTTTGGGCTGAAAAATCACCGTTTGCGTGCCAAGCCAGCGCCACTCGCCCTGCAGCGGCGGGGAGAACTGCACGGGTATCGGCAACTTGGCCAGTTCTTCCTGCGACGTCAGCGGCACCATTGGCTGGTTGAACGTGACCGACAGGCGCGGCGCCAACTCCACCTCGCCCTGCGGCGCAAAGCGGAGCACTTTCAGCGGCTCCGGGGCACTCTCGGTGGTGCGGGTGACCGTTTCGGGCGGCGGAAACGGCAGCGACGCCGTCTCGCCCGGCCTGGGCGGCGGCAGACTCTTGTCGCGCATCGCGAACGGCTGGGCATCGCCCCCCTGTTGCACCAGCGGCGGCAGCCGCGCCAGCAGGGCCTTGGTCTCGTCCGGGCCCAGCGGCAAAGTCGGTGTCGCGGCCTGCGGGCGCCCTTGCGGCGGCGCGCCTTCGGACAGCGAAAACACCAGTCCATCCGGCAACATGACACGAGGGTGCGTCGTGTCGGGCGCGGCGCCGGGCAGCGTGGCCGGGGTCGGCTGGGTTGGCGGCGGCGACGACGCACAGCCTGCAAGGCCGTGTACCAGCAGGCAGAGCCCGAACACGCGCGACGGCCACGCCTGGCGCGTCCGCATGCCGCCCATGAGATCGACCATTGCGCCCCCTATGGGAGCTGCCGTCGCTCCCTGCTGTGCGACGCACCAACACGCGGTGGCGGTGCAAACCTTTTCCGCCGGACCATCGCGGTCCTATTTGGCGGTGCCGGCAAACGCCACGGCAAAGGTCCCCTTGACCGACAGATTGGTCTGCGCGGCCAGGTCCACCTTGAGCGTGGCAGCATACGTGCCGAGTTTCTTGGGCTTGAACGAGAGGGTCACGGTGATCCGCTTGCCGGGTGCGAGCACCGTGGTCTTGCCGGCACTGGGGCAGCCCTTCAGCGTCAGGCCCAGCGGCCCCATCGGCGGGTCCACCGTGCACGCCGAGACGGTGTAGGTGTCGTTGGACGTGTTGACCAATTCCACCTTCTGCGTCGCGGTCTTGCCGGGTTTGATGGTCGGCAGGTCGGTCTTTCCAGACACCGTCAGCTGGGGCGCGATGGTGAGGTTCTTCCAGGTCAGGCTCAGGTTGTCGCCCGCCGCCGGCCAGGGTGCCGTGCCCAGCCAGGCCCAAGTCGCGCCGTTGTCCGTCGAGATCCGGAACTTGTAGGCGTAGGTGCCGTCGTCGACCCAGTCGACGCCGTTGGGGCCAGACAGCGGGCTGCCGTGCTGACGCACGTTCCAGTCAAACCGCCAGTTGTTGCCGCCTTTGTCCAAGAAATCCATCTTGTACGAGTGCCAGGCGCCGCCCGGTTTGCCCGAGAAGAACGGCGACACCACCTCGACCCGCACAAAACCGCCGCTCGCGGCCGGCAGCGCGCTGTCTTGGTCCGTCAATCCAGGCACATACAGCTCTACGGCGGGCTTGGGCGGCGGCCAGTAGCTCGACGGAACCGAGGCAAACGGATTGTCCAGACCGGTCTGAAACGCATACCCCGCCTTGTAGCTTCCGTCCGGCATCACCCAACCTTTGGAAAACGCCGTGTGGCCCACCTGGGCCCAGCTCACCTGCGGCGGCGTGCCGATGTTGCCCAGGTAATTCTTGCCGTTTTGGCTATCCCACAGCGTGTTCTTGGGGCCCTTTGCCTCGACCCAAAACGTCAGGTTCGAGCCGGGCATCAGTTGCGCCGCTGGGATTGCGCCCTGCCACCGCGTGTTGATGCCGTAGCCGCCAAAATGAATCGCATCCACCGCCATCGGCGTGTCGATCACCGGGCCGCCGCCCACTTTCCAGTGCAGAATCACTTGCACGTTGGGTACTTCTGGCCAGGTCTCGACCGCCACGTTCAAGGCGTGCGCCGTGTACACCATGTCACTGGGCAGCTTGCGGACCCAGCCGTCTTGTTTGGCCTGCAGCGAGCCAATGCCCTGCAACGCGGCCGGCGCTTGCACCGTGGCCAGCCAGTCTTTGCTGCCGTTGTTCAGCCAGACCTCGGCCGTGGGCGTGACCAGCTTGAAGGTCGCCCGAACTTGCGTCCCGGCCGCGAACGTGCCCAAGTCAAAGAACACCGCCGCGCGCCCCAGGATTTGCACCGGCGTGCCAGGGCTGTCTTTTTGGGTGGCCCAGCCGTCCTTGCTCCACCGCACGACCCCCGACGTGGGCGCCGCAGCCCCCGGCCACGCCACCACCGCAAAGACGATGCGATCGCTCGCCCCAGGTACCGCCGGCGTCGCATGGATCTCGTAGGCGATGTCTGTACCCAGCTGAGCCATCTGCAAGGCCTCGGCCGGCTTGAGCAATCCCTTCGCGGCCAGGGCCGCGCCCACCTCGGGCGAGGTCAAGGCGGCCTCCTGCACGACGTAGAGCGGGGCCGTATCTTCGGCCTGAGTCGGCGTGTCTTGACTGCACGACGCGAGCAGGGCGATCCCACCGCTGAGCAGAGCTGTAAGAATTTTCTGGTTTTGCATGGCCAACCTCCCCGAACAGGGGCCAAGATTGTACGGCCCGGGGTGGCTGTCGTCCATGATCTGCGTCAAGTTCGCCGTGTCGGCCCAGCTCGCCGACTCAAATTGCCGCGGACCCGCGTTCACCCGTGCGGATGCGCACCACATCGTCCATCGGCAGCACGAAAATTTTGCCGTCGCCCACCGCGCCTTGGCTCCCCGTTCTGGCGCCGGCGATGATCGCCGAGATCGCCGGCTCCACGTAGGCGTCGTTCACGCACAACGTGATGCGGGTCCGGCCCACGGTGCGGACGTGCACCGGGTGGCCACGGAAGTACTCGACTTCGCCCGACTGCCGGCCGTGACCTTCTACGCCGTCGACCGTCAGGCGGAAGTTGTCGCCTTCGTCCAAGACGGCGCGCAAGCTCTCTTCCACCGCGTCCAGCCGCTCGGGCCGAATGATGGCGACAATCATCTTCATGGCAACTCCAGGTAAATTATAGCGAATCGAAGTGGTAGCCGCGCTCGCCGTGCACGTGCAGATCCAGGCCGTCGCGCTCTTCTTCTTCGCTGGCGCGCAGACCCATGGTCGCCCGCACCGCCGCGCCGATGACCCACGACATGCCGCCGGCAAAGACGATCGCCACCACCACGCCCAAGACTTGCTTGCCGATCTGCGCCGTCTCGCCTGCGAGCAGACCCGCAACAGGGGTAAAGCAGAACACACCCGTCAGCACGGCGCCCAGGATGCCGCCCACACCGTGCACGCCAAACGCGTCCAAGCTGTCGTCGTAGCCCAGGCGCCCCTTCCACTGCACGGCGGCAAAGCAGACCAGGCTCGATAGCGCGCCCATGATCAGCGCGGCCCAGGGTTGCACGTGCCCGGCCGCCGGCGTGATCGCCACCAGACCCGCGACGATGCCCGAAGCCAGGCCCAGGCTGGTCACCTTGCCGTGGCGGAGACGCTCGACCAGCATCCACGTCAGCCCCGCCGACGCCGCTGCCGCTTGCGTTGTGGCAAAGGCCAAACCCGCCGACGTGCCCGCGACGGGCGACTCGACCGCGACCGCGCTGCCCGCGTTGAAGCCAAACCAGCCAAACCACAGCAGCCCCGCGCCCGTCAGCGTCAAGACCAGATTGTTGGGCAGGATCGCCGCCCCACGGGTCACGTCGCGACGCGGCCCCACCATCCAGGCAAGCACCAGCGCCGACACGCCGGCCGAGATGTGCACGACCGTGCCGCCTGCAAAATCGAGCACGCCCTGCTTGAACAGCCAGCCGTCGGATGCCCACACCCAGTGGGCCAGCGGGCAGTACACCAGCGTGACCCACAGGGCGGTAAAGGCAACAAAGCTGCGGAACTTGACGCGCTCGGCCACCGCGCCCGAGATCAGCGCGGGCGTGATGATGGCGAACTTGCCTTGGAACATCACAAAGACCAGCTCGGGGATGCCCTTGTCGCCAAACAGCTTGGTGGGCGCCAGGCCGTGCAGACCGACCAGCGCCGTATCCCAGCCGATCCAGCCGCCCATCGACGTGCCAAAGGCCAGGGCATAGCCCACGACGACCCATTGCACGCCGATGACCGCCATCGCGACAAAGCTCATCATCATGGTCGAGAGCACGTTCTTGCGGCGGACCATGCCGCCGTAGAATAGGGCAAGTCCCGGCACCATCAGCAGAACCAGCGCGGAGCTGGCGAGCATCCAGGCCGTGGACCCCGAGTCGATCGTCAAGGTGGGAGTAGGCATGCGTTCAGCTTGGGGCGGCGCCGGCCGCCAGGCTAGTGTGCAGCATGCAACCTGTTGAGTTGGTTGTCGAGTTCGCGGCAGAGCCGGGCTCGCCCACGGATCCCCTGGCCCGCGGGGTGAAAAGAACTCGGTAGCTGGGCCGCCCAGCAGCGGATTGCCGGCCTGCGGAATCCGCTTGGGTCAGGTTTGACGGCCGACCATGCCGCGCGTAGCCTGCCCCAAGAGGACGCGGCTCGCGGTGCTGCGGAGCTGGAGTGGCTAGGTGGAGCACCGTGGGGCGAATCGCGAACCGCTCGCGGCCGATGCCGAGTTGGGCAGCGATCGTGGCGGCGGATGGCGGACGGCCCTGATCCAGGCCCTGCAGGCCGGCAGCGCCGCCGTGGCCGCCGAAGCCGGTGCCGTCGCCACCCGTCCGGCCGAGGCTGTGCACGAATTGCGCAGAGCGCTTCGTCGGTTGCGCGCCCTTCTGCGCCTGCTTGCGGCCGCCTGGCCCGGCAATCTCGCGCGCCAGGCCGATCGGGCCCTGGGGGTGGCACGCCGGGCGTTGGCCCATGCGCGCGATGCCGACGTGCTCCCCAGTGCTGTAGAGCGGTTGCCGGCCAAGACGCAGCGATCGATGCAGGCCATCATCGCGCACCTCCAACACAAACGCACCTTTGTGCTGGCTGATCCCCTTTGGCCCGAAGTGGCGCAGGCGGCGGCAGCGCGCACCCAGACCGTGATCGAAGCGATGACGGACCAATTGGGCGCCTTGGACGAAGGCACCTGTGCCCGCGGAGTTGGCAAACTGCTGCGGCGCCTGCAGGTCGCGAAGCGACGCTGCGAAAGCAAACCGACCCACCGCCGGATGCATACCCTGCGCAAGAGTGCGAAATACCTGGCCGACGCGCTGTGGTGGCTGGGCAGTGCGCAGGGCCCCGAGCACAAAGCCCTGGGCAAGGCAGTGGATTTGCTGGGCCGGGCCACTGATGTCCTGGTGCTGCACAGCTGGCTGCGGGCGACAGGGGCCGGGCGCCGTTTGGGCGTGCGCCGACGCCAAGTCCGCGCCGCCGAGGCATTTGCCCAGGCCTGCGTGGCCCAGGCGCTGGTGCAGCTGGACAAGATCGGCGCATGCGACAACCAGGCGGGGTTGCGGCTGGGCGCACGGGCGGCGGACGGCCGCGTGGCCTTGCGTGAAGTCGCCGTGGTCGCGCCGGCCGTTGCCGAGGGCGCCGAGCCGTGCGAGCCTTGCCATGGTGCGTCGGAGGCGGCGCCAGGGAGTGAATCATGATGCAGTGGGGCAAGCCCGGCCGTCGGGCCTGGCGATGGACAGCGGCAGCCTGGACCGTGGCGACCGTGGCGGCGTGTAGCGACGACGCCGAACCCATCGCCACGAGCAGCAAAGACGCGACAGTGGCCGACTCGGCCGACGTGACCGATACCGCTGCCGACGCTGACGCTGCAGCCACCGATGTCGCGTCGGCTGACACGGCGCCTGCTCCCGACACCTTTGCCTGGACCGAGCCCAAGTTCAGCGCCAAGATCCGCTGGACTTCGTACGGAATTCCCCACATCCAGGGCGCGACGCTGGGCGACGTCGCTTTTGGTCAGGGCTACGCTTTTGCCAAAGAGAACCTGTGCACGCTGGCCGACCAGCTGGTCAAAGTCCGGAGCGAGCGGGCCGCGTATTTTGGCCCAGGCACCAGCGACGCCAACGTGGCCTCTGACTTTGCTTACAAGGCGTTGCGGGTCATGGACTACGCCCACCAAAAATGGGCGGCGACCGGCGACAAGGCGCTTTCGGCCGAAGTGCGCTCGGTGCTCGAAGGCTATGCCGCCGGCTACAACCACCGCCTGGCCGAGGTTGGGCCCAGCGGCTGGCCCACCCTGTGCAAGAATGCGGCCTGGGTCAAGCCGGCCTCGCCCGTGGATCTGCTCGCGTACTACCACGACTTGGCGCTGCTGGCCTCTGGCCGCAACTTGCGCAAGTACCTGGCCGACGTGCAGCCGCCCGCCAAGAAGGGGGCTGGCGCGATGCCGATGTGGCTGCGGGGCCAAGACTGGCAACAGTGGTCGGCGGCGGCCGAAGGGCTGCAGACCGCCGGTGCCGAGCTCGCCGACTTGCGCGAGCACGCCATCGGCAGCAATGGTTGGGGCGTGGGCAAAGAGCGGACCGAGAGCGGCAACGGCATGGTCCTTGGTAACCCGCACTTCCCGTGGTTTGGTGAATTGCGCCTGTGGGAATCTCATCTTACGGTGCCTGGTGTGGTGGACGTGCAGGGCGCCACCTTGTCGGGGATGCCGATGGTGCTGATCGGCCACAACGCCCACGCGGCGTTTACCGCGACGGTGTCGGCGTCGAGCAAGTTCACGGTCTACAAGCTGAAGCTGGACCCAGCCGACCCGACCATCTACCTGGTCGACGGCAAGCCGTCGCAAATGTCGTCGTTTGCCGCGACCATCCAGGTCAAGCAGACCGATGGCACCCTGAAGGCCGTGAGCCGCACCTTCTGGCGGACTAGTTTTGGGCCGATCGCCGTCATCCCGGGCATCGCCGAGTGGAATACGGAGCAGGCCTGGGCGCTCCGCGACGGCAACGAGGCGAACTCCTCGACCCTGGAGCACTTCTTGAAGATCGACCAAGCGAAGTCGGTCGAGGACATTCAAAACGTCTGCGCGACCGTGGGCGGCAATCCGTGGACGAACACGATGGCGGCGGACGACACCGGCTCGGTGTTCTACAGCGAATCGCAGAGCACGCCGAACCTGAGCCAGGCCTGTCGCGACGAGTGGAAGGCGGCCTCGTCGGGCGGCGACCTGTTCGTCAAGTTGGCGTGGGAGAACGGGATGATCTTGCTGGACGGCAGCAAGTCGCAAAACGGCTGGGTCGAAGAGCCGGGGGCGCGGATGCCCGGCCTGGTTCCCTACAGCAAAGTCCCGCACGTGCTGCGGAAAGACTATGTGCTGAACGCGAACGACTCGCACTGGCTCAGCAACCTGAGCGCCCCGCTAGAGGGCTACGCGTTCCCGTTTGGCCCCGAGGGCACGGCGCGCTCGCAGCGGACACGCCTGAATTTGAAGATGGCCACCGAGGTTGGGCCAACGGGTGCCTCGGGTGCGGACGGCAAGTTCTCGGCCGACGAGCTGCGGGCGATGATTCACAACGGGCGCGCGCACACTGCCGAGCTGTATCGCGACGAGATGGTCGCTCGCTGCAAGCCGGGGACGCAGGTGCAGGCGGTGTTGGCGTCGGGATCGCCCAGCGAGGCGGTGGATTTGAGCGAGGCCTGCTCGGTGCTGGCGGCTTGGGACGGCACGCTGGGGCCCGACAGCCCGGGGGCCGTGCTGTGGCGCGAGTTCTGGGCGGCTCCCGGCGGGCCGTCGCCGTTCTTCCTGGTGCCGTTTGACGCCAAGGACCCGATCGGCACGCCCAAGACCTTGAAGCCCGCGCCGCAGACCGGCGACGACCCGTACCTGGTGCTGCTGGGCCACGCGGTGCTGGTGCTGAAGAAGGCCGGGGTGGCGCTGAACGAGACCCTGGGCAAGCAGCAGTACACCATGAAAGACGCGGTGCGGATTGCGATTCCCGGCGGCTACCACAGCGAGGGCGTGTTCCAGGTGATCGGTGCGGGCACATCGTCCAACGACACCCTGCTGCCCACGCTGAAGACGCAACCGCCGGTGGTGGCGGGCAGTCCGCTGACGACGGCGGGTTACCCGGTGGCCTACGGCTCCAGCTTTGTCATGGTCGTCGAGCTGACGCCGAGCGGCCCGCAAGGGCAGGCCATCTTGAGCTACAGCCAGTCGACTGACCCGGCCTCGGCGAATTTTGCCGACCAGACCCAGCTGTTCAGCCAGCGCAAGTTCCGGCCGATGCTGTGGAACGACGCCGACATTGCCAAGGATCCCGCCTACCAGCTCCAGGCCGTCGCGAACTAGCGGACCGACCGACCCGACCACAAGGCACCCTTGTGTCATGTGGTTGAACGTACAGGCGAAAACAGCATGCTTCGGGTTCCATCGCACCGCCAGCGTCGCGGCGGCCGCCTTGGCGCGGCGCACCGTCCGGTCAGCCTCGCTCGGCTTGCTGTGGGAGCTCCAAACGGTCGCGCCAGGAACCTGCCCGGTCGAAGAACCATGCGCCTGAAAATCCCGAATTCATCAATCTAGATGCGAACATGACACGAGGGTGCGTCGTGTCCGGCAGGCAGTGCCGTTGGGCGCTACTTGAGGGCGCCGCCCAGGATCCACGCCTTGACCAGGTCCGAGTCGGCTTGGCTGGCCGGACCGCCGCCAGGCGGCATGTAGCCGCCGCAGCCGACGACGGCGCCGGGCGTGATTTTCAGGTAGAACTCGCTGCCGTTTGGGTTGCCAGGCTTGACGTAGACCGGGGCCGCGCAGGTGCCCTTGGCCGCAACGTTGACCAGGGCTGCGTAGGCCGAGTCGGACGTGGAGCCCAGCGACAAGCCGCCCGATCCGCCGTGGCAGCCGGTGCAGCCGTAGCCCTGGATGACTTTGCTGTAGACCTGCGACCAAGTGGGGGCGGCGCCGCAACCGGCAATGGCGGCGTGGCTGCAGGCGCCAGTGCCCGCGTCGCACGAATCGGTGGTGCACGCGTCGCCGTCGTCGCAGCTCTTGGCGCTCCCGGCCTTGCACGAGCCCGCGGCGCAGGTGTCGCTGAGGGTGCAGGCGTTGCCGTCGCTACAGCTGCCCGCGGTGTTGCTGTGGGTGCAGCCCGCGGTCTTGTCGCACGCGTCGGTGGTGCAGACGTTGCCGTCGTCGCAACTGGGGGCCGTCGTGCCGCTGCACGAGCCGCCGCTGCAGACGTCGACGAGCGTGCAGGCGTTGCCATCGTTGCACGAGGCCGTGTTGTTGGCATGGGTGCAGCCGGTCGACTTGTCGCAAGCGTCGGTGGTGCATGGGTTGGCGTCGTCGCAGTTTGGCGCGGCGCCGGCCGAGCAACTGCCCGCGGAGCAAACATCGCCCGCGGTGCACGCGTTGCCGTCGCTGCAGGCGGCCGTGTTGTTCGTGTACTTGCAGCCCGCGCCGGGCACGCAGCTGTCGTCGGTGCACGGGTTGTTGTCGTTGCAGTCGGCAGCACCGGTGCAGGTGCCGCCCGTGCAGCCGGCGACCGGGCTGTGCGCGCAGGCTCCGCTGCTGCTGTTGCAGCTGTCCGTGGTGCACGCGTCGTTGTCATTGCACGAGTTCGCGGTGCCGCTGCACAGGCCGCCCGCGCAGGTGTCGCTGAGCGTGCACGCATTCTTGTCGTCGCACGCCGCCGTGTTGTTCGCGTGGCTGCACAACCCGCCGCTGCAGCTGTCGGTGGTGCACGGGTTGGCGTCGTCGCAGTCCAACGCGGTTCCGCCGCACTTGCCGGCCGCGCAGGCGTCGCCCTTGGTGCAGGCCACGCCGTCGTCGCAACTGGCGGTGTTGTTCGCGTGGACACAGCCGGTCTGGCTGCTGCACGAGTCGTCCGTGCACGGGTTGCCGTCGTCGCATTTGTCCGCGTTGGCGCCCACGCAGGTGCCGCCGGCACAATTGTCGACGAGGGTGCACGGGTTGCCATCGTTGCACGCCCCGGTCGAGAAGCTCTGCTGGCAACCCTTGCCCGGCACGCAAGTGTCCACAGTGCAAGGATTCGTGTCGGCGCACTCGGCGTCGTTCTTGCAAAGCGGTGCGCCGCAGCCGGTGATGGCTTCGTGCACGCACAGACCGGTACTGGCGTTGCAGCTGTCGGCGGTGCAATCGTTCTGGTCGCTGCAGCCGTTGAGCTGTCCAGCGGCGCAAGTGCCCTTGCTGCAGCCGTCGCCGACCGTGCAGGGGTTGGCATCGCTGCAGGTCGCGGTGTTCGCCGTCTCGGTGCAGCCCGTAGCGCTGTCGCAGGCGTCGTCGGTACAGGGGTTCTTGTCGTCGCAGACCACCGCGGTGCCTGCGCATGCGCCGTCTTGGCAGGCGTCGCCGGTGGTGCATTTCGAGCCGTCGTCGCACGCGTCGGTCGTGTTGGTGTGGGCACAGCCGGCCTTGGAATCGCAAGTGTCCTTTGTGCAGGCGTTTTTGTCGTCGCAGTTCACGGCGGTCCCCGCGCACGCGCCGTCCTTGCAGGTGTCCCCGGCCGTGCAAGCGTCGCTGTCGCTGCAGGTCACGGTGTTGTTGGCGTGGATACAGCCGGTCTTGGGGTCGCAACTGTCGTCGGTACAAGGGTTCTTGTCGTCGCAGTCGCTCGTTTGGCCCAAGCAGAGGCCGCCAGTGCACTGGTCGCCGCTGGTGCAGGCGTTCGCGTCGCTGCAGGTGACAGTGTTGGGCAAGTGAGCGCAGCCGCTCGCTTTGTCGCACGAGTCGTCCGTGCATGGGTTCTTGTCGTCGCAGTCCGTCGCGGTGCCGGTGCAGGCGGCCGCCAGGCAGACGTCGCCGCTGGTGCAGGCGTTGCCGTCATCGCAGCTCGCGGTGGTGTCGCTGTGCAGGCAGCCCTTGCCGGCGTCG
Source organism: Myxococcales bacterium (assembly GCA_037441385.1). Classification (GTDB taxonomy): domain Bacteria; phylum Myxococcota_A; class UBA9042; order UBA9042; family UBA9042; genus SXRM01. The sequence goes on from JBBISH010000039.1 coordinate 29,121, forward strand.
CAGCTGTCGGCCGTGCAGCCGTTCTTGTCGTCGCAGTCCACGGCGGTCCCAGCGCATTTGCCCGCCGCGCACTGATCGGCGCTGGTGCAGGCGCTGCCGTCGTCGCAGGCCAGGCCGTCGGCGACCGGGATCGTCGCGCAGGCGCCGCTGGTGGGCTGGCACTGGCTTTTTGCGCACGGGTCTGGGCTGGCCGGGCAGGTGACCGCGGAATTCGGTTTGGGCGCGCACTGGGCCTGGCCGCTGCTCGTGTCGCAGAACCACGTGCCGTTGCACAGGTCGCCGTCGTCTTTGCCGGCGCAGTCGCTGTCCGTGGCGCAGCCGGGCAGTGGGACGTCGCTTGCGTCGCCGGCCTTGTCCGCGTCTTCGCCCGTTGAATCCGACCCCGCGGCGCTGTCTTGCACCGGTTGGCTTGCGTCGCCGCTCGTGTCTTTGCCGGTGCTCCCCGCGTCGCCAGCCCCATCGGACGGGGCGACGTCTGCCGTCTTGCTTGTTGCGGCGACCTCGCCGGTGCCGTCGCAGCCCGCGGCGATCAGCACACACACCACGCCCCAGCGTGCTCGCATCATGGATTCCCCACCGGTTTCGTTGCTTGCCCGTACCTTGCAACGGACTAGCAGGATCCCAAGGCGGCTGCCAAGGCGAGCGATCTAGTATGTGGGTTTTCTTAAGAAGTTGCGCGCCGCCATCGCTCGGCGGTGCCCAAACTTCCCTGGGAACCGCGCGGGCTTGCCCGCCGCCGCGGTGGGGCGGAATGCGCTACGCGGCCGCGCTCTGGGCCTCGCGCTGTTCGGCAATCGTCTTGTGCACTTGCTCCATGTCCAGCGCCGCGGCCTTGGCTACCAACTCTTCCAACGCCGGCGCCGGCAACATGCCCGGCTGTGCGAACAGCAGCACCTGCTGGCGGAAAATCATCAGCGTCGGGATCGACTGGATCTGCAGGGCCGCCGCAATGCCTTGCTCTTCCTCGGTGTTGAGCTTGGCAAACACCACCTCGGGGTGGGCGGCGGCCACTTTCTCGAAGATGGGGGCAAAGGCGCGGCACGGCGCGCACCACGGGGCCCAGAAGTCGATGAAGACCGTGTCGTTGTTGGCGATGGTGGCGTCGAAGTTGGCTTCGTTGAGCGTGATGGTGGCCATGGTGTCCTGCGGGGTAGGCGGCTTGCCTGCCGCTGGTGCGTGGGAGCCACTTTGCGGCTTGAGGATTCGCGCCCGCCGTCGACCTGGCCGTCTACCATGAAAAAACGAGGGAACTCGGTCGTGGTGCGGACGTGACGCGCCAGAGCCGTGGTCCCTTGGCAGCGCTGGCGAAACGGTCTAGGTTGCCGCCGCGGCCCGCGGCGCGGGCTTGGAGTCGCCAACATGACAGCAACGACAGCAGCCGGGCGTGGACCCCGGCGCGAGCACGACTTTTTGGGCGAGCTGGAGCTGGCCGAAACCTGCTACTACGGCGTCCAGACGCTGCGGGCGGTCGAGAACTTCCACATCACTGGCATGCCGATGTCGGCGGAACCGCAGTTCATCCGGGCGTTTGCGATGGTCAAGAAGGCCGCCGCGCTGGCCAACCGCGACTGCGGCATGCTGTCCGACACGGTGGCGCGGGCGATCGCCGCGGCGTGCGACCGGCTGCTGAACGGCGAGCTGCACGACCAGTTCCCCACCGACCTCATCCAGGGCGGCGCGGGCACGTCGTGCAACATGAACGCGAACGAGGTCATCGCGAATCTGGCGCTGGAGGTGCTGGGGCGGCCCAAGGGCGACTACGAGGTGGTGCACCCGAACAACCACGTCAACTGCTCGCAGTCGACCAACGACGCCTACCCGACCGCGTTCCGGCTGGCCCTGCACGCCAAGATCAGTGAGTACGTGGACCACCTGGCGGCACTGGCCCAGGCGTTTGCCGACAAGGGCGTCGAGTTCGCGCCTGTGCTGAAGATGGGCCGTACCCAGTTGCAAGACGCGGTGCCGATGTCGCTGGGCGACGAGTTCCGCGGCTGGTCGGTGACGATCGGCGAAGATGTGGCGCGGATGCGCGAGGCCCAGTCGCTGCTGCTGGAAGTGAACATGGGCGCCACGGCCATCGGTACGGGCATCAATGCGCCGCAGGGCTACGCGCAAAAGTGCGTGGATTACCTGGCGCAAATCAGCGGGATCCCGGTGACGCTGGCGGTCGACCTCATCGAGGCGACGTCGGACACGGGCGCGTACGTGCAGCTGTCGGGCACGCTGAAGCGGTCGGCGCTGAAAATCTCGAAGATCTGCAACGACTTGCGGCTGTTGTCGTCGGGTCCGCGCGCCGGTCTGGGCGAGATCAACCTGCCGCGCATGCAGCCGGGGTCGTCGATCATGCCGGGCAAGGTGAACCCGGTGATCCCCGAGGTGGTCAACCAAGCGGCCTACTACGTGGTGGGTATGGACGTGACGGTGTCGATGGCCGCCGAGGCGGGGCAGCTGCAGCTGAACGTGATGGAACCCGTGATTGGCTTTGCGCTGTTCACGTCGCTGCGGTACATGGGCAACGCCTGCCTGGCGCTGCGGAGCAAGTGCGTGGCCGGCATCACGGCGAACCCGCAGGTGTGCCGCGACATGGTGATGAACAGCATCGGCATCGTGACGGCGCTGAACCCGCTGTTTGGCTACGAAACCTGCGCGGCGATTGCGAAAGAGGCGCTGCAGACGGGCAAATCGGTGCACGACCTGGTGGTGGTGGAGCGCAAGCTGCTGAGCCAGGCGCGCTGGGACGAGATCTTCAGCTTCGAGAACCTGATCCACCCGCAACTGCCGAGCTAGGGTGTCAGGTATTGCCACTTGCCACATAGGCTTCCTGACCGGGCGCATCGCCGCCCACGCGGCGACCCGGCCACGAGTTTGGGCGAAGGAAAATCCAGCTGAAATCGAGGCCGCTTGCGCCCAAACCGGCGCGCGGCGCCGCCCTGCGGGTTCGTGTCCGTTGCGCGGCTCGGCCGCTGCGCCGCCGAGCTTTTGACCCTGGCAACGTTGCCAAGGTTCCCCATAGCGTCAATTCAACGGGTTACCGCGGCCCGCCACGCCACCAGCGCCTCCGCCTCAGCCAGCAGTGCGTCAGCCGGGTCCGCCTGTCCGGCCGGCGGCGGGCCGCGCAGTTGCTTGAACTGGCTCAGAAGCTCGCGAATCTCCGCCAGCCCCGCCGCGTCGCGCAGCGTGTCGGAACGCAGCAGCGCCAGATTGTACAGGGGCTGCGGCAGGCGCGGGTCGAGGCGGCGGGCCTGCTGCAGGCTGGCGCGGGCTAGGTCCGGCTGGCCGGAGAGACGCTGGGCCAGGGCGAGGTTGTTGAGCAGGCGGGGGTCGTTTTGCTGCAGGTCGAGGGCCTTTTGCAGGTGCGCGAGCGCCGCCGGGTCGCCCAAGATGAGCAACGCGGCGCCCAGGTTGGCCTCGATCGCCGCGTCGTTGGGACGCAAATCCCGGGCTTTGTGAAGTTGGTACCGCGCGAATTCGGCCTCGGGCGGCGAGTCGAGCAGGGCGAGCCGGGCGAACTCCAGCTTGACGTGGGCCAGGCCGGCGTCGCGGGGTAGAGCCTCGGCGTCCAGTCCTTGCAGGGTGCCGTAGCTGCGGACCTTGCGGTCGTCGTATTGCGTGACCACGGGCCCTGGTTCCCCGTTCCTTGGCACATCCTCCTCGTAGACCTCCGTCGCCCGCTGGTACGCCGCCTTGGCCAGGCCGCTCAACCCCGCGAACCGATAGGCGTCGCCAAGTGCCCACATCACTTCGGGATTGCTGTGGTCCAGCCGCAGCGCAGTCTGGCCCACTTGCACGGCGTCCACATGCTTGCCCAGCCCCGCAAGCACCTGAATCTTCTCGGCAAGCAACATGACGTCGGTCGGCCGTGCAGCCAGTCCCGCGTCGAGCGTCTGCACGGCCGCGGTTGCGTCGCCGGCCCGGAGTTGCAGGGTGGCGAGCAACACCTTGGAACGCGAGTGGTTGCCGTCGAGCTTCACCGCTTGGGTCGCCGCCGCAATGGCCTGCGGCAGGTGCCCCTGCCGATAGTGCAGCAGGGCCTGATTGAAGGTGGCGGCGACGGCCGAATCGCTAGCTGGAGCGGGCAGTTCGATGCCCAAGGGCAGGGTGCCCGGCGGGTCGTAGTCGGCCAGCAGCCCGTCGCCTGGCGGGGGCGTGAGGTCGGGTTGGAAGTAGCGAAGCTCGCGGCGCAAGTCGGGGTCGCGGGGCTGGGCACGGAGCTGGTCGCTCAGGTCGGCGACGGCGTCGGCTTGGAGCTGGGCGGCGAGATCGGGTGCGGCGGAGCGGACTTGCAGGGCCAAGTGCCGGCGCAGGTGGGAGCGCAGGGCGGCGGTCTGGGCTTGGATCGAAGGCGCGCCATAGCGGTCGACGGCTTGGGCGGCGGTCATGAGCACGGCGAGATCGAGTTGGAGTTTGGGTAGTTGCGCGGTGTCCGGCTCGGCGGAGAGGAAGGCTTGGACCTGGGGCTGCAAGAGGTCCAGGGCCGCCTGGGCAGCGAGGGTGGTTTCGGGGGAATCCGGAGTTGCCGGTGCGGGTTGCGCGGCGTAGCGGTCGATCAGCTTGCGGCGCGTGGCCGTGGCGGCGGCGGGTTGGCCGAGGGTGGCTTGCAACTCGGCGGTGCGGGCCAGGGCGCGAAAGACGCGGGTGGAGACGGAGTTGTCGGACGCGTAGCGCAGGACGAAGGTGGCGAGGGTGGCGAGTTCGGCCTTGGGGTCGTGGGCGCGGCGGTATAGGCGGGCGAGGTCCCAGTTCGCATCTTCTACGGACTTGGATTGACCGGAATTCAAACTGAAATCCTTGATGATCCGTTCGCTCAGGGCAACTGCCTCCGGAAGGTCGCCCTTGTACTCGGCCATCCGGGCGGTGATTTGGAGGTAGTAGCCAGCCTTGCTGCCTTTCGGGTCGTTCTCGTAGAGGGCGATGAAGTCGCGCATCGTGGCGGGGAGGTCGAAGAACTTGTAGCGGAGATCAGCTCGAATTTCGAGGACTTCAGACAGGCCATCGACGAGCGCTTTGCGTTCGGTGCGGAGGCGCTCTTCAGCTCTTTGAGCCTGCTCGCGCTGCGCCTTGGTCGGCCGCTTGGGGAGTGGTGTCGGAGCGGCGGTGAACTTGGGGTCGCGGAGGGCTTCGCGGAGAATTTGTTCGGCGAGGTCTAGGGTTTCGTAGCATTTGGCCCAGGCTTGGGCGCGGTAATAGGCCTTGACGGCGTTGCCGAGGGCTATGCGTTTGGTGTCCACGCGATCGGTGTCGTCGCGCATCTTTGCGTATTCATCGCCCACGTGTTGAAAGAGAATGCGCGCCTTGGTCAGGACGGCGAAACGCTCGGCCGCATCCGGGCGAGCAAGTGCAAGGCGCTCCGCCTCTACCGCCTGCTCAGACTGACGGAATGTAGACTCAGAGAGTTGCCAGGGGTGCTCGGGGAGCGGTCTCTCCCAAATGACGTCGAGCTCGCTACCCTCATACCTAATGTCCTTGAGTTCATCTGTGAACGCCTCCAGCGACACCATGTCCTTCTCAATGCCAAACGAGGTCAGCATGTCCATGACGGCCTCCCGAGCCGCCGCCGAGCCCGGAAATCGCTGCCAAATCCGCCGAAACCGCAGCCGCGCCGACCAAAACTCCGCCGGAGTCCGCTTGCTTGCCCCCGCGGGCCAAGGGTCAAAGTGCCTAAACTTGTAGAGCAGTTCTGCGGTTTTGAGCGACACCTTCTCCGCCCGCCGCGGGTCCTCGGGGTTGGTATGCGTGGCCGCCATCTCCACGTAGGCGTCTGCTTCGAGCAGCCACTCGACCGCGGCCGCCGGCAGCGGCTTGGGCGTAACCCGCCGGACTTCCTTCAGGCCCTCGGCCGCCTCCAGGTCCGCCCTGTCCAAGGCGCGCGACGGCCGAGTCGACGGCAACGCCAGCGAATCCAGGTACTGCGGGTCATCCGTGGGCAAAGACGCCCGCGCCGACAGCACCCGCTCCGCCGCGTCGAGCGAACTGAACGCCGCTGCCTCGGTCTTCTCCATCACGTTGCCGCGATCGTCCTTGCTGTGCGGCCCCTTCCAGTCGCGCACGCGGTCGTACCACGCGACCGACTTGTGCATGGCGTCGCACGACTTGCGCAGGACAGGCACTTGATCCGCTGGCGTCGGCGCGACTTGACCCTCGACGACGATCAGTTCGCCGTCCTGACCCCGGGCCGCGGTACACTGCACTCCGGCCCAGTACCAACATTCCGCCAGTGTCCAAGCCAGCTTGTACGCGTCCGGCCTAGTCGGATCCTGGGCAAACAGCTTCTCGTACCACCCGGCCGCGCGCCCATACTCGGCAAAGGCCTCCTCGAATTGCCCTTCGGCCTTGCGCCTTTGCGCCAACTCGTGGCTCCGCAATGCGGCCATCCACCTCGCCTCGCGCAAGGACGCTGGCACGCCGCCAACCACCGCCGGCTCGCCTTTCCACTTGGCGAACCACGGCCCCGCTTCGTCAAACGCCACCAAGTACCTCTCGATCGCGCTGACCTGCCGCAGCCGGGCCTGTCGCGCCAGGGCAACACCTGCTTGAGCGACGGGATCCTTGGGATTCTTCTCCGAAAGCGCCCGCAACTCGTCCTCCCTTTGCGCCATGACCCCGAGCGCCCGAATCACCCCCCACTGCCGCCGCTCCGCCTCCGCCGCCAGCGGCGCCTGCGCCACCACCCACTGCCCCAGCTCGGCCGCGCGATAACACCGCAACCCGTCTGCATTCTTCTCGGGACACAAGCCCGTCACCGCCGCCTCGACCGCCTCGACCTGCCATGGCTTGCCGGCGAGCCATTCCGCGAAAAAGCCCTTGGCCCAGGCCTGATTCTTCGCCGTCGGCACCAGCAGGTCGTCCTGCCCGTCGCCATCCCAGTCGCCCAGACCCAACGAGTCGACCACCACCTCCCGTAGCACGCCCCCGCACTCGCCCCGCAACTCCGCATCGCCGCTCGCGGTCACCGCCACAGCCAGCCGAGTCCACGGCGGTTCGACCAGCGGCCCCAGCGCACCCAGCGGCGAGGGCATGAACCCCGCGATCCCTGGCTGCTTTTCCGCCTTGACCTGGTCCCCTGCCTCCCGACATGCCGCCCGCTCCGGCACCGGCGCCAACAGCCCCAGCACCGCCAGATCCCGCCGCAGCCGCCGCGCCAGCGTACTGCCGGGCTCGGGCTCGAACCGCCGCAAAACCTCCCGCCGCACCTGGACTTGCGCGACCTGCACGGCCCCCTGATCCGCCAGCCCGCCCACCTGCCGGTCGACCAGGCCCAGCACCGCCCGCAGTAGCCGCTCGCCCTGCACCTGCTCCGCCGCCCCGAACCCCTTGCCCAGCGCCCGCCACACCGGGCAATCCTGAGTGCGGTCGGGCTGTTGCAGGGTCGCCAGGGTCAGCCGCTCGCAGGCGGCCTCGTCGCGCTGGCTGCACAACTTGGCGTCAGGGCTGGGTTTTGCGTTTGGCGCACACGCCGCCGCGGGCAGGGTCAGGCCGTAGAACGCGACTGCCGGTTCGGGGCGCGGCGCGGGCTTGGCCCAAGCAGGGGCGGCGAGCGCGGCCAGGGCGAGCCAACCCTGCAGAACGGCGAGCGGTTTGGGCATGTGGACCTCGCGTCGCGGCGGCCGGGACCCAGGGGGACTTTGGCCCAGCCTATGCGCGTGGCGCGGGTCGGTCAACGGGACACGGGCGACGATTCGGGGTACAGTCGGCGCCATGACGCGGCTATGTGGCAAGTGGCAATACCTGACACCAGCACTTCTGGCGCTGCTGGTGACGTCCGCCGTCGCGATGGCTGAGCCAGGTCCGCACCACGATGGCCCCACTCGCCACGGCCCACAGTTGCAGGACGTGGGTGAGTCGATCGCCGTCCCGGCCGGCCGCGAAGCCCGCACCATGGCCCTGCTCGCCGACGTGGGCTTTGACCGTCCCGACGCCGACGGGTTGGTGTGGCGCGACATCGGCATCGAGCGCGCGCAGGTGACGTTCTACCTGACTCAGGCGGCCACCAAGCAGAAGTTGGGGCAGATCGTCCTGCGCCACCGCGACCAGGCCCAGCCGGGCGACCGCATCGGCCACGAATTCGCCTTGCAGGTCCAAAGCCTGCAGCCCGGCACCGCCGTGAGCAAGGCCCTGGACGCCGCGGCCGCCAGCATTTTGGCCCGCGACACGGGCGGTTACTTTGTGGTGGTGGGCCAGCCGTCGCTGGCGCCGCTGCTGTGGGGCGTGGCGGCAGCGATGGCGCTGTGGGCGGCGGCGCTGCTGGCGTGGCTGGCGCGAACGCGCGGCTGGGATCGCGTGCGGCTGCGCTTCAAGCCCACCCACCTGCTGCCGGCGCTGATCCAGGTCGTCCTCTACGGCTACTGGGCCAGCCAGGTGGCCGAAGTGTCGGATCAGCTGCCCAGAATTGCCCTGCAGCTCGGCTTCGCGTTTGCCCTCGACGCCCTGCTGGGCCTGACCCTGCAGCGCCACTGGGACCTGACTTTTGGGCCGATTCCCGTGGTGCTGTCGACCAACTTGTTCGTGTGGTTCCCGCCCGGCGCCTTTCACCTGTCGCTGGCGGTGATTGCGCTCGCGCTGGGGGCCAAGTGGCTGCTCCGGCGCCAGGGGCGGCACATTTTCAACCCGTCGGCTTTTGGCATCGCCGTAGTGGGCACGGTGTGCCTGCTGCTGCCCAACCTGGCGCGTTTCCAAGACATTGCCCACCTGATCAGCGAGCCGCCGGCGATGCTGCCGCTCCTGGTCGGCTTGGGCCTGATCGCCCAGGTGCGCGTGCCGGTGGTGCTCATCACCCTGTCTTCCGCCGTGGTTCTGCTGGGTTTGAAGGCCGTTGGGGCCTACCATGTCGTCTATCCGTTCTGGCCGGCGATCCTGCTGGCGCTGACGCTGCTGGCGACCGATCCGGCGACGATCCCCCAGTCCGGCCTGGGCAAGCTGTTGTACGGCCTATGTTTTGGCGTGCTGTTGTGGGCGATGTCGGCCGGCCTGACCTGGCTGGGCGAGAGCGACTTCTTTGGCAAGGTGCTGCCCCTGCCGGTGGTGAACCTGCTGGTCCCGCACTTTGACCGGGCCGCCGCGGCGGTCAATGGCAAACTTGCCCAGCTTCCCAAGGGCCTGCGCTGGCTTGCGACGTGTCTGGATGCCAGCTGGAACCTGGCGCATGTGGCGCTTTGGTTGGGGTTGGCGGGCGTGTACATCCTGAGCTAGCTGCAGACCGGGGCGTGGCATTTGCCATCGGCGTCGCTGCAGGTCAGACCAGTGGCGCAGCCGCCGTTGCAGGGCTGGCCCTCGCCCGCGGGCTTGGCACAGGTGTTGTCCGTGCCGCAGACCAGACCGGGCGCGCAGGGGTTCATCGACATGGCCGAGCAGGGCTGGCCCAAGCCCGGTGGGTCGGCGCAGACCTTGTCGACACACACGGCTTGGCCCAGACAGGCGAACACTTCACCCTTGGTGATGTCGGCGGGTTGGCACGCCTCGCCCTTGACCGGCAAGAGCGCGCAGACGGCCGCGGCGCCAGTGCCTTTGCAGTGCATGTCGATGCCGTAGCATTGCCCAACCTGGCACGCCTCGCCCGGGCCGGCCGACTTGACGCACGTGCCGCTGGTGCCGCTGCCGGCGCAAGTGTAGCCCTTGACGCACTTGGCGCCGCCCATGCCAAAGTTGCTGCAGGCTTGGCCGGCGGTGGCCAGAGCCTTGCAGGTCGGTTGCGCCACGCTGGCGTCGCAGTACAGGCCGTTGGCGCACGCCAGGTCGCTGCTGCAGGCGGCGCCCAGGGCGACTTTGGCCGCGCAGACGCCCGCGCTGCCTTCGGACACCGTCTGGCACCACAGGTCCGCCTTGCAGTCCTGGTCGCCCGAGCACGGGCCGCCCACGGCTTTGGGGGCACTGTCCACGCAGGTGCCGCCCAGGCACTTGTTGCCCGGAGCGCACTTGTCGCCCGCCTGGCAGGCCGCGCCGGCAGCCTTGACGGCGGTGCAGACCGTTGGGCAGCCCTCGACCGCCGAGGCACAGTTCTGCGACACGCATTCGATGTCGACCTTGCACGCTTTGCCGTCGGCGATGGTGCCGGTAAAGGTCTTGATGCAGTCGGGGTAGCCGCTGATGTCGCCGCCGAGCAGGCAGGTGGAGGTCGCCTGGGCCAGGCATTTGCCCGCGGCAACGTCGTCGTACTTGGCCGATCCGCCTTGGACTGCCGCGACCATCGTCGCGAAATCCTTGGAGCCCGACGATTCGAGCAGGGCGACGCATCCTTGGACCGTCGCAAAGCTCAAGTCCGACCCCGCCACGCCGCATTCGACCATGGTCTGGCAGGTGCCTTGGACAAAGGCCTTGGTGAAGTTTTCGATGGCGATCGGTGCGCCGTTGTAGGGTTTCGGGCCGGCGTCGGTGCCGCTCGTGTCGCCTGTGCTCGTGTCGCCGGGCTGAGTGTCGCTGCCCGCCGTGTCGTTGCCGGTCGAGGTGGTGTCGCTGTCGGTGGCGCTGGCGTCGGGGCCTTTGCTGGTATCGGCCAGCGTGTCGCCGCCCGCTTTGCTGTCGGCGGCGCTGGTGTCCAAGCTGGTGCTGTCCAAGGTAGCGTCGCTGCTGCCGTTCTGCGACGTGCCACCGTTGCTGCTAGACTGGGAACAGCCGGCAATTGCCCACGAGATCAGACCAAAAACCACTACAAACCGACGCATCGCATCACCTGGGCCGCATGGTTGCGGTGGAAGGAGTGTCTCATTGTTTTTGAGTTCGAATCAAGGGATCGTCGCCGTCCTCGCTGGACAAGCCCCCGGCCACGCTCGCGTTGACCCCCTGTCTGCGGCGGCGTACCCTCCCAGAGCGGCGGTCTTGTCGCTTTGCGGTGCCAATGTCCATCGAAGTCCGCGGGTTGGGCAAGTCCTTCGCCACCGGCGCCGTGGCGCTGCAGGGCATCGACCTCGACATCGCCCAAGGCACGCTGTTCGGCCTGCTGGGGCCCAATGGCGCCGGCAAGACGACGATGGTCCGCGTGCTCAATGGCATCCTGGCGGCCACCACCGGGGGTGCGCGCATCTTTGGTCGCGACCTTGCCGGAGATCCAGCCGAAATTCATCGCATCTGCGGCGTGATGACCGAGACGGCGGCGCCCTACGAGGCCCTGACCGGCCGCGAAAACCTGGAGCTGTTTGGTCGGCTGCACGGCCTGGCGCCTGCCGAGGTGGCCGCCCGTTCGGGCGAATTGCTACGCGTTTTGGACCTGGACGAGCACCGCGACAAGCGCGTCAAGCACTACAGCACCGGCATGAAGCGCCGGCTGCTCATCGCCCGCGCGCTGCTGCACCGGCCGCAGATCCTGTACCTGGACGAGCCGACTTCCGGCCTGGATCCCGAGGCGGCCTTGCAGGTCAACCAGTTGCTCGGCCATCTCGCGCGCCGCGACGGCGTGACCGTGGTGCTCTGCACCCACCAGCTCAAGTACGCCGAAAGCCTGTGTACTCACTTTGGTTTCTTGGACCACGGTCGGCTGTTGGCCAATGGGACGCTGGCCGAGTTGCTGCGTCAGCACCAGGCGGCGCCGGTGCTCGAGCTGCGCGGCCCGAACCTGCACGCGCACGCAGACGCCCTGGGCGGCACGTGGCAAGACCACGACCACCTGAACGTGCCGGTGCAAGACGAGACCGAAGTCCCGGCTCTTTTGCGTCGTCTGCTCGCGGCCGGGGCCGACGTGTACGAAGCGCGGCTGCGGCAGTGGAGCCTGGAAGACCTGTACTTTGCCGTGGTGGCCAAGCACCGCCCGGCGCCGAGTGCTACCGGATCCGCATAGGGGGGCTAGGCGATGGCGCTGTTCAACCGTTGGCTGACCCCGGCCGAGCAGGCAATGCTCGTCAAAGACGCCCGTCAGGCCGCGGGCGACAAGCGCATTTTGGTGCCGATGTTGATCGTGCCCGCGATCTTGGTGGTCGTGCTGCCGGTTCTCCTGTTTGTGGGCCTGCACCTGGGCAGCGAGCAACTGGAACACAGCCGGGCCGGGCTGCTTTTGAAGATCGCCCAGTTGAACCCGCAGGCGGGGCGCGCGCAGCTCGTGGTCGAGATGGTGGTCAACTACCTGTACCCCGTACAGTTCCTCCTGGTACCGGTGATGGCCGCCAGCGTCATGGCCGCCAGCAGCTTTGTGGGCGAGAAGGAGCACAAGACTTTTGAGTCCTTGCTCTACACCCCCCTCACCGTCGGCCAGCTCTACCGCGCCAAGGTGCTTGGCGCCTTTGTGATCGCCTATGCCATCGCCTTGGCCTCGTTCGCGGTCTTTGGTGTGGTCGTCAATGTGGGCAGCTACCTGGAATTTGGCGCGATCATCTTCCCCAACCTGCGGTGGATGTTGCTGATTCTTTGGGTGACGCCGGCGATTTCGGTGCTATGCATTTGCCTCATGGTGTGGGTTTCGGCGCGGGCGCAGAGCTACCAAGAGGCGCAGCAGTGGTCGCTCTTTGTCGTGCTTCCCATCGTGATGGCGATGGTCGGCCAGACCAGCGGCGCGGTGATGCTGAGTGAATGGCTGCTCGTCGCCGCGGGTGCTGGGCTGTTTGCCCTCGATTTCGTGTTGTTGGGGCGGGCTTTGCGCAAGGTCCGCCCGGAAACGCTGCTGTAGTGCGGAATCCGTTTGGATCGAGCTGAATTCGCCGGCATTCCCTGGGTCCTTGGCCGGTTGGCTATCCCTGCGGCGGGCAGAAAGTCGACCGCGCCCGCGCTGCTCCCCGTTCGGCCCGCTCCCCTTCCCAATCGCCTGCCGAGATCACTTTTTGCAGTTGCACGACAGGTGCGACGACATACGTTTGTATAGTCACGTGTTTACGTGACGTGTCTGATGAAAAAGCGTGCGAAAAGCGAAATTATTTCGCGAGCGCGTTGGCCAAGGGCAACTATCCCCCTGGAATCGGCCAGGGTTTTGACACCCCGCGCCGCCCAGCTACCATCCCTGCGGCCGCTGCCCGGCCCCGAGGTTGCCATGGCTGTCAAAGCTGCGCCCGCTCCCGCCGTGTTGGCCCACCTGCCGCTGAACCTCATCGTGCCGGACCCGGCCCAGGCTCGCCGGGCGATTGACCCCGAGGGCGTGGCCGAACTGGCTGCAAGTATTGCCAGTGTTGGCCTGATTCACCCGGTGGCGGTGCGGCAACAGCTAGACGGCAGCTATGTGCTGGTGGCGGGCGAGCGGCGCTGGCGGTCGTACCAGCTCCTGGCCGAGAGCGACCCCAAATTCGCCACGATTCCGGCGATGGTCCAAGCCCGCACCGATGCTGAGGCCCGCCGCGCCGGCTTGGTCGAAAATGTGGTGCGCCAGGACCTGAACCCCATCGAGCGGGCCGAGGCCCTGCACGCGCTCAAGGGCGCGCTGCACACCAATTGGGCCGGCGTGGCCCGCCTGACGGGCCTGGGTGCGCGGCGCGTGCAGCAGTTGGCCGGTCTGACCAGCCTGCGCCGCGAAGTGCGGACGGCGCTGCGCGACGGGGCGCTGACCGAGGCGCAAGCGCGAGCGCTGCAGCATCTGGGCAAGTCGGCGGGCGCGCTGCTGCTGCTGGAGTACTTGCTGGCTAACCCGGACACCTCGCCCGAGACCGCCCTGGAATTGGCCCGGCTCATGAAGCGCAATCCCGGTTTGACCCCGTATTCGGCGCTGGAACTGCGCGCCGCCGACCACCCTGCGGCGCAGCTGCCGCCCCTGCCCACGCCGCTGGACCAGACCGAGACGGGCAGGCTGGTTGCGGCCTTGCGCGGTGTGCTGCGCAAGCTGGACACGCTGGGCGATGACCCGGGCGCGGCGGCCTGGGAAGTGCTAGACTTGGCGCGCGCCGTGGGCCAGAAGGCCGAGGAACTGCACGCGGTCTGGCTGGCCGACACCGCCATCGAGTAGGTTTTGAAACAACTATCCCATCTCCTTTTCTCGCTCCTCGCCGTCGTCTTGCTCGTTGGCCTGACCCCAAGGCCAGCGCGGGCGGGCGGGCGCGGCGAGCCCGGTCAATTCCAGCGGATGGCCACGATCACGCTGGCGAATTTGCCGCCCCTCGACATCCGCAAGCCGCGGCGCAGCCCGGGGCCGCCCCGCGACATCGAACGGGCTGAAGCCGCGCAGGCCAGTCCGTCAGCCCGTTTGCCCCTGCCGCCGCGCAGTCCGCCGGCCCCGCGCAAGCTGGGCGAGACCCGCGCCGACGGTCCGCCGGCTCGCATCGCGACGCTGTTTACGGCGCAAACCCGCAGCGACTATCCCATCGGTCCGCCGGACACCACCGGCGCAGTGGGCAAGAACCACCTGATCACCGGCACCAACATCGCCATCTCGGTGCACGATCGCACGGGCAAGACGCTGAAGATCGTGGATATCAACGACTTCTGGCAGCCTCTGGCCGGCGACAACAGCTACTGCGGCGACCCGCGCTTTGTCTACGATCCGCTGGCCGATCGCTTCTACTCGGTGGTGATGGCGCTGGGCTACCAAGACCACAAGGTGCGGTTGCTGTTGGCGCACAGCAGCACGGGCGACCCCAGCGGCGAGTGGCAGCAAGTGGAACTGCCGATGCCGGCGACGCATTCCATCGATCAGCCGTTGCTCGGGTTTTCGGCGAACCGGGTGGTGGTGCAAGCCAACGACTTCGTCGGCACGCTGGACAAGCCCACCGGCGCGGCGGTGCGGACGCGCATCTATAGCATCGACAAGGCGGATTTGCTGGCGGGCGGGCAGGGCAAGCTGGTCAGTTGGGCCAATCAGGGCATGGGTCTGTCGAACGCGCCTGCGCAGACCTGGGACCCACAAGTAACCGACAGTTATCTGGTTTCGAGCAGCGGCACCGCCAACCTGCGCCTGCTGCGCATCTCGGGCCCGCTGGGGCAAGACGAACTCGACGACCTGGGCACCTGGCAGACCGACGCCAAGGGCAGCCCCTACCTGTCCAACAGCAATGTCGGCGGGCAGCTGGGCAGCGACGTGTTCATCGACGTGGGCGACGGCCGCACCCACGACACCATCTTGCGCAACGGCACGCTTTGGTTCGCCTATGCGCTGTTCCAGCACAAGGCCGGTCCGGACCGCGCGCTGGTGGTCTGGCAGCAGGTGAGCCTGCAGGGCGAGGTGCTGCAAGATGGCGTGGTGACTGAGGAAGCCTCGCTCACCCACCCGTCGGTGGCGGTGGACGCCAAGGGCAACGTCTTGGTGGGCTTTTCGCGGATGACCACCGACGGCTTTGCCAGCGCCGCCTTTGCCTACCACCGCGCCGACATGCCGCCCGGCAGCACGCTGGCGCCGCAAGTGGCGGTAGCGGGGCGCGGCCAATACGACCTGCAGTTTGAGCCGTGGGGCAACCGCTGGGGCGACTACAGCGCCGTGGTCATCGACCCGCTGAACGACCACTTGTGGTGCGCGCAAGAGTTTGCCCAGGCGCCCGACGACAACGGCAACGGCGTCTGGGGCGTCGCCTGGGCCGAAGTCACGCCCGAAGTCCCCACCTGCGCCAGCGACGCCGACTGTCCTGCGATGCAGTTTTGCGACAGCGGCCTGTGCGCTGCCGACCTGATCCCTGGCAGCGCCTGCGACAGCGTAAGTACTTGCGCCACCGGGCAATGTCTGCAGGGCGTGTGCTGCGCGGCGGCCTGCAACGGGACCTGCCAGCGCTGCCTGACCCTTGCCGTGGCCGAAGCCGGCGTGACCCCAGGACTCTGCGTGGCCGCGCCCGCCAAGACCACCTGCGACGACAACGATCCGTGCACCGCGGCCAGCATGTGCAGCGGCAGCAAGTGCGTCAAAGTCGGGGCGCTTTGCGACGATGGCAACCCCTGCACCCTGGACCACTGCGGCAAGGGCGGATGCAGCCACGACAACCTCATCACCGCTTGCTCGGACGGCAGCGCCTGCACCGTGGGCGACGAGTGCGTTGGCGGCACGTGCAAGGCCGGACCACCGGTCACCTGCACGGCCGACCCGGACTTGTGCCAGGCGACCGCGAGCTGCCACCCGCTCATGGGTTGCCAATTCACCACTGCGACTGACGGGACCGCCTGTGGCGACGGGACCTGCTCGGGTGGCGTGTGCGAGCCCAGCCTGGGCGGCCGCCGGCCCAGCGGTTGTGCGAGCGGGCAGGGCGCCCCTTGGCCCGCGGTCGCCTCCATCTTGGCGGCCCTGGCGCTCCTCTGGCGGCGGCGCACGCGCTCAGCTTGACCCAGCGATCCTACAGCCTACCTTGCCGGCGAACGACCGCGACCCGCGGCCTGGCGCGTCCCCATCCGCCGCGCCCGCAGGTGTATCATGGCGGAATCCACCCAAGAGGCAGTCTGTTGCGAGCCCTTTGACGCGGCTCGTTGGCAGGAGCGCGAGTGGTCCTGGCACGGCAAGCTGTTCGCCCGCGACCACGTGCGCAGCGTTTTCCACATTCCCCTCAATTTCGGCGCGGTGATGACCCGCAACATGGGCAAGATCCACACCGAGCACGCCGAGACGCCCGACCACTTGGTGCTCGCGGACGAGACCGGGCTATTCCGCACCGATTTGCTGTTCGAGGTCAGCAAGGACCTGCCGGGCAGCGAGATGGTCCGCCTGACGGGCGACTACGTGGCGCAGGCGTACGAAGGGCCGTACAACGAGATCCCGAACTTTGTCAAAGCCACCCAGAAACTGGTGGCCGACCGCGGCAAGTCGCTGGAGCACCTGTATTTCTACTACCCGCTGTGCCCCAAGTGTGCCGAGAAATTCGGCAAGAACTACGTGGTGGTGGTGGCGCAGACGTAGCCCTTTGCACGGTTCCGCGGTTCGGGCACGATGGCGCAGCCAGGGCGGCCGACCCTGCATGGGAGTGGACATGCCAATGCGCACCGCGCTGTTGGGCTGCGTGCTTGTAGTCTTCGCTGGTTGCGGCACGGACAACACCAGCGGCAACGCCGGGGCCAGCGACAGCCAAGCCAGCGCCAGCGACGCGGCCGATAGAGCCAAGACCGACGCAGCCTCTGGCGACTCGGCCAGCGAAACCGCAGGGAGCAGCAAGGGCTTTGCCTGTCCGACCGCGACCGAGCCGGCCTGCGGCGGCGAGCTGGAAGGGACCACCTGGACCGTGGTGGAATTCTGCGCCGAAGACCCCACAGCGGCCGCGGCGCTGTTCCAACACCCGTACGACAACCTGCCGGCCTGCAAGCCGCCGGGCGGCACGGTCGCCGGCAAGCTGACCCATACCGGTTCGCTCCACTTCGAGAATGGCGAAATCCAGATCCAACTGACCACTCAGGCCCTGACGACCTACACCTTCAGCGACGCCTGCCTGATGGCCGCCAAGCCCGAGGCCGCTGCGCCCAGCCCGGCCTGCGCCAGCCTGAACAAAGCCGATGTCATGACCTGTACTTACGCGGCCGGCAGCGCGGGCACGTGCACCTGCCAGGCGGTGGTGCCCGGCGACAGCAGCCAGGGCAGCGAACCCTACACCACCGTGGCCGGCCACACCTTGATGATCGGCGGCGAGATGCAGGCCAACTACTGCGTGCAGGGTGACCGGTTGCTGTTGGATATCACACCGCACCTGAAAAGCTGGCGGTGGTGGCTGCTCAAGCGGACGTACTGAGCGCTCGTTCGCCGCGGATGCGACAGGCAAATGCCAGCCCTGTCGGATGCCGACCGCACTTGCGGTCTTGCCAGCCACCTGGGCCCGGTCCACGTGGCCCCACGTGTCGCCCAGCGACGAACCTGTGACCGGTTCGGCAGTTGTCGCGTCCAGGAAAGTTGACAGAATCGCCAATCCGGTGTGAATTCCCCACTGGCCGTCGCAAGCCAATTCCTACCCCTGAGCGCATCCGGGACGGGCCCGTGTTGGTCCACCGCGTGCGCCGGGCGTTCCGGGGCACTTGGCTTCGGACTTCCTTGCCGCGGCCAGGGAGCCCTCTATGAATTTGCACGTGGTTTCGTCGATTTGCCTTGGAGCTGTACTGAGCGCCACCTGCTGCGCCACCGCGTTCGCGGCCGACCCGGCGCCTGCAGCGCCCACGCCCGCGGCGGCTGCCCCGGCGCCTGTGGCCCCCG
>JBBISH010000040.1:0-45538 GCA_037441385.1 Myxococcales bacterium
TGCAAAATGGCCTGCCGTGCGACGACGGCGACGCCTGCACCGTGGCCGATAAGTGCTCGGCGGGCATCTGCAAGGGCAAAGCGATGGACTGTTCGGGCCTAAGCGGCGCATGCACCCAGGGCCTGTGCAGCCAGGGCGCGTGCATCTCGGCGCCCAAGCCTGGCCCGTGCGAAGATGGCAACGCCTGCACCACCGCCGACACCTGCGTCAGCGGCCAGTGCGTCGGCACCCCCAAAGACTGCAGCAACTTGGACTCGGCCTGCACCGCGGGCGTGTGCGAGTCGGGCGTCTGCATGTCCAAGCCCAAGCCCAGCTCGTGCGACGACGGCAACCCGTGCACGGTCGGCGACACCTGTGCCTCGGGTGGCTGCAAGGGCACGCTTTTGGACTGCTCGGGCTTGGACGGCCCCTGCGGCAAGGGCATGTGCCAAGGGGGCGCGTGCGTCGCCCAGCCAGCCAATAGCGGCGCCGTCTGCAACGACGGCAATCCCTGCACCTACAGCGACACCTGCGCCAACGGCAAATGCTCCGGCACCGCCAAGGACTGCAGCGCGCTCAACAACGCCTGCGGGCCGGGCGTCTGCAACGCCAGCACCGGCGTCTGCGGCAACTCAGTCAGCAACCCGGTGTGCACGCCCGGCCAGGTCGACACCCAGAGCCAAGGCTGCGGCAACTGTGGCACCCAGACCCGCACCCGCACGTGCACCGCTAGCTGCGGATGGGGCGCGTGGTCGTCTTGGGGCACCTGCGGCGGCCAGGGCGTCTGCGCTGCGGGCGCGTCGGAAAGCCAGAGCCAGGGCTGCGGCAACTGCGGTACGCAAAGCCGGACCCGAACCTGCAGTTCGTCGTGCCAATGGAACGCGTGGCCGTCTTGGGGCACCTGCGGCAGCCAGGGCGTGTGCGCACCGGGCTCGCTGTCGACCAGTTGCGGCGACCCTTGCGCGGCCAAGGTCTGCAACAGCAGCTGCCAATGGGGCGCCTGCGGTCTGAAGCCCGGCGCGCAGTGCCTGTACAAGAACGGCGGCAACTTCCAGTGTTGCGGCACCAAGAAGTGGCAATTCTGCAATACCGATCCGCCGATCGCCGGTGCGCCGGCCTGCAGCTGGTTCCCCTGCCAGTCGACCACCCAGGCCTGCTACTAGCGACGCACGCGATGTCCACCCGCCTTGTCATTGCCGCGACCGCCGTTGGGGCCGCCACTTTTGGCCTGGCCTTTGGCTTGCCGCGCTTGAGCCAGCGTCAGAGCCAAGACGAGGCGTTGCGCGCACTTACGCAGATGGTCAAGTCCGCGTCGATCTACTACGTCAAGCCGCGGCCAACCAAAACCGGCGAGCGGGCGGCCTGTTCGTTCCCCAATGGCCAAATCCGCACGCACATGGCGCTCAGCTGTTGCGACCCAGCCGTGGCCGGCAGCGACGGCCGCTGTGATCCCAAGAAGATCGAGTGGAATCGCACGCTATGGTCGGCGCTGAAGTGGCGGATGGACGAGCCGCACTCGTTCATCTACGCCTACGAAGGCATCGGAACCTTGGGGGACGCCCGCTTCACCGCCACGGCCTACGGCGACCTGGACTGCGACGGCGTGTACTCCACCTTCCGCTTCACCGGCCGCGGTGGTGCCCAAAGCAAGGCCGACGACTGCATCCTCACGGAATCGGCCACGTTTGAGGCGATCGCGCCGGGCGAGTAGTCTGGGCCGCGGTCCGTGGGCTATCAGCGGAACTGCTGAATCCAGACGCTCTCGCTCAGTTTGTCCCCTGACCACGCGACCACGTAGCTGTCCGTCTCTGCCGAGTAGGCGAGCGAGGCGTGCAGCGGCGCCTTGCTGAGCGACTGCGGCAGCGCCACGGCCGGGCCCAGGCTTGCACCACCATCGCTGGGGGAGGTTATTGCGATTTTACGCACATAGAGTTGTGGCTCGTTGGCGGCCGCCGCGCGGCGTTCCACGATGGCCACTTGCCCGGCCTTGCCGGCGACCGCCACAGCAGCCAAGACATCCGAGTCCACTTCCAGGTCCGCGCCCGTGACGAAGGCCCCGTTCATACCGATGCGGCGCCAGCGCAAAGTGCCCGCCGCGTCAAAGAATACCGCTCCGAACGAGGTGGGCGAGGCCAGCGCCACCATGGCGCCGCGCGGAGTCGTGCCGGTGACTTCGCCCAGCTTCTGGGCGGTGCCGTTGGCCGACAGCGTGTCGGAGTACAGCCGATACTGGGCGCCGCCCGCGGGATCCTGCCAGATCACCCCCACGTCTGCGTCGAACGCGGCGACATGCGGCAAGCTGGCAGGGGCCTGGGCCAGCGTAGCAGTCTTAGAAATCGTCGCAAAGTCCAGGCCATCCAAGATAGCCGCCTGCACTGAACCGTCGGGCGGGTTCCACACCACCAACCACCGCGTCGACGGCAGGGCGGCGATGCTGGGCCGGCACTGGCCCCAACAGGCCGCGTCGCTGACCGGCAGTACCGACCCTTGCGGCTTCAGGTCGGGGCCGAGCAGGCTGGCGTAGAGGCCGTAGGGCGACGAGCCCTTGCTGGCCTTGCCCTCCCATACGATCCCGCGCATGTCGCCGGTTTGGGCGGCAGCCGACCAACCCATGAATTCGCCCGTGGGTTTTTCGACATAGCCGCCTTGGCCATCGTCGACCAGCACCTTGGCGTGCACGAGTGGCAGCAACGGGTCGCCGGGGGTGGTTACGCCGGTGGCAAAGTCAAAGACCGCGGTGGCATACGATCCCTTCAGCACGTCCTCGACGCGGCGCCAGGTGATCAGAGCCAAGCCGCCGCCCACCGCGCTGACGGATACGCGGCTGACGTGGATGCCCGTTTGGGTCGGGTCGATGGTGGTCGAGCTGGCCAACTGCTCGGCGTCGCCCAAGAGGTCTACGCCAAAGCCGCCGTCGCGGGGCACCTGGAACGACAACGCGACCGGGTTCAGGTTGGCCGCTGTGCCCAGGACCGTGCCGCGGAACCAGCCCTTGTCGACTTGGTCGATGAACACGCGGCCTTTGGGCACGCTGAGTTTCTGGCTGCCCAAGTCCGAGACGGTCGCCGTGAGCAGCAAGTTGCCGCCCACGGGCGAGGTCTTGTCCAGCTCGAACGCATCGCCCGCCTTGGCCGCCGCTGGGAATCGCAGGGTCAGGATCATGCCCCCAGGGCCGGTCTGTTTGCCGTCCAGCCGGATGGTGTCGTCGGTGTCCTTGCTGCGGCTGCCTTTGCAGAAGCCCGTGGCGCTCGGGACCGCCAGGGCCAATCCCGCCTTGCTGGGCATGGCCACGGTCACGCTGGCCGGCTCGCTGGCCACGCCGTCGACCACGACCTGCACTTGGCTGCTGCCAGGCCGGACGCCGACCAGCCAGTACTTGCCCGCGGTCGCCTCTTTCCACACGTTGACGGCGGGTTGCGGGGTGTCGCCGCTGCCGAGTTGCGTGCCCAGTTCGTAGTCCACGCCGTCCAAGCGCACGCTGACTTTTTCGCCGGTCGCAGGGGCACCGTTGCCGCCGCTGGCGCGCTGGACCGTGACGGCCACGGCCGCGCGCATGGCCACGTCGACCGTGGGGGTGACGGCGGCTGCGACGCTCGTGATGTTGGCCGACGCGTCGGCTGCCGTGTCGGGTTGCACATCGACTGCGTCGTCTGCGTCGCCAGCAAGCGTGTCCTTAGAGGTGTCCTTGCCTACATCGGGAACGCTGACTTGCGCATCGCCGAGCTGCAGCGCTACGCCCGCGTCGCTGGCCGGGTGGGCGGTGCTGCCGCACGCGGCGCCAAAGAGCAGCGCTACCCACAAAGCCCCTTTTTCAATGATCCCCACCTGCCGCATCGCTGCTCCCTGCCGCCGAACCTCGGGAATCCGGGTTCGTCTAGGCGTCGATCCATCCTGCAAGCATAGCGATCGCGGCGCCGCCCGCAACGTGGGGTGTTGCAGAAATGCCTGACCGGTGCGAAAAGGACGGCGCGTGCCGCACGGTCGGCCGCGGAATGCCCCCGTGCCGACTTTGGATCCGCTAGCTCTGCCGCAGATCGTCACCGCGGTGCCCGGTCCGCAATCCCAGCAGTGGCTGCAGCGCTTGGCCCTGTGCGAATCGCCCAACGTCACCGCCATGGGGCCCGACTTCCCGATCGTTTGGCAGCGCGCTCGCGGGCCCGTGGTGCAAGACGTAGACGGCAACCTGCTGCTGGACCTGGGGTCGTCGTTTGGCGTGGCGCTGGTTGGGCACAATCATCCCAGCGTGGTCGCCGCGGTCCATGCTCAGGCGGACCAACTGCTGCACGGCATGGGCGACGTCCATCCCCCGGCGGTGCGTATCGCGCTGCTCGAGCGGCTGCAGCACCTCGCGCCCGGCGACTTGGGCCGCGCCGTCCTGTGCGGCGGTGGCTCCGAGGCGGTGGAAGTCGCCCAAAAGACAGCCTTGCTCGCCACCGGCAAGCCCGGGATCATCGCTTTTGCCGGCAGCTACCACGGCTTGGGCCACGGCGCGTTGAGCGCGACCAGCCGGCGCGATTTTCGCGAGCCGTTTTCGGCCCATCTGTCGCACCACGTGGCGTGGGTGCCATTTCCGCAAGCGCTGCATCCGCCGCCCGGGGTCGCGCCCGACCGTGTCGCAGAGCACGTCCTGGGCCGTGTCGCCGACCTCATCGACCACCCCGCACAGGGCGGAATGCCGATTGGCGCGGTGCTTTTTGAGCCGATCCAGGGCCGCGGCGGTTCGGTGTTGCCGCCGGAGGGCTTTCTGGGCGAGCTCGCGCGCGTGTGCCGCTCGCGCGGGGTCTTGCTGATTGCCGACGAGATCTTCACTGGCTTGGGCCGCACGGGCCAGTGGTGGGCTGGTGGCGAGGCCGTGCCGGATTTGCTCTGTGTAGGCAAGGCGTTGGGCGGCGGTATGCCGATCGCGGCGTGCCTGGGTCGGCCCGAGGTGATGGCGGCCTGGGGACCGTCGCGCGGCGAAGCGCTGCATACGTCGACGTTCTTGGGCCATCCGGTGGCGGCGGCGGCCGCGCTGGCGACTTTGCAAGTCCTTGAAGACGAAGACATACCGCGCCAGGCGTCCGAGCAGGGCGCGCTGTGGCTGGCCGAGCTCACCGCGGCTCTGCAGGGGCTGCCGGGCGTGCTCCAAGTCCGCGGTGCAGGGCTGATGCTGGGCATCGAACTGGCCGACCAGCCTGGTCAATCGGCCGGTGCGCGGGTGTGGCAGTGGGTGCTGAACGCGCTTCGCCACGGACTGATCGTCTTGCCGGCCGGCGCCCGCGGCGAAGTGTTGCAGCTGACGCCTCCGGCCTGTGTGTCTCCCGAGCAGCGTCGCTTTGCGGTGGCGGGTCTGCGCGCGGCCCTGGTCGCCAGCCAAGGCCTGCCATGAGCACCGCGACCGCCTCTACCGCTGCCCCTTGGGCGCGCGAGCGTCAAGAGCTCCGCGCCGAAGTCCTGGCGTTGATGGCGCGCTGGCCAGAGGTGGCGCCCGAACCGAGCCACGTCGACGCGTTGCTGCTCCGGCTGTTTCGCTTGCAAGCGCAGGCCATTGCGCCTTATGCCAAGCTCGTTGCCAGTCGCGGTATCGACCCCAGCGGCGTGTCGACCCTGGACCAAGTCCCGTTGGTGCCCGTGGCGGCCTTCAAGTACGCGCCTTTTGCCCTGGAACTGCCGGGGGGACCTGCAACGCGTTTTGCCACGAGCGGAACCAGCGATGGCCAGCCCGGCCACGTCGATCTCCCCGACACCGCGGCCTACGACTGGGCGCTTCAACAAACCTTTGCCCATTTTGTGGTCCCCGATGCGGCGCTGGCACAGCGGCCGCACACCTTCCGCTGCCTGTCGCTGGTGCCCACGGCCGCGGCGCGGCCCAACAGTTCGCTAGGTTACATGGTGCGGCGCCTGGCGCAACGCTGGGACGACGGGGGCGGCGGCGAGTTCTTGGGTACGCCCAACGGTGGCGACGACGGCCTGGACATCGCGGGTTTTGTGGCGGCCTGCCGGCAAGCCCAGCGCGACGGCGTTCCAGTACTCCTCTTTGCGACGACCTTGGCCCTAGACATCCTGCTCCAGCGCTGGCCGGCCGGGCAGCGGATTCGCCTGCCCGCAGGGTCGCGGCTGATGGACACTGGCGGGCCCAAGGGGCGCCGGCTGCACGTCTCGCGCGCAGAACAACACCGGCAACTGGTCGACGCCGTGGGCCTACAGCCCGCGATGCTGGTGGGCGAATTGGGGATGACCGAGCTCGCCTCGCAGCGCTACGAAGGCCAGGTGCGGCGGCACCTTGGTCTGCAAGTTGTGAATTCAGATGGCTATCTGTCGCCGCCGTGGCTGCGCACCGCGATCCTCGAGCCCCGCAGCGGACGGCGCCAAGATCCCGGGCAAGTGGGCCTGGTGGCTCATCTGGATCTGGCCAACTTGGATACGGCGGCCTTTGTGCTGACGGCCGACCTGGGTCACTGCGACGCCGCGGGCGGACTGCACCTGGCCGGTCGCCTGCCGGGCAGTGAGTGGCGCGGCTGCGGCCTGGATGCCGAAGAACTTACAGGAATCGTAGGCTAAATTCGGCTGCGAATCCGCGACAGCTTCTGGGTGCGCTCTACGCCGCGGCCGAATTCGTCGCGCAAATTGGCGCGGTGCTCGGCGGCGAACGCCTCGATGTACGACTCGTACTCGCCTTTGCCGCCAAATACATATTGCTCGGTCAAGGCGCCGTCGTCGCGCTCGACCAGCGCGGCCGAGCGCACGCCCGCAACCTGGCGCACGGCCGGTAGCATTTGCTCGATGAGCCAGTTCGCCAGCTTGTCGCGCTGGTCCGCGTCCGGATGGCGGTTGTCCACCTCGAACAGCAGCGGCCCTTGCTTGGCCTGCACCAGCAACGCCACCAACTCGTCCAGGCTGCCCACCACCAAGTCGACATTGGCGCGATCGTCGCCGCCCGGACGCCGGACCATGCACGTTTTTAGGCCCTTACCGCGCGCCGGCACCAGGTCGCTGCGCGGCGATGCCGACACGTGCAGCCAGTTGTCGCGGGTCACCGCCGCCCGCATCACGCCCATGCGCACGATCGCGTCCCAGGCGCGCTCCGTGGGCTTGTACGCGCGAATTTCCTGGCTGGTAATCGACACATCGGGCACTACCCGCAGCGCCGTCACCACGTCGACCTGGTGCTGCGCGTCGCAATTGCCGACCAAGCCCACTTTGACGATCTCGCGCAAGTTGTGCAGAGCGCGCGCGCTGTCGGCAAACGGCGCGGTCCGCCCCAAGTCCTCGGCAAACACGCCCACGATGGCCGGCCGCAGCGCTGGTTTCAGTTTGGCAATCGCGGCCTTGAGGATTTCGCTATAGCGCACCCACGACTCGCGGTCAGTCTGCTCGCGGACCAGATCCTCGAACTCGGTGACTTCTTGTTTGTTGCGGATCTCGACCTTGTCCAGCGCCGACTGCATGTCCAGCAGCGTGCCGAACACGTCGAACGTGACCAACTGGATATCGGCCAACCAAGCGGGAGCGTTGCTCATGGAGTCCAAGCCGGGCCGCAACGGTGCGGGCAGGCGCCCATCATGCCGCAAGCGCCCGCGCGGGTCTACGGCGTGCCGTTGTTCACCGTGATGCCGTAGTCGTCGCAGCCGGCCGTGGTGCGGTAGACGCGCACGTAGAACACGGCGGTGTTGTCCGAGCAAACGTTCATGCCCGGGGCGCCGGGGGTGGCCGTGCACTTGCACTCGCCGCCCTTCTCGGGGCTGGGCGAGGGGACCACCGCGCCGCCGGGTACGTTGTTGCTGATGCCGGGGCCGCTGGGCTGGTTGCCGTAGTAGTTGGTGGACCAGTTGTGCTGGACCACGCCCGAGCACAGGATGGCGGTGCAGCTGCCGCGGTAGACGTCAAAGGCGAACACGTTTCCGGGGTTGGTGGTCAAGGCGATGCGCTCGTTGAAGGCGTCGCAGGCGCCGTTGGCGTCGGGCGTGTCGATGGCGGTGAACTTGAACCAGTCGCCCGATTCGCCGGGCATCAGGTTGCCGCCCGCGGTGACTTGTGCGCCAGTGTCGGGGACCTTGCCCAGGTCGATGGCGTTGCCGCACGAGTTATTCTTCGAGAAGTTGTTGTCGGCCTTGCACTCGCAGCCGTCGTTGTAGGCGCCGTTGACGTTGAAGAAGGTCCCGGTGCAGGACAGCGAGCACACGCCCTTGCTGCACACCGGCGTGGCGTTGTTGGCGGCCGGACACAGCTGCGTGACGGGCGCGTTGTCGGTCTGGCCGTCGCAGTCGTTGTCCTTGTTGTCGCAGACCTCGGCCGCCAGCTTGTTGATGGTCGGGTCGCCATCGTTGCAGTCGCCGTCGATGGTGGCCGTGTACTTGCCGGTGGGCGCGCAGAGCACCACGCCGATGCCGGCGCCCACGTTGTCCTTGTCCAGGTCCTGGTAGTAGGTGGTGGCGCCCACGGCGTCCGAGTCGGTGATGCCGTTGCAGTTGTCGTCTTGGCCGTTGCAGATCTCGGCCGCACCGGGATTGATGGCTGGATTCGCGTCGTTGCAGTCGTTGTTCTTGGTCGTGTCGTACGCGCCCACGCCGGCGCACAAGCACTTGGCGTTGGCGGTCACACCGTACATGTCGCCGTCCGCGTCGGCGTAGTAGGCCTTGCAGCCCTCGGCGCCTTCGTTGTCGGGGATTGTGTCACAGTTGGTGTCCTTGCCGTCGCAGTACTCCTTGGCGCTGGGGTAGGTGGTCTCGTCGCCGTCGTTGCAGTCGCCGCCCTGAATGGCCGTGTACGGGAAGTTCGGCTTGCACATGCAGACCGGCGGCGCCTTGGCCGCGCCCCAACCGTCCGAGTCCAAGTCGATGAAGTAGCTCAAGCACGAGTCGGCGTTGTTTTCGTCGGTTTGGCCGTTGCAGTTGTCGTCCACGCCCGGCGTCAGGCAGCTCTCAGTGGCTTGCGGCGAGACCAGCTTGTTGGTGTCGTCGCAGTCGCCGATCTTGACGGCGGTGTAGCTGCCAGCAGGCGCGCACAGGCACTTGACGGAGGACTTGACGCCCCACTGGTCGCCGTCCGCGTCCAAGTAGAACTGGCTGCAGCCGGCCGCGCCCTCTTCGTCGGTCTGGCCGTCGCAGTTGTCGTCCACGCCGTTGCACTTTTCCACGGCGCCCGGGTGGATGTCCTTGTTGGTGTCGTCGCAGTCGTCGCCCGCCGCGGCGGTGTACGGCGCACTCTTTTGGCACATGCAGGCGGTTTGGTTGGGGTTGCCAGCACCGTCCATGTCGATGTCGGCATACAGGATCGTGCAGCCATTGGCGCCCACTTCGTCGGCGACAAAGTTGCAGTTGTCGTCGATGCCGTTGCACGTCTCTACGGCGTTGGGGTGAACCTCGGGCTTGGTGTCTTCGCAGTCGCCGCTGACGGTGGCCGTGTACTTGCCCACCGGCGCGCACAGGCACTTGAAGTCGGCGCTGTCGCCGTATTTGTCGCCGTCCACGTCGGCAAAGAAGGTGGTGCACCCCGTGGCGTTTTGCTCGTCGGTTTGGCCGTTGCAGTTTTCGTCCACGGGCTGTGCGGTGGGGTCGCTGCTGGTGCAGACTTCGGGAACGCTGGGGTTGTACGCCGGCTTGGTGTCGTCGCAATCGCCGCCCTTGGTGTTGGTGTAGTCGCCAAACGGGTTGCACAGGCACTTGCCGGTTCCGCCGCCAAACCCGTCCAAGTCGCCATCGATGTAGTACTGCTTGCAGCCCGTTGCGCCTTCGTCGGCGTCGGTGTTGCCGTCGCAGTTGTCGTCCTTGCCGTTGCCGCAGATCTCTTTGGCGGCGGGCGAGACGGTTGGGTCCGCGTCGGCGCAGTCGCCGGCTTGCGCAGCCGAGTACGAATTGGCGGGTGCGCACAGGCACTTGGGCGTGCCCGTGCCCCACGAGTCCTTGTCGCTGTCGAAGTAGAACTTGGTGCAGCCTTGGGCGTTCTCTTCGCTGTCGGTCAAGCCATTGCAGTCATCGTCGATCGAGTTGCCGCAGATCTCGGTGGCGCCGGGGTGGACGTCGGGCAGGGTATCTTCGCAGTCGCCGCCGCCCTTGGGGCAGATCTTGGGCTTGCCCACGACTTCCATCTTGGCGTGGCAGTAGCCGTCTTTGTCGTCGTCGCAGTCCTCGTCCGTCAGGCCATCGCAGTCGTTGTCCAGGTCGTCGCACTTCTCGGTCGCGAACGGCCCGATCGCTGGGTTGGTGTCGTCGCAGTCGGTCGAGGTGGCCGAGACATACGGTGCCACCTTGGCGCACAGGCACTGCGAGCTGCCGCCGGTGGCCTCGCTGCCGCCATAGCCGTCGTCGTCGCCGTCGATCCAGTAGATTTTGCAACCACTTGCACCGGCCTCGTCGGTCTTGCCGTCGCAGTTGTCGTCCTTGCCGTTGCAGGATTCGGCCGCCGCGGCGGGCGCGTTGCAGGCGCTCAGGCCCGCGGTGGAGCAGGTACGGGTGCCCGTGCAAGTGCCAAAAGAGTTGCTATTGACGCAAGTACCCGACATGCCGGTTTCGCTGGCCTTCTTAGAGCATTCGCAGGTGGCGTTGTCCTTGACGCATTGCTTGCCCGAACCCTTGACGCCTTTGCTTTCGGTGCAGGTGTAGCCGGGCGCGCAGGTGCCCGAATCCGAGCAGTCCGAGCCGCAGAAACTGCCCACGCCAGGATAGGTTACGCACAGTCCGGCGTCGCCGGCCGAAGCGCAGGCTTCGTCGCTCGAGCAGGGGTCGCACAGGTGCAAGGCCTTGGGCAAGCAGGCAAACACGGGGTCCACGTCGCCCAGTTGGCCGCATTTCCAGCCCGAGGGGCAGCAATCGGTGCACTTGACCGTGCAGGTTTTGCCGTTGGGGGTGTCGATGCAAAGGGCTGAGTCGCAGTCGGCGGCCGTGGTGCAGGCCGCGCCGGGTTGGCCGGCCAGCGGTTGCGCGCCGAATTCACAGGTCTTGACGGTCGCGTCGCTGGAACCATCGGTCTGCGTCTCGCTGCCCGCCGCGTCCGAGGGAACGCCGTCCAAACCCAGCGTATCGAGCAGACCGCCAAAAACGTCTTTGATGGTGCTGGCGTCGCCTGTGACCGGGGTGCCGGTGTTGCTGACCGGGTCTGTGCCGCAGCTGGCCAGCGCGAGTGCGAGCGTCAAGCCCGCTGCGAACCGGGCGAGTGACCGCCGGCTGATTGGCCAATGCTCTGAAATTTTTAGAGTATGCATCTTCGGGGTGGACACGGACCGGCCTCCTCGCAGACTTGGCTTCCCAAACCGAACGTCCAGCGCTACTGGATTGCCCGCCGCGACAGCGAGGCAAAAACGACGCTCCATTCTGACTGTAACAAACTTGCCGCGCAGATTCCTAGTGGCTGTTGCGCACCCCACCTGCTTCCCCCCTGTGCGGCCTCTCTGACCTGCCGTACAACTGGCGAGAATCAGGCGTGGATCCCAGTTCTGGCCCGAAGAATCGCCAACGTTTTTGAGCCGAATCAAGCGCATTCCGTTCGATTCGTGACGTTCGGATGCGCAGTGCGCGTTGCCGCGGGACCGCGATTGACCTAGCATGGCCGAACGCGACCGGGTTCGCGCGCAATCAGCTCATGTTTTCAAGCCACTCCACGGAATCGATCGCGGCGCTGACGGGCAGGTGTGCGCCATGACGGACGCCGTCGCCCCCTACAGTCCTGCCTCGCCACTGGTCGCCCAGGTCACTGCGCACCGCGTGCTCGCGCCCGACGACGGCGCCGGCGAGGTTTGTGAGATCGAAATTGCCTGGACGGACCACGAGTTGCAGTGGCGTCCCGGCCAGTCGGTCGGCGTCATTCCGCCTGGGCTCAATGCCCGCGGTCGGCCCAACGTGCCGCGCCTGTATTCACTGGCCAGCGCGTGCACGCCAGGGGTCCGCCAGCTGACGTTGCTGGTGCGGCGCTCGCTACACCGCGATCTTGCTAGCGGTTTGCGCGGCAGCGGCCTGTGCTCCAGCTACCTGTGCGATGCGCGGCCGGGGGATACGCTGCGGCTTACGGGCCCCGTGGGCCAAATCCTGGACTTGCCGCCGGACCCGGTGGTGCCCTGGATTCTGCTCGCCACCGGCACGGGGATCGCGCCGTTTCGCGGGTTTCTTCAGCACTGGCAGAGGCTTGAGGCAGCATACCGGCCGCCAGTCTGGCTGATCCACGGGGCGCGGAGCCAGGCCGAACTGGCTTGGCACGGCGAATTCGTGAGCCAAGCGGCCGCGGACCCGCGCTGGCTGTACCAGGCGGTGCGATCGCGCGAGGACGCGGCGATCGACGGCGTGCGTCCCCACGTCGACCGGATCTTGGACAGCGAAATCGAAAGGTTGCGCGATTGGCTGGCGCGCGGTACCGTCGTGTACTGTTGCGGTGTGCGCGGCATGGTCGGCGGCGTGGAGTCGGCGCTGGCCAAGGCCACGGGCCGGCCAGACGCTGGGGCCCAGCTCGAACGCGACATGCGCCTCCGCGTCGAGGTCTACTGAGCCAGCACCGGCTTTGGGCGGCGCACGGTCCGCTCGAGCGCCCACAGCAGCGGCGGCAGCAAAAGCGTCATCGCCATCGAGAGCGCCGCCACCTTGGGCATGCCAGCTAGCCGATGATCCGGCTGCTCTTGGAGGATTTGCGACGAGGCAAACGCGCCGATCGAAGCGGCTACGTGCTGCACAGCGGACTGCAGCGACAAGAACGCGGCGCGCTCGTTCGGCCCCGGCACCAGCGTCATCACCGTTTGCACGGGTACATTGCGGAAGGCCATGGCCAAGAAGAAGGCCAGAAACAGGGCCTCGACCGGAATCAGAGGAACCTCGACTAGGTAGCCGATCCCCACCACCACGAACAGCAGGGCGGCGCCAACGCTGCCCACGGCAAAAGAGCCGAAGCGATCGACCATGCGACCGGCCGCGCGGGTCGCAAAGAAACTCACGATGCCGCCAAACAGGTACAGGCCGCCCAGGCGGTCGCGCGCAAAGCCCAAATTCAGCTGCAGATAGCTGGCGATGTTTGGGATCAGGCAAAACGCGCCAACCATGACCACCGACGTCATGACCGCCGCCAACCGCACGCGGGGCTCGCGCAGCAGCGGGATCAAACCGGTGGCGGGCTGCTCGCGGCGCAGGTGGCCGGTCATCTTGGGCAGCAGAATCCAAGCGGCCAGGGCGACCGCACCGGCCAAGGCGGCAACGGCAAAGAACGGCGTGCGCCAGCTGCCGCGGCGGGCCAGCTCCAGACCCGCAGGGACGCCCAGCACCGACGCAGCGGCAAAGGCCCCCATGACCGAGCCCATCGCCTTGCCGCGCCGCTCGGCTGGGACCACGTCGGCGATGATCGACATGGCGGTGGCCGTGGCCGGTCCGCCGCAGAAGCCCGCCAAAACCCGTGCGGCGATCAGCCCTTGCAGGCTGTTGACCATGCCGCCCATCGCGGTGCCGGCCATCAGCCCCAACGTCGCGACGACCAAGGCCGTGCGGCGGTCGAAACGCTCTAGCCATATCGAGCCCACCACGCCGGCCACGGCTGCGGCCGCGGTGTAGGCCCCGCCGATGTAGCCCAAATGGGCGGTCGAGATGCCCAGCTCGCGCGCGAAGTCGGGGCCCAGCGGCATGACCATCATGAAGTCGAGAATATTGGCAAATTGCACGGCGCCGATCACAAAGACCAGCGACCGCTCGTTCAGGCGGCCTAGCGAAGGGGTGGTGGGCATGATGGCGCAGGGCCGGCCGAAGCCAGCAGGTAGGGGAACCGGAAGATCATCGCACGCGCGCCAACGCTGGCCGCCGCGGCGGCTCACAGGGTAGTGATGCTTGGGCTGACTGCAAGCCGGCGCGCGATTCGAGCTGCCCGCACCTGCCAACTGGCACCAGGGGGCCGTCCGTCGGCTCGTCGTGCTAGATCGGCAGCGTCGCGCACACGGTGGCGCACAGATCGAACACCGAGCGGTCGATCACCGAGTAGAACGCCGTGTTCTTCTGCTGGCGACGCTGCACCAGCTTGGCCTGCAGCAGCACCTTCAGGTGCTTGCTCACGTTGGGCTGCGTGGTGCCCAGTTGGTTGGCCAAGTCGGTGACGCTGCACTCGCCGCTGAACAGACGGTACAGCAGGCGCAGGCGCAGGGGCTCGCCAAGAATCCGAAAACGCGAGGCGATTTCGGCAATTTGGAGGTCGGTCAGGTCGGGCTTGAGGTTGGCGTGCATGTCGATTTCCTTGTCGGCTGGCAGAAGACGATCGTTCGCGAGCGAGGGGCCCGTTCGTCGTGGTGGATTGCCGAGCGCGAAATCTATCTTAGAAAATTCTCAGAGAAAACCCAAATTACTATAGTTAATGAAACCAAAAGGGAATGTGCGCGCGGAAGCGTCCGGACGGGCAATTCTTTGCAGCCCTACAGTACTTCATAGAAGGCGGACGATGCCTGGCCATTATGCGGTTTCCGTCCCAATCGGCTCGAAAACTCCTGCAATTCTTCGAGCCCGAACCGGGGTTCGTACTACAGCAGGCGCCCGCCCAAGAAGACGTTAGCGGCGCTGAAGTAGATGATGAGCCCCGTCACGTCGACCAAGGTGGCCACAAAGGGCGCCGACGCGCTGGCCGGGTCGAATCCAAGTTTGCGCAGCAAAAGCGGCAACATCGACCCAGTCAGGGTGCCGAACATGACTACGCCGACCAGGGACACGCCCACGGTCAGGGCGATGCGGCTGGGGTGCGGTCCGTAGCCGCCAAAGACTTGCTGCCACACAAGAATCCGCACCATGCCGATCGCGGCGAGCAGCAGCCCCAGGGCCAGTCCCGCGGTCATCTCGCGCCGGGCAACCCGCATAAAGTCGCGAACTCGCAGTTCGTTCAGCGCCATTGCGCGGATCACCAGCGTCGACGCCTGCGACCCCGAGTTGCCGCCCGAGCTGATGATGAGCGGCACGAACAGAGCCAGCACCACCGCTTTGGCGATCTCGTCTTCAAAGTGGCCCATCGCGCTCGCCGTGAGCATCTCGCCCAAGAACAGCACGCTCAGCCAACCGGCGCGCTTCTTGAACATCTCCCAGAAACCCACGTCGAGGTAGGGGGCGTCCAACGCCTCCATACCGCCGAATTTCTGGGCGTCTTCGGTCGCTTCCTCGTCCACCACGTCGACGATGTCGTCCATGGTGACGATGCCCTTCATGTGGCCTTCTACGTCGACGACGGGGATCGCCAAGAAGCCGTAGTGGCGGAAAAGTTTGGACACCGCCTCTTGGTCGGCATCTTCGCGCACGGACACGACCGCCGGCTGCATCACGTCGCGCACCGATGCATCGGCGGCCGCGCTGAATAGCTGCCGCAGCGACACGGCGCCCAGTAGATGCTGTTCTGAATCGAGCACATACACGTAGTAGATGGTCTCTAGGTGCTCTTTGGCTTGCCGGCGCAGGTAGAGCAGCGCTTCGTCCACGCGCAGATCGGGGCGCAAACGGGCGTAGCGGGTCGACATCAGACCACCGGCGTCGTCTTCGGCATAGGCGAGCAACACCGCAACTTCTTTTCGATTCACCTCGTCAAGCAGACTCAGCAGGCCGGCGCGATCCTGCGGATCGACCTCTTGCAGCAAGTCGGCCGCGTCGTCGGGCGGCATCAGGCGCATCCAGGTGCGGCGCTCGACCAGCGGCAGCTCCATCAAGAACTCTGCGCTGTCGCGGGCTGGCAACGAGGCAAAAAAAGTCTCGGCGTCTTCGCGTGTAAGTTCGCGAAAACCCTTCATCCGCGTGTCCGCGTCCAGATTTTGCCACTGTTCGACGAGTTCGGTGATTTGCATGTTTGCCTCGCCGTCGCGCTGCCCAGGCCGCCGGGCGCTCCGATACCACGATTCGACGCGCAGCGAAACCCCGCCGGTGCAGGTTCGGCCGTGGCTTGGGTCCGCGGAGTCCTCTATGCTAGGCAAAGCGGGGACGGCGCTGGGCGGCGGCCGCGGGCGGGGCGACGGATGAACGGCAAGGCAAGTACTTCAAAGCGCAGGCAAAGTGTCTACGCGTGGGTGTTGGCGGCGGCGATCGCTGCGAGCCTAGCCGGGTTGGCGGCGCCGGCCCAGGCCCTACCGGGCTTGGGCGAGGTCTATGTGGCCGGCGGCGGCCGATCGTTTGGCGGCATCCCCAGCCTGACCGCCTCGTACGACGCCCTGAAGTACGGCTGGACCCTGGAGCTCGGTATCGACGACTTGTCGCTGCTGCGACAGTGGGGCATCGGTTTTCGCGCCGACTGGCCGGGTGAGAAAGCACAGAAAAACGTCGAGATCCGCTACATGCTGCTCAACGTGGCCACGGTGCGCACGATTGCCTCGGCCTCGATCGGCTTGGGCGACGACTACAAGCCCGACGGGCGTTTTGGCGGCATTCTCTCGTTCCGCACGGTGCTGGGGCTGCCGTACGTGGCCACGTCTTTTGGCCTTTTTCGCGATCCCAACCACAACTCGCTCAGCAGTGCGATGTTCTTGGTCGGCGGGCTGAGTTTCTGACGGCTAATCGGCGCGCTTGAGCTCGGGCGGGATGAAGAACGACACGCCGGCCATGACCACCAAGTGATCCATGTACGCTGCGCCCGGTGGCTGATTGTTGCGGTCGACCGAGAGCACCCGCTGGATGAACACATCGTTCAGGTCCAGCGTGATCGCCAGCACCCGCGACAGGAACAGCCGACCACCACCGCCCACGCCGGGTGCCAGCGAGAACGTCGGCGGCGGCGAACCCTGACCACTCGAAGCGATGCCAGGGGTCCACGCCAAACCCACCGACAGGTTGACGTGGAAATCGTAGTTCATCGGCAGCGAGTCCAGCAGCATGAACTTGCCCACCAGCGGCGCCACCGACACGCGCAAACCCGCCAAGGCGGCAACGCGTGAAGTCTCCATCGAGAACGACTCGTTGTGCTTGCTGACCAGGGTGCTGATCGTCTTGGCGGCCGCCGTGTCGACCGGGATACCCACCGCCAAATCCGCGCCCACGGCCAGCCAGTCGGTCAGGTGGAGATCGTAGCGCGCGCCGGGCAGCAAGTTGCGCACGTAGGGATCGCCCAGCGTCGAGCCGAAGAGAACGCCGATTTCTTGACGCCCGGCCCGGTATTGCGTGTTGCGGCGCACGACCGGGCTGCCTTCTAGCACGTCGTCGGCCTGGGCAGGAGTCGCTACGACCAGCGGGGCGACGCATACCAGGGCAACGGCCAGGGCCAGCAGACGCGACGAAAGAGCCACCGGGCGTGCGGCATTTGATACGAACCCCATCTGATTCACGCGTGTGCGGTTTCTCTGACCCGGTCTGCAACCAGCGAGAATCAGGCGGGGACCCCGGTTCGGCCCCGAGGAATCGCCGGAGTTTTCGAGCCGAATTGGACGAATTCCGTACGAGCTGCGGTGCGATGGGGGCATAGGGTGCTGCACGCGGACTCCGATTCTGGGCGAAAGTTGGGGCGGCGAACGGCGATGCCAACGCGGGCGCAGCTAGCGCGGGTGCTTGTATTGGACGGTGGGCGGCAGCCAGAAGCCGAGCTTGATGCCGCCGAACACTTGTTGCATCACGCGATTGCTGTCGTTCAGGTAACCTTCGCTGTAAATAATGTCACGCAGTTCGAGCGACAGCGACAGCCATCGCGCAGTGTGGAAGCGCAGGCCAACGCCCGCCAATCCATAGACCTTGATGTTCTCGCCTCGCGAAGTCCGCAGACCACCGCCGCCCAGCATGCCGTAGCCGTCGATCTGCAGCACCCATTGGCCGAACACCGCGAACTTGCCGACGACCGGGCTGAATTCCACAAAGCCGTGGCCGCCGGCTTGCAGCGTCGACTTTTCTGGAAACAGGCCAAAGTCGCGCTGGATCTGGCCGAATTCCGGCTTGGTCGTGCCGAACCACTTGGCGCCGCCCGCACCCACCGCCCAGTGCTCGTTGATGTGGAATAGCAGGTCCACGTCGGCCGAGTAGTGGTGGAACATGGGGGCGGCCATGGACGATCCGCCGCCCAGCTGCAATTCGACGCGCTTGGCCTTGATCAGGTAGCGCTGCTGGAATGCCTGAACCGACTTGAACAATTCCGCTTCGCCCTGCTCGGCGAGTTCGCGAGTCAGGGCCGTGCGCTTGGCGCCCGACTCGCCGCCGTCGCCCGGCTGAGCCACCGCCGGCGTATCACCCGCGGGTGGAGCCCCTTCTGCTGGGGCGGCGGCCCCTTCGGCCGCGGGCGGCGGATCCCCTTCGGCAGCCTGGGCGGCGCGACCGGGCGTGGCGGCCACCAAGGCAAGCACCACGGCCAAGCACGCGGCGCGCAGGCCCGCTATCCAAGTCGACGGCAAGAACTCGCACGGGGCTGCGAGGCGGGCCTGTTCGATTTTGCCGATGCCGGCCTGCTCGGTACGCTGCACGGTAGAGGGCCTCTGGGGCGCGAAAAGATCGCCGCGCTCCGATGCTACGAGACAGTCCATGGAAACTCAAGCCGTCGCGGCCGACGCGCGGCCCGCTACTTGCTGGGGTTGTTGCGAACGAAATCTTCGATGTGGCTCCAGATTCGCGGCTGCTTGCGCGCCCAGTTCAGGTTGGCGAGCAAGTAGCCCGTCACATCGCCCGCATCGAAGCGATTGCCTTCGAACAGGTAGCCCAGCACGCCACTGGTGTTCACCATCGACGCCAGGGCATCGGTCAGCTGAATTTCGTCGCCGCGGCCGGGCACTGTGCGCGCCAGCCAGTCGAACACTACGGGATCCAAGGCGTAACGGCCCACCACCGCCAAGGTGGACGGAGCCTGCTCGACCGGCGGCTTTTCGACCAGCTTGCTGACCTGGACGCGGCGCGGATCGTTGGGGTCGGCCGTCCCCGCGGCAATTCCATACATGTGGGTGTCTTCGCGCGCCACATTCATGAGCGCCAGCACGCTTTTGCCGGTCTGCTCGTACACGTCCATCAGCTGCCGCGCGCACGGGCGCTCGGAGTCGACCAGATCGTCCGGGAGAAAGACGACAAAAGGCTCGTCTCCGATCAGGTGGCGGGCGCACAGGATCGCGTGACCAAGGCCCAGCGGCCGCTGCTGGCGCACCGTGGACAGCTTGACCAGCTTGGTGGGCGTCACCACCTCGCGCAGCAGGGCCTCTTTGCCGGCGCGGCGCAGGCTGTCTTCTAGCTGCGGATGCGCGTCGAAGTGATCGACGATGTCGGTCTTGCCGCGACCGGTGATGATCACCACCTCTTCGATGCCCGCGGCAGCCGCCTCTTCGACGATGAGCTGGATCGAAGGCTTGTTGACGATGGGTAGCATCTCTTTGGGGATCGCCTTGGTAGCGGGCAGGAAGCGCGTGCCCATGCCGGCGGCGGGGATGACGGCCTTGCGAATGCGTGCCATGTCTTACCTCTCTGTTTGTGTTATGGTTTTGCCTGTGTTGCGGGTGCCGAGGTCGCCGTGGCCGCGTTGGCCAACGGATGATCGGCGCTGTAGTTCAAGAACGCGATCACGTCGTCGATCGTGCGGTCGCGATCGGGCAGATCGGCCGGCAGCGGCGGCATGCTCGAGCGGTCGCGCACGGCCAGCGGTCGGTCGATCCAGGCGCGCAACCAGTCGCGGCTCATCCAGCGCGTGATCGGCACGGGTCGCATCAGCTCGGGGCCGCCGAGACCGCCGATCCCGCTGATTGTGTGGCACGTGGCGCAGAACTTGGCGTAGGCGCCGTAGCCGCGGGCCACCGCTTCGTCGCTGCCGGCCGCTGGCTTGAGCGCCGCGGTATTGCCCACCGACGACGACAAATCCAGCGAAGTCACGCCGGGGAGCCAACCCCACGTGCCGCGGGCGCGAATCGCCGCATCCACGTCGGAATCCCAGACCAGATACAAAGGCGCAAGGTTCAGGAACTGGCCCGACGCCGCGCGGCGCTCGACCACGAATTCGGGCCGATCCATGCGCCGCCACGCCAGCCAGGCCTTGGTTTTGATCACGTCGGCCACGGCGATCTGGGTCTGGAAGCCGCCGTCCATACCAAAGCGGATCGAGGCTTTTAGCCGCCAGCGCCGACCGTAGACGTTGTCGAGGAGGCTTTCGAGCAAGGCCCCCTCGAACGGTACGCGCGCTTCTTCGTAGGGGTCCAATACCGAAATTTGCTCGCCATTCAGCCGCTTGCCTAGCGTGCGCAGGGGCAACGACACCTCGATCTTGCCCTCGTCGCGGCATTCGAGGCGGGGACCGACTTGGGTCGCGGCTTCTTCCGCCGCTTCGGCGCTTTCGCCGGCGCTGCCGCTGGCCTTGGCCGAGATGAATTTGTTGACCCTGTCGCAACCGCTGGCCGTCATCGTCAAGACCAGCGCGGCCAGACCCACGGCGGCACCGTTTGCCGGGCGGATCGTTGGGCGGGCAGGGCGGGCAAGCATACAGGGCGCTCCAAAGTGCGTGCGGGATGATGCACCAAGTTGCCGATTTCTGCGACCCAGACTGTTGCTGCGGCTACGCTTGCGGTCAGGGCTGCCACCGACCCCAACCCTGGTTGGCTTCGGCTCCAGTTTGCAGCGCTTGGGCCAAGTCGGGAGCCAGGCTCTCGCGAGCGCGATCCGCGACGTCCATCAACACTTTTCTAAAGTTCCCTGCGCTCGCCAGCATACGCAGGTCGCCAGCGGCGCCCGCTGCCGAGCGGTAGAACATCAAGCTCTCTTCGGGGGCGCGCACCCGCAGCGGGGTCAGACCGTACTTGGTCTTCATCGCCACCACGTCGGCGACGATACGGCAGGCGCCCCAATCGTAGTGATCGCCGGCAAATGGCCGCTCGACCACGGCGGTCAGATCGCGCAGCCACTCTTCGGCGCGACTGCGCTCGCCCTGCATCTCGAAACCGGCCTCGGCCAAGATGTCGTACAGCGGCGGCGTCCGCCGCGAGAACGAAGCGTCCAGCAAGCGCCAGTAAGCATGGACGAATGGCAGCGACAGGCTCTTGGTGGCGCCAAAGTCCAGCACGCCCAAGCGACCATCGGGCAGTACCACGTAGTTGCCCGGGTGCGGGTCGGCGTGGATGACCCGGTGCCGCAGGAACGGGCCCCAGGTCGCGGCAACGAGCTGGGCACCCACGCGAAAACGCACAGCGGGGCTGCTGGCTGGATCCTGGGCCACCTGCAGCATGGTGGGGCCGTCCAACAGTTCCAGGGTCAGCACGCGCCCCGTCGACAGGTCGGGAAAATAGTCGGGCACCACGAGATCCGGCCAAGGAGCCATCGCTTCGCGATAGATCTCAGCCTGTTCGATCTCTTGGCGGTAGTCGAGCTCGCGGCGCAAGACCGCCGCCAACTCCTCGTAATAGTGCTGATTATCGAACACTCCGCCGGCCATCGACATGGCTTTGGCCATCACGCCCGCGTTGCGCAGGTCGCTATCGATGGCCTTGTCCACGCCCGGGAACTGCACCTTGACCACCACCGCGCGCCCCCCCGGCAGCGTGGCGCGGTGCACCTGTCCAAGCGATGCGGCGGCCATCGGCTCGGGATCGAAGTCGGCAAAGAGCTGGGCGACGGGGCGCTTCAGCTCAGCTTCGAGCACCGCCTCGACCTGCGGCCAGGCCATCCGCTGCGGGGCTTGGTTCAGCAGCTTGTGCAGGGCGCGCTTGGCCTCTTGGGGAAAGACGTCTTGATCGACCAGACTTACGAACTGACCAATCTTGGTGGCCGCCCCCTTCATTTCGCCCAGGACCTCGACCATGCGCTCGGCCGTGGGCTTGAGCGCGGCCCCCAAGTCCAGGTCGTCGCCGCCGGTCATCTTCTGCACCGCCTTGGCGGCGAGCAGATCGGCGGTGGTGCGTGCGGCCATGGTCGCCATGCGAGCCATGCGGCTCAGGCGACCGCCGTCCACGTGAGGTTTGCGCGTCATCGGGGTCCTTGCTGCGGCCTGGTGCCGGGGCGCTGGCAAAGCAAGCGGGGGTGGTCGACCTGGTCGGTCGGGGCAAACCGTTTGGTCAAAGGGCGATTCCCTGGTCGGCGCAATAGCGTTTGGCCTGGGCTTTGGCGCCGCCGCTTGCCTGGCCATACCAGGTACGGGCTCCGCCCAAGTCGCCGCGCTGGCAGTGGATCTTGGTCAGTAGGGCAAAGGCGCGCGGGTGGCGCATGGTCAGCAGGCTGTGGGTCGCCTTGCGCTCGGCGTCGGGCAGGTTGTCGCTGGCAAAGGCCGCCTCGGCCTCGACCAACTCAGCGGGCGCTGCCGACACGGGCGGGGCAGCCTTGTCGGATTCGGCGGTCTTTGCGGGCTCTTTGGCCGGCGCCTTTTCCGAGTTCTTGGCTGGCGCAGCCGCGGGCTCCTTCTCGGCCGGGGGCGCGGCGTCGGCCTGGGCGCCAGGCGCCATCGCAACCGGTGCAGGCAGCGGGCCGGCGCGCTCGGCAGCCGGTGCAGCGGGCGCGGTGGTGGGTTGCGGAGCGGCCGCGGCCACTTGCGGCGCTTGCGTGGGCACGGCTTGATTGGGCGCAGAGGGCGGGACAATCCCCGCTGCCGGGGCGGCTTCAGGAGCAGCCTGAGGCGCGGGGACGTTGGCCGCGGGCGAGCGCAGCAGGAAGGCAGCCACCACGGCGATCAGCGCCGCCAGCGCAGCGCCGGCAACCAGCCAAGGCAGACGCGAAGGCGGTGCCGATGAAGCGGATAGTGGAGCGTTAATCGCAGCTGGTGCGGCAATTGGTGAAGTAACACTTTGCGACTCGGCAGCGCTTGGGCTCGCGGCGGGTTGGGGCGGTGCCGGAACCGGAGCCGCGACGGGAGCCGGAACCGGAGCCGCAGCCAGCAGGGGCGTGGGCACATTGCCCGCGGCGGTGTCGGCGGTGACCGCTTCGCTGCCGTCGAAGGTGGCCGCCGCCTCATCCTCTTGGCGCGTCGTCCCGCTCGACGTCACGACGACGTGACGACCGCCCGCCTCGTCGAACTGTCGGGCCGTACCGTCTAGGAACTGCAGCGGCTGCCCAGTCAGCGCTTCGACGAACGCGCCCACATCGGCAAAGCGGTCGGCTGCCTGCTTGGACAGCGCTTTTTCGATCGCCTGGACGGCCGACTGCGGCACATGGACCAAGCTGGTGGGCAGCGACGGAGTCGGCGCGTGCACGACCTGAAACAGCAGACCCAGCGGCGTGTCCGCCACCCACGGCGGCGTGCCGGTGAGCATCTCGTAGACCATCACGCCCAGCGCGAACTGATCTGAACGAGCATCTACTTCGTGATTTCGGCCGCTTGCTTGCTCAGGCGCCATGTATTGCGGCGTGCCCAATAGCACAGCCTCTTGAGTTTGCAGCGTTTGTGAGCCGCGCAACTTGCTGATGCCAAAATCGAGCACCTTGACGTGATCGCGGATCGTCCCGCCCGAGTCGGTGGGAACCAGAAACACATTCTCGGGTTTCAGATCGCGGTGCACCACGTCGTGGCGGTGGGCCGCCAGAAGCGCCGAGCCGATCTGCCTTGTGATCGACACCACTTCGTCCCAAGAAAGTGATCCTTTGCGTCGCAATCGATCCCGCAACACCTCGCCTTGCAAGTATTCGAGCACGATATACGGCTCGCCGCCGTCGAGCGCAGCCAGGTCCAAAACGTCGACGATGTTCGGGTGGCCGATTCGCGTGGCGATCTCGGCCTCGCGGGCAAAGCGCACGTAGGCTTCGTCGCGCAGGCCAGTGCCGAGCAAGACCTTGATCGCACAGCGCTTGTTCTGCAGCCGTTGGTGGCGGGCCAGCCACACGGCGCCCATGCCGCCCTTGCCCAAGAGGCGTTCGACGACCCAGGTGCCGCCGATCACGCTGCCGGGTCCCAGGCTATGGCCCCCCGCGTCCGGTCCGGCTTGCCCGTTGCTGCCTTGGCGACTATCCTGCGTAGCCATGAAGACTTGCCCTTCCCTGCAATTCGGGTCGCGGGTGCGCGGCCGCCCTTGTGCCGTCATGCTCGCATGTTTCGCGGCCTTCGCCCAGATGTCCGTTGCGGCGGCCGGCGAGCCCGAGCCCGCACCCGGCAGTGCCGTGGACATCGCGGCGGTGCGCGACAAGCTCGTCTTCGCCAGCGACGGCAAGGGCCACACCATCGCGGCCGTGCCCTTTGCCGAAGACCGTTGGAGCCACGTGTACTGGTCCGCCGACGGCAAGGTGTTCAGTGCCTTGCGAATCACCGGCGGCAGCGCCGTGGGGACCGAGAAGTTCGACAAGGTCTTCTGGGAGCCGCGGGTCGCGGCGCGCTGGCAGGGCGGTCTGGGGCTCGACGGCAACCAGTGGTGGGTGCAGTGCTTCGATCGCAAGACCAATCTGCAGGTGGTGGACGGCGACAACCGCACCAAGCTCCTGGCCGCGCAGTTCGTGGCGCCGACCTGGGACCGGCAGGCCTACGCGCTGGCCCGCGACGACACGGGCACGTACTACTTCGTCGATCGCGGTGTTGGCGAGAAGAGTAAACATTTCAGAGTGTTCATCGGTCCTCGCGGACAGCTCAAGCCGAGGCCCTTGGTCAATGTGGTGACGGACAGCGAGGGTGACATTTTTGCGACAAAGGAAGGCTCGCTCCGGCTGGTATTGGGCAAAAGCGAGTCGACCTGGATCGCCGGCAAGCGCCAGAGCAAACTGGTGATTTTGCCCTTGGACGAGAATCGTCAGATGATCTACCGCGAGCTGGGTCCCTACCTGGGGCAGCGCCTGGGCACGCCTTGCGACGACCTCTAGTCGCCGGGCGCCCAGCGCAACAACGCAATCATTTCAACAAGTAGAAATTGCCCCCCAAGCGGGCGGCGCTGCTGGCCGGGGCGGTAGCGCGGTTGCCGTTCGGGCCGGTCCGTGCTACATCGCCGCGCCCGGCGGGGCCCTTTTAGCTTCGGCCGCCGCTAGCGAGGACCCATGAAGATCCACGAGTACCAGGCCAAGGTGTTGTTCCGCCAAGTCGGCGTGCCCGTACCCGAAGGTTATCCGGCTTTTAGCGTGGCCGAGGCCATCGAAGCGGCCAAAAAGCTGCCCGGACCCGTGCGCGTGGTCAAGGCGCAGATCCACGCGGGCGGCCGCGGCCTGGGCGGTGGCGTCAAGGTCTGCAAGACCCTTGAAGAAGTAGAGGAGAAGGCTGGGCAGATCCTGGGCATGATGCTCAAGACCCACCAGACCGGTCCCTACGGCCAGTTGGTGCGGCGCCTGTACATCGAAGGCGGTGTGGACATCCGCCGCGAGCTGTACCTGGGCATGCTGTTGGACCGCGACAAGGGCCGCATCGTGGTGATGGCCTCGACCGAAGGCGGCATGAGCATCGAGGACGTGGCCCACAACACGCCCGAAAAGATCTTCAAGGAATGGGTGGATCCCCGCGTGGGCCTGCAGGGTTTCCAGGCGCGCAAGCTGGGCTTCAAGCTGGGCCTGTCCGCCAAAGCCGTTGGCGCCTTCGTCAAGCTGTTGCTGAACCTGTACAAGCTCTACACCGAAAAGGATTGCTCGCTGGTCGAGATCAATCCGCTGGTCGTCACTGGCGCCGACGAGGTCATCGCCCTGGACGGCAAGGTGAATTTTGACGACAACGGCCTGTTCCGCCACCCCGACATTGTTGCGATGCGCGATCTGGACGAAGAAGACCCGGCCGAAGTCGAGGCCGGCAAATTCGACCTGTCGTACGTGCACTTGGACGGCAACGTCGGCTGCCTGGTCAATGGTGCGGGCTTGGCCATGGCCACGATGGACATCCTGAAGACCTTTGGCGCCGAACCCGCCAACTTCTTGGACGTGGGTGGTGGCGCAACGGCCGAAAAGGTGACCGCGGCCTTCAAGATCATCCTCAGCGACCGGCGGGTGCAGGCGATTTTCGTCAACATCTTTGGCGGCATCATGAAGTGCGACACCATCGCC
This sequence comes from Myxococcales bacterium, assembly GCA_037441385.1. Classification (GTDB taxonomy): domain Bacteria; phylum Myxococcota_A; class UBA9042; order UBA9042; family UBA9042; genus SXRM01. The sequence continues at coordinate 25,743 of JBBISH010000040.1, forward strand.
GAGGGCGTGATCATCGCGGCCAAGGAAGTGGGTCTGGATCGCCCGCTCGTGGTGCGTCTGGAAGGCACCAACGTGGATCTGGGCAAGAAGCTGCTGGCCGAGTCGGGGCTGCCGATCATCACCGCCAACGACATGAAGGACGGCGCCCAGAAGGCGGCGGCCGCCGCCAAGAAGTTCGCCGAGACCGGCGCAGTGGCCTAAACAGGAGGATATCATGGCAGTTCTTGTAGGAAAGCAGACGCGCCTCCTGGTCCAGGGCATCACCGGCTCCGCCGGCGCGTTCCATACTCGTCAGTGCATCGCCTACGGCACCCACGTGGTCGGCGGCGTGACGCCGGGCAAGGGTGGCCAGAAATTCGACGACACGGTGCCGATTTTCGACACGGTTGCCGATGCCAAGGCCGCCACCCAGGCCAACGCCACCATGATTTTCGTGCCGCCTCCGGGGGCGGCCGAGGCGATCATGGAAGCGGCCGACGCCGGCATCGAGCTCATCGTTTGCATCACCGAGGGCATCCCGGTGGCCGACATGGTCAAGGCGCAAACGTACTTGCAGGGCCTGCGCGCCGACGGCAAGAACGTGCGCCTCATCGGCCCCAACTGCCCGGGTATCATCACCCCCGGCGCGTGCAAGATCGGTATCATGCCGGGCCACATCCACCGCGAAGGCCATGTGGGCGTGGTTTCGCGTTCCGGCACGCTGACTTACGAGGCAGTGGGCCAGCTGACGGCGCTCGGTCTGGGTCAGTCGACCTGCATCGGCATCGGCGGCGACCCGGTCAAGGGCACCGATTTCATCGACTGCCTGGAGCTGTTCCAGAACGACCCCGACACCCACGCCGTCATCATGATCGGCGAGATCGGCGGCTCGGCCGAAGAGGCGGCGGCCCAGTGGGTCAAGGCCAACTTCACCAAGCCGATCATCGGCTTCGTGGCCGGTCTGACCGCGCCTCCGGGACGGCGCATGGGTCACGCGGGCGCCATCATCTCGGGCGGCACCGGCACCGGCCAGAGCAAGATCGCCGCCTTCGAGGCCGCCGGCATCGCCGTCGCGCCCACGCCCGCCGACCTGGCCAGCACGCTGGTCAAGGTTTGGAAGCGCTAGGAGCGTGTCGGGATAATCCCGGCACAATCCTAGCGCCGCGTCTTGCGCGGCGGCAACTGGCTGAAATCACACGAATTCACTTCGGGCGATTTTCGGCCAGTTGGACAGACGAAAAAGGCTAGGAGACTGGCGACACCCAATAAGATCATACTGTATAACTAAATAGACATGTAATATCGCCCATTTTGCCGACAGGCTCCTAGCCCTCCCAATCTCCAACCCCAAGACCCACTTGCAGCCGCCGAGCCAGTCGCCGTGCTGCGCCCACAGCAAGGAGTAGTCCCATGGCCCTCGAACGCACCCTATCCATCGTCAAGCCCGACGGTGTCGCCAACGGCCACATCGGCCACGTGATCAGTCACTTCGAGAAGAACGGCCTGAAGATCAAGGCCGCCAAGCTGGTGCGCCTGAGCCGCGCCAACGCCGAAGGCTTCTACGCCGAGCACGCTGCGCGTCCGTTTTTTGGCGAGCTGTGCGACTTCATGACCAGCGGCCCGGTGATGCTGATGGTCCTGGAAGGCGAGAACGCCATCCTGAAGAACCGCGAGCTGATGGGCGCGACGGACCCGGCCCAGGCGGCCGAGGGCACGCTGCGCAAGCTGTACGCCGAGAGCAAGGGCCGCAACACGGTCCACGGTTCGGATAGCCCGGCGTCGGCCGAGCGCGAGGTCAAGTACTTCTTCAGCGAGACGTTCGAGCTGGTCGGCTAGACGTCTACTGAAATTCCTGCGCTTTGGCGCGAAGCGGCCCCCTTGCGCCGTGCTGACCTGCCGGCGATCTTGGCCGATTGCGAGGTCATCATGCGTGAAGTGTGGATCGCGGGCGCCGCTCGCACTCCGATTGGCTCTTTTGCGGGTTCGCTCGCGGCGGTCCCCGCCTCGAAGCTGGGCGCGACGGCGATCAAGGCCGCGGTCGAGCGCGCCGGCATTCCGGCCGACCAAATCGACGACGTGTACATGGGGTGCGTGCTGCCGGCCAACCAGGGCCAGGCGCCAGCGCGGCAGGCCGCATTGTTTGCCGGGCTGCCGCAGTCCACGCCGTGCACCACGGTCAACAAGGTGTGCGGCTCGGGCGTGAAGGTCCTGATGCTGGCCGCCAGCCAGATCAAGGCGGGCGACGCCGACATCGTGGTGGCCGGCGGCATGGAGAACATGAGTCAGGCGCCCTACTATCTGGGCGGCGCGCGCGACGGCTATCGTCTGGGCCACCAGCAGGTCACCGACGGCATGGTCAAAGACGGCCTGTGGGACGTGTACAACGACTTCCACATGGGCAACGCCGCCGAGATCTGCGCCAAGGACAAGACGATCACCCGCGAAGCGCAAGACGCTTTTGCCGCCGAGTCGTACAAGCGCGCGCAGACGGCCGTGGCAAACGGCACCTTCAAGGACGAGATCGCGCCGGTCAGCATCGTCGGCAAGAAGGGCGACGTGACCGTGGTCGACAGCGACGAAGAGCCGGCGCGCGGCAACCCCAGCAAGTTCGCCGCGCTGCGCCCTGCCTTTGACAAGAACGGCACGGTAACTGCGGCCAACGCCAGTTCGATCAACGACGGCGCGGCGGCGCTGGTGCTCGTGTCGGCCGACAAGGGCAAGGCCCTGGGCCTCAAGCCGATGGCGCGCATCCTGGCCTATGCCACCCACGCCCAGGCACCCGAGTGGTTCACCACCGCCCCAGTGTTCGCGGTGCAAAAGGCAGTGGCCAAGGCCGGGCTGAAGCTCGAAGACATCGATGTCTTTGAGATCAACGAGGCCTTCGCGGTCGTTTCGTTGGCCTGCCAAGAGGGTCTGAGCCTGGACCCCGCCAAGGTCAACATCTACGGCGGCGCGGTGGCGCTGGGGCACCCGATCGGGGCTTCGGGAACGCGCATCGTGGTGACCTTGCTGCACAATCTGCAGCGGACCGGCAAGCGCTACGGTGTCGCCAGCTTGTGCATTGGTGGCGGTGAGGCAGTGGCGATCGTCGTCGAGAAGCTGTAGCCGGCGCCGCTTCACCAAACGCAACGAGTCGGGTAGGGTAGCGCCGTGAAGGTGCGAATCCTGTTGCTGGTTCTTGTGGGGTTGGCAGTGGCCTTTCCGGCCGAGGCCAAGCACCGCGGTTTCCGATTCTTTCCGCAAGACCTGGACATGGAGCGCCCAGGGACGGGCGAGGTCAGCGTGCGGGCCGGCTATTCGCCTCGCGGTGGACCGTACGTTGCCGTGCCGGATCTCGAACTCGACTTGGGCTTGCTGCGGCGGCTGGAGCTGGGGCTCGACGGCCAGTGGGGGTTGCCCAGCCCGGGGGAGCCTTGGGGCGCCACCGATCAGGTCTGGTTGTCGCTCAAGCACTTGCTCGTCGACCATCGCACCGAGCACGCGGCCATCGCAGTCGGCCTGCAGCACGGGCCGCGGTTGGCGGCCATGCCCCTGACCCAAGGAATCGGCTATCAGGCGCTGGCGCTGGTGGGGGTTCGGCGCGCCGACTGGCAGGCCCTGGTGGCAGTGGGCGCCGGCTTGGATCCGCACGACGACGCGCTGGGCCGGCGGCCCTGGATGGCGGTGGGCAGCGTGGATCTGGACTGGTTTCTGGGGGATACGTGGTCCCTGGAGGCACAGGTGCTGGACGCGCGCGGGCCTGGGGCGCCGGGCTGGACCGAGTCGCTGGGCGTGGCGTGGCAAACCGGCGACACGCAACTCCGCGCTGGCGCGACAACTTTGTTGGTGGGCGACCAGCAAGCGCCTGGCGTGTATGTGGGCATTTCGCAGAAGCTGAACCTTCGCTGATCCGCGTGCCATGGTTGTCCGCGGGCAGAAGCCGTGGTATGGCAGGCGCGTGAACCGGTTGCCGCGACTGTTGCTGACCCTGCTCCCGGCCGCGCTGGCCTTGGCGGTGCTGTCGCCGGTGGGGCCCAGCAGTTGTTCGCCCGTCCAACAGCGTGCCCGCACTGATTTTTGGCTCGAAGCGCTGGCGGACCCAGTGCTGGAAGTCGACCCCGCGGCGCGGCTGCCCGCCGACGCGACCGGCCTGGACGCCGAAGGGTTGGTCGTCAACCACGGCCCCTCGTTCGACAGCCCGACCGACTACACCCTAGAGATCCTTGGCGATGCCGGCGACACGCTGTTTGTGCACTACAGTCTGGGCGCGGGCCAGCGCATCGGGGTCGAGCGCGGCGAGCTGGTGCGGGTGGTCCTTTGGCAGCACAAGAGCGAGGGGGGGCCGCCGCTGCGGGCGCTGATGCTCGAGGCCTACCGAGCGGGCGACCTCCTCCACCGCCGCGTGCCGGTGGCGATCGTGCAAGTCAATGGCCTGATATCCAAGAAGCTTCTGCCAGAACCACTGCGCCACGTCGTTCCGCATGACGAGGTCACCTACCAGACTTCGGAGCGCCTGAAGTCGACGTGTGCGCGATCCTTGATGCGGCGAGGCTTTGCGTCGGACGCCGATCTGGCGGCAAGCGGCGACGGCGCGGCGCCCAAGACCTGGCCGCCCGGGGCCAAATCCCTGTTCAGCGACGAGATCGACCGCTTCGAAGTCAACTTCGTCGACAACCGCGAGCTCATCGCCAGCGACTGCCCTGACCAGCACAAGCGGCTGTGGGCCTGGACGGCGCTGTACGTCGCGCCGCCGCCCGGCACCAAGCAGAACCTGCACAATTTGCTGATTCACGCGCCCGTCGGCGCCGCACAGATGACGTTGCCCACGGCGCCCACGCCGACGACGCCCAAGCTGGTGCCCGCCCCGCCGCGCGGTACGCCGGCCACCCATCCCAGCAAACTTGGCAAGTAGTTGCCGCAGCCGCCCGCGCTGCGCAGGTCAGGATCGACCGCCAAACCGCGCACCGCTTCGCTTGGCGACCGTGGCCAACGGGCGCAACACCGCCGCCTCGCTGTGCGGCTCGCGATCGCGGCGATCCGGACCGGTGGCGCCGATCGGCAGCTCCTGTCGACTCAGATCCCAGCGCTCGAACAGCCACGGCGGCGACCACGACACAAAATCGAGTTCCGGGGCCGAAAAATCGTGACGGAAAAGGCGCAGCTGCAAAGGTTCGTGGGGCAGCACCTCGGCAAACAGCTGCTCGGCCCATAGCGTCGCCGCGGCGCGTTGCACGTCCACCCCGCGCGCATCCCCCATCGTGCCCAACACCACGTTCAGGCGCATCTCGCGGCCGGCGTCGCGAAAGTGTCGAGCCAAATCACGAAGTTCCTGCTCTTGGCGGGCAATGTCGGGCGGCGGTCGGTCGCGCGGGAAGTTGGGCACGGTCACCACCAGATCCGCACCGAAATCGCCCGCTAGATCGCGCAGCTCCTGGGCCAGGTGCGGCAGGTGGCCGGCCACGCTGGGGTCGCCGAGCAGGCGGCTGGTGTCCGAGACATTCAGCCACAGTCGCAGGGCCGGCAGCGACTGGCCCGGCGTCCGCTGACCTTTCAGTTCGGCAAGGAAGTTGCGGACTTCTTCTAGATTCCCCTTTTCGATGACCCGCTGTGCCAAGAAGCGTTGGTCCATCGGCATGCCCACGACCGCGACTTCGGCAAGGTGGCCCGCAGCGTGCGCCTGCAGCACCACCCGCGCCAATTCGGCACGGGTCGACCTTTCGGCCGCACCGGTCAGCCAGGCCACGGGACCGAATTCACTGGCCAATTGGGCAAACACCTGCGCCAACGAGGCTGGGGTCAGCAGCTCGGTGCCCGAAAACAGCAGCGGCCCGCGCCGACCGGGGTGTTGAGCGGCAAACGCGCGTGCCGCGTCGACAATCGCTTGCTGCATGCGCTCTTGCGGGTACTGCTCGATACGAAAACCAGGGCACTTTTCGCGGCAGGTGCGGCAATCGTCGATGCGGTACCACTGCTTGGCCCGAAAAGCCTTGAACTCGCCCGCACTTTCCTGCTCGAACTCGCGGTACACGGTGATGTCGTAGGTCTGCGACTCCACCTGCTCGCGTCCCAGCGGCCACAGTACGCAGTTGGGCACGTTGTACGGCTTGATGCGCGCGCCATAGCGCTGCAGGGCGGGCAGGGCGGCGCGCACGCCTGCGACCACGTCGGCGTAGGGCACAAAAAATCGCCCCAGATCATCGACATTGCTGCGTTGGGCGATGAAGGGCTGCACCATGAACAGGCGAATGCCCAGCGGTGCGAGCAACTCGACCATCGCGCCGATGTGCTCCACATTCTCGCGCAGCAGGATCTGGTTGTTCATCAGGCGCAGGCGAATCCCCAAGGTGTCCGCTAGTTGCCCCACGTGACGCAGCCCGGTGAGCGCCTGCTCCAGCGCCCCCGGCGCGGCCGCCAGACGGTCGTGCAGTTGCGGCGTGGGGCCGTGCAGGCTGAAGGTCAGGCTGTCCACGCCGGCGCGCAACATCGCCTCGGCAAACCGCCGATAGGCCAGCATGCGCCCGTTGGTCGTGACGCCGATGTGCTGGAAACCACGCGCCTTGGCGTAGCGCACCAAGTCCAAGAAGTCGGGGCGGATGGTCGGCTCGCCGCCCGAAAAGCCGATTTCGTCGAACTGGTTCTGCGCCGCCCAGTCGATGCGCTGGCGGATCTCGTCGCCGCTCAGGTCCAGGGCTGCCTCTTGCGGCAGGGCACGGTAGTCCAGCTGAGTGCAGTAGTGGCAGCGGCTATTGCACGAAAAACCCGTCTCGATGGTCAGCAGTTTGCTCACGCGGCCTCCGCCTTCACGCTAGATCACCCGCGGCCCGGCTGTCGAGGTACCGCCGCCAAGACCGCGCCACCGTGTGGGTTTCCCTTGGCCGGTTTTCGTTGACGGGGTCCCGATCTGAGCGTATCTTGACGTCCGGCGGCTTGGCAAAAATCGGTCGCCATCTTCATAACGTGTTGAATTTCCGCTATTGTCCTGGCAAACAGGCTGCGCTGGTCGATCGTGTCCGACTCCTCTCCGCAACTGGCCCTTCCTCCGCGCCGCGGCCGCTACGGGCTTGCCACCGGCATCGGCCTGGTGGTGGCCAATATGGTTGGGTCCGGCGTGCTGACCACGGCCGGCTTCATGGCCGACACCTTGGGCCCGCTGTGGATCTTGGTGGCGTGGGTGGTCGGCGGCCTGATCGCGCTGGCTGGCGCCCGGGTCTATGCCGCCCTGGCCGACGAACTGCCGGGTTCGGGCGGTGAGTACCGCTACCTGTCCAAATTGGTTCATCCTTTTGCCGGCTACTTGGCAGGCTGGACTTCGCTGCTGGTCGGCTTTTCGGCGCCGGTCGCGATGGCGGGTCTGGCGGCGGGCGCGTACTTGGGTGTGCTGCTGGGCGTCGATCCGCGCACGGCGGCGGTGGTGGCCGTCGTCGCCGTCACGGCGGTGCACGCGTTCCATATTCGCGCTTCGGCGCTGGTTCAGGACACGCTGGTCAGCGTCAAGGCCGTGCTGTTGGCGGCGTTCCTGCTGACGGGGCTGGCTCTGGGCAGCAAGGCGTTGCCGGCTTGGCAGCCGACCAGCGCGGCGGACGCGGTGCACCCGTTGGCCGCCTTCTTCAACTCGCTCGTCTTCATTGGCTTCTGCTACAGCGGTTGGAACGCCGTGGTGTACGTGGCCGACGAATTCGCTCATCCCAAGCGCGACGTGCCGCGTGCGATGATGATTGGCACCCTGCTGGTGACACTGCTCTACCTGGGCGTCAACTGGGTGTTCGTGGCCAACCTGACCCCGGCCGACTTGGCGGTGGTCAAGACCGAAGACGAGAAACTGACCCTGGGTCACGTGGTTCTGAGCCATTTGCTGGGGCCGTCGGGGGCGATCGCCATGTCGTCGGTGGTCTTGATCGCGCTGATCTCGTCGCTGTCGGCCATGACGTTGGTGGGGCCGCGCGTGTACGCGGCGATGGCTGAAGACCGCTTCTTGCCTGGGTTCTTTCGCCAGCGCGCCGATTCGCCGCCGCTTGCGTCGGTGCTCTTGCAGTCGGCGGTGGCCATCGTGCTGATTCTGACTCAGCAATTCGCGGTGCTGCTCAACAACGCCGGTTCGATCTTGACGCTGACGAGCATGCTTGCTGTGGCGGCGTTGGCGTGGCGCAAGGGCCGCAGCCTGGCTACTTCGGTCAAGTGGGCCGCGGCGCTGTATTGCCTGGCGTCGGCGTGGGCGTTGATCTTTTCGATCAAAAGCACGCCCAGTTCGCTGGTGTGGATGTCTGCAATTACCGTTGCGGCCGCGCTGGGTTACCGCATGACGCGCCACGTGCGTGCCCGCCAGAAGTCACTGGGGACGCCGCTGCCGGCGGTCGCGCCTGCGCCAGCCAACGAGCCGCTGCTACCCAGCGACGCCGAGCGCAAGATCGCCTGAATTTCAAAGTAGTCAGGGCACCTGCTGCAGGGCATGCACCAGCGCGGCCGCCACTTGCTGCTGATCGTCGTCGCTCATGCCGTGGTACAGCGGCAACGCCAGGCTCTGGGCCGCCCATGCCTCGGTATAGGGTAGGGGATCGCGGAGCAGATCGTGCCAGGCCGGTTCGAGATGCGCCGCCAAGATGCCCCGCCGCGCGCCTATCCCGGCGTCGTTGAGCCGCTTTAGCACTTCGTCGCGGCGCGCCGCCGGCTCGCCTTGGCCGGGCGCCACGCACACGCAATAGGTCTGCACGTTCCAAAGGTCGTCAGGTCGGGGTTGTAGCGGCGCCACCTCGTAGCACGAGGCCAGCAGTTCCTCGTAGCGGGCGGCCAGCAGGCGCCGGCGCTCGACGATCTCGCCCAGCTTGCGGAGTTGCTCCACGCCGATGGCCGCTTGCAGGTCCGTCATGCGGAAATTCCAGGCGGGCTCTAGGTATTGCTCGCGTTTGCCGCCCGCGTGGCGTTGGTCGGCGGCGATGCTCATGCCGTGGTTGCGCAGCCGGCGCAGCCGATCGGCGTGCTCGGCGTTGTTGGTCAGGATGGCACCGCCCTCGCCGGTGGTGATGACTTTGCGCGGATGGAAGCTGAACACGGCGAATTCGGCATCGGCGGCAATGGCTTCGCCCTTGTGGAGCGAGCCCAAGGCACAGGCCGCGTCCTCGATGAGCACCGCACCGCGTTCGTGGCAAAGCCGGCGCATCTCTTGGCGATCGAACGGCACGCCCAGCTGATGGACGGCCATCACCGCGCGGGTGCGGGGCGTCCACACGCGATCCACGCTATCGGGCGTCACGTTCGGCAAGTCGGGGGCCACATCGGCAAACACCGGCCGCGCGCCCGCCATCCACACCGCATTCGCCGTGGCAATGAACGAGAGCGAGGGCACGATCACGTCGTCGCCAGGGTGTACGTTTGCCGCCAACAGGGCCAAGTGCAGCCCCGCCGTACCCGAAGACACCGCAACCGCATGATCCGTGCCGCCGATCGCGGCCAGATCGCCCTCGAACGCCTCGACCCTTGGCCCCTGCACCACCCATCCCGAGCGCAGCACGGCCGCAACCGCAGCCTGCTCCTCGGGGCCAAACAACGGCTGAATGATAGGGATCATCGCGCAACCTGGCGGCCCGTGGCGACCGCGACCGTTGGCTAGTCTACCGTGGCGGTGCCGCTGTGGCGACCGCGCCGGCTCGACAACCACTGCGGGAGGCGCTAGGCTATTCTCTATCCAACCGCTAGGGTAAAAATCCTGGTGCGCAAAATGAGTCAAAAAAGTATGCCAGCATCTAGTGTTAATAGACAACGCATTTCTGTCACGCCCTTGACGCACCTGCAGGCCTTGGAAGCCGAGTCGATACACGTCTTGCGCGAGGTAGCCGCCAGCTTCGAGCGGTCGGCGCTGCTGTTTTCGGGCGGCAAGGACTCGATCGTCATGCTGCGGCTGGCCGAGAAGGCCTTTCGGCCCGCGCGGTTTCCCTTCCCGCTGGTCCACATCGACACCGAGCACAACTTCCCCGAAGTCATCGACTTTCGCGACCGCCGCGCCGCCGAACTGGGCGAAAAGCTGATCGTTCGCAGTGTGGAGGATTCGCTGCGGCAAGGCCGCATCGTCGAGCGCCCGGGGCAGGACAACTCGCGCAATCGGATGCAGATCACCACGCTGTTGGACGCCATCGCCGAACATCGCTTTGAGGCAGTGTTTGGCGGCGCGCGCCGCGACGAAGAAAAGGCCCGCGCCAAAGAGCGCATCTTCTCGTTCCGCGATCAGCACGGCGCGTGGGACCCCAAGAACCAGCGGCCCGAGCTGTGGAACCTGTACAACGGCCGCATCCATCCCGGCGAGCATATTCGGGTTTTTCCGATCTCGAACTGGACCGAGCTGGACATCTGGCATTACATCGCCCAAGAGCGGCTAGAGATCCCCAGCATCTACTACGCGCACCGGCGCAAGGTCGTGATTCGGCAAGGTTTGTTGTTGCCGATCAGCCACTTGCTGCGGCCGCTGCCCGGCGAGGAAGTGGTCGAGCGGACGGTGCGCTTCCGCACGGTGGGCGACATGACCTGCACGGCCTGTGTTGCGTCGGACGCGGCGGATGCCTGTGCCATCATTGACGAAACGGCGGTGGCGCGGGTGACCGAGCGCGGGGCGACCCGCGTGGACGACCAAGTCAGCGACGCCTCTATGGAAGACCGGAAACGCCAGGGCTACTTCTAGGAAAACAAGCACATGGACCTTCTCCGCTTCTCTACCGCCGGCAGCGTCGACGACGGCAAGTCGACCTTGATCGGCCGTCTTCTCTACGACAGCAAAGGCGTTTTTGACGACCAGCTGCAGGCAGTTGCGCGCTCGACCGTCAATCGCAGCGCCGGGCCGCTGGACCTGAGCCTGCTGACGGACGGCCTGCGGGCCGAGCGCGAGCAGGGCATCACCATCGACGTGGCCTATCGCTACTTCCATACCCCATCGCGCAAATTCATCATCGCCGACACGCCCGGCCACGAGCAGTACACACGCAACATGGCCACCGGGGCCTCGACCGCCGACCTGGCGATCGTGCTCGTCGACGCTCGCTATGGCGTGTTGACCCAGTCGCGCCGCCACACGTTCATTGCCGCGCTGTTGGGCATTCGCCACGTGGTGGTCGCGGTGAACAAGATGGATCTGGTGGATTGGAGCCAGGCGCGCTTTGGGCAGATCGTTAGCGATTATCTGGCGTTTTCTGGTCAGCTGGGCCTGGCCGCGCCCACCTTCATCCCGCTGTCGGCACTGCTGGGCGACAACGTGGTCGAGCCGTCGGCGAACATGCCGTGGTACCGCGGTCCGCTGCTGCTGCAGCACTTGGAGTCCGTGGAGGTCGACGGTTTGCAGACGAATGCGCCGCTGCGGCTGCCGGTGCAGCTGGTGATCCGGCCGAACCTGGATTACCGCGGGTTTGCCGGGCAGCTGGCCGCGGGGCAGGTGCAGGTGGGCGACGAAGTGGTGTGCCTGCCGGCCGGGACCCGCAGCAAGGTGGCCCGAATTGCCACGTACGACGGCGACTTGCAGGCCGCGGCCGCGCCCGCGTCGGTGACGCTGCTGCTGGAGGACGAGATCGATGTGTCGCGCGGCGACATGCTGGTCCATGCCGATCAACTGCCCATGGTGGTTCGCGAATTCGACGCCAAGCTGGTGTGGATGGATGCGCAGCCGCTGGATCTGGCAAGGCCCTACCTGGTGCGGCATACCAGCCGCAGCGTGCGCGGGCGCGTGGCGCAGCTGGCCCACCGGATCGACGTGAACACCCTGGAGCATACCGCCAGCGAGACGCTGAACCTGAACGAGATCGGCCAGGTTCGCTTGAGCCTGGCGCAGCCGCTCTACCTGGATGCCTACGGCGACTGTCGCGCGACCGGCAGCTTTGTGCTGGTGGATCCGCTGACCAACGCCACGGTGGCGGCGGGCATGGTCGACCATCAAGCTGTCGCGCAACCCGGCACGCCGGCTGGGGTCGCGCTGTTTGGGCGGGCAGAGCGCGAGCGGATCCACGGGCACCGGGCCCTGGCGTTGGCGTTGATCGGGCCCAGTGACCGCACCGCGGCCGTGCAAAGCGAGCTAGAGCGGCGACTGCTGCAGCGCGGTATCCAGGCGCTGCGGGTGGATGCGGCGTTTGTCGCTCCGCTGGCGGCCGTTACCGCGGCGGCACTGCCCGAAGTGGCGGTGGCGCTGATCGAGCGCTTGGTCGAGGCGGGCCACGTGGTGATCAGCGACCTGCCGGGCCTGGGCGACCCTGGGCGCCTGTCGCCCGCCGACCTGGTGCGGGTGCGCCTGGACGGGCAGGGCGATGCGGAACTGGCCATCGAGATAGCGGATTTGTCGGAATCGGCCGTGGCGACGCGCATCTTGACCTGGCTAGGCGATGGCGGTCACTTGGCGGGGAAGCTGGTCGAGGGGCGCGGCGCCGGCATCTGATCCGGCCGCCGTCGGCGCCTGCCGGTGAACCCTGCGCCGGGCCCTGGCGTTGCAGCGTATCCTACTCATTGCGTTGGGTATTGCGTTGGCCGTGATCGCCCTTATCCAAGTGGGCTATTTCCGTCGTTGCCGCCCGTAGCTTCGGATGTCGGTCCCGTTCGTGGCCGGCTCGGCGGCGACGCTGGCCTTTGCCCGCTTCAGTCTGGGCTACCTCAACGTCATCACCGCGTTCATCTTTTCGGTGCTGTTCGGCATGGGCAATGACTTCAACGTCCACATCCTGAGTCGCGATCTGGAAAGGCACTCGCTGGGCAAGATGTAGTCGCTGGGCAAGACGCCCAAAAAGACGCGGCGGTCGAGACGACGTCGACGCTGATTCGCGCGCTGCACCAGGCGGCGCTGACCACCTCGGTGGCGCTCTTTGCCTTGATCGTTTTGGATTTCCGCGGCTTCTCGCAGTTCGGCCTGATTGCCAGCGTGGGCGTGGAGATCGCGCTTTTCGCCACGCTGCTGCAGTTCCCGCCGCTGACCACGGCGATCAACCGCATTCGGCCCGGTCGCGCGGTGTCGCAGGATCAGTCCGCCGTCGCCAAGTGGATGGGTTCGTTCACGCAACCGCGCATCGCCAAGGTGTTCTTGATCGGTATGCGGTGGTCACGGCGGCGTCGTTCATCTCGGCGCGGCAGTACGACTTCGAGATGGATTTCCACAAGTTGCAGACTGCGCCCAAGGCTGCCAAGCCGGGCGACGACAAGGGCGCCAGCAGCTGACGACCACCGTGGGCTGCACCGCGCTGCTATTCCAAGACAACCGCGGCATGCAAAGCATCGGCTGGATGGCGACCTTGGGCTTGTTCAGCGTGTGTTTGTTGGTCAATATCCTGGCAGGGGCGATGCTCGCGGTGATACCGCCGCGCCGCAAAGCAGCCAAAGCCCCGCCGGAGCCAGCGTGAAATTTCGCATTCGTTCCCTTGCGCTTGCCTGTGTCCTGCTCGCGGCCGCCCCGCTGGTGGCGCTGGCCAAGCCGGCGCGGGCGCCCTCGCGGCACGACGGCGCGCCCAGTTTGGACGCCCGCGACGAGACCGTGCTTATCGGCGCCGCTGCCCCGGCCGGCGAGCCCAAAACGCTGGACCAACAGGGCACTTGGCAGCTGCAGTCCCGGCAGGTCGAGCGGACGGCCGGTAGCGAGTCGACCGCTTGGTGGCTGGCAGGTGCGCAAGAAGCCCGGATGCAGGATGGTTTTGTGCGCGCGCGGCTGCCGGTGGCGGGCGGGGCCACGGCGCTCATGCTGCGGGCCCACGCCGAGCGCAAGCAAGACGGCAAGAACCAGTTGGCCGCGATCGCGGGCTATGGCGTCACGTTCGAGAAGGGCCGAGTCGACGTCCGCCGTTACGACGGTCCCGCCGCCAAGTCCCTGCTGGCTGGCGTGGCCGTGGGCGAGACCAGCGAAGAGGTGGAGATCACCGCCTGGATGGTGGGGCCGCACCTGCACGTCGAGGTCATGAACGGCAAGACTTTTGACGTGTTGGCCACGCTCAGCGTGTCGGATGCGACCTATCCCGAGGGCAGCTGCGGCTTGCGGTTGGGCGGCAAGCACGCGGGCAAGCTGACCTGGCTGTCGGTGCGGCCCGCCGGTCGGACCTTGCCGCCGCGGCCTGGGGCGATGGGACCGCTGCGCTACCTGCAAGTGGCGTTGAATCAAGCGGATCGCTGCGGGCCCCTGCCGGCGTGCAAGGTGGTGGACAAGAACGGCGATGCCGCGATCCTGCAGGTCGACGCCGCCGGCTTCGAAGCGCTGAAGCGGCAACTGCCCAGCTATACGGAGCTTTTTCTGGATGAGCCGCGCGGGCTGGTCGATCCGACCTTTCGCTCGGCCTCGCGTCAGCCACCGGTCGCGACCGACACGGGTTTTGCGCTGGATCGCAGCTACAAAGACGCGCCGATGGTCGAGGCACTGCTGCGCGGCTACGCCCAGCGCTACCCCAAGCTGACGCAACTGGTGCAAGTGGGCCAGACGACGCAGGGCCGGCCGCAGTGGGCGCTGCGCATCCATGCGGGCACGCAACCCGCCGACAGTGTTCCGCAAGTGCTCATCAACGGCGCCCATCACGGCGTAGAACTTGCGGCGCTGGAGGCGGCTTTGGACGCGTGCGGGCAACTAGTCGAAGGCTATGGCCGCGACCCGCAGGTGACGACCTGGGCGGAGCAGACCACCATCTGGTGCGTGCCGCTGGTCAATCCGGATGGCAACTACTCGTATCTTCACGTGTCGCGTCACGGTGGCCGCAAAAATGGCCGCGACACCGACGGCAACGGCCGCGTCGATCCCAGCGACGGCGTCGACCTGAACCGCAACTACCCGTTTCGTTGGCACACGCTGGGTGAGGTGGCCAGCAACGGCGATCCCCGGCGAGCCTGGTATCGCGGGCCGCGCGCGGCGAGCGAGCCGGAAGTCCAGGGCATGATGCAACTGAACGACGCCGAGCATTTCGTCGCGTCGGTGTCGTATCACACCCAGGCCAACGCGATTCTGGTGCCCTACACGATTCCCGAGGCCAACGATCCCGAGCCCAACGAAGCCTGGGACGTGGCCAAAGTGATGGCCGAGCGCGCCGGCCGGCAGATCAGCGGCAAGCCGCTGCAGGTGCGACGACGCCTCTACGCGGTCGACGGCGTAGACCAGGACTGGCACCGCGCGGCCCACGGCACCACCGCGTTCCTGGTCGAGATGACCAAAACGAATCCAGGCTTGGACGCTCTACACAAGATGGTGTCGGCCACCCGCGGCACCTGGCAGGCGCTGCTGGACCGGGTGGTGAGCGGGCCGGGTGTGCGCGGGCGTCTGGTCGATGCGCAGGGCCAGCCGGTGGTGGCCGAAGTGCGTGTCAGGCAAGTGAAGTTGCGCGATGGCGAGCGCTGGACCTCGCGCTGCCGCGATGGCCGCTTTGACCGGCTGTTGCCAGGGCCGGGCCAATACACGCTCGAAGTGGTCGATCCGCAAGGCAAGATCGTCGCCAGCCGCGCCATCGACGTGGGGCAAGCGGGCACGCCGGCGGCGATCGTGCAGCTGGATTGGACGGTGAGCACCGCCTCGGCAAAAACCTCGTGCAGCCGTCCCGACTTGTGCGCTGTCGACAGCTGGTGCGAGGGTCAAGCCGGCCGCTGCGTCGCGGTGGGGCCCGGCCGCTGGTGCCGCATCGACGGCCAGTGCGTGGAGCGCGGCCAAAAAAGCCCAGGCGGCGTGTGCCGGCCCGACCAAGATCCCTGGGGCTGGTCGCAGGGCTGACGACCGACCGCCTACGGGTGCCCTGGCGTGCCCACGACCATCGTGCAGCGCCCGCGCATCGGCAGATCGCTCTGTTCCGTCGTCATCCCCAGCTCTTGCGCCAGCTCGGTCAAGTGCCGCAGCCACGGCTTGTAGGGCATGCCGTTGTCCGAACAACAGGGCACGATGGCAAACGGAATCCCGTGTTGTGCCGCGTACTCCACGATGATGCGGGTCGCGCCGTCGGCGTGCAGCCCCACGATGAGATCGCACTGGCAGGGCTCGCCCAGCTCCAGGAGCTGCTCGCGATAATCCAGCTTGGGCAAGTGCTTCCAGCGCACGTCAAAGGTCGTGCACCGCCGACCGCGCGCCACCAGGGCTTGGTTCAGCTTGCCCATACCGCCCGCCACGTCCCAAATGCGCGGCGCGGCAAAACGCTGGGTCAAGTAGTCGGCAAAAAGGTCAAAGCGCGCGTGATCGGCCACGGGCTGCCTAGTCGTCGTCGTCGCCGCCGGGAATCGTCCAGCGTGCGGTGGGGATGGCTTTGAGGCGAGCCACTGGGATGCGCTTGCCGGTGCGCTCGCAAATGCCGTAGGTGCCGGCGTCCATGCGCGCCAACGCCGCCTCGATTTCGGTCAGCTCTTTGCGGCCGCTGTCGTCCAGGGCCTGCATCACCTCTTCGCCGTCGACTTCGTTGGCGTGGTCCTCAAAGTCTTGGGCGCGTGGGCCGTCGCTGCGGCGCAGGGCGACCTCGAGCTCGGCGATGCGGTGTTGGAGAAGAGCCAGACGTGACTCCAGAGCAGTGCGGATTTCAAGGTATTCGGTTTGGGGCATGGCGCGTTCCTTGTCGCGGCCGGGCGCAGCCGCGCGCAGGAGCGGGCGCCAACTGACCTGCTGCGAATCTAGCACGGCGGCCACGGGGTTGGACGGCGACGCCTGCCCAGCAGGTCATAGAGTGGTCACGCGCAGCGCTGCAAAGCGCGAGCCCAATTGGCTTTGAGGCTGGCGGTGCCCTCGGCTGGACCGGGATCGAAAACCGCTTGCATTTTCCAGGCCTCGCGCGCCGCGTCTAAGTTGGCGAACCAGCCGACACCCACGCCAGCCAGGATGGCGGCACCCAGCGCGGTCGTCTCGATCACCTCGGGTCGCACCACCCGGCACTGCAGCAGATCGGCTTGGATCTGCATCAGCAGGTCGTTCTGGCTGGCGCCGCCGTCGACGCGCAGTTCGCTGAGGCGTTGGCCCAGGTCCTTCTCCATGGCGTCCAACAAGTCCGCGCACGACAAAGCGATCCCCTCTAGCGTCGCCCGCGCCAGGTGCGCCTTGGTCGCGCCGCGGGTCAGGCCGGCAATCATGCCGCGGGCCTGCGGATTCCAATGCGGCGCCCCCAGACCGACCAGCGCAGGCACAAACGTCACGCCCAGGGAATCGGGCACCGAGCGAGCCAACCCTTCGATTTCGCTGGCAGAGCCGATGATTTGCAGTCCGTCGCGCAGCCACTGCACGGCCGCGCCAGCGATGAACACCGCGCCTTCCAACGCATAGTCGAACTGGTCGCCCACCTGCCACGCCACCGTGGTCAGCAGGCCATGGCGCGAGGCCACCCGCTGGCCGCCCGTGTGCATGAGCAAGAAAGCCCCCGTTCCGTAGGTGCATTTGGCCATGCCGGGCTGGGTGCACAGCTGGCCGCACAGGGCCGCCTGTTGGTCGCCAGCCATACCGGCCACGGGGATCCCATCCGGCAGACCCGGCACGCCGCGCGTTTGGCCATAGACTTCGGCCGACGACTTGACCTGCGGCAGCACGGCCTTGGGCACGCGCAACAGGCTGCACAGCTCGTCGCTCCATTGGCGCGCGCCGATGTCGTACAGCTGGGTGCGCGACGCGTTGGACGGGTCGGTCACATGGGCCGCGCCGCCGGTCAGCCGCCATACCAGCAGGGTATCCACGGTGCCAAAGGCCAGCTCGCCGCGCTCGGCCTGCTCGCGGGCGCCGGGCACGTGGTCCAGCAGCCAAGCCACCTTGGTGCCCGAGAAGTACGCATCGATCGGCAAGCCGGTCAGGGTGCGCACGCGGTCTTCGTGACCAGCGACCTTCAGCGCGTCGCACACGGGCGCGGTGCGGCGGCACTGCCAGACGATGGCGTCGTGGATCGCCTTGCCGGTGGCGCGGTTCCACACCGTGGTCGTCTCGCGCTGGTTGGTGATGCCAATCGCCGCGATGTCGTCTGCCTTCACACCGGTCGCCTGCAGCACCCCGGCGATTGCGTCCAGGCACGACGACCAAATCGCCTCAGGATCGTGCGACACCCAGCCAGGCTGCGGATAAATCTGCGGAAATTCGCGATTGACCTTGCCCACGACCCGCAACTCGCGGTCGATGAGCAGGGCCGTGGAGCCAGTGGTGCCTTGGTCGATGGCCAAAACGTAGTGCTTCATGGATTGTACCTTGTGATATTGGTCACTTTCGCTTGACCTTGGCCTCGGCCGGGCGGCGGCGGGCAGCCAAGGCGGCGGCGAGCGCAGCCACGGCAGCCAGCACGGCGGCGGCGTCGGCCACGGGCACCGCGGCGCAACCGCTGGCGGGGGCAGCGTTATTTACCTGCATCGGCAGGGTATCCGACGTGCCGTCCAGGCCGGTCAGGCCCGCGCCGTCGTCGCCGCCCATGCCCGGTTCGCGCTTGTCCGAGTCCTGGCCATCGGGCTGCCGCGGCCCGCTGGCGTCGCTGTCTGTGCCGCTGCTGGCGTCTTCGTCGGGCTGGGGCAGCGGTTGGCAACTGGGCGGAATGGCGCTGCCGTCGCAGGTGTAGCCAGGCGGGCAGTCTTCTACGCTCGCCGCGCCTTGTGCGCTGCAGTGGACGATGGCGCCATCGCTGTTGCACAAGTCATGTTCGGGCGGCAGGTTGGGCGGGTTGGGGACGCATAGGCTGGGGGCACACATGGCGCCGCCGGTTCCGCCCGTTCCGGGCACTTCTACGCAGACCTCTTCGCCCTTCTTGCAGGTGGCTTTGACCAGCTGGCCGTCGTTGCACACCCCGATGGCCATCGCGCCGCCGTCGGCCATACACACCGTGGCCGAGCCAGTGGTCGGGCAGACCTTGTCGACGCAATGCGGGCCTTGCGCGCCCAGAACGCACATTCCACCCGGTTTGACAGCGCAGTCCATGGTGCCGCAGTCGGCGCCCACGATTTTCGACCCATCGCAAGTGGGCACGCAGCCTTTGGGTTTGCAGATGGCCGCGCCACCAGCGGCGGGCATTTGGCAGGTGCTGTCGGGCGGGCAGGGGTTGGCGGCGATGTCGCCGTTGGCCGCGCAGGTGTAGCGCTTGCCGTCGGGCAGGCACAC
Source organism: Myxococcales bacterium (assembly GCA_037441385.1). Classification (GTDB taxonomy): domain Bacteria; phylum Myxococcota_A; class UBA9042; order UBA9042; family UBA9042; genus SXRM01. Next base: position 44,710 of record JBBISH010000040.1, read on the forward strand.
GTCGCCGGGCACGGGCTTGCTCGCCGAGTCTTTGGCGCAAAACGCCGAGACGCACTTGGCCTGTGGAGCGGCGGCGGTCGAGCAGAAGGCGCCGTAGGCGCTGCAGTCGCCCTTGCTCAGCTTGCCGTCCTTGCAGGTGCCCAAGATGGCGTTGTTGTTGCCCGGCAAGCACACGCTGGAAGTGCCCGTGGCGGGGCAGTATTTCGACACGCAGCGCAGGCCCAAGCTGTCGTTGACGCAGGTCGACTCGCTGGACGCGCAGTCCGACTTGCTGCAGTCCGCCTTGGTCATGACGGTGCCGCTGCACGCTGGGGTACAGGCGGGCGGGGCCGTGTCGCCGGTGAAGGTGTCCAGGGCGGCGGCCGTGCCGTTCCAGATGTCCAAGTCGACGTTGCCCGAGATGCCCGACACGCTGCCCGTGCTGGAGTACTGCCAGAAGTACCACTTCTTCCACGGGCTGGCGATGTTGGGGCAGCAGTTGCTGCAGTACTGGGCGTGCCACAGCGGGTAGCTGACGTAGGCGGAGGAATTGACGTTGCCTTCCCAAAAGTACGCGCCCGTGTAGATGATCGGGTTGCGGCCGGTGGCGGCTTTGACGTGGTCGATCCACTTGCCCACGGCGGCGGCCAGCGCGGCTTGGCTCACTTTGGGGCTGCCCACGGACTCGACGTCGATGACCGGTGCCAAGTCGCCGGCTTTGAGCTTGCCCATCTTGGACAGCATCAGGTCGGCCTGCTTGATGGGGTCGATATCCGGCTCAAAGAACTGGTACACGCCGCAATGCAGACCCTGGGCGTGGCACTGCGACCAATTGAAATCGAATTTCTTA
>JBBISH010000041.1:0-45371 GCA_037441385.1 Myxococcales bacterium
CGCCTGCACCAGCAGCGACAAGTGCACCGGCGGCGTGTGCAAGGGCACCGGCTTCAAGAACTGCGACGACGGCAACCCCTGCACCAAGGATTCGTGCGACCAATACGGCACTTGCGTGCACAACAGCGCCGACGGCCCCCCAAGAACACGCCCAGGGGTGCTGCGTGGCGCCCAGCGGCGACTGCCCCAGCGGCCCCAATCGCTACTTGGGGTGCGTGGCCGGCAGCTGCCAAAGCAAGCCGGGCGTGACCTGCCAGGCGACCTACAGCGTGGACCTGTGCAGCGACGCCAAGGTGCCGGGCACCTGCTCGGCCAACGGCAAGTGCGTGGCCAACCAGGGACAAAGCGGCTTTACCTGCCCTGGGTGCAACGGCGTGTGCTTGCAGTGCACCATCTTTGGCGGGATTCAGCTGAAGTATTGCTTGGGGTTCTGAAGCCCGGGTAGGGCCTCGGATGCCGCTCTACACCTACGTCGTACACTGGGGCGGAGAGGTGGGCGTGTGCCAGGCCCGCCGCAGCAACCCTTGGGGCTTTGGGGATTGGACCGGGGCGCTGCCGAGCTCGGCGAAGGGTCTGGCGGCGCGCATCAGCAACGGGGACCTGTATGGCCCGGCTGACGAGGTGAACAACTTGCAGCGGACTTGGCGCAAGGTGGTTCGGATCGACGGCGCGGACTTGGTGGTTGTGGCTGTGGAAACGAAGGGCTAGCGCATAACGGGGTGAGCGGCTGCGGATCTGGGGTTGGCGAAGCCGGTCCACGCTTGGGTCAATAGCACCAGCACTCGGCCTTGCACGGCGGAACTACTGGTTCAGGGTACTGCTGCAGGGCCGGGCAAGGTCCCGCTTGGAGCATTGGCGCCGGTGGTGGCGATGGCGGTACCGCAGGGCACGAGGGCAAGCTGAAGATGGTGGAAGCACCGGGGTCCGCACAGCAGAAGTGCCAGCCGCATGGCCCGCCGAGGACGCCGTTCGAGCAACACTCGGTGTCGTTACAGAGGATTGCGGGAAGCTCTGGCAGGGTAGCCCAGTCCATCGGGCAGTCCTTTGGGCTCGAATCGGGGCCGGCGTCCGGAGCGAGCGGTTTTGCATCCGAATTGTCCGGCGTGGCATCCGGCGGCTCGTCCGGGTACTTGCTGTCGACGTGAAGGGCAGCGTCTGAGACCGCAAGCACGTCGAGAGGGGGCACGTCGTCAGCGGAATCCAGCGCCACGATCGCGTCTCCTGACCCATCTGTGAGGTCCCCGGCCGCCGAGTCCGAATCGGCGCCGGTCGCGCCTTCCCTATTCGAATCCACGATCGAGAGCGAATCGGGCAATGGGGTTGCAGCATCCACGTCGCCCATACCGACGACCGCATCCACGGCGGGAACCGGTGACGCTGGATCGGAGACGGCCCCGGTCACGCCTTCGGAGCCCGTCCGGCCGCAAGCCAAGAGCCCAAGGAGGGTTACGGCGAGCACCCTAAGCCGCATTCGGCGTCCACGCGATGGCGCACCACAAGCGCGTGCCAGTGGAGCAGGGGTGATCGTTGATCACCACGCGGTAGTGGACCCCGGCGGTGGCCTGGACTTGGAGGACCTGGTGGTTCAAGGCATCACGCATTCTGCGGGTTCGCACTCAACGGATTTCCAGCGTGAGCCGATGGTTCTGCAGTGGCAAGGTCAGATCGGGCCGACTGGGCCGGATCCGCCCGTGGCAGATGTTATCGATTGAAAAAGGCAAATGGAGGTCCTGAGCGAATTGGCCCCCAACCCGGCGCGCATGCAGCCGAATCGCGGGCAACGGCTTGGCAGGAACATGCCTCGAAATGCCCACGGTCGAGTTCCCATCTGAGAACTCGGCCGGTTCGTGCAGGGCCGAGGCCGGTATTGGCGCTGGGTCCCGATGCGTAGAATCCGGTTGGCCGCCGGCCTATCGGGCCGTGGGCGTGGCGTCGCCAAGCAGAAAAATGCCCTCGGGCGCCTTGGCGCGACCGCCCCACTGGCCACAACGGCGCTCGCCCGAGCGGAGGGTGTCGCAGCGGCCCAGGTAGATCCGTAGGCGCGTCCCCGGCTTGGCGGTGATGCCAAGACTGGACCAGGGCACGGCGGCAAACACAAGCCACTCTTCATCGTCTTCACCGGCGGCCTGGTTCAGCGAGCCGTCGAGGTCGATGGCGACGCGGGCGCCGCTCTGCCAGCGGTTGTCCGTTTGACCGGCGCGGTCGATGCGGGCATCGCTGATCACGCCGCTGGGGGCAAATTGCAGCGCAAAAATCGGAGCATCCGGCTCGTCGGCCTGGACGCGGACGTCAAAGGCGTCGTGCAACCAAAGCGGCGCATCGGTGACGGTGGCCGGCGCGGCGATGTCCTGGTCGGCGGCATAGAGGTTCAAGTAGAGGTTCTGCTGATCCCAAAGGGCCCGCGCCATCGAGTACGGGCGCGCCGGACCGCCGCTGTCGTCGACAAAGGGCGCAGTCGCCGCCGATTGGGTCCAGGCCGGTTCGTCGCCGCGGAGTTCGATCGCGACCGAAGTGGTCGCCTTGGGCAGGGTCAAGGTGGGCGGTGACGCTGCGGCGGTTGGCAAGGGGCCCGGAGCTGCCGCGACGACTGCGCCCGCGGTGTCCGCCGTGGCGGCTGGCGTGGTCGGCTTGCGACAAGCGCCCAGCACGGCAAGCGCGGCCCACAGCGCCCAAGCCACCTCGGCGTGGACTGACCTTGCACGGGTTCGGTGCGAACTGGATCGAATACTCAGCCAGCTCTTTGGACCTGAAGCGGGATCCCCGCCTAATCTTATTGAGTTGCAGAACGGATCGCCTGTGCAGCGCTGGCGCGAATCCGGCGGGGCGCTCGTCATGGCTGCAGCGTCCCGTTGGGAGCGATCACAAAGTGGCCGAGGACGGCGTGGGTCGTGTAGTCGTACACGTTGATATCCAACATCATGTTGGGCAGTTGCCGGACCACCCCGTAGCTGTAGTTGACGGCGGTGGCCAGGGGTGCGCCGCCCGTACCCAAGATGAACTCGCGCTTGCTGGCGTAGTGAGCGTAGGTGTGGGTGTGCCCGGCGATCAGCAGCGTGTAGGGGTACTTGGCAAAGATGGCCGCGCTGGGCAGCACGCCCGGCGCCTCGGTGGCCTGGTCGCCCTCGTGGCGCACGACAAAGGTGTAGGTGGTCGGCTCGGCGAGCGCTTGGTCCAGCCAGGCGGCCTGGGTCGCATCCCAGGCGTTGGCGGCGATGACCACGAATTTGGCGGTCCACTTGCCGTCCGCGGCTTTGAATTTCAGGGCATAGTAGGGCTGCGTCTTGCCGATCTGCGCAAGCAGCTTGGCCTTGAACGTGTTGAACAGCCCCGTCTCGCCGTCGGCGTTGCCGGCCCCGCAGTTCGAGGCGGTGGCGCCGGTGCATTCGTGGTTCCCCAGAGCGTAGAAGACCTTGCCCGCGAACTTGGCGCGGGCCGCCAGGTACAGGTCAAATTGGGGCGCGGCGGTGCTGCTGTTCTTGGTACTGAAGATGTAATCGCCCGTCGTGATGGCAAAGCTCAGCGGCGGTTGCTCGGCCTGCACGCCCTGCCAGATCTTGGTAATGATGGCGGTAGGATACAGGTTGACCAGGTTGGGCACCGGCGGGCGGGTGTCGCCCACGATGGCAAAGTCCAGGCTGCTCAAGGTGCCGCCACTGTTGTCGACTTGGTCGGGCGACGTAGGCTCACCTCCCGCGTCGGGCGCAGCACTGTCGGGCAGGTCGGGGCCGCCGCTGGCGTCGATAGGCGCCGGGCAGCTGCCTGGGGCGGGCGGCGGCTGGCAGCTACAGCTGTCGTGATTGCAGTACCACCCGTCGTAACAGTGGTTTGCGGCGCAGGTTTTGCCAGGTTTGCAGGCGCAGCAACTGGCAACGCTGGGGCCATCCAGTGCGCCGCACACGGCCGGCCCGCTGGTGTCGGGCACACTGCTGCCGGCGTCGGTGGTGCCGCCGCCGCACGTGTCCGGGGCGGGATTACACTTGCAGGTAGCCACGTTGCAGAGCCAGCCGTTGTAGCAGCCATTGGGCGAGCAGGTCTTGCCGGCACCGCAGACGCAGCACGCTGGCGTGGTGGGGTCGGCGTAGCCGGGGCAGACGCTCTGGGCGGCGCTATCGGGTTCGGTGGCCACGTCTTGGCTGTCGCCTGGGGCGGGAGCGGCGTCGTCCTCGCCAGCTGGGTCCACAGCGCCACACGGCGCTACGCTTGGGATACACACCTGGACTTGGTTGCCAGCCGCGTCAGCGACGGTGGTGCAGCTGCTATCCGCCGCGCAGGCTCCGCTGTCGCCGCAGGAGGCCAGGCAGTAGGCCGAGCCCCCCACTTGGGCGCAGTGCTGGTCCGCGCCGCAGTCTTCGCTGCTGACGCAGCTCGTGCAAATGGCTGGAGAGACCACATCTTGGACGTCGGTCGGTGCCGCTGCGACGCTGTCCGCGTCTTGGGCGGTAGGGGGCGCGTCGGCCGCCACTGCGCCGCCCACGACCGTGTGGGTGGCCGGGGTGGTGCACGCCGCCAGAGTCAGCGCGAGCGCGCCGATCCAACCGCGGCATCGGATTCGCCCCGCGGTTTTCCTAATCGCGCCACTTTGCATTGCCCGGCCCCCGTCTTTGGTTGGCCCGCGACGGCGCCACTGCCGCCGCTGACGGCCACGGCCGGGCAGCCTACCGTTGCCGCCGGGGTGATGCAAATGACAGTGCCGCCGTTGCCGCCGTGCCACGTTCGACTTTGTCCTTCGCAACAGCGGTTTGCGGCCGATGGGCTAGCGGTTGGGGACCCGAACGGCCGACACCCGCCCATGCCCGCTGGTGTGGGTGAGCAGCCCAAAGGTGGCCGGTGCATCCACACTTGTGCAGTGCCGCAGCCAACCGGCACCAGCCCGCTGGGCAACGGGCGCGTCGCGGCCGGGCTGGCGCAGTTCGGCACGCTCAACTGAGATGCCGGGACCGGCTGAGATCAAGAAGCGATAGCACTTGTGGGGCTCCAAACGGTAGGCAAAGCCGGGATCGGCCTCGCCGCCGCTGACCAGCGGGTCGCGATCCGTTGCCGCCGGCGGCGCGGCGTAGGCCTGGATCAGCGTGGCCGAGGCCGCGAGCTCGGCGGCAAAGTCGACCTGGGCCAAGTGCTCCGCGACTTCCGCGTCGCCCGCGCCCTGCAACGTGGCCGCCAACACCTCTGGCATCTCGCGCGCGTAGCCGGGCAGGCGCCCCGCCAAGTCCACAATGGCCAGCCGCGCCGCCTCGCGCGTGGGCAGGTCGCGCGAGCGCAGTTGGTTCTCCAGCTTGGCCAAGCGCTCGAGCACAAACGGCACGAAGACGACGCTCACGTCGCGGGTGGGCTCGTAGTCCTTGAGGTTCCAACGGATCTCGTGTGGGCTGCGGACGTAGCCAGCCGGACCGACCAGGGCGATGGCGTCGCTGGGCGTGTGCACCGTCATGGTCAGCTGCTCGATCGGCCCCAGCCACTCCGCGCCGGTGGTGAGGCGGTAGTGGAGCGCGAGCATGCCAAAGGCGCCGTGGGGATAGCGGTCATTGGCCAGGCGCGCGCGGTAGCGGACCTCGATCTGCGGTCGAGCGCCAGCGGCCAGCTGCATAGGCCAAGTCCACTCGCCACCCTGCCCGGCCACGACTCGCTTGACCGCTAGGGCCCGGCCAGCGACTGTCACGCGGATTGGCGTGGCACAGTCCAGCCCAACGACGCCCGCGCGCTCGCCCCGCGCACAGGGAAAACCAACCAACAGGTCGCGCGCCGGGCCGCGGTTCTCAAGATGGAGCACGGCGCGCACCTCGGCATAGTCCAAACCGGCGTCGATGCTTAGATCTTCGCGTGTGACGGCGATCGCGACCGGCCCGTGCGGCGCCACTCCCCCGCCAAGCGGCATCGGGTGCGGATCGGCCCAAAGCGAGCGCGATCCCCCCAAAGCCAGGGCCAAGCCGGTCAGAATGACCGCGGGTCTCCATCCAGTTCGCAAACCAAGGGCGGCTACACGCAACGGAAACCTCGCCAGTGCCGCATACGCAATCGGCAAACTCAAGAAGGGCGTCGCCAGATCGACCTGCCGGCATCCTAGCCCCAGCAGTTGCCAAGCGGCAATCGCGCGCTGGCCGCGCCGATCGACACCTTGCCAAGACCAGGTTGCGGGGGTAGCGTCGCGATCATGCTGGAATCCTTGCTGGTCGCCGCCTCCAACTCCGCCACCGGTCTGCTGTTGCGGGCCCGGCTGTACCCTGGTCGGACGCCCGGCCAGCTGCGCGCCAGTTTTGACCGAATGGTGGCGCTGCAAGACGCGCTACGGCCCCAGCCGCGGGTCCGTCAGCACGCGCTCAAGTTGGCGGGCATGCGCACCGCCGTCTTTGACCCGACGGAGCCGGCCAAGCGCACAGTCCTGTATCTGCACGGTGGTGGCTATTTCATGGGCTCGATTGCCGCCTACCGCTATGCTGCGGCGACCTTGGCGGCGCGCAGCCAGGCGCGCGTCGTGGTGCCCGAGTACCGGCTGGCTCCGGAGCACCCGCACCCGGCGGCGCTGGACGACGCGGTGGCCGCGTATGCGGAAGTGCGCCGTCAGTGGCCGCAGGAACCGGTCGTATTGGCGGGCGATTCAGCCGGAGGGGGCCTGACGCTGGCGACGCTGGTCGTGCTGCGCGACCGCGGGCTGCCGCTGCCGGCGCGGGCGCTGACCCTCTCGGCCTGGACGGATGCCACGGGTTCCGGCGCGTCGATGAAGACCAACGCGAGCCGCGACTATTGGCTCAATCAGGCGCGCATCGACGCTTGGACGCCCTGGTACGCTGGCGACGCCCCAGAGCGGCCCCTGGTGTCGCCGGTCTTTGCCGACTTGCGCGGTCTGCCGCCGCTGCTGATGTTGGTCGGCGACCAGGAAGTGCTCTTGGACGACACCTTGCGCGTTGCCGAGCGAGTGCATGCAAGTGGCGGACAAGTCGATGTACTGATAGGGGAAAAGATGCAGCACGACTGGTGCCTGCACCTGCGCTGGCTGGCCGAAAGTCGCCGAGCCAACCGAGCAATTGCCGAGTTTGTGCGTGCGGTTGGTTCGTAGCCGCGCTCCTGTGGTCGGCGCGAGCGGCTTGGCCAATCGACCGCAGGCTACGCCCCGGAGCCCGGTGCGGGCCGGCCCACCGTGCCCACGGGCGGCCCCAAGACCAGGCGCGAAAACCCAAGCCGGAACAAGTCTTCGGCATCCAGCGGGCGGTTCAGGCGAGTGGTCAGCTCTTGGACGCGGGCCACGACCCCGCTGAGCTGGGCGGCGTCGTGCACGGACGCCTGGATCAGCTGACGCAAGGCGCGCCGCGCCAACGCGCCGGGCTGGCTGGCCATGTGGCGGTAGCCGTCGGCGGTCAGCAGCCACGCCTGCACCTCGCCGATCGCCACGGCGGTAAAGGTCGCCGGCCCGCCGTCCACCAAGCAACCCGAATTGATCCAGGTGCCAGGCGTCAAGCGGTCAATGACCATGCCGCATTGGCGGGTCTCTAGGATCAGCTCGACCTCGCCGCCGACCAGCAGCCAGGCGCCCGCGGTGGCCATGCCGGCTCGCGCCAGCACCGTGCCGCTGCGAAACTGGCGGTCAAAGGCGATGCGGCGGAAGCTGCGCACTTCCTCAACGGCGATGTCGGACCACGCCGGTAGACTGTTCAGCGAGGCGGTGCTCATGCGCCCTCCATCTGGCCCAAGAAGTGCGCCAAGAAGCCCAACGGGTTGCTGCGTGCCGGTCGGGTGGCGTCGGCCCCGCCCGGACGCGTGGACTGGGCCAAGGCCCGTTCTAGCCGCACGATCTTGGCTCGCTGCTGCCGTGCCACCGCACTGTGGATCGCCGCCAGCAGGACCTGGGCGGTCGCCGGCACAACCCGCTCGAGCAGGTCCAGCCGGGTCGGACTGAGCTCGTAAACCACCGCGTCGCTCGCCGCAACAACGGCGCCCAGATGGTGCGCTTGCCCAAACAGCGCCTCGGCCCCCACCAGCGTCCCGGACTCGATCGCGCCGATCCCCTGGGGTTGCCCGTCGGCGTCGTCGAACTCGACCCGCAGCATGCCGGACCCGACCAGCCACGCCGCTTGGGTCGGCGCCTTGGCACTGAAGACCGTCTCGCCGGTGGCCAGCTCGCGACGGAACATGACGCTGGCGAGTTGTGCGCGCTCCACGCCGGTGATCTGCGGAATCAGGCGGCCGATGGCCGCGGCAAAGAGCGGGTCGCCCAGACCGCTGGGACGCTCGCCCGCGGTGCGTACGGTAGTCGAGGGCGGATCATACGACAGGGGCTCAGGATTGGGCCGCTGAATGTCCACCGCGGGCGACGGCGATGGCCTGGGGGTGGCAACCACCGGGCGCGGCACGGGCGGGGGCGGCAGCGGCTTGGGCGGGACGCCCAGCGGCAAGATGACGTCGACGATGGGCGCAACCTGGCCACCGCGAGCAGTTGCCGAGGTGTGCGACCAATTCGGCAAAAAACGAGACGACGACGCACCAGCCATGGCGGCCTCCTTCAGATCCGTACTGTGGCAATTCCTTGCTGCGTCGCATGGTTGCGCTAGGCCCACCGGACCGCTGCGCCGCTGCAAGAACGATTGCGCACCACCCACTTCGGATGCTGCCAGATTCCCACACAGCTATGCAGCAGGTCTAACACATCCACACAGACGCAACAGGATCGAGCAAAATCGTGGACTTAACCCGTCAGCCAGTCGCAAGCGACTGGAACAGTGTAGTTATTTCAGGATGTTGGAAATTAGGGCCGATTCGGCCCTTTGTGTGTGCATTTGCAATGACGCTCGCTGGGCGATCTCCGGAACAGCTCGGGTCGCCCACAACCGTCGCGGCGGATTTACCGCGACCGGGGCCAAGCCGGCTACCAGGCAAGCGTCGCGTTTGCCTGGGTGCAGGTTGGCTCGCAGCCGGCGCCGTTGGGCTGCGAAGTGGTGTAACTGGGCGAAAAGTCCTTGCTCGCCTGCAGTGCGCCGTCGCGGAACACGCTCACCGTCACCGCCGTCGGCGTGTCGGACAGGTGCACCGAAGTGAGCGACTGCTGCGCCGGCGCCAGCGCCGAGCCCGAGGTGCCCAAGACCAGCTTGCCACTGCAGGTGGCCTGACCGCTGCTGGGCAGGGGGATCGCGACGCTGCAAGTACGGGTGTCGCCGCCGACTTTGGCCTCGACCTTCCAGGTCCCCGCCGCCCAGGTCGACGTCTGCAGGTTGACCTGGAAGCCGCTCTCGCAGCCGATGGCGGTGCAGGCCTTGGTCTCGGTGGTTTCGCAGCCCAGCACGAGTACCGCGCCAGACAGCAGCCACGGCAGAAAGTGGATGTGCGACATTGCATGCTCCTTTGGGCCCAACGGGCCAGTCTGGGGCGGCCGGCCGGGATCGCAGCGGGCCGCCAACCCCAACCGTTACAATCTCTGTGCCACAACGACAGACACAAGCAAGTTCAGGGACTTGATGAGTCCAGGACCGATCGGTGCGGCAAAGGCAATTGTAGAAATTCTCTACAGTGACGAGAAACACCACACTTGTGGCGCCCGGCCGAGCACGGCGTCAGGTGCCGGACGGCGGCTCGCCCAGCGCACCCGCCACCAGCGAAGTGAAGTCGGCTGTGTCGCGCGAGATTCCGTCTTTGGTTCCCAGGACTTCGTAGGCGCGCACGGGCTCGTTGCGCCCCTTGACGTGCAGCTCTTGGACAAAGCGCGCCACGACCGTGTCGCGGGCTGCCTTCAGGGTCTCTTCGCTGACCAACACACTCACGCCCAGCGCCTTGGTCTGCGACTCCAGCCGCGACGCCAGGTTCACCGTGTCGCCAATGACGGTGTACTCCATGCGCTGTTGGCTGCCGATATTGCCCGCCACCACGCTGCCGGTGTGCAAGCCAATCCCCGTGCGTAGGGCCGGGAAGCCGCGCTGCTGCAGACGTTCGTTCAACGGGGCCAGCGCCAACCGCATGCGCACGGCCGCCCGCAAGGCCCGCACCGCATCTTCGGGGTGCGACACGGGCGCGCCGAATACGGCCATGATGGCGTCGCCGATGTACTTGTCGACCACCCCGCCTTCTTCCATGATGATCGCGACCATCGCCGAGAAGTACTCATTGAGCATCGCCACCACTTCTTGCGCGGGCATACGCTCGCTCAAAGTAGTAAAGTCGCGAATATCACTAAACAATACCGTAACGAGCATGGTCTTACCGCCCAGCTCGACGTCGCTGGCCAGCAGGTGGTCGGCCACCACCGCGGTCATGTACTTGCCAAAGGTATCGCGAATCTTGTCGCGTTCTTTCAGGCCTTCGACCATCTGGTTGAAGCCTTCGGCCAGATCCTCGAGTTCGTCGCCGGTTCGCACGGGCGAAACAGTCACGTACTCCTGTTGTTCCATGCGCTTGAGCGCCGAGCTGACGCGGCCGAGCGCCTGGGTCATCAGCGACGCGACCCGGCTGCCGATGAGCAACGCCAGCAGCCCGACCAGCGCGGTCGCGGTAAAAGCCATCAGCAGATTATTGCGGACCATCCGCCGCAAGTCGGTGACGTCGTGCGCCAACACCAGCAGGTACTCGCCCTTGCGGTTGCGCAAGTCGGCCACGTCAAAGCGGAGGACCGCCCAATCCCGGCCGCCCGCCTCGATTTGCTGGACCTGCCGCGACGCTTGTTCGGCCGCCACGGCGGGCATCCCATCGGTGGCCACCAGCGCGCGGGTGGTCTTGGGCGCCGTCAGAGCCATCTCGATGCCCAGCTTGTGGGCGGCGTTGTCCAAGAAGTCCTTGTCCAGCGGCAGACACACGAACACCGCGCCAAGTCCCGGGATCGGCACCGCCAGGGTGTAGGCCGGCGGGCTGTCGGTCGACTTGTCTTCGCAACCGTGGCGCAAGATGCCCGCAAACTCCTTGCCGTTCTGGATTTCTTGAAACGAGCGGTGTTGCGCCAAGTCGGCCCGCGGTTTTTGGCAGCCGATCTGCGCGACCACCTGACCGCGAACGTCGACAAACAGAATGTCGAAGGTGGGGAAGAATTTGCGAAAACGATCGGCCAAACCGCGGGCCTGTGCAGCGTCGCCACTGCGCAAGGCGTTCCACGTCTCGGGGTCCAGAGCCAGCAGGCGCGCGGCAATCGCCACGTCGCCCACGTCGTCCTCCATCTCCATGCGGAAGGCCGTTTCGGCTTCCATTACATGGTCTTGCACCTGGTTCACCAACTGGCGGTCCAGCGCCCACCACAGCCCAGGCAGGATGCCCAGGGTGACGACCACCGGCGTGAGCACCAGCGCGGTCAGTTTCTGCTTGACGGTTCGGAGGGTCTTGGCCATGGCACGGCTCCGCCGGCTGCGCAGGCAAGGGCAGCAGGACTGCGGCATTGTCGCCGCAATTGCCCGCAACGTCTATGGACCAGCGCAGGCCCCACTTTTGGCCCCTTGCAGCGGCGGCCGCAGTGCTGGCATCGTGGGCGTGCGCATGGCTGCGCAGCGTGGATGGCAATGCTTGGCCACCGTTCTTGGCTGCTTTGGCTGGCACTGCTCTTGGGCGGCGCGGCGTGCACACCGCCCCCGCAGCGGTCCAGCCGTGCCAGCGCGGCAGCCGACGCTGCGGGTGTTCCGGACACCATTCAACATGCTGATACCATTACAGATAGCCAACCAGACCCCGCTGCCGATGCCAGCGCAAGCAGCGACGCTCTGCCCGCAGACGGCGAGCCCGTACCGGCCGACACGTCGGCGGCCCCGGATGCAGCCACGGCCACCTGTGCGGACCCAACGGCGATCGCCGCCCTGCCCACCGCGCACTGTGGCGCTGCGGCCGGGCTGCCAAGCTGGGCCTCCAACCCAGGTGGCGGCAGCACCTTCCACTTCAGTTGCCCCACGGCGGCGCTGCCCCTGGAGCTGCAGGCCACGTTCCTGCTGGATGGGGCCGTGCGCCTGCGCTACCTGCCCGGCGGCGGCCCGGCGATCTGGCCGACGCTGGCGCTGCTGGACCAGCCCAATCTACCTGCAACGTCGCCAAGTTACGGCCATACTTGCCAGGGCGCAGCTGTGTGTGCCGCGGGTCTGGCGCTTCACGTAGACACGGCGTGCCGGGTGCGCCTGGTCGACGCGCAAGGCAATACGGTCCTGGAAGACGCACCAGACGGCGGGTTTGTCCAAACGGCGAGCGGCCCCAGTCTGGTGCGCGCCGCACCGGCCGACGCGCGCTATTTTGGCCTGGGTGCCAAGACCGGCGGCTTGGATCACCGCGGCAAGACTTGGACTTTGCGCAGCACGGACGCGTACGTCAGCGCGCTGGGGGGCTACGATCCGGCCGGCGACCCCTTGTACCTGGCCATCCCGTGGTTGCTGGTCAAACGCGGCCCGACCGTGGCCGGCGTGCTCACCGACAACGCGTACAAGCAAATCTACGACTTGGCGGCCAGCCAGGCGGATCGCTGGCGAGTGACCGCCCAGGACGGCGCCCTGGATCAGATCGTAGTCGCGGGGCCAAGCGCCTCGCAAGTGCTCGACCGATATAGCCAACTAACTGGTCGGCCGTTTCTGCCGCCGCGCTGGGCCTTGGGCTGGCACCAGTCGCGCTGGGGCTACCCCGATAGCGCCGCGTTTGTGGCGGTCGCCAAGAAGTACCGCGAGCTACAGATCCCCTGCGACAGTCTGTGGTTCGACATTCAAAAAATGCAGGGGTTCCGGTCGTTTACCTGGGATCCCGCCAAGTTCGCTGATCCCAAGGGCTTGACCCAGCAACTGCACGACAGCGGCTTTCAGGTCGTCGCCATCGTCGATCCGGGCCTGAAGGCCGACCCGAATTGGCCAACCTACCAACAAGGGCTGGCGGGCCACTACTTTCTGCCCGCAGGCGCCGCCCAGCCGTACCTGGGGCAAGTCTGGCCGGGCGCAGCGGCTTTTCCCGATTTCACCAACCCCACGACGCGGGCGTGGTGGGCGAGCGCGCTGGTCCCGCAAGAAACGGCGCAAGGGACTGACGCGCTGTGGATCGACATGAACGAACCGTCTGACTTTACGGCCAATCAGGGTGGCAGCGTGCCCGACGCTCTGGCGGTGGACGGCGACGGGCACCCGGCGACCATGGCCGCGGCGCACAACTTGTACGCGCTGCGCATGGCCGAGGCTACGCAACTGGGCCTGCAGCAAGCCTATCCCCAGCGACGGCCGTTCGTGCTGTCGCGCGCCGGCTATGCGGGGATCCAGCGCCACGCCGCCAATTGGACCGGGGACGCACCGTCGAACACCGCGACGTTGGCCGGAACGTTGCCGATGCTGCTGGGCATGGGTCTGTCGGGCCAGCCGTGGGCGGGTTCGGACGTGGGTGGCTACTCGGGCAGCGCGGACCCGGCGCTGTTTGCCCGCTGGCTGGCGCTGGGCTGCCTGTCGCCGTTTTTCCGTGGCCACGCCGAGCAGAACGCGCCGCCCCAGGAGCCGTGGCAGTTTGGCCAGGAAGTGCAGGACATTTCGCGCAATTTGATCGGCGCCCGCTACCGGCTGCTGCCGTACTGGGAAGCCTTGGCCGACGAGGCGAACCGCACCGGTACCCCCCTGCTGCGGCCGCTGTGGTGGCATTTCCCGGCCGCGCCCGAGCTGGAGACGGTGGGAGATCAGGCACTGCTTGGCCCGTATGTGCTGGTGGCGCCCCACCTTTCGCCCACGGCGACGACGCGCAGCGTGGTCTTCCCGCCGGGGCGCTGGCTGCAGGCTCAGTCGGGGGCGGTGGTCGAGGGGCCGACGACACTGCAAGTCAGCGGGCCGCTTGCTGATCTTCCAATGTGGCTGCGGCAGGGGGCGATCGTGCCGCGCGGGCCGTTGCGCCAATGGAGCGGCCAAAACGTGAGCGGTCCACTCGACTTAGACGTGGTGCCCGGGCCAGAGGCCAGCGAATTGCGGCTGCGGCTGGACGCGGGCGACGGGCCGCCGACCGCGCCGTGGCGGCGCATCCGATTGCAGCAGCAGCCAATGGCTACTGGCACCGAGCTGTCGGCAACCGTGGAACCGGGCTCGACTTTTGACCCTGCGCCGCAAGCCTGGCGCGTCCGTTTCTGGCGCCTGGATGCCGTGCCCAGCGCCGTGCTGCTGCAGGGCCAGCCGGTGCCGCAGGTGAGCAACGCGCTTTTGCCTGCGGCCACCCCAGGTTGGTCGTGGGACGCCAACGAACGTTCGCTGATGGTGCAACTGCCGGCGACCACGACGGCGGGGCCGTGGCAGCTGCAGGTGACCCATGCGCAGACGCCGCAGGGGCCGCCGCTGCTGGCGGCGCCGACGATCGACGTGCCGCTGACCGTGCAGGTTCCCGCCAATACACCAACCAGTACGCCTATCTACGTGGCTCACTCGGGCAATGGCTGGACCCAGCAGCCGCTGCCGTGGACTTCGACCCCGGGGATCGCGGCGGGCGTGATCAGCGTGCCGCGCGGCCAATGGTTCGAGTACAAGTACACGCGCGGCGGCTGGGCGACGGTCGAGAAGTATCCCGGCTGCGTCGAGGCCAAAAACCGCTACGCGTTTGGGGCGTTGCACACGGCTTCGCTGGATCAGGCGGGGCAGTCGGATCAAGTTTGGGCCTGGGCCGACGGCTGTCTCTAGTACCAGTTCCGCCCAAATCGGATCGAGCAATCCGGCAATTCTTCGGGCCCGAAGCGGGGTCCCCGTCTGATTCTCGCCGGTTGCGGACCGGATCAGAGAATATCGGCGTGACTCCGGTGGAGTGCGTGTCAATGCGCAGCAATCGCCGGTGGTTGGCCCATTGCCCGCAGCCAGGCCAGATGCGCGGCCATCGCCCGGGCGAGCGTGCGCTGGTAGTGGTACTCCAGCCCGTGATCGACCGCGGTTTGCTGGACGATGCGCGCAATCGCCGGGTAGTGCAGGTGGCAGACGCGCGGAAACAGGTGGTGCACCACTTGGAAGTTCAGGCCGCCCATGAACCACGTCAAGATCTGGCTGCGCGGCGCAAAATCGACCGTGGTCGCCAGTTGGTGCTCAGCCCAATCGCGGTGCATCGGCTCGCCAGGCTCGGTAAATTCAGCACCTTGCGCACAATGCGCCAGTTGGAACGTCGTGCCCAGAACCACGCCCACGGTCGACGACGCCACCAGCCACAGCGCCACTACCGCCCACGCCGGATGAAGCAGCACCGGCAACGCTAGCGACCACCCCAAGAACAGCGCCTTGCCGCCCAGGAGCACGACCCAATCGAGCAGCCCGGGCGCGGGCAGCGCCGTGGCGCCCACCCGGCGGATGGCCAGGTTGTAGAAATCGTCGAACAAGACCCACTTGGGCAGCAAGAACGCATACAGCACGAACATGTACACGTGTTGCGCGCGGTGCCATGGCCGCCAGCGCTGCCCCGGCGCCAAGCGTGCCAGTGGCCCCAGCTCCAAGTCGTCGTCCACCCCAACCACGTTGGTCCAGGTGTGATGGACCGTGTTGTGCTTGGTCTTCCACACGTGCGAGCTGCAACCCAGACTGTCCAAGGTCCAGCCCATCAGGCGATTGACCCAAGGCCAGCGCGAGTAGCCGCTGTGGTTCGCGTCGTGCATCACGGCCATACCAATGGCCGACACCCCCAGGCCCAGGCCGATCGCTAGCGGCAGGGCCAGCAGCCAGCCCACATCGCCAAAAACCAGCGCAGCCCAACAGCCCGCAGTCCAAAGCAAGATCAGCGCGGTCTTGCGGTACATGGCTGGGAGGTCGCGGCGGGCTTGGCCCGTGGCGGCAAAGTAGGCGTCGACTCGACCCTCTAGGTCGTGACGAAATGTGCCTTCTTTCAAGAATTTTGGCGGCTTCGGCAGAGCGGCGGTCGTGAACATGGCGGCAGGCGCAGAGCCGCGAATCGGCGAGATGCGGGGAATTGCCCTGTGCCTGCCGAGAGGAAAGCAGCCCGCATGCAACGGCGCAAGCGGTCGCCCATGCCGTGACGGAAATATGACGCAATGATGACTGCCCGGCGACCGACTCGCTGGAGTGGCTCATGCCGGTTCCGTGCGAATCGGATCGAAGACTCAGGCGATTCTTCGAGCCCGAGCCGGGTTCCCTACCTAATTCTTGCTAGTTGTAGATCGGGTCACCGAAACCGTACAGCCGTGAATCAGGTGGGGTGCCTAGCCGGCGTTGACCATCCGCTCTGGCTGGCCGGTGGACTGCAACACGGCGCGCCACAAGGGATGGGCGGGGTCCAAGCGCTTGCGCCCCGCGGTCACGGCGCCGATCGGCACGTGCACTTGCCGGCCGCGGACGCGGCCCACCAGCATGGCGGTCTTGCCGGCCAGAGCCGCGTGCACCGCATTCTGCCCCATTTCTTGGCAGTACACCGCGTCCGAGGCATCGGCCGGGGCGCTGCGAATCGTGTAGCCCGGATCGATGTAGCGCACGGCCACGGCGACCGAGCGCTCGGTAAAGAACCTTTCGATGCGACCGCGAAGCAGGCGGCCGATGTCGCCCAATTTGACGTTGCCAGACGGGTCTTTGCCCGCCGCGCGCATCTCTTCGGCCAGGTACTCCTGACCGGCGCCTTCGGCCACGACCACCAGCGCATGGCGGCGCGCCATCAGGCGGCGGTGGAGGTGGGCCAGCACGCCGTTGGGTCCGTCGAGCTCAAACGGAACCTCTGGCACCAGCACGAAATTCGCCTCGCCAGAGGCCAGAGCCGCTTGCGCCGCGATAAAGCCCGCATCGCGCCCCATCAGCCGCACCAGACCCACGCCGTGGAAGGCGCCGTGAGCCTCGGCATGGGCGGCATCGATGGCTTGGCGGGCCAGACTGACTGCCGTAGAGAAACCGAACGTTTGATCCACAAAGAGGATGTCGTTGTCGATGGTCTTGGGAATGCCGATGACCGCCGTCTCGAGCTTGGCGGCGCGCACCGCGTTCGAGATGGCCTGGGCCGCGCGCTGGGTGCCGTCGCCGCCGACCATGAACAGCACGTTGATCGCCTCGCGGTTGATGAAGCGCACGATGTCGTCGACCGGCGGCGTGCCGCGCGACGAGCCCAGCAGCGAACCGCCCTCGCGATGGATGCTTTTGACCGACTCGGGCGTCAGGCGCATCGGCGCGCAGTCTTCGCTCATGAAGCCGCGCAATCCGTAGCGAATTCCCAGGATTTGCTGGACGCCGTAGTGGTGCGACAGGGTCATCACCAGCGAGCGCACCACGTCGTTGATGCCCGGGCACAGGCCACCGGCCGTCACGATGGCTGCGCGCACGTCGGCTGGCCGGAAGTAGAGGCGTTCGCGCGGTCCAGCGAGTTCCACGGTCGGGGGCTGCTCGTTGCGCTCGACAAAGGCACGCACCGTGTCCCAGTTCTCGTGAAACAACAACCTATCATCATCATTGGTGAATTCAGCCTGACCACCCTGTGCAGTGTGGGCCAGCTGGAGGGGCGACGAAAATCGGCAAGGACCAAGAGATTCGATAGCAAAGTCAGAAAGGTGCAGTGGCTCCATACGGCAGAAATCCTTTGGGCGGCGGCGCGCGTCGCGAACGCAGTGTCCCACTCCCTGCGGCGAGCGGCAACGGTACCGGCCAACTTCCCGCGCCGGCGCCAGCTTGACGTCGCCCACGGGCCCGCGCAAAGTCGCCGCCCAGCAGCACTCGGCTGCGCGCCAAAGATCGACCATGAATGACATCGCCGAAGCCATCAACGATTTGCACCGGGGCACTTTTGCCGAGCTGCTGGGCCTGAGCGTGCAGAGCGCCAGTCGCGACGAGGTGGTCGCGCAAGTGACCGTCACGCCAAATCATTACCAGCCCCACGGCATCGTGCACGGCGGCGTCTACGCCAGCATCATTGAATCGCTCGCGTCGATCGGCGCCGCGCTGGACGCGATGCCCCACGGCCGCACCGCGGTGGGCCTGGACAATCACACCTCGTTCATCCGCGCCACCCGCGACGGCGTGCTGACCTGCCGGGCCTTGCCGGTGACGCGCGGACGCCGCAGCCAGCTCTGGGACGCCACCATTCACAATGCGGCCGGCGAACTGGTCGCCAGTGGCCGGGTGCGCCTGTTGATCTTGGAGGCCGACGCGACGGTGGCGGGCAGCGAACTCAAAGGGCCGCCGATCTAGCTTCGACCGATTTGCATCACAATCGGGCAGTGATCCGAAGCCTTGGGCCGGTCGAAGCCGATGCCGTCCAAGCGCGGACCCGCGTAGCGCGACGCACGCCCGGGCTGGCCGCGGCGCTCGATGTGCGGCAATGCCGGCGACTGTTCGCCCAGGCGGCGCGACAAAAGCAGGTAGTCGAGCTGCTCGTAGCTGGGCGGCAACCCGCGGTCGGGCAGCCCGCGCCAAAAGTGCGTCCAGCGCTCGGGCTCGGGCAGGCGCGCGGCCACGTTGCAGGCCTGCGGCCAGTGCACCAGCTCGTCAATTCCTGAAGGGCCCTGTTCGTCCGTGGCCAGGTAGTCGTTGAAATCCCCCAGGATCACCCACGAGTGGTCGCCCGGCGTGGGACCGAAGCGCGCCCGAACGATGTCCATCACGGTGCGGCACTGGCGTTGCCGCAGCGGCCGGGTGCGCGCGCGGCCACCGTCTTGGCCATCGTCGCGCATCGACTTGAAGTGATTGACATAGAGCGTCACCACCCCGAGCTGTGGGCACAGGACATCCACCTCCAAACAATCGCGCGAGAACACCGGCTTGGGTGCAGAGACATCCCACAAGTGTTGGTACGAGCGCGCGTGCACCAACGGCAAACGCGAGAGCACAGCGACGTCGATGCCGCGTTCGTCGTTGCCGTCAATGGCCAGCAAATAGGGGTAGTTCTGGCGTCCACCCAAGTACAGATCGCGAAATCGTTTCAGCGTCGCCATGCCCTCGACCTCTTGCAGGGCGACGACATCGGCGTCGAGCAAGGAAATCAACTTGGCGGTCAGCACCTTGGCGTCGGCCTGGGCGATACGCTGCCGCAAGTCTTCGCTGGTAAAGCCGTGTTGGGCCGCGTCGTCGGGGTCGACGCCGTGGGCAAAGCGAAAGCGAGTGAACAAGTTCTCTACGTTGAAGGTGGCCAAGCGCATGGGCCTAGCATAGCCGCGGAAGCGCAGCACCGCCACGGATCGCTTGAGTCAAGTTGCGCTGGCGCAGTTTGGTAGTAAGCTGGCACTGGCGACGCCCCGGTCGCCTCCACACAAGAGCATCTAGTGTCCCAATCCATGCCAAGTGCTGTGCTTTTGGTCGACGACGACCAGGCCAACCTCGATGTCTTGCGTTCGTTCTTGGACGTGGATCTGCTTGTTTTTGAAGCCAATAGCGCCGACGACGCCCTGACCTACCTTGACCGCCACGAACTCGATGTCATCGTCACCGACCAGCGCATGCCGGGCATGACCGGCATCGAGCTGCTGCGGGTGGCACGCGAGCGGCGACCGGATCTGGCGGGCATCGTGCTGACGGCCTATACCGACACGCCCGCGCTGATGGCCGCGATCAACGAGGCCGGCGCATTCCGTTTCCTGCGCAAGCCGTGGCAGCCCGCCGACGTGCTGCAAGCGGTGCGAGATGCTAGGGAATTCGTGGCACAGCGGCGGCTGATCCACAAGCTGGTCGGCGAGTTGCAGCAGCGCAACGCGGAGCTGGCCGGCGCCATGGCCGAGCTGAATCAGGCTCAGGCGCGGCTGTTGGAAATGGAGCGCCTGGCCACGACGGGGCGCCTGGCGGCCGGCATTGCCCACGACCTGAGCAACGCCATCAATGGGCTGGTCCTGATCGAGCACGAGGCGAGAAATCGCTCGGTAGACGGGGACTTGCTCGAAGTCGTGGAGCTGGGCTTGGCGGGGGCGCGCAACCTGCTCAGTTCGCTAGAGACCTTGGGCACCTTTGCCCGGCAAAAGCGGCTGTCGATGGCCGTGGACCGGTTCGACATGGCGCAGGCGGCCCGCGACGCCCTGGGCGTGTTGCGGCTGGACCTGGCTTTCCGCCGACGTCAACAGGTTGTGGTCTTGCCCGAAACGGCGCTACCACCGGTGGTAGGCGATCGCCAAAAAGTCGTGCAGGCCGTGGTGAACCTGCTGCGCAACGCCGTGCACGCCACAGGCGAGGGGCAGCGCGTGCAGATCGAAGTCGCGATGGGCAGCGACGGCTGGGTCGAACTTGCGGTCGAGGACGATGGGCCGGGCCTGAGCCCCGAAGTGCGCGAAAATCTGTTCGATGCCTTTGTTTCGACCAAGGGCGACGGCGGCATGGGCCTGGGTCTGTACATGGCCAACCTCATCGCCAGCCACCACAGTGGCACGCTGACGTGCCCCACCCTGGCGAGCGGCGGTGCGCGCTTTGTGATGCGCCTGCCTACAGTGGCCGCGACCGCGACGGGGGCCTGAATTTCTTGTGAGGTCCCCGATGAGCACGTCTGGAGTCAGCAGCGGCCGCAAGTACGAAGAGCTAGAGGGCGCCAGCGGTCGCGAGGTGTTCTTTCGTGCACCGCGCTACAGCTCGGACGCCTTTGCCACCATCAGCGTCAGCGCCACCGCGTGGGACCATCACGGCAAGCCCCACGCCCTCAACCTGCGCGACGTGTCGACCAGTGGTCTGGCCGTAGAGGCGCCCAGCCTTGCCCAACTTCCCGTGGGCACGGTGCTGCCGCGCTTGCGTCTGGCGTTCGAGCGGATCGAAGTCTACGACGGTCCGGTGCAAGTCGCCTCGGCCCGCGAAGTCGACGGCCGGCGCGTGCTGGGTCTGTCGCTGCAAGAAGGACCGATCTCGCTGGACGACGTGCTGCAACTGCGCGACATCAAGACCTGGACCGGCGCAACCCCGGGCAAGACCCTGGCCGACCGCCCCTGGAGCGTGCCGGGTCTGGCCGAGCTGAAGGCGCTGGTCGCCGAACAGCGGCTGCTCTTGGACGAGGCCGAGCGCCACTACGCGCGCATGGAGCGCGAGCTGCCGTGGCAAGTGGTGCACGGCGAAACCATGACCGCGGCCCGTACCCTGCTGATCGAGCGCGTGCGCGCGGAGTTTGTGGCGCCCTGGCTCGAGTCGATCTACGCCTGCGACGCGGCGCTGCGGACGGCGGGCCTGCTGGGCGACGACGCCTCTCCCGACACCGCCAACCGGATTCGTGAGTTTTCGCGCGAGCTTTTGCAGCGCCACTACCTGCTGGGTCCGATCATCCACCGCGCCGCCACCAAGCCGCTGGGCTACCCCGGCGACTACGGCGTGATGCGCTACGTGTACGAGCAGCCGTTTGAAGGGCCCACGCTGTTTGCCAAGGCGATGCACTTGGCCGGTTGGTCGATGGCGTGTACGGCGGCGGTGCGCAACCGCAAGAACGTGCTGCGCGATGCGATGGTGGTGCGGCTCGAGCAGGCGGTGGCGCAAGGGCGGCCCCTGCGGATTGTGTCGGTCGCGGCCGGGCCGGCGCAAGAGATCTTCGAGCTGTTGCGCGACCATACGCCCCCGTCGGCGCAGCTGAACATCGTGCTGTTCGAGCAGGACCGCGAGGCGCTGACCTTTGCCCAGGGCCGCATCCAGCGCGCCGCCGATCCGCGCACCCTGCCCGGTGTCAAGGTCACGTTTCTGCACGACTCGATCCGGCGCCTCCTCAAAGATCCCGAGCTATTTTCTCGCTTTGGGCCCTTTGACATGATCCTGTGCGCCGGCCTGAACGACTACTTGCCGGCCCACACCTCGGTGCGGCTGGCCGCCCAGCTCTACGCCAACTTGGCCGAGGGCGGCGAGCTGTACATCGGCAATCTGGTTCCCGAAAATCCCTGTCGCTGGATCCTGGAGCACCACCTGGATTGGCAGATGGTGCACCGCGACCGGGCCACGCTGCTGGACTTGGCACTGCAGGCGGCGCCCGCATGCCGCGCCCGCATCGTCGAAGAAGTGGAACAGGTCAATCCCTTTGTGGTCTTGGAGCGCCTCGCCTCGTGACCGAAGCCCAGCTCCCCACCCGCGAGCCCGCTGGCGCAACTGTGGCCGAGCGCTTCGATCACCACGTAGCCGAGCGCAATCAGCGCAGCGCCCGCGCGGCCGTGTGGCTGACGGCAGGGCTGAACCTGGGCTTTGTGGTGCTGGACCGGCTGCTGACCGACGATCCCAGCAAACTTGCGGTCTTGCTGGCCGATCGCAGCGCCATCTTCGTGGCGGTCGGGGCGTTGTTCGTGGCCGCGCGGCAGCCCTGGTTCGCTCGACATTCCGCAGTGGTCACCGGCCTTTACATGGCCAGTATCGACGTGGCACTGGCGGTCATGACCACTCAGCTGGGCGGCTACTCGTCGGGCTACTATGCGGGCATCAACTTGGTGACCTTGGCGGCGGGTTTGCTGTTCTTGTGGCCGACGCGGGTGGCGGCGGTGACCCACGCGGCGGCGGTGGCTGCGTATGGGCTGGCCAACTTGCCGGGCTGGGAGCCCGAGCAACTGCGCGACGCGGTCATGCACGGCTTCTTCCTGACGAGCACGGCCGTCATCGCCACGGTGGGCCAAGCGTTTTCGTGGAAGCAGGCGCGCCAGCAGCTAGAGACCCAGGCGGCGGTGGAGCAAACCAAAGAGCGGCTGGAAGCGGCCCACAGCGAGTTGCAGCGCCTGGACCAGTTCAAAAGCGCGTTCTTTGCCAACATCACCCACGAGCTCAAGACACCGCTGGCAATGGTGTTGTCGCCGCTGGAGCTGCTGTACCAGGGCGAGCTGGGTCCCTTGGGCGAGACGCAGAAGGCCACGATCCGCTCGATGTTGCGAAGCGGTTTCAAGCTGTTGGCCTTGATCGACGACTTGTTGGACCTGGCGCGCGCCGAGCAGGCCGGCATCCGCCTGCGCATCGCCGAACGCGACCTGAAGGAACACCTGGGCTCGCTGGTGCAACAGATCGAGGTGTTGGCGCGGCGCAAAGACGTGGAACTCACCGCGATTTGGCCCGAGGGGCCGTGCCTGATCTGGTGCGACCAGGACCGCCTGGAACGCGTGTGGATCAACCTGCTGTCGAACGCCCTGAAATTCACTCCGCCGGGCGGCCACGTGTGGGTCGAACTGCGCGGCCAAGGCGACGGCGTGCAGGTGCAAGTGCGCGACGACGGCCCGGGGTTTCCGGCCGACTTGGCCCCCAAGCTGTTCGATCGCTTCTACCAGGTCGACATGGGCGGCACGCGCCGGTACGGTGGCGCCGGCATCGGCCTGGCCCTGGCGCGGCACATCGTCGAGCTGCATGGCGGCACCATCAGCGCGCGCGGCGACATCGACAAAGGCGCTGAATTTACGGTGTACTTGCCGGCCGATCGCGCCCACTTTGGCGATCGCGCAGTCGAGGAAGCGCCGCACAGCGAGACCGAACGCACGCCCAGCCAGGGCGACCTGACCCGCGTGGCCGTGGAACTGGGGGCCAAGGCGGACTACCGCTTGTTGTCGGTCGCGGAGGCCACCGAGCGGCGCGTGGTCGAGCGCGACGTGGACGAAAATCAGCGCCTGTGGACGGTGCTCATCGTCGAAGACACACCCGACGTGATCCGCATCGTGCACCTGGCGTTGCGGCAACACTTCAAGGTGCTGGCGGCGCCCGATGGCCTCAAGGGCCTGGAGCTGGCGCTGCGCGAGCGGCCCAGCCTGATCATCACCGACCTGATGATGCCGGGTATCGACGGGTTTGAGCTGACGCGGCGGCTGCGGGCGCACGCGACCACCAAGCACGTGCCCATCATCATGCTCACGGCCCGTGGCGCGGTGGACGACAAGGTGATGGGCCTGGAATCCGGCGTGAACGCCTACCTGACCAAACCGTTTTCGCCGCGCGAGCTGCTGTCGACGGCGCGCGCGCTGCTCGACGTGCAAGAGACGCAGGCCGAGCTGCTGCTGACCCGCCAGATGGACTCGCTGGAGACGCTGACCGGCGGTCTGGCGCACGAGATCAACAACCCGCTCAACTACATCCGCAACGCCGTCGCGCGCCTGCAGATGGATGTGGACGAGGTGGTCAAGCTGAGCCAGCCCGGCAGCGAGGGCGATCCGAGCAAGCTGACCGCCCTGGCGCAGCGGACCCGCAAGATGGCCGACACGGCCGAAGCCGGCGTCCGGCGCATCCAAGCCACCGTGGACCTGATGGGCCGCTACAGCCGCGAAGGGTACAGCCGGCTGGAGCGCGAGCACGACGTGTGGCAGGCGGTCGCCGACGTCATCGAGGTGGTGCGTCCGGCCGTGGGGCGGAGCGTGGAGGTGGTGACCGACCTGCAGGGCAGCGCCGTGCTTCGCTGCGTGCCCGAAGAGCTGCACCAAGCGCTGTCGAACCTCATCCAAAACGCCATCGAGGCGGCGCCGGACGGCACCGGTCGCGTCGAAGTCAGCGGCAGCGTGGACTTGCGGCAAATGACCCTGCGGATCTGCGACAACGGCCCAGGCATTCCCGAAGAGGACCGCCAGCGGATTTTCCAGCCGTTCTTCAGCACCAAGGGCCCGGGGCGCGGCATGGGCATGGGTCTGACCATCACCCGCCAAGTGGTGGCGGCGCTGGGCGGGCAGATCCGCGTGGATGCGGTAGCGACTGGTGGCACCTGCTTCGAGGTGCGGCTGCCGCTGCAGCGGGCGCGGATTTCGCAGCCGTTGGGATAGGAAAGTCGGTGTGATTTTCGAGGGCTGGCTTGAGCGCGGCGCGAGACCTTGAGAATTCGGACTTGGAGTCCTGAATTTCAAGGTCTCATGATTTTCTACCTATTCGTGCATAGTTAGCGCATCGACTGCAGCACGAAACTTGGCTACATTCGCTGGTGCGCCGTACCGGCCCCGTGGCGGCAAAGAAATGCGCAGCGGGAGCGGATTTTGCGGGCGTGGTTGGATGGCAGGAACCACACCCCACACTTTCAGCCCGCACGTTCAACCCACACTTTCAACCGCTGCCGAGATGCTGTAGCATCTGATGCATGCGCACCACACTCGACATCGACGAAGACATCCTGATGGCAGCCAAGGAGTTGGCGCGGCGAGCCGGCACCACAGCCGGCGCGGTACTCTCCGACCTGGCTCGCACGGCACTGCAGTCGCCCGAGCCCAAGCCGTCGGCCCAATCCCAGCCGTCCCACAGCAATGCCTTTGGCTTTGAACCCTTTGCGGGCAACGGTCGCGTGGTGACGACCGACCTGGTGCACCGCCTGCAGGACGAAGAAGGCTAGCCATGCGCGCACTGCTGGATGTCAACGTCCTGATTGCGCTGCTGGACTCGGCCCACGTCCGCCACCGCGATGCGCACGCTTGGCTCGCCGCCCACGGCACCGCAGGTTGGGCCTCGTGCGCGCTGACGCAGAACGGCTGTGTGCGCATCATGGGCTCGCCAGGCTACCCGGGGGCCCAGCCGGTGGCCGCCGTTGCGGCTCGGCTGCGCAAGGCGACCGCTCATCCCCTGCACGCGTTCTGGCCGTGCGATATCTCGCTGCTTGACCTGGAGCGAGTCAGCGAAGCGCATTTGCTAGGACCGCGCCAATTGACCGACACCTACTTGCTGGGGTTGGCCGTGCGCCACGGCGGCCGGTTGGTGACGCTGGACGCGCGCATCACCTTGGCGGCGGTGCGGGGGGCGCGGGCAGACCATCTTTGCGTGATTTAGTGGGAATAGGAGGAATTCGCCCGGGCGCCGGTGGGTTCCGTTCGGCAGTTGCGGACCTGGTGAAAGTCTTCGACGTACGTGAGCATGATCCGACAGCGAGTGTCTGGCCAACAGCAGGGCCTGCAGGTTGCGTGGTGCGGCACGTCGGGGTCGGCCCCGTGGCCAAGAAGGCTTCCAGAAGCTTGATACCGCGTGCTCCGGTCAGCGACCACCTCCTCGTCTACGGCCCACAGCACCGCCCAGACATCGCGCCACGGGGTGTCGCCTTCGGCAGAAATTCGGGCAAATACGCGTGGTGTCAAGGTCTTTAGCCAGCGAACTTCGGAAAGCACCGCGGCAACATCAACCCGCGGCAGTTCGTCGGCCAGCGGGCTGGGCAGATTGGACGGGGCAACGGGCGGCACAGTCCACCAGCGCCGCCCCACGGTCGCCATCTCCAAGCTACCGTCGCGGTTCACGATGATGTGCAGCGGTAGGCCAGCTTCCTCCACATCGCCTCGCCGCGACGGCGATAGCTCTCGCCGTGCAACCTGGACAAGAACGGCCACGATCGGGTGGCGAAATTCGGGGCGATTCCAGTCGGCTGTCGAACCTGTGCATGCCACGGCGAGCTCCGCAGGTACTTCCGGCTCTTGGCCATCGCCGTAGTGCCAAAGGGGTCCCTGTACATGCCAACGATCGGGCAAGTCTTCGTGCCACGGGATGAACGGCACCTCGGGCGGTCCCATTTCTCCCCGGGCCTCATGGGTCCACGGCCAATCCACACTGGGCACCACCCGCCCGGCAACATCATCCCGCGGCGGCTCGCTCAACCACGGACTGGTCAGCCACGACCGGCACTGCAGCTCGGTCAAGGCCGCTGGACCGCCGTCGCCTTTCGACGCTACGCACCGCCGCAACCGCAGCTCATCCGCAAAAGTCCGTGGCCCCGTCAGTTCCTTCAAACACTGGCAACCCGCGCGGTCAAAGCGCTCGACCCGGCAGGCGCTCGCCGCGAGCAGGGCCACAAGGACTACGAGGAGCAATGCGCGGTCTGTGAGCATGCAAGTGGCCAACCGAGCGGTGGAATCTGCGGTCAGCGTACGCGCATGGCGCTTCCTGGGCAAGCGGCGCGCCCCGCGTCAGGGATGGGCGTGCGCAGCACGGTGGCGCGGTGGAGCGCCGCCGCCGGCGGGAGCACAAAACTCAGTAATTTCTCCGGCTTTTTGTTCGACCCGCCGGCCCCAGCCCGACGGTCTGGCGCAGACACTGTGGAATTTTACACAGTTGACCACTTCGCCAGACCGGGACGCCCAAATGCCGCTCTACACTTGGGAAAGGTCCCGATCCGCCAGCAATCTACCGCTTCCTGCCAAGGACTTACCGCCGACTCAAGTAATCAATCAAATCAATCTTGGTGATGATCCCTACGCAGCGGCCGCCGGTGACCACTACCGCCACGTTGTCGGCGCTGAGGATGGCGCGCAGCTGCTCGATGCTGGCGTCGGGGTCGATGATGCCCTGCAGCGGCTTGACCAGGCCTTCCAGCTTCTCGCCGCGCTGGACGTGGCCGTCGACCACCGCCGTGAGCAGGTCGATCTCGTGAACCATGCCGATCGGCTCGCCCGAGGCCGCCAACACCGGCATTTGGCTGATGCCCTCGCGCTTCATGCGCAGGATCGAGTCGCCCACCGACTCGTCGGCCGTGCAGGTGTGCAGAATGTGCGACTTGCCGCGCAGCAGATCGCGCACGCTGGCCTCGCGGGCCTCGGGCTCGAAGAAGCCGTTGTCGCGCATCCACGAATCGTTGAAGAACTTGCTGAGATAGATAGCGCCCGAGTCCGGCAGGATCACTACGATGGTGTGGTTGCGGCCCAGCTCGCGCGCCAAGGTCGCGGCCACGTGCACCGCGCCGCCCGAAGAACCGCCTGCGAAAATGCCCTCTTCGCGCGTCAGCCGGCGGGCCATCTGGAAGCACTCGCGGTCGCTGACCTGCATGACGTCGTCGATCCACTGGAATTCCAGGGCGCCGCAGACCATGTCCTCGCCGATGCCCTCGACCTTGTAGGTGTGGGGCTCGCCGTGGGTCTTGGTGTGGAACATGTCGTAGTAGATCGAGCCCTCGGGGTCCACGCCCACGGTCCGGATGCGATTGCTCTGCTCTTTGATGTACTTGGCGGTGCCGCTCATGGTGCCGCCGGTGCCCAGGCCGCCGACCAGGTAGGTGAAGTTGCCGCCGGTCTGCTCCCAGATCTCGGGGCCGGTCGAGCGGTAGTGGGCTTCGATGTTCAGCTTGTTGTGGTACTGGTTGAGCATGAACGAGCCGGGGGTCTCGCGGTGGATGCGCTTGGCGGTCTCGTAGTAGCTGTTGGGGTCGTCGGCGGGCACGGCGGTGGGGGTGACCACGACTTCGGCACCAAAGGCCTTGAGACGGTTGACCTTCTCTTGGCTCATCTTGTCGGGCATGGTGAAGATGCAGCGGTAGCCCTTGACCGCAGCGGCCATGGCGACGCCCACGCCGGTGTTGCCCGAGGTGTTCTCGACGATGGTGCCGCCGGGCTTCAAAATCCCTTGCCGCTCCGCGTCTTCGATGATGTGCAGGGCCATGCGGTCCTTGATGGAGCTGCCCGGGTTCATGTACTCGAGCTTGACCAAGACGCGCGCGTCGTGGCGGCCGACCACTCGGTTGAGCTGGACCAGCGGCGTGTCGCCAATGGCATGAAGGATGTTGTTGAAAATACCGCGCATCTTGATCTCCTGGGTGGTCGCAGCCCGTCTGTGGCCGGGCACAAAAGGCGCGAGATGATGCCCCGACCGCTGCCGCAATGCAACGTCCCAGCCCGGGCACGCGTCACGGCGTCGTCAGCAAAGCACTTAGATTTCGGGCAGTAGAAGATGGGGCCCGTTCATGACCGGGGGGTTAGGCCAAGTAGTGCGCCACCGCTTCGTGCACGCCGACCCGCCCACTCAGCACCTCGGTCAGGCCGCGCATCAGCGGCGCCGCGACCTTCTTCTTCACACACAGCGCGTCGATGCTGCGGCAGGCGGCAAAACCATCCACAGTGCCTAACTTTTTCTCGATGGCCGCTGCGTCTTGACCCTGCGCCAGCAGCCGACCGGCCTGCACGTCGCGGCTGTCCGCCTCGCGCTCGACCAGCAGGTAGCCCAGGCCCGCCACGCTCCGCGCCGCCGCACCATCGCCCGCGTAAGCCTTGACCACGGCATCCATTTCCGCCGCCGCCGCCGCCACCAGGCTGGCCCGCGCCGCCGGCCCAAAGCCCAGCCCGTCGGCCATGCCCAGCCCCACCGCCATCGCGCTCGCGGTCGCCGCCGCCGCTTCGATGCCCAGCAGGTCGCGCTGGACTTCGATGCGCAGCGGGCCACCGGCAAACGCCGCCAAGGTCGCATCGCCCACCTCGGCAAACCGACTGGCCAGCGCGGCGTTGTTGGGCCGGCCCGCCACCAGCTCGTCGACCAGCGCCGCCCCCAGCAGCGCGCCCTGGCGCAACACGCAGGTCTCTTGCGCCACGATTTGGCTGGGCAGCAGCCCCGTTTCGGCCTCTAGCCCGCGCACGGCGTGCACCAGCAGGTGCGACCCGTCCAAGACGTCGCCCAGCAAGCGCAGCGTCGGTCGCAGCCGGCCCACCGGCAGCGCCAGGATGACCAGCGGACAATTGCGCGCGATTTCCGAGAGATCCTCGGTGGCGGTCACGCGCTCGTGCAGGGTCTCCAGCTCGGGTAGGCGCTCGCGGTTGGCGCGGTTGGCGGTGATGCGCGCGGCCTCGCCGGGGTGTTCGCACCAAAGCCAGACTGGGCTGCCCTGGCTGGCGGCGATGTGCGCCAGGGTGGTCCCCCAACGGCCGGAACCGACCACGCCTACAGCGTTTTTCAGCGTCACTGCGGCGCCTTTGGCGGCGGAGGCGGGGTTCTTTGCTTTGACGGCGCTCATGCGACCTCCACGGCCGGCGCCGTCTCTGCGGCGATCCCCAGCCCGTCCAGGCGGTTGGCGTAGTAGTGCAACAACGGCGCGTGGCCAATCTGCACGCCGGCCGAGCAAGCGCGCAGCACGGGCGCAGTGTGGTACATGCCAAAGATGCGCAGCGCGGTCTCGATGAGGCGCAGGGCATCGTCGCGCTGCACGTCGTGGGCCAGGTGCAACGTCCCTGCCGCCGCTCGCTTCTTGCAGCCACGCAGCAACCCGTCCACGGCGCCCGCCAGGTCGGCCAGGGCAAAGGTCTCGTCGCGGCCTACGCGCAAGCGCTGGTACAGGTCGGCGCCTGGGTAGCGCTGGCCCAAGAGCCGCCACGCCGCCAGGGCCACGAGCGCGGTCGAGACCACCACCGTATTCTGCGCGAAACTCTTGGTGATCGCCTGCCCGCACAGCCGCGTGTACTCGGCGTCGCGCGCCGCGTCGTGCACCACCTGACCGCTGCGCCACAGGTAGCGCGCCGTGTCGATCGGCCGGCCGCGGGGATCGCGCGACGTGCCGTCCTCGTCCACACGGTTGCCGAACAGGTCGATCGGCTCGCCAAACTGGATGTAGGTGGTGTACTCCAACTGCGCCATTTTGTAGAGGAAGGTCGCCACCTCGCGCGGCCGACTGAACTCGTCGTCTTCGATGATAAAGCGGTGGCCGCCGTCTTGGCGCAGGGCGTCGTCGATCAGGGTCTCGCCTTCCAGCACCAGATGGTAGTTGATGGTGAGCGGGCAGACGAAGATGCGCGGATTCGGCTTGCCCTGCTGCAGGTTGCGCGCGTAGGCGGTGAGGCCGGTGCCCAGCAGGCCCAGCTTGACCTTGCTCTCGACCTTGTTGGTGCGCGAGCGGGTGCCGCCGGGGAAGAACAGCGAGTGATAGCCGCGTTCGAGCAACACTTCGCTATAAGTCTTCAGCACTTCCT
This sequence comes from Myxococcales bacterium, assembly GCA_037441385.1. Taxonomy (GTDB): domain Bacteria; phylum Myxococcota_A; class UBA9042; order UBA9042; family UBA9042; genus SXRM01. The sequence continues at coordinate 30,368 of JBBISH010000041.1, forward strand.
TATACAGCGTATGGCGGATGCGCCGGTCGACCTTGTACGCCCCCAGGTTGTGCATGAAGAACGAGGTGATCGGGCTGGTGAACAGGTTCTTGCCCGCGCCGTAGGTCACCGGCGGCAGTCCAGCCTCGTGCAGCGCCCAACCCACCGCAATCGAATCCAAATTGCTGCTGTGGGTCGGCACGACGATGATGGTCCCCTGCTCGGCCAGGTTGCGCCAGGTGTGCAGATGCCCAGCCAGAATCACCCGTTCCGACATCTGCCGATAGTGGTGCAGCAGCGTGTCGACGCTCTGGGTGTTGAACAGCGCCCCCAGGCCCAGCGGCAGCACCCGCGTGGCCAGCTCGTAGACCCGCGGCGTAAAACGCCCTGCCACATCGCTGGCATAGGCGTGAGTCAGCTCGCGGAGCACGCGCGCCTTCTCGATGTCGCCCATGCCCGCCAGGCCGCGCGCCAGTTGGTGCCAGTAGCTGTAAGGGTGCAAATCCAAACTGGAACTTCCGTGCTCCAGCCGCTGCATCTCCAAGTACGCCGCTTCGTTCAGCACGTATTCCAGCGCCTGTTGCTGGTCGCGCCACGACGCGCTGACCTTGTCGCGCACCACCCGCTCGACCACTTCGGCCAGCAGGTCGTCGCGCTCTTGCATGAACTGATAAATACGCGGTTTCTTTGCAGACATGCACGCCTCAAACGCACCCCACCTGATTCACGCCTATACGCTTCTTCTGATCCGTTGTGCAACTGGCGAGAATCAGGCGGGGACCCCGGTTCGGGCCCGGAGAATTGTCCAAGTTTTTCGATCCGATTCGGACGGAATTGGTATCAGTAGCTGGTTTCAGTAGCTAGACGTTGTACTCGTCGACCCGGTAGTGCTGCAGGCGCTGGCGCAGGTAGTCGGCAGTGCGACGCAGGCCTTCGTCCAGCATAACCGTAGGAGCATAGTTGAACAGCCGCTTGGCCTTTTGCGTGTCGGCCAGCAGCAGCTCCACCTCGCTCTGGGCTGGCCGCACGCGCTGATCGTCGCACTGCACCGCGATCTTCTGGCCCAGGGCGATCTCGGCCTGCTCGATGACTTGCGCAATCGTCCAAGTGCGCCCGGAACCGACGTTGACCACCTCGCCCAAGGCCGCGTCGCACTTGGCGATCTCCAAGAAGCCCTGCACGGTGTCGGCGACGTAGTTCAAGTCGCGCTGCGGGGTCAAGCTGCCGACGCGAATCGGGTTTCGCCCCGCCAACACTTGCGCCAGGATGGTAGGCACGATGGCGCGCGCCGACTGCCGCGGTCCGTAGGTGTTGAACGGCCGCAGGATCGCCACCGGCGTGCCAAAACTGCGAAAATACGAGACGGCGAGTTGGTCGGCGCCAATCTTGCTGGCCGAGTACGGGCTCTGGCCGACCAGCGGGTGCTTTTCGTCGATGGGCGTGTATTGGGCGGTGCCGTACGTCTCCGACGTGGAGGTATGCACAAGCCGGCGGACGTTGTGGCGGCGACACGCTTCGAGCACATGCAACGTGCCAGAAACATTGGTGGCCACGTAGTGCGCTGGCGCCCCATAGCTGTACGGGATGCCGATGAGCGCCGCCAGGTGGAACACCGTGTCGCAGCCTTGCACAGCCCGATCCACTGCATAGGGATCCTCAACGGTCGTGGCAAACACCTCGATCTTGCTGGCGAGTTCGGGGGGCAACTCGTCCAGGTGCCCGCGCCGGCCGGCCGAGTTGTAGCGAATCAGCACGCGTACCTTGGCGCCGCGCTGCAGCAGGGCCTCGGTCAGGTGCGAGCCGATAAAGCCGGCCGCGCCCGTGACCAATACCGGGCGATTCGCCCAAAAATCCATGGTTGCCTCGTGCACCGCTTGGCGCGCGCGCCAGTCTACACGCTGCAGCCGGCGGCGAAAACCGCGCCGCTTGCGCCCAGGCTGGCCTGGCCCTACGCTTGGATGCGTGAAAGCCCACCACTTGCTAGCGATCGTCGTCACCTCCTGCTGGCTGTGCCATCCGGCCAGTGCGCGGGCCAACCCCTTTGAATTGTATGGTGCTTCGGCGCGCGCGGGGGGCCTGGGCCAAGCCGTGACCGCCGGGGTCCGCGACTGGTCATCGCTGTGGTACAACCCAGGCGGCCTGACCCAAAGCGCCCCACACGTCGACTTGGGCACGCTGATGTCGTTCGACGACGTGCGCGTGCGCTTGAAGGACCGGCCGGCGGGCTACGATTTGCCCGACCTTGGCAGCTCATCCTCTGCGATTCCAAGTGGTTATCGCCTGCAGTCGCGCAGCGGCAGCGACGACGTGAGCAACCTGTACGACTTTGTCATGGGCGCCACCGGGTCGTTCGGTTTCGAGAACTTGCGCATCGGCGTGGCGGTGGCGCTGCCGATGACGCGGCTGGGCCAGCAGGTGTCGCACTACGCCGACGAGCGCGAGCAATACGTGTCGAACCGCTTGAATTTCGAGCTGTATGGCGACCGGTCGCAGCACCAGGTGATCTTGGTGGGCGCCGGCTACCAGGTGCTCAGCTGGCTGTCGCTGGGTGCGGCGATTTCGGTCATGCCAGAGGGCACGGCCCACAGCACCGTGTACCTGGACGACGCGGCGCGGCAGCAAGACGTACGGATCTCGGTGCAAAATCAGCAAATTGGCCGGGCCGCTCCGATCATCGGCGCCGTGGCCGCGCCCCTGGAGCACCTGCGCTTTGGCCTGTCGTGGCGCAGCGCGAACTACTTTGCCCTCACACTGAAAAATGCCATTCAGATTCGTGGTTTCCAAGGCGACCCGCAATCGTTTCCGGTTCAGCAAGAGGTGGTGCTGCGCCTCAATTCGTCGCCGGACCAGTTGTCCGCCGGTGTCGCAGGCGAGTTGGGGGCTTGGGCCGTGTCGGCCGACGCGGTCCTGTCGCGCTGGAGCCAGTACGTGGACACGCAGAACCAGCTGGCCGGCTTCCACGACACCGTAAGTCTGCGCGTTGGCGCCGAATTGCAGGCGGCGCGCGAGCGGCAATTGCGCCTGGGGCTGCAGTGGGAGCCCTCGCCCGTGCCGGCGCAGACGGGCCGCACCAGCTACGTGGACAACGACCGCGTCGTGGCCACGGTGGGGATGGCCCACAGCCTGGAGCTGTTCCGCAAGCAAGTCACGCTGTCGTGGTACTTGGGGCTGCACCACTTGATCGCGCGCGACACCAACAAGGCCGCGTTGGCGAAATACCCAGCCTGTGCGCCCGGGGTGGGCAGCCTGTGCGATGAAGTACCCGACACCGCTACGGATCCAGCCACGGGGCAACCAGCGCCGGCCGCGGCGGGACTGCAGACCGGGTCGCCGGGATTCCCCGGTTGGACCTCGTCGGGCAACCTGTTGGCCTTGGGCATGAACCTGCAGTGGGGGTTTTGACATGCGCCCCACCCACGCCTTACTGCTTGGAATTCTTGTCTTGGTCGCGGCGTGCGCCGATCCCGATCCCGCGCCGAGCGAGTTCAGCGACCGCGAAGTGGCCAGCGCCGTCGACGCCGGGGGTCTGCCCGCCGATGTCAGCGCCACTGCCACGGCCTTGAGCGGCCAGTGGGGTTTGGCGACCGATTGGTCCAACTGCGTGCACTTTGGCACCAGCGTGTTCGAGCTCCGCACCTACAAGCTGGCGCTGGTGCAGGTGCAGCAAGAGGGCACGTTCCTGCGCGAAACTAGGCAGGTCTGCTCGATCACGAACACGCCGCTGCTGGGGCAGCAGACGATCTTCCCGCCAGGAGTGGTGGCCGGCATTGCTCCGGTCGAGACGGTCTCGGCGCTGGGAGGAACGGCGGCGGGCGCCAGCTACGTGGGCGGGCTGGACGTACAGGTCTTTGGCGTGCAACTGGCGAATCCAGCGTCTGATCCCATGCCCACAGGCCCTGGCGACCCGCGGCTGGTCGACGTGGACGCGGACGGCAAGCCGGGCGGTACCCTGCTGGTGGGCAAGATGTGCGAGATCTACGTGGCGATCCGCGCAATGGCCAACGTGACCGGCACCATGGTCAACGTGGGCCACATCGAAGGTGGCGGCATCCAGGACAGCACCCAGAGCACCTTGGGCGGCACTTCGGCTTTCTGCACGCAGACCTACAGCACCACGCCCAACCACACCCACAACCGCTTCGTGCTGCATCGGCTGGCGGACCTGGGCATGGACGCCGATGGCAACGGCACGGTCGATTGCGCGGAACTGCAGGCAGGACAGGCGAAGCTGATCACCTGGCGCCCCGCCGACAACAGCCGCTGCGCAGGCAAATAGCCCCCCGCCCTACTTGCTGCCGGCGACGAGCACCGGCGTCCCGCCCGATGTCGTGGAATTGTTGCCGAGTTGCCCGCTGGTGTTGCGGCCCCAGCACAGCACGGCGCCGTCGTCGCGCACCGCGCAAGTGTGGTTGGTGCCGCAGGCCACGCCTGTGGCTTTGCCGCCGATGTCGACAAGGGTGGGCAGGTTGATGTCCGCAGTGCCCGCCGGCTGGCCGGCCTGGCCGTCGTCGTTGCTGCCCCAACACAGCACGGCGCCGGCTTTGGTCACCGCGCAGGTGTGGCCTTGGCCGCCCGCCACGGCCATGACGTCGCTGATGGACTTGGTCGCCACCGGCACGGCCGCGCCAGCGCTGTAAGAGCCAAGCCCTAGCTGCGACGACAGATTCTTGCCCCAGCACCAGAGCTTGCCCGCCGCGTCCCAGGCGCAGGTGTGGTAGTCGCCGCAGCCGATGCCCACGATGCCGGTCAAGCCCACGTCACTGGGTCCATAGACTTCGTTGGTGTCGCCGATCTTGCCGTTGCCCACTTCGCCGTCGCCGCTGCGGCCCCAACACTGGACGGTGCCCGTGCCTGCAGCCAGCGCGCAGGCGTGGCTGCTGCCGGCGCAGACTGCGGCATTGCCCAGCATGCCCTGCACCGCAACGGGCGAGTTCTTTTGCGCAAAATCACCGGTCAAGAAGGTGTTGCCCGAGTTACTGCCCCAGCCCCAAAGGGTCTGACCGGCGCGAATCGCCAGCCCGTTTTGGGGTCCACAGGCCACCGAGAGTGCGTCGGTGATGTTGCCGGTCGACTCGGGCGTGGTGGCCGAACCGCTGTTGTCGCCGCTGCCGGTTTTGCCGCTGAAGCGGTCGCCCCAGCACGACAATTTGCCGCCGCCCCACACCGCGCAGCTGTGCGTGTCGCCCAAGTCGACCGAGCTAACTTTGGTCAACATCGCTACATCTTGGGGAATTTTCTCGTAGTACAGGGGGCCGCTGGTGGTGCCGTTGCCCAACTGGCCTTCGCCGTTGGCGCCCCAACAGCTCAGGGTGCCGGTGCCGCGCAGCGCGCACGAGTGGTTGCCGCCGGCGGCGATGGCCACCGCCCACTGGCCGGGGACGCTCTTGGGCAAGCACGATCCGCCTTTGCACACCTTGTCTTGGCCGCAGGGACTACCGTCGCCCGCCACCACAACGACGCACGCGCATTGGTGGCACTCGGCCACTTGGCACGTTCCCACGGTGATACTGGCGCAGTCGGGGTTGCTCACGCAGCCGCAGGTGTCCATTGCGATCTCGCCGCCCTGCTGGCCGTCGCCGAGCGTGTCGGTGCCGGGGTTGGCAGTGGAGTCGGTGGAGGCATCCAGGGTTGCGCCACTGCCATCGTTGCCGAGCGGGCCGTCGCTCGCCGCCGCGGAGTCGCCGGCGCTCAAGCTGTCTTGCGCGCCGCTGATCGCGCCGTCGCCGCCGGTCGCCGCGCTGTCGTTGCCAAACTGACCCGAGCTGGGCACGGCCTGCGGACAGCCGGGCAACAGCGCAAGTACACACGCCAATACCCATGGAATCGCGCTTGGTTTGGACACAGTGGGTACCCCGCAGCAACCTTCGCTGGCGCCAGCATACCACATCGGACGCGCGCCGGTGGCGCACCGGCTTGCCGCCAGGGCCGCAGACTCGCTACGCTTGCGGCGTTGCGCGCGCGCGGCGGCCCAGGGGACCCTTGTCGACAACCCAGCAAAATCGCTTCTGTCCGGCCTGCGGCTCTGACCGCGACGAGGTATTTTGCCCGGCGGACGGCACGGCCACGGTGCAGCGGGTCAAGGTCGACGTCGCCGCGCTCAACTACCCGGTGGGCCACGTGGTGGTCGGCCGCTACCGCATCACCGGACGCCTGGGGCGCGGCGGCTTTGGCGCGGTCTTCTCGGCCGTCCACACCGGAACGGGCCAGACCGTGGCGCTCAAGCTCCTGCATGTGGAGTTGGGGGCGTCCAATGTGGTCATCGTCCGTCGCTTCTGGAAAGAAGCGCAGATCACGGCGCAGCTCCGCCATGCCAACACGGTGCGGGTCTTCGACGTGGGCCAGACCGAGGAAGGCGCATTCTATTTGGCGATGGAGCAGTTGCATGGCCAGACGTTGGCCGACGTGCTGGACGCTCTGGCCGCCTGCGGCGAGGTGATGCCCCCGGATCAGGTGGCCCACTTGGGGATCGAGATCTGCAAGAGTCTGGCAGAGGCGCACAAAGCCGGTTTGGTGCACCGCGATCTGAAGCCGGGAAACGTGATGCTCCTGGATCACGATGATGGCGAAGTTCCTGTGAAAGTTCTAGATTTTGGCATCGCCCATGCGTCCGACTCGTCGCTGACCGGTCAAGGCAACACCTTGGGCACGCCGGCCTATATGAGTCCCGAGCAATGTCGCGGCGGCAGCGTGGATCCGCGCAGCGACGTGTACTCGCTGGGCGTTTTGCTGTTTCGCTGCTTGACTGGCCAACAGCCGTATTCGGATCCCAATCCCCTGGCGCTGATGTACCAGCACATCGAGGCGCCGATTCCCGACGTGCAGGCCGTGGCGCCGCAACCGCTGAGCAACGTGTGGGCGGCGACGTTGCGCCGAGCGATGGCGAAACAACCCGACGAGCGCTTCACCGACACCAAGGAGTTCCGCCTCGCCCTAGAGCAGTGTGCACGTGGGCTGCCCGGCGGCACTGCGGATCGGAGCGCGACGACCGGCTTCTTGCCGCCCGCCGCCCAGCCCGTAGCGCAAAAAACCCAGAGCGGCCTGCGCTTGCCGGTCCTGGCTGCATCGGCTGCGGCCTTGGCGGCGTTGGTCCTGGCCTGGATGCTGAACGCGAGCGGGAAGCCCGCGGCAACGCAAGCGACAGAGACGCCGCCGGGGCCAGTGACGCCGCCGGGGCCAGAGGCGCCGGTTCCCGCGCAAGCTCAGGTCCCGGCTCCGATCCAGGCCCCGATCCAGGCGCAAGCTCCGGCTGCAGCTCAGGCTCCGGTCCCCCCTGTGCCGAGCCCGCCGGACGCTGGCAACCCTACGAACCCACGGGGGTCCCTGGTTCCAGCCCAGCCTGCAGAAAGCGAGCCCCATGTGAACCGGCCGGCCAAAGCTGCCGCAGAGCCGGCCCGGCCCAGCGCAGGGGAGCGGCCGGCGGTCAAGGCAGAGGTAGAGAAAGTCCCGGAGATGCCTGCAGAAAAACAGACACAGAAACCTGCAGATGGACCGCCGCCCAAGCCCCCGATCGTGACCACGCCCGCGGATGCGCCCGCCGACAAGCCAGTGGAGAAACCAAAGCCCAAGCTCGAGAAGCCCACCGCGCTGGACTGATACGAACCCCGGTTCGGGCCCGAAGAATTGCCGAAGTTTTCGAGCCGATTTGAACGGAAACCGTATGAGCCGCTGCGCGACGGGGACCGGTTCGGATGCGCTGAGAAATTCCGGGTTGCTCGACTCTCTAGAACCGCAGGGCCAGCGCCATGCCGCGCTCTTGCGGCAGCAAGACCACTCGCGAACTGGGCGAGTTCGCCATCAGCACGGCGCCCAAAATGCCCGCTACCGCGCCCGCGCCGACCATGCCCCAGCCAATGTATTCCTTGGTATTGATTCCACTTTGCTTGGCCACCGCGTCGGTGTGCGAGATGCCGATGATGTTGCCTTTGGCGTCGCGCTGACCGAGCCGCGAGTCCAGCTCACTCTGGTCGGAAGCCGCGCTACCCAGCAGGAGCCCGCCGCCCACAGCGACCACGCCGCCGGTGATGAGCAGTGCCAAGCCCCCGGCGCCTTTGCCGGCCGAGCCAGCCGCCGGCCCCGGATTCTTGGGCGGCGGAACGGCCGGCGCCGTGGGTTTGCTCGCCCGCAATTCACCAAGGTGGAACCGGGCTTTGGCGACTTCGGGCTGACCGGGCGGCGCCTTGCTCAGGTACTCCTGGTACATGCGCTCGGCGGCTTCGCGGTGACCGGCGCGCTCGGCCGCGCGGGCGGCGTTGTACAGGTACAGGGGCTCGCCGGACCAGGTACGGTAGGCTTGGGTGTACAGGGCTTCCGCCCCGGCAAAATCGCCAGCCAGATAGGCCTCTAGGGCCTGCTTGGACAGGGCCAGGGCTGCCTCGCGTGGGTCGTCGGCATAGGCGGCAAGCGGGGCGACCGCCTGCAGGGGCAACAACCCCGCCATGGTCCAGGCTATCCAGGCTCCGCGCATCGCCGCTTCTCCCTTGCTACGCACCCCGGCTTGGGCCCAAAGAACTGCCGGCGTTTTCAAGCCGATTTCAACGGATTCTGCATCATTCGCCTATGCACTGGCCGCCCGCGCACTGCGCCAGGTCGCCGCAGACGCTGGTGTCGGGCAAGGCTGGATGCTTGCAGCCGGCGGCCGCGTCACACTGATCGGTGGTGCAGGGCTGCCCGTCGTCGCAGGCGGCGAATCCCAAGTTTTTGCAGACACCCGCGCTGGCACAGCTGCTGTATCCCCAAGCGTCCACGCGCAACGCCCACGCGTCCAAGCCGCCGTTTTGCCACAGCTGCCCGCCCACCCACGCGCCGTGGTCGGGCAAGGCCGCCACGGACTTGAACCACTCGTTGCCCGTACCGCCAAACTTCTTGTCCCAAATGCGGTTGCCAAATGCGTCGTAGCGCAGCAGCCAGCCGTCGATGCCGCCCAGCGCACCGTTGTTGCTCGAACTCGACTCGCCGGCCACGACAAAGCTGCCATCGTCCCATGCGGCGATGCCCCAAGCGGTTTCGCTCTGGTTGCCGGTCACGATGGCCTGCCAAAACACATTGCCTTCGGGGTCGGCGCGGGCCACCCACAGGTCGGGATTGCCGTTGTTGCTGACTACGCCGCCCAGCAGAAAGCCGCCGCCCGCGAGCGCGGCCGCGCAGTGCCCCTCGTCGTACTCTCCCTTGTTGATCAGCTTCTGATTCAGCACTTGGCCGGCGCTGTCTACGACGACCACCCACACGTCGCTGCCCAGGGTGGCCGCGCTGGAATTGCTGCCGACCATCGCGAACGTGCCGCCCTTTAGGGCCACGACCGCGTGAAACTCGTCCTGTTGGCTGCCACCAAAAGACTTTTCCCACTGGAAAGCGCCATTGATGTCAGTGCGGACGATCCAGCCGTCTTCGTAGCCGCTGGCGGGCCGGTTACTGCCGGCAAGAAGCCAGCCGTCGCCGGCGGCAACAAGGCCATACAGCACATCGTTGCCGGCGTCACCGTAGTGATTCTCGCCTAGTTTTGCACCCTTACTGTCCAGTCGCACCAGCCAGCCGTCGGTGTCGGTCGCGTCTTGGAAATGGGTGGATCCGACGGCGACGAGCTCGCTCGCCGACGCGGCCGCACCGCGCAGCTGATCGGCGCCCGGATTTCCCAGCGTCTTTGCCCATTGCACTGCGCCGGTGCTGCCCACGCGCACCGCCACGCCGTCCGAAGACGAGGAACCGCTGCCCGTGCCTCCGACCAAGAACGCGCCACCGCTGGGTACGAGCGTCAGGCCAAAGATACTCTCGTCCGCGCCCGTGTCGGCCGTCTTGGCGAACAGGCCCAGGTTGTTGGCGCATGGACCAGTCGGTCCGCCGCTGTCGGGACCGGTGCTGTCCAGGCCGACGCCGTCTGGGCCGCCACTGTCCGGGGTGGTGCTGTCCGGGCTGGTGCTGTCCTCGCCAGGGCCCGCGGTGTCGGGCACGCCAGCGGCATCCTGTCCAGCGGCTTCGGCGTCGCTGCCGGCCGAGCCAAGGTCGCTGCCTGGACTCAAGTCGGCAAGGGACGAGGCACCATCGGCCGCCGTGGCAAACTGACTCGAGTCGGGCGCCGCCGACGGGCAACCGGCAAGCAGCAAAAGACAGGCGAGGAGGGTAGAGATGCGCACCATGCCGCGATGATCGCAAGGCCGCCGGCCCTTGGCAAGCGCGAGGTCCAGCAGTTGACAATCCCAGCGAAAAGCGCACCGTTGACGGGTGGGCCGCGCCCGAGCCAGGCCGCGGCCAAGGCGTTGTCGCCGCTGGGGGGTGCTATGCTGCGCGAACTTTGCGTCATCGAGATCGGCGAAGGTTGGGCGGTGCGGCGGCAAGGCGAATTGCGACTGGTCTCGGTGCACGACACCGAACAACAGGCCATCCACGCGGCGTTGCGCCAGGCCTGGGACGAGCAGGTCGATGTGCTCATCCAGCAGCGCAATGGCTCGTATCTGCGGCGCAAACCCGCCCAGCCGGCGCCGCCTCCCAAGCGCAGCCGCCGCAGCCCTGCGTCCGAGCGATAGCTCTGCCGGCGGCTACCCACCCTACGGCAAGACGAGGTCGCGAAAATCGGCCACCCAACCCAGGTTTTCGACGAAGGGTCGCCAAGCCGAGCGGTAGGCCGGCTCGCCATCGATGTCTTCGATGCGCACGGTGCGTTTGGGTAGCCGGGCGAGAGTGGTCAGCAGCAGGGCGAGCACCGCTGGCGCACGCGAATCACTTGGCGCAATGTGCAGTTCCAAGCTCCGCCCGTCGCGCCGCGCCACCGCCAGCGGGGTACTCCCCTGCCACACGAGCCAGTTGGCAGACGACCGCGGTGGCAAGGGCAGGTGCGCCACACAGGCCGGGGGCAGGCCGCAGGGCGAGGCAGGGTCGGCGGCGTTGCAGCTCCACAGCGTTTCGTGGTGCTGGTCCAGTTCGGCCAGGTGGCGCTCGCCTGCCTCGGTGAGCAGCTGCCAGCCGCCCAGGCCAGAAAACCACGCGCCGGCACGCAGCTCTCCGGCCCAGTCCAGGCGCAGCGCGGCCCCGCGCAACTCGCGCCAGGCCAGCCACTTCGGCTCGCCCTCGAGCAGCCCACTGCCCAGCAGACCCCAGCGCTGCGCAACTTGGCGAACCCGCTCGGTTTGCATCTCGGCCCGCTCGACGGCATCGGTGGGCGTCGCCGCGATCCGGCGCCACCACGGCCCCGGCCACGGCCCTGCCTCGCTGCCCGCGCGCAACCGCCAACCGCCACCGGACGGCCGCTTGGGCGAGCTGGGCAGCACGAAATTGAGCTGCAGGCCGCGCCGCAGCGAAGCAGGCTCGCTGCCGGCCAATTGGGCAGTCCACAGCCCATGCCATAGCCTCTCTGACAGCGCGGTGTCGCTCAGGCCGCTGCGCGCCCGCAGCACGTCAAAGCGGTAGCCGGCGTCGGCGTCGGGCATCCAGCGCTCCAGCTCAGGATCGGCCGGCACGGCGCCCCACAAGGGCAGCAAGTCCGCACGCGAAAAACCAAGCCGCTCCGGCCCCTCGCCACCAAAGTAGCGGAAATCCCCGGCCGCGAGCGCGCTGTCCAGGTCCGCGGGCCGGTAGTCGCGCACCCGCGCCGGCAACAACGCGGTTTCCCACAGCTGGGCCGGAACGGTCAGGCCCTGTAGGCTGTCCAGCGCCTGCTCGACCGCGCCGGGACCGCGGCCCGGCTTCAAGAGGCCATTCAGGCTGGCGCGCAGCAGCACCACGTCGGGCGCGGGGCGCAGGGTAGGCCGGGCAGTGCGCGCGCGGCGCATGGCCCGCAACAGCTGCTCCAGGCTGGAGGTGGTGGCCAGAAACTCGGTGGGCTGACCCGCCACGGCCACCCCGAGCACAACTTCACCTTGCAGCACTGCGGGTTCCAAGGCCTGGCGCACGTCCAGTTCGTTGCGTCCCCACGCCCGCGCCAACTCCGCCCACGTCGCCACGACCCGCGGCGCGAGCCAGCGCAGCAGCCCCGCCCGCAGGCGCGGATCGCCCGCCGCAACCTGCTCCAGTTCGGCCAGCATCGGGGCGTCTTCGGTGTGGCAGAACCGGTCCGGCGCGAGTTCGACCACCTCTGCGGGCACGAGCGGGCCCGCGCCCTGCCCGATTGGATCGGCTTGCTCCAAAGGCACCGCCGCCAGCAACGCCCGCAGCTCTTGGCGCGAAACTGGTGACAATTGGGCTGCGATATCCGCCAATTCCTCGGCGTTGGCCGCACCAAAGGGGGCCGACGTGTGCATCCAACGCCCACGGAGCTGGGCCAGCACGTCGGGGTCGAGCGGCGGACGCTGGCTCGAACGAGCCACCTCGCTGAGCGCCCCGTCAAAGTCGAGGGGCAGCGGCGCGTCGTCTTCGTAGACCATGGTGCCGGTGGCGAGCCACAGCACGCCGTTGGCGAGCGGCGACGGTTTGCCGGTGGTGGCGACGTGGAGCGCAATCGTCCCCGCAGCCAGACTCGCCATGCGCTCGCCCAGGCCGTCCAGGTCAAAGCGCTCTTGGCACAGGGACCGCCGCGCGTGGCGCAGCAGCACAAAATCCTGGGTACGCGCCACAGCTTGCAAGAGCTGCTTGCTGCGTTCGCGGGTCTGCCACAGCGGCACGCGCTTGCCCGGCGGTGGGCGCGGCAACAGCAGCGCGGTCCCGGCCGACTCGCGGAAGCGCGCACCCAGCAAGGCCGAATCGCCCAGGCCACGTTCGAGCCAATGGCGCCAGTCCTCGGTCAAGAAGGCCTGAATCGCCTGCACCGCCGCCTCGCCATCCTCGCAGAGCAGCAGCACCGCGTCGTCGTTGACGAGCGGCGGCCGTTGCGCCAGGCCAGAGGCACCGCCCAATTCCGCATGGCGCGCCTGCAGATACGCGGTCAGCGCGATGGCGAGCGGCCGGGTGAGCGCGCCGCCCCAGCCGGTGTGCCAGATCGCGTAGCCGGTCGGCTCGTTGGGGACCCGGCATAGCTCGACCAGCGTGCGCTGGTGGGTGGGCAGCCCGCCGGTGGCCGCGCGCTGGGTTCGCAGTAGCTCCAGAACCTGCTCGCCCAGGTCAGCGTCCACGCCGCGCGCCGTGAGCTCGCCCACGGCCTGGGGATCGTCCAGCTGCGGCTCCAAGAGCTCCATCAAGTCCAAGACGGCGTTGGCCATCTGGGCACTGCGGTCGCGTGCATCGGCGCGCCAGAACGGCGCCATGGCCAATTTGCGCGGCGACGGCACGACTTCCACGGCATCGCGGCCGATCGATGCGACTTGCCAGGCCTGGGCCCCGATCGCGAACACGTCGCCGGTGCGGCGCTCCCACACAAACTCCTCGTCGAGTTCGCCCAGTTGAGTGCGTTCGCCCTGGATCTCGATGCGGAAGTAGCCGCGATCGGCGATGACACCCGCAGAGCGGCGCGCCGCTAGCTGAGCCCCTTTGCGCACTTCCAGGCGCCCCGACGCGTCCTTTTGCAGGCGGGGCAGCAGTTCGCGAAGGCGAAGCCCGTCGAAACGCCCCAGCAGCATGGCGACGACGTCGTCGAAATCGGCTCGCTCCAGCTGGGCAAACGGCGCGGAACGCCGCACCTGGTCGAACAATTCGTCGGGCCAGCGCGGCCGCGCCACGCAGCGGGCCACCACGACCTGCGCCAGCACATCCAGCGGGGGCACTTGCGGCGGCAGCGGCTCCAGGCGGCCTTCGGCGACGAGCAACGGCAGCACAGCGGCGTAGAGGATGTCGCGGCCGTAGAGCGGCACCAGCCGGCCGATGCTGGTCGCCCCCACCGCGTGACCCGCGCGGCCGATGCGCTGCAGCGTCGAGCTGACGGTCATGGGCGCGCCGACCAGCACCACCCGGTCCACGGCGCCCACGTCGATCCCCAGCTCCAGCGACGAAGTGGCACAAACTGCCCGCAGCTCCCCGGCTTTGAGGCGTTGTTCCACGCTGCGGCGCAGCTCTTGGGCCAGCGAGCCGTGGTGCGCCCAGGCGATGGGCTCGTTCTCCAGCGTATTGAGCTCGCGCGCCAGCCGTTCGACGGAGCGGCGACCGCTGCCAAACACCAGCGCCGAACGCGCCGGCTGCAGCTCGCGGTGCACGACTCGAGTCGCCGCCGGCCACCAGCCAGGTTCGCGGGCGCCTGGCTCCGGAACGTCGTCGAGCGGCACGGCCACGCTCTGCAATTCGATCGCTTTGGCGGTGGCCGGCGCGAGCAAATCCAGCGTCTGTATGGGTCGTTGCGGCCCCAACACCTCGTCGGCGGCCTGGCGCGGGTCCTGGAGCGTCGCCGACAGGGCCACTCGCTGCAGCGGCGCCGGGAGCAAGTCCTCCAGCTCCTCCAGTGCCGACAAGAGCAGCGCCCCTCGCGGCGAGCGCGCCACCGCGTGGATCTCGTCCAGCACGACTTGCCGGGTGGTCGCGAGCAGTTTGCGCCCGCCGTCGCTCATCAGCAGCAGGTGCAGACTTTCGGGCGTGGTGACCAGGATCTCGGGCGGGTGGCGCTGCATCGCGGCCCGCTCTTTGGCCGGGGTGTCGCCCGTGCGCAAAGCCACGCGCACCTCGGGCGGATGCAGCCCGTGGCTCGCCAAGAGTGGGCGAAGATCAGCCAGCGGATCCAACAGGTTGCGCTGCACGTCGGCACCCAGGGCCTTGAGCGGCGAGACGTAGAGCAGCGACAGCTCGCCCGCGGGCCACAGCCCGGTAAGCAGGTTCTGGAGGCCCAGGAGACAGGCCGCCAGGGTCTTGCCGCTGCCGGTGGGCGCCACGGCCAGCACGTGCCGACCGCCAGCAATACTTGGCCACGCCTGGACTTGCACGGCCGTGGGTGGGCCGCGCCGCCGCAGCAGCCAGTCGGCGACCAAGGGGTGCAGGGCGGCCAGGGCGGGGTCAGAGGTGTCCATCGCCGCAGGGTGGGCGGACGCTGCGGCGGCGTCAAGTCGAGCGCGGTCGAACGAGGGTCAGGTATTGACACTTGACACCAATTCCGTCCGAATCGGATCGAAAACTCGGGCAATTCTTCGGGCCCGAACCGGGGTCCCCGCCTGATTCTCGCCAGTTGCAGAACGGGTCAGAAAAG
>JBBISH010000042.1:0-45009 GCA_037441385.1 Myxococcales bacterium
GGTGCGGGCGGCCCGGGGCGAGGCGGTCGAATTCGTCAGCTTCCCGCTGTACAGCTTCGCCTGCGCGTCGGTGGCGGTTCCGGTCGGCCCTGTCCTCAATGAAAATGCGGAGTAGAAAATGCCCCCCAAGATGGCAGACGAGCGAAGTTGAGGTTTGCCGGCCAACCGGCTATACCGAAAAGAGCAGGCGGGGCACCCCCCGGAGCCCGCCGCGGAGTGGCCTTGCTGCACCTTTGCCCGCGCTGGTCCTGGCGCCCAAACTTCGTGCGTTTTTGTGCACTTGTAGCCCTAGTCTTGATGACAGCTGGTTGTGGTGGCAACCCCCCGCCCGCGAGCACGGCCAAGGTCGACGGCAGCGGCCAGGTCCAGGGCGACAGCAACGGCGACGACGGCGGGCCAGACGGCGCGTCCAGCGACCTGGGCAGCAGCGACTCGGGCATCGCCACCCAGGACGCCGGCGGCACCTGCCCCGGAGCAGCGGGCTGCAGCTGCACCGAGAACGCCGAGTGCGATGGCGGACTCTGCATCGACACGCCCGACGGCAAGAAGTGCGCCAAGAACTGCACCAGCGACTGCCCCGGCGGCTTCAAGTGCGTGCAAACCCCCGTCAGCGCGGGCGATATAGCCAGCATCTGCGTGCCCAGCTGGGGCAAGCTCTGCAACCCGTGCCTGACCAGCAAGGCGTGCTCCGCGCTCGGGCAGGCCACCGCGTCGTGCGTGATCCACGGCGACGCCGGGGCGTTCTGTGGCGCCGACTGCAGCCAAGATAGTGACTGTCCTGCAGATTTCAAATGCGGCGAACTCGCCACCGTGGAAGGCACCAAGGCCAAGCAATGCGTCCCCAAGGGCGCCAGCGCCGGCGAGATCGGCGCCTGCACCTGCAGCAAGGCGGCGACGGCAGCCAAGCTTTCGACCCAATGCACCGCCAAGGCCAAAGACGGCAGCGGCGGCTGCCCGGGCCAGCGCGCGTGCGGCCAAGACGGCCTAAGCGCCTGCACCACCTCTGAGTTTGGCGACGAGGTCTGCGACGGCGCCGACAACGACTGCGACGGCAAGACTGACGAGGGCACCTGCGACGACAGCTCGACCTGCACCGTCGACCTCTGCGTGCCGGCCAGCGCCACCAGCGAGCCGGGCAAGTGCACCCACACCATCAAAAACGGCCAGCCCTGCGATGCTGACGGCAACGCCTGCACCGAAAACGACCAGTGCGAAGGCGCCGTCTGCACCCCCGGCAAGGTCAAGAACTGCGACGACAACAACCCCTGCACCGCCGACAGCTGCGACCTCCAAAAGGGCTGCCTGCACCAAAGCGACGAAGGCGCCGCCTGCGACGACGAAAACCCCTGCACCGTCGGCGACGTCTGCGCCGCCAGCAGTTGCACCCCCGGCAAACCCAAGAACTGCCCCACCAACCAGCAGTGCATGGTCGGCCTCTGCGACCTGCAGTCCGGCAAGTGCAACTACGCCTACGCCGACGACGGCACCCTCTGCGACGACGGCACGCTCTGCTCGGGCAACGACACCTGCCAAAAGGGCGCCTGCAAAGGCAAAGTCGAGAACTGCGACGACGGCAACAGCTGCACCAACGACGGCTGCGAAGCCGCCACCGGCTGCAGCCACACACCGGCCGGCGCCGTCTGCAACGACGGCAACGCCTGCACCGACGGCGACCACTGCGACGCCGGCAGCTGCGTCACCCTCCCCAAGTCCGCGACCGCCTGCGACGACAATAACGCTTGCACCACCGACAGTTGCGACCCCAGCCAAGGCTGCGTCCACGCCATCAAGACCGGCCCCTGCGAGGACGGCGACGCCTGCACCGTGGGCGACTCCTGCAAGGCCGGCGTCTGCACCCCCGGCAACCAGTCATGCCCATGCCAGGTCGACTCGGACTGCGCCCCCCAAGAAGACGGCAACCTCTGCAACGGCACGCTCTACTGCAAGGCCATCACCACCGGCAAAGTCTGCGTCATCGACCCCGCCTCCATCGTCAACTGCACGGGCGAGGCCGACACCACCTGCCAAAAGAACACCTGCGACCCCAAGAACGGCATCTGCACGATGAAGGCCATGGCCGAAGGCACGCCCTGCGACGCCGACGGCAGCGTCTGCACCGCCGGGGACGGCTGCGCCGCGGGCGTCTGCAGCGCCGGCCCCAAGGTCGACTGCGACGACAAGAACCCATGCACGACAGACAGTTGCAACCCCATCATGGGCTGCCTCCACGCCGCCAACAGCGACCCGTGCGACGCCGACGGCAACGCCTGCACCAAGAACGACACCTGCGAGGGCAAGGTCTGCCTGCCCGGCCCCATGACCATCTGCGACGACAAGAACAGCTGCACCGCCGACCAGTGCAACATCCTGACCGGACTGTGCAGCTTCGCCTCGCTCCCCAAAGACGGCTCGCCCTGCGACGCCGACAACACGCTCTGCACGGCCCCCGACCTCTGCAGCAGCGGCGTGTGCGGCGCCGGCCCCGTGGTCGACTGCGACGACAAAAACCCTTGCACGGACGACTCTTGCACGCCACTGACCGGCTGCCAGCACGTCGCCAACACCCTGCCCTGCAACGCCGACGACAGCGAGTGCACCAAGAACGACTTCTGCAGCGGCGGCAAATGCACCGCCGGCCCCAAGGTGGTCTGCGACGACAACAAGCCGTGCAGCAAGGACTCCTGCAACCCATTGGACGGCAAGTGCATCTTTGACGTACCCGGCGCCAACGGCCTGGCCTGCGACGCCGACGCCAGCGTCTGCACCCAGGGCGACGCGTGCAAGGACGGCCTGTGTTTGCCCGGACCGGCCACCACCTGCGACGATCTGAACCCGTGCACCAGCGACAAGTGCGACACCAAGACCGGCTGCAGCCACACCGTGCTGGCCGACGAGACGCCGTGCAACACCGGCCAGGTCTGCAAAATGGGCCTGTGCAAAGACCCGTACCCCTGCAACTATGCCTACGAATACGACTACGGCAACAGCGGCAACGACCGGCCGACCGCGGTGGTGGTCGACGGCAGCGGCAGCACGATCGCCATCAACACCGAGGCCTCGGTCGGCGGCCCCACCGACGTGTGGATCCTGCACCTGCCGCCCTCAGGAGTGCTCAAAGATACCGGCGGCTGGAGCACCCCCCTCGTTGGCGGCACCGGCACGGGCGTCGACGAGGTGCGCGACGTGGTGCCGTCGCTTGGCGGCTATGTCCTGGTCGGCCGCTCGAACAGCCCAGGCGGTGCGGGGGGGTACGACGTGCTTCTGGCGCGGTTGGACGGCTACGGTACCAAGCAGTGGCTGACCGTCCAGGGCAGCACTGGCGACGAGGGCGGCACCGCGGTCGCGGCTACGGCCATGGGCAATTTCGTGGTGGGCACCCAGGGCGACGCGGCCCTGTTCATGTGGACCGACATGGCTGGCAAGGCGGTCTGGAGCAAAAGCATCCCCGGTTCGCGCTTCCTGGACACGGCGGTCAGCGGCAGCAACTTCGTGGCGGTGGGCGACACCGTGGCCAAGTCCGCGGGCCTGAACGACTGCCTGCTGGCGCAAATCGACGGCAAGGGCAGCGTGCTGTGGAGCCAGACCTACGGCGGCGCCAAGCCCGACCAATGCAACTCATTGATCGTACTGAGCGATGGCTACCTGCTGGCCGGCCAGACCCAGTCCAGCGGCGCCGGCGACTACGACGGCTGGCTGATCCGCACCGACCTGAGCGGCAAGAAGCTGTGGGAGCGCACCTACGGCGGCAGCAGCACCGACACCTTCAGTCAAGTCATTGCTGCACCTCAGGGTTTTGCCCTGGTGGGTACCAGCCAGCAGGGCTTTGGCGGCGACGCGGCGGAGCTGTGGCTGGTCCGCACCGACGCGGCCGGCAGCAAGCTGGCGTCCGTGCCGTTTGGCGGCCCCGGCGACCAGTACGGCACGGCCATCGGTGCGCTCAAAGACGCCTTCGTGGTGGCGGGCAACACCAACAACCACTTGGGACTCAAGGGCTTTGACGATGTGTGGGTGCTGCGGGTCGACCCTTGGCTGGCGCCCAACTGCAAGGTCTCTGGCAGCTGCGGCCCCCTCCTGCCGGCCGACTGTGACGACAACAACGCCTGCACCGCCGATTGGTGCACCGCCAGCAGCGGCTGCAGCCACACGGCCATCACACCATGCAACTAGCTTTCCGGCTTGGGCTTGTCGCCCTCGCGCTGGGTCTGGTGGCCTGTTCGAGCGAGGACGACAGCGCCCCGAGCTTGGGCCCGATCGAAGCGGTGGTCGACGCCAAAGCCCGCGGCGTGTGGCCGGGCCTCGAACAAGCCGACGGCAGCCGCCGCGTGCCGGCGATCGGCGTGTACTACGACCAAAACCCGGCGGAATGCTGGTTCTTTGGCCCGTCAACCCGTCAAACGGCCGACGTGTTCTTGTTCTGCGCCGAGGGCGACAGTCTCTGCCCCTTCGACGCCCAAGGGCGCGCACAGTGGTCGCGGATGCACGGCGACCCCGTATTCGCCCGCCAGCCCGGCGAGATCGGCTACTCGCCCTATTGGCTGGTGTGGGTGGTCCGGGTCGGCAGCCAGTACTCGGCCAACTGCCTCAAGTCGGTCGATGCCATCCACGCCGCCAGCGACGCCAAGCAAGTTCGGTTAGAACAACATGTTTTTCGCCACGCCGATCCCTTTGGCCCCGGCCCAACCGTGATGCACTGCGCTCTGGTGCTCGCCAAGACCACCCTAGAGGGGCAGCTACCGGGGCAGACCGCAGCCTGGCAGCCCATCACGGAGCTGCAAGGCTGGATCAAGCAATACCGCGTGCATTTCTACGACTTCTCGGCTACCGAGGGCGTGGGTCCCGCCGCGCCGATCAGCCAGTCGCGGCCCATGATGATCGTCAGCGACGCGTGGCTGCCGATGCGCGACTGCACCGGGGGCTCGACCTCGCCCGCCTGCCTGGCCAAAAGCACCTTGAAGGGCGCCGTGAGCGAACTCCACGCCCAGGCCGACTGGAATGGCGACGGCGATCAGCGGGACACCAATTTGATCCTGAGCACTTGGCCCTATCAGACCGCAGTGCCCTATTCGCCCCTGTGGCGAGTCAACCTGGCGCGCGTGCGCGCGGGCCACGACGCCGACCTGCCCATGGTCGACACGTCGACGGCCACCTCGCCCCTGCGCTCGCTACAAGACTTGGAAACCGCACAGAAAAAAGGCTGGATGGACGCCCCTGAACCACTCAGCGAGGCGCGGACCGGCCTGACCGTGCCAGGCAACGACGGCGCGGTCTATTTCAGTTGCCCGGTGCGAGTCAAAGCGACCCCGCAGTGAGCCGATGACAGCCGGCGTTTAGCCCTTGGCGAACCCAATGGGCCGGGAGTATCCTCTGTAGGCGAGGCACTCGTCGTCGCCAGCGCGGTGCCATCACGCAGGATCAAGATGAGCGCGCTCCCTCCCCGCCGCTTCGCTGCGGCGACCCTGTTCGTCCTCGCGGTCTTGGCGCTGAGCGGCTGCCCCAGCGAGACCCCGCCGTCGCTCGTCCAGCCCGGCCTGGGCCCCGTGGAAGCCTCGCTGACCAGCCAAGACCGCACGGTCTACCCTGGCTTGGACCTGCCGGACGGCACCAGGTATGTCCGCCAGATCAACGGGTATTTCAACGGCGAACAAACCGGCTACTGGTTCTTTGGCTTTGCTGCACGCCGCACCGCCGACGCGTTCTTTGTGTGCCGCAACGGCGACGACCAGTGCCCGCTCGACCCCAAAGGCCACATCACCTGGGACCGCTTGGTCGGCGACCCGGTCTTCTCGCACATCCCGACCGAGAGCGGCTACTCGCCGTTCTGGGTCATGTGGACCGTCCGCGTGCCGGCCGACTACAAACCCAATGACATCAAGTCGATGGACGGCATGTTGGCGGCCAAGGCGGCTGGGTGGATCACCTTTGACATGCAGACGTTCGACCACGGCGGCACCATCGGCAA
The DNA here is from genome assembly GCA_037441385.1 of Myxococcales bacterium. GTDB lineage: Bacteria > Myxococcota_A > UBA9042 > UBA9042 > UBA9042 > SXRM01. The sequence goes on from JBBISH010000042.1 coordinate 5,960, forward strand.
GGACCTGACCATCACGCACTGCGCGCAAGTCTTGGCCGGAACCACCCTGGACCGCGCCGGCGAGACGCTGGTCAACAAACCGACCGTGAAAATGCGCGTGATTGCACCGCGCAAGGGCTGGCACAAGCAGCACCAGGTCACCTTCTTCGACTTCAACGCCAGCGAAGGCGTCAGCTCGCCCGACCCGATCAGCCAGAGCCGGCCGCTCATGCGCACCAGCGACATCTTTGTGGCGTTCCGGGACTGTGCAGGCGGCAGCCAGTCGCTCATCTGCAAGAAGGTCAACAGCTTGCAGGGTTCGGTCAGCGAGCGCGGCACCGAAACCGACTTTACCAACGACGGCGACAAGCGCGATACCAACAACGTCCTGGTGGCGTTCCCGTACACCGCGCCGGTCGACCCCAAGGACGCCGACCGCGCCTATTCGCCGCTTTGGCGCGTAACAGCATGGAAAATAAAACCTTCTTACGACGACCAGGTCAAGCTCGTCGACTACACCCTGGACCAAGACAAGTCCGCCGTAAAGTCGGTGGCGCAGGTCCGGGAACACCTGGCGGCCGGACACCTGTATCCCCTTGAGTTCGTGAATGAAGGCATGACGGGCACGGCGATCCCGGGCAACGACGGCCTGACCTTCTTTTCGTGCCCGTCGCAGGTGGCGTTCGATGCTCCGTAAGGCCCTGACGCTACTGCTGTTCGCCGCCGCTTGGGGCTGCGTGCCCGACGCCGACGTGGAACCGACTTCGTGCCACAACCCGCTCCCCGGCACCATGGAGGTCGGCGGCGGCGACATGGCCACGGGCTACCAGCCCATGATGGATGGCGACAACGCGCTGGTCACGCTGGGGCCGCAGGGCCTGCACATGATCCTGGTCAGCGTCAAGCTGAAGAACTACGAGGCCGCGCAAGTTGGCGCCGGGCGCACCCAGCTGTGGCTGAGCCTCTACAGCGGCAGCAAGCTGCTGGGCGCGACACCGGTGACCCAAGAGCCGACGATGCAAGCCGATGGCACCATGGTGTTCTTGGGCCTGCGGCCGACCATCACCGCCGACGACGCCAAGATCTACTTCGACAAGCTCGCCACCGTTGAAGTCAGCATCCGCGACGGCTGCGACCGCATGGTAACCGGCAAGCGCGTCGTCAAACTGATTCAGTAAGGATGCGCTGCGGCAGGCGCCAGTTGGGCGCGTTGGCTTTGGCCCCACTCGCGGCCATGTGCGGCAAGACCGCCCCCGACCCGCGCGGCGAAATGGCCCGGGATCAGTTCCTTTTTGCGGCCTGGCGCCCGGAGCCGTTGGTGGCGCTGCTGGTGCTGCAACGGCAGCGGGCGGCGCCCAACCAGCCAGTGTACCTAGAGGCCAAGGCCTTCGTCGCTGCCCGCGGCGAGCTGAAGCTCTTGTTTTTTGACCGCGTGGCGCTGGATACCTGGCCGGCCAGTCTAACGGCAGCGGTGACGGCGTGGCAGGCCGTGGGCCGGGTTCGCCCTACGCTGGTGTGTCGCGGGATGGAGCTGCAGCTCGGCGTGCAATTGCCCAGTGGCGGGCTCCAGTTGCAGTGCCAGGACCTGCAGCCAGCGGGCGAATCGGACGACCCACATGGTCGCAGCGCCCTGCGGGCAGGTTCGGCGACCTTCACCGTCAACGGCCAGACCTGGCCGGGCGAGCTCTTGTGCGAAGAGCTGCTGCCGGGCGCGCGCGCCTGGGTGCGCTACCACCAGTTCGCCATGTGGGCAGTCGCCGCCCGCTCGGGAGCGCTGATCCTGGCGCGGGTACGGCCGGGGCAGCCCGATCCGGTCGCCGTGCAAGTCTTGGGTGGTAAGGTGGCCCGCGTGCGCTGGCAGGCCAACGAGACTCAGCAAGTCCTTGACCAGTCAACCCATTTTCCGATCACCCACGAGTGGCAGGTGGGCGATCCGCCCCAACTGGTCGCGCGGACCGGTGGCTCTACGGCGCACGGACAAAGTCCCGCGGGCACTCCCGCGCTCTACGACATGGCCGTGGCCCGCAGCGACACCCTGTTGGCGCTGGTGTCCACGCTGGCGGACTGAACGCAGCGGGGCCCGCAGCGCGCCCTGCGAGCGCTACTTGGCGGCGGGCGGCGCGTCCGTCAGCTGCGCTTCCAGCTGCGCGGCGGTGAGCTCGCCCGAGGCGCGCCAGACTTCTTTGCCGCCGCGGTAAGCGACGAACACGGGCACGCCGTCGATGTGCTCGCGCTGGGCCAGTGGATCGCTCGACTCGATGTCGATGCGCACCACCTTGGCCTTGCCGGCGTATTTCTTGGCCAGTTCGTCCACAATCGGCGCCATGCGCTTGCAGGGCGCACACCAAGCCGTGTGGTAGTCGGCAAGCACCAGCTTCTCTTGGGCGAGCAGCGCGTCGAATTGCGCCGGACTCATTGCCTCGGCCGGGTTCACCGCGGTCGGCGCCTCGCGCACCACGGGCAGGCCCGCGCGTTGCCAACCGATGATGCCGCCGCCCAGGTGCACCACGTGCTTGAACCCCGCATCGATGAGCATCGGCGCGGCGGTCGCACTGCGGCTGCCAACGGCGCAGTAGACCAAAATCGTCTTGTCTTTCTGCATCTTGCGGATGCGCGACTCGAAGGCCGGGTCATTGATGTCGATGTTGGTGGCGCCGGCGATGGCGCCGCGGGCCACTTCGCCCGGGGTGCGGACGTCGAGCAGCAGCACGTCGCCCTTGGCCAGCAAGGCCGCGAATTGCTGAGGATCGGCGGTCTCGCGGAGCGGCGCGCGCGCCGCGGCAGCCTGTCCAGCTGCTGGCGTCTCGGCACCGGCCAAGGGCGCGGGGGCCTCGCGCTGGCAGGCGGCCGCCACGGCCGCAGTCACCAGAAAAGTCGCGACACTAACTTGCGTTCTGTTCCAATTCCACATGCTTGTACCTCGCCATCATGGCCCAAAGTGGGAGCCGCATTCGAACAAAACGATTCGCCGCGCAGCGCGTGCGACGGTCAGGGGCGGTGCGCGTAGAAGATCTTTGCGCCTACGCCTTCGCTCAACGTGTAGTAGCCGTTGCCGTCGACCGACCAGGCCAAGCTCTCGCCCTGGTCCTCGGTGTGAATCGGCAAGGGACACGGCGCCGCCAGCAACGCGAGTGGTAGCGCTTCGCCGCCCGGCCGACGCCAGGCAAAGGCCGCGTTGCGCGTCCGCACGGCCACCAATTGACCATCGCTCGAGATATCCCCCGCCGTCACCTGCGGATCGCCCGGCAGGCTGCCCTGACCAAATTGCAGCTTGGCCACCTTGGTCAGCGTCACGGGCTGGGTGCCAGCCAGCAGCGGGGCCTGTGCCCGATACACCTTGGATTTTCCATCGTTGGCCTTGGTCACGATGTACAGATCGCCGGCAAGGGGGTCCAGCAGCAACGCCTCGGCGTCGTGCGCGCCATCGGGGTACACCAACTTGAACTCTTGCCAGTCCGCGATCTCGCCCGTGGCATTGCTCAGGCCGGCATCGACAATCGGCTCGACCACGCGATACACCGAAATGCCGCTGCGCACACTGTCGTTGTCGCCGATGTCGCCGATGTAGAGCTCGGGCTGGCCGGACGTGCCCGTTGCGGCGGCCGCCAAGTCCTCCCAATCCACGTTGACGGCGCCCGTCAGGGTCCACGTCGCCAGACGCTTGCCTGCCAAGTTGATGGCGTACAGCTTGGGGCCGCCGCCCGAGTCGTTGTGCGTCCACAGCACGTTGGGGTTGCGCCGGCTCTCGACCATCCCGCTCAGCTCGCCAAGCTGCTTGTCGGCCACCTTTCCCAACGCGGTCGGAGGCAGGAACGCGGGACAAGGCGTGACCTCCACAGCCGAATCGACTGCGGCATCGGTCGAATCAGCGTCCACCTCCAAGGTGGCCGAATCCGCCACGTCGGCGCCCGGCACCACAGGGACGTCGACGTCCAAGGCGGCCGAGTCCAACGCGACCGGGGCGTCGGCCGTCGGCAGCACGGTAGACGAACAACCAACCGGGATCAGCGCAGCGAAGGCCAACACCGCACGGGCCACCCAGCCAGGCCCACGCGGCTTCGGCGGCCCTGGCGAGTCGGGTTCCCGCGCGGCGCGCTGGGCCCACACCGTTGCTGGGCAGGGAGGTTGGGACACGCCATGGTCACCACCCGATCATCGGGTCCAGCGAGTGTACGCACGGCCGCCGCGAAAGGCCATGGCGCGAATACGGAATCAGTCAGAGACGGCTGGAAAACTACGACAATTCTTCGGGCCCGAGCCGGGTCCCCGCCTGATTCTCATCGGTTGCAAACGGAGTCCGGGAAACCGGACACGCGGCAATGAGGTAGGGCCCGAATAGGACGGCGAAAGAATTGGGCAGGCGCCGCCGCTGGCACTACAGTGCGGTTGGCGGCCGCTTGGGCTGCCTGGAGTCGACATGCTCGCCGCCCTGGCTCATCGCATCGTGGTCGCCGCCGCCGCGACCGCCGTGCTGCTGGTCGGTCCGACGGCCAACGCCGACGAAGCGCTCACTCTTGCCAAAGCTTGGCAGCTGGCCGCCCGCCAGCATCCAGCACTTGCGGCCGCCCAGGCCCAGGTGGGCGCGAGTCAAGCCGGTGTGGCGGTGGCGCGTCTACCCTACTTGCCGGTCGCGATCGTGGATTTTTCCGGTGCCCAGACCACGGCCAACTACGTGGCCAAACCTGGGGCGCTGCCCAAGGATCTGGCGCGCGCCTCGGCACCGACCTCGATGGAACTGTGGACGTTTTGGCAAGGCGGCGCAGCAGCGCAATGGACGGTGACCGACTTTGGCAAGACGGCCGCAGAAGTCGCGGTGGCCCAGGCTCTTGCGGATGCTGCGCGTGCGGATGCCGCAGAAGTCCGACGCGAGCTGTGGCGGCAGGTGGCCTTGAGCTATGCCGCGACGTGGGTGGCGCAGCAACGTCTGGCGCGGGCGGAGCAGGCCCTGCAACTGGCTGACCGTAGGCGCGAAATGGTGGCTCATCTGGTCGAACACAGCGTGCGGCCAGCCAGCGACGCAGCCCGCGCCCTCAGCGAACGCGAGTTGGCCGCATTGACGCTGGACGAGCGACGGTCCGAACTGCAGGCTGCCCGCGCGGGCCTGGCCGTGGCCGTGGGCGAGCCCAGCGTGGGGACGCTGGCCGGGCTGGCCTTGCCGGTTGCCGCGACCGGGGATTCGGCGCCGGATCTAGACGCGGTCGTGGCACAATTGGCAAGCCGCGATCCACAGTTGCTTGGCCTGGAGGCGCTGCGCCGGGCCGCGCTGGCCGAGGTGAGCGCCGCGGAGCGCAGGCAAATGCCGGCCCTGTATCTGGCCGGGGGCATGGCGCTGGCCGGGCAGCAGCTTGCGTCGCCTACGTTCAACGCCCAGGTGGCGGCGGGTGTGAACTGGCAGGGCTCGTCGCTGTGGGCGGCCGGCGCGACCGCCAGCCAAGCGCGAGCCAAGCTGCCGTGGATCGCCGCGCAGCAGCAGATGATTTTGCGAAGCAAGCGGCAAGAGCTGGCTCAAGCTCGCGCCGGGGTGACGGCGGCCCTGGCGCGCATGCCGTTGTTGCAGCAGGCTGCCCAAGCCGCCCAAGTGTCGGAAGTGGCGGCCGAGCAGCGCTACCAAAGTGGCGTGGGCCTGCTGAGCGAGGTGTTGGACGCGGCGGCAGTCCGCCTGCATGTGGGCGAACGGCAGCTGATCGCCGAACAAGCCTGGTTGCTCGCCGAAGTTCGCTGGCGCGCCGCCTTGGGGCAGTTGGACTAGCGACGCGACTACGCGGACCGGGTCAGCAGCTGCGCTTCCATTTCTGCAGCCAGCGCCCGCACTTCTAGCGGCTTGGCCAAGAACCCTGTCATCCCGGCCTGCTGGCAGCGCTCGCGGTCCTCGGCCAAAGCGCTGGCGGTCAACGCGACCACCGGCACCCGGCCGCGCGGACCGTCCAGGGCGCGGATCATCTGCGTCGCCGTCAGGCCGTCCATGCCCGGCATGTGGCAGTCCATCAGGATCAGGTCAAAATCCTGGGTCTTGGCCAGCTCGACACCCGCATCGCCGGCCTCTGCCGTCACCACCTGATGGCCAAGCCGCTGCAGCATGCGCTGCGCGACCACGCTGTTGACCGCATTGTCCTCGACCAGCAAGACCCGGCACGGCTGCATCACGGGCAGAACCTGCGACACGGTACGCCGCGGCATGATCTGACTCGGCGGCACCCGCGGGGCGTTGACCTCGAAGCGGAACGTGGAGCCGCGCCCCACTTCGCTGACCACGTCGAGGTGACCGCCCATGACGTCGACGATTTGCTTGCTGATGACCAGCCCCAGCCCCGTGCCGCCGAACTGGCGATTTTGCTTGGAGTCCACTTGCCGAAACGGTCGAAACAGCTGCTGGATGTCTTCCGCGGCGATGCCGATGCCGGTGTCGGTCACCGCCACGTTCAGGCGATCTTGGTGCCACGAGACCGTGACATGGACACCGCCCGTCCGGGTGAACTTGATAGCGTTGCTGACCAAGTTGAGCATGACCTGCCGCAGCCGACCCGCGTCTAGCAAGAGCAGGTCCGGCACCATCGGTCCAACATCGACTTCCATCGACAGAGCCGCCGAACGGGCCCGCTCGGCCAGCAACGTGGTGGTGGCGCCCAACACTTCGCGCACGTCCGCGGGCCGCTCGACCAGCGTCAGGTGACCGGCGTCCGCTTTCGAGAAGTCCAGAATGTCGTCGATGATTTCGACCAGCGCGCGGCTGGAATCCAAAATGAGCTGCAGCTGCCGGCGCGTGCCGGGGGCGAGGTCCTCGGCCAGCATCACGTCAGCCATGCCGATCACCCCGTTCATCGGGGTGCGGATCTCGTGGCTCATGTGCGCCAAGAACGCGGTACGCGCATCGGTGGCTGCCTCGGCGCGGGCGCGGGCGCGATCCAGCTCGGCGGCAGAGGCCTGCAACTGCCCCATCGACTGATCTTTGGAGCGCTCGTAGATGAGCGAGAGCGACAGCAGCATCACAGACAGCACCACCGCGCCCAGCACATCGTTCAGCTGCGACGGAGGATGGGTCAGGTGGCCCAGTTTCCCCGTACCAGCAAGCACGCCCACGGTCGTGATGGCGGCAGCCGTGAGCACCAACCAGACCAAACCCGAGCGGCGGCCGGCCAGAAACGCGGCGAGGATGGGCGAAATGCCCAGCCAGTACATGGAACCGATGTCGGCCCCGGCCATCTGGACGAGCGTGGTCAGGTTGGCCACCGCAAAAGTGGCCACGGCATAGTTGCCCGCAATGGTCATCGACCGCGTTTTCCGCAGCACCACCATGCTGAGCGAACCCAAGACGGCCGTGGCGGCCAGCGTGGCGGCAACGTGCGGCAGGCCATCGCTCCAATACACCGCGGCAAACAGCATCGGCACGGCGAGGACGACCACCGAGTATAGAAGCAGCAACTCGGCGCGCAGACGCACGGCCGGATCGCCCAAGCGCACCGACGGCGGCAACAGGCGGTCTGGCAAAAGCCGTAGACTCAGAAGTTGCTGCAAGTTCGCCATCGGCACTTCCGATTGCCACACATGCGGGGCCACGCCGACTGGCCAATCACGGCGGCCTGGGTCAAGACCGCTGACCGGGCAATCGCGACGCCAGAACACTACCCAGGACTGTTGCCCAACAGCCTGGCCTGCTGCAGGGCCCCGCTGCAAAGTAGGGTATTCGCAGCGCTCTGGGTCGTCAAACTCTTGCCGTGCAATCCCTGCCCGATCCGCCTTGGCGCGCTCCCCCGCGGCGTGCAGCAGCGTACGGTTTCTGGGTGGGCGCTCAAGGTCTTGGGCAAGAAGGTTGCCGGGCCGATCTGGCCGCTTTACGCTGGCGCGCTGCGCCATTACACTAGGCCGGGATCGGGCGGGGGCTCCGAGCTATGCGATGATGCTGCGCTGGTTGGATCAAGGACTACGTTTCTTGCTGATCGTGCTGGCGTTTTCCAGCTTCGCTGCGGGCGGGCTGCTGCTGTCGCTGGTCGTCATCCCCATGCTGCGCCTGCTACCGGGAGACCGCGCCGCCTATGGCCACCGCTGTCGCCGGGCTACGCAGCAGGCCTATCGTCTTTTCCACGCCTACATGCGCGCCGCACGGCTGATCGACTACCAGCCGGGCCAACTGCAGCTGGATTTGCCGCCGGGCGGCTGCGTCCTGATCGCCAACCACCCCACTCTGGTCGACGTGACCGCCATCTTGGCGGCGGTCGGGGAAGCCGCGTGCGTGGTCAAGCATACATACTACAATGGCCCCCTCCACTTCTTGATGCGCGGCAATTGGCACATCGACGGCGGCCGGGGCGACGCGACCGCCGGCGCGGCCGTGGTGCTGCAGGCCATCGAACGCGTGAGCGCCGGGCTGCCGGTGCTGATTTTTCCAGAGGGCACGCGCTCGCCCGAGGGCGGATTGAATCGCTTCCAGCGCGGCGCGTTCGAGATCGCACGCCGTGCGGGCGTCCCCATCGTGCCACTGCGCGTGACCTGCGACCCGCCGGTGCTGGCCAAAGAGGCGCCTTGGTACCGGGTGCCGGTGCCGGCAGCGCGGTTGCGGATTGAACAGTTGCCGACGCTGTGGCCCGAGCGGGCGCCGGACACGACCAAAGCCTGGGCGGCCGAGTGCGAGGCCATGTACCGGCAACGCCTGCCCGCCACCGCACCCCACCCTGCGAACGACCTTGCACTGGCCGCCAACGCCGCCGCGTAGACAAGAGGAATGCAAATGGCAGAACTTGAACGTGAATTGAAGGAGCTCATCATCGAAGCGCTGGCGCTCGAGGACTTGTCGCCCGACGACATCGTCACCGACGACCCGCTGTTTCGCGAAGGCCTGGGGCTCGACTCGATCGACGCCCTAGAGCTGTCGATGGCCATCCACAAGCGCTTTGGCGTGCGCATCGAGGCCGATGACAGCCGCAACAAGTCGATTTTTCGGTCAGTGAGCAGCCTGGCCGCCCACATTGCCGCCAACCGCGCGGCTGCCCCGCACTAGCCGGTAGCCGTCGGCGTTGGGAGACTGACATGAATCGTGATGAAATTTTTGAGAAAGTCCGCGACATTCTGGCCGAGATGTTCGAAATCGACCCGGCGACGGTCAAGCTGGAGTCGCAGCTCGTGCAGGATTTGGACTTGGACAGCATCGACGCCATCGACATGGTGGTCAAGCTGCAAGAGCTGACGGGCAAACGCGTGGAAGAAGCCAAGCTCCGCAAAGTCCGCACGGTAGGCGACGTGGTCGACCTGGTGGAGTCGCACCTTGGGGCGAGCTGATCCGGCGGGCGGTGCGGCCTGGGTCGACAACGTGGCAAAGGCGCTGGGTGTTGCCTTGGGCATCGCCTATCCGTTGCTGCTGTGGTACGGGCTGACGCATTGGCCATCGCAACAGGTTGAGGCGCTGGTCCTTGCCACGCTGGTGATTCTGGCATGGCTGCGGTTGCGCAAAGTGGGCAAAGCGTTGCGGCGATCGGTGGCGGCGGCGCCCCTGGCGGCAATTGCGCTGGCGGCGCTGGGGCTCGCGCTGGACGACCCGCGGCTGGTACTGGCGCTGCCGGCGCTAGTCAATACCATGTTCTTCCTGTCGTTTCTTGCCTCGTTGCGCGGCGTACCGATGATCGAGCGCTACGCTCGCCTGGTCAAACCAGAGCTGCCACCGGCCGAGGTGCGCTACTGCCGCAGCGTCACGCTGATCTGGTGCGCGTTCTTTGTCGCCAACGGCGCGACCGCCGCCGCTCTGGCCGCCTGGGCGAGCTACGACACGTGGGCCCTGTTTACCGGCATCCTGAGCTACGCCGCGATGGGCCTGCTCTTTGCCATCGAGTACGCGGTGCGCACGTTTCGGTTTGGCCGGCCCGCGGCCAACCCGCTGGCCTCGGAAGTCGTCCGGCCATGAGTCTCGGTGCCTTTCGCATTCCTGCCCACCGGTTGGCTACGGATCGTGTATGCCACGACACCGCGCAACCTCGCACGCGACAAGAGTTTCTGACGGACGTTGCGCGGGTGGCGCGCCACTTGCCTGGGCCAACGACCGGTAGCCACATCGGCGTGGTGTGTCGCGACCGCTACCTCTTTGCCGTGGCACTGCTGGCCGTATGGGCGCGCGGACACGCGGCTGCACTTCCGGGCAACGGACGGCCGCAAACCGTGGCGACACTGCTGGAACAGCCCAGCGTACTGGCTCTTTTGCACGACGGGGGCAGCGAAGACGAGCCCGCGCAACTGGGGAGCGACCTGCGCACTTGGCTGGACGAGCCGGCCGATGCCGCGGAGCCGGTCGAGCTGGTTGCCGACCAAAACGTTGCCACGGTCTACACTTCGGGCACCAACGGCGCGCCGCTGCCCTGCGCCAAGACGGCCGGCCAGTTGCTGGGCGAGGCAGCCAGCCACGTCGCCGAGTTGAATTGGCAACCGGGGCAGGCCTTTGCCGCAACTGTGCCGCCCAACCACGTCTACGGGCTGCTGTTTTCTGTGCTGGCGCCCCTGCTGTGCGGCGGCAGTTTGGCGCGCACAACGCCGCTCTACGCGCAGACGCTCGCGGCTGAACTGGCCGCGACGCCCGGAGCGATTCTGGTCAGCGTGCCGGCGCATCTGGCGACGCTGGAAGTGCTGGATCCTGGCGCACTTGCGACCCTAAGCGGCGTGCTGTCGTCCACGGCGCCGCTGCCCGAACGGGTCTGGTCGATGCTCGCCCACCGCCATGGTCTGGTGCCGATCGAGGTATTCGGCTCGTCCGAGACGGGCGGCATCGCGCGGCGGCAGCGCGCCCGCGTGGACCACGTCGATTGGACCGCGCTGAAGGTGGTCCAGGTGCAGGCCGACCAGGACGGGCAACTGCTCGTCACTTCGCCGTTTGTCGGCGGCGGGATGCCGCAGCCGGTGCGCACGGGCGACGCGGTCGAACTGGTGGGGCCGGGTCGTTTCGTCCATGCCGGCCGCAGCGATGGTATCGTCAAGACGGCGGGGCAGCGGGTCGCGCTGCAGGCGGTCGAAGACAAACTGATGGGCATCGCGGGTGTGCAGGATGCGGCCGTGCTGGCTCACCCCTCGGTCCAGCGGCTGCGCGACGTGGAATTGGTGGCGGTGGTGGTGGCGCCGGGACTCACGGCCAAGGCGTTGCGTCAGGCGCTGTCGGCGTGGTTCGAGCCGAGCACGCTGCCGCGGCGGTACCATTTTGTCGACGCGCTGCCGCGGACCGCGACGGGCAAGCTGCCGCGGGCCCAATTGGCGCAGTGGCTAGAGGACCGCTTGCACCCCAGGGAGTTGCTGGTCCTGGAGCGGCAGATTCTGGCCGCAGACCCGGCGGGTGTGCCGCTGGCCGTGCGGCTGCAATTGCGGGTTCCCACAGAATTCGCCTACTTCCGTGGCCACTTCCCAAATCTGCCGATCGTGCCAGGGGTGGCCGAGCTGCAGTGCGTGGTGGTGCCGGCCGTGGCCGAATTGCGGCCGAGCTGGCGCGGGCTGCGGCAAGTGAGCAAGCTCAAGTTTCGGCGGGTGATTCGACCGCTGGACGAGCTGACCCTGGATCTAAAACTGGGCAACTTGACGGCTGATTTTGAGTTGGTTCGGCGGGATGAGCCGTGCGCCTCGGGCCGGCTGCACTGGGAGGCTGGATGACGGCGGCGGATCGCAGCGGCGCGGCGGCCTTTCAGCCGTGCGTGCTGGTGCCCACGTACAACAACCCGGCGACCGTGCGCAAAGTGGTCGAGCGCGTCCGCGCGTCCTGCCACGACGTGCTGGTCATCGACGACGGCAGCGGGCCCGAAGGCCGGGCAGTGGTGGAGCAATTGGCCCGCGACGGCTTGGCGGTCGTGCGTCATCGCAACCAGAACGGGGGCAAGGGCGCGGCCGTCAAGACGGGGTTGAATCTGGCGCAGGAACTGGGCTTCAGCCACGCGCTGCAGGTCGACGCCGACGGCCAGCATGATCTGGACGCCATCCCCAGGTTCTTGCAGGCCGCAGAGCAGCAGCCCGCGGCGTTGGTCCTGGCGCGGCCCGAATTTGCGGCGGGCACCCCGCGCGGCCGGCGGATGGCGCGCGAGATCACCAATTTCTGGGTGCATATCGAGACGTTCAACCTGGCCATCGCCGACGCGATGATCGGTTTCCGCGTCTACCCGGTGGCGGCGACGCTGGCGGCGCGCCCGCGCACGGACCGGATGGACTTTGACATCGAGGTGGCGGTGCGGTTGGTGTGGGACGGAGTGCCGGTGTTGAATCTGCCGATTTCAGTGCGCTACTTGACGGCGGACGAAGGCGGGGTGTCGCATTTCCGGCTGTTCTCAGACAATGCTCGCATTTCGTGGTTGCACACGCGGCTGGTGACCGAGGGCATCTTGCGCAAGTTGTTTGGCGTCAAGCGGTTTGGCCTGCGGCTGGAGGCGCCGTGACCGCACCGCGCAACGAGGGCGACTGGCTTGGCGTGGCCGAAAAAGGCAGCGCTTGGGGCATCGCCACCACCATCTGGCTCGCCACCGTGGCGGGTCGGCCGGCGGCGCGCCTGCTCGTGCGCGGCATCGCGCTTTGGTACACGCTGCTTCACCCCGGCGTGCGCCGCGCCAGCCGGACTTGGTGGCTGCATGCCAACGGCCAGCGGCCTGGCTTGGGGCAGATCTATCGGCATGTGTTGCGTTTTGCCCAAACCGTGCTGGATCGCTGCTTCTTTTTGCAGGGCAAGTTCGACTTGTTCGCGATCGAGCGCGACGGCCACCAGCACTTGGTCGATCTGCACGAAAGTGGCCGCGGCGCCTTGCTTTTGTCGGCACACGTGGGCTCCACAGAGGCGATGGCGGCCGGCGGCTATCACGACAAGTTGAAGATTCGCGTGGTGGGCTATTTCAAGAACGCGGCCATGATCAACGCTGCGTTGGGGCGCTTGGATCCCATGTCGGCGACGCGTGTCATCCACATCGAACCGGGGAGCGCCGACTCGGTGCTGGCAATCCGCGACCGCATCGAGGCAGGCGAACTGCTGGCGGTGGCCGGCGATCGGATCGGCCTCTCGGATCGCACGGTGACGGCTGAGTTTTTTGGCGAGCCGGCGCGTTTCGCTACCGGGCCTTTTTTGCTGGCGGCCATGCTCAAGTGCCCCGTCTATTTTGTGGGCGGTCTGTATGAAGAGCCGAACAAGTACAAGCTGTTCTGCGAGCCATTTGCCGACCGCATCGACCTGCCGCGCAAGGACCGCGAGGCCGCCCTGCAGCGCTATGCGGCGCAGTATGCCCAACGCCTGGAGCACTTCGCCCAGCGAGCGCCGGATAACTGGTTCAATTTCTATGATTTCTGGAGCAAGTCGTGACGTTTGACGCACCGGTGCCGGTGGTGCTGATGGGCCGGCAACCGCTGAACATCGAAGATATCTTGGACCTGGCCCACGGTCGGGCGCACGTGGCGCTGGACGACCATCCCGAGGTCGCGGCGCGCATCGACGCGGCGGCCCAGTTGCTGGCCAGCCTGGTCCGCGACAACCGGGTGGTCTACGGTGTGACGACCGGGGTGGGCGATTCGGTCACCACGGCGGTCGGCGGCGCGCACGTCGACGATCTGCCCTTGAACCTCCTGCGGTTCCATGGCTGCGGCACCGGTCCAGCCCTGGACCCCGTGGCCGCGGCAGCGGTGGTCGCGACGCGCCTGGCCTCGCTGAGCCGGGGGCACTCGGGGGTGCGGCGGACGGTGCTCGATCGGCTGTGCCACCTGCTGAACCACCGGATTCTGCCCGTGATTCCGGCGATCGGTTCGGTGGGTGCCAGCGGCGATTTGACCCCGCTGTCCTACGTGGCGGCGCTGCTGGTGGGCGAGCGCGAGGCCTGGGTGGCCGGCGAGCAGGTGCCGGCGGAAGTAGCCTTGCGCGACGCAGGGTTGCCGCCCCTGCAGCTGCTGGCCAAAGAGAGCCTGTCGCTGATGAACGGGACCAGCGCCATGACCGCGCTGGCGTGCCTGGCGTTGGCGCGGGCCCAGCGGTTGGCGCGGTGGATGGCAGCCCTGACGGCCGTGCAAAGCGACGTACTCCAAGGGAATCCGGCGCACTTTGACAAGCGCCTGTTCGAGTTGAAGCCACACCCCGGTCAAGCCCTGGTGGCGCGCTGGATCGCCGCCGACCTGGAGTATCCGCGCGCGCGACCGGCCAGTCCGGCGCGCCTGCAAGACCGCTACTCGATTCGTTGCGTGCCGCACATCGTGGGCGTGCTGGTCGACGCACTGGCCTGGATGCGCCCGTGGTTAGAGGTCGAGCTCAACAGCGTCAACGACAACCCCATCCTGGACCCAGACAGCGGCGACGTGCTGCACGGCGGCAATTTCTACGGCGGCCACGTGGGCTTTGCCATGGACAGCCTGAAGGCGGCAGTGGCGAGCATGGTCGACCTGCTCGACCGCCAGATGGTGCAACTCTGCGATCCCAAGATGAACCATGGGCTGCCGGCCAATTTGGTCGGCGCGGTGGGTCCCGAGCAAGCGGTGCACCACGGCTTCAAAGCGATGGCCATCGCTACCTCTGCCCTGGCGGCAGAAGCAGGCAAAATGGCGATGCCCGTCGCGGTGTTCTCGCGCTCGACCGAATGCCACAATCAAGACAAGGTGCCCATGGCGACCATTGCGGCCCGCGATGCCCTGGCCGTGCTGGACCTGGCAGAGACGGCGGCGGCCATGCTGACGCTGGCGGTGGTGCAGGCCGTCGATCTGCGGCACCAGCACGGTTGTCACCAGCGCTCGCGCGCCCTTCATACCTCGCTGCGGGCGGCGGTGCCGATGGTGACGGCGGATCGGCGCATGGACAGGGACATTGCGCAGGTGCTCGCGCTGGTGCAGGCCGGTCAGTTGGATCTGGGCAGCGACGCCGACGGCGCGGAGGCCACGTGAAAGCCGAGGACAACGCGATCGAAATCCGCCTGGAGGTGCCGTTTCACGACGTGGACGCGCTGCGCATCGTCTGGCACGGCCACTACCTGAAGTACCTGGAGCTGGCCCGCACCGCCCTGCTGCGTGCCGGCGGGCTGGACATGGACGGCGTAGTGGCGCTGGGCTACGGCTTTTTGGTCGTCGAGACGCGGCTGCGCCACAGTGCGCCGCTGCGCTATGGCGATCAGTTCAGCGTGCGCTGTTGGTGCGTCGATCTGGATCACCGCCTGCATGTGGCGTACGAAATTCACAACTTGACCACCGGTCGCCGCGCCGCCCGCGCCAGCACCAAGTTGGTCACCATCGACCTGCAGGGCAACCTGCAGTACGAGACGCCCGATGCGATTCGCCAGTGTTTGCAGCGCGCTCTGCATCGCCACGGCTAGCCTGACCGGCACGCTGGTCTGGGCCGCGCCAGCGCCCGCGGCGGCGACCGACCTGGCGGGACTGCTGAAGGCTCTGGCGCAAATGCCGGGGCTGCAGGCGCAGTTCGTCGAAAAGAAGACGATGGCGCTGCTCGCCGCCCCGCTGGTGACGACCGGAGCGCTGTACTACACGCAACCCGGCACGTTGGCTCGCCATACTGCGACTCCGGCGATGAGCGTGGTGGTGGTCGATGCCAAGCAGGTGCGGATGTGGGACGGCAAGCACTGGGAAGTGTTGGACTTTGCCAAGCAGCCGGTGGTGCGCGGCTTTGTCGACAGCTTCGTGCGGATCCTGCAGGGCGACGCGCCCGCGCTCGAACGCCTGTACGCGATGCAATTCACGGCCTTGCCCGAGGGACGCTGGACGCTGACACTGCGGCCCAAGCTGGCGCCCTTGAGCCAAGTGGTCGAAACCATGACCCTCTCTGGCCAAGGACTGGTCGTGCAGACCATGCGCATGGTCGAAAAGGGCGGTGACGAGACGGTCACTACCTTTGCCGCGGTCGACACGGCGCGCCGGTTCAGCGACGCCGACAAGGCCAAGTTCTTCCCGCAGCCGGGCCGGTAACCGATGCGGGCTTGGTGGCAGGCGCTGCTGCGCGACAAGCACCGGGGCGACGCGCTGGTGCTGGCCGTGGGTCTGCTGGCCACCATGGCGATGGCGGCGTACTTGGCGACCAGCCTGCGCGTGGCGAGCGACGCGGCGCAACTGCTGCCCGAGACCGGCGAGCGCGACCTGGCGCAAGTCGCGACGATGCTTGCCGAAAGCTCGCTAGCCCGCACCATGGTCCTGACGGTGGGTGCCAAGGACCTAAGCGAAGCCAAGCAGGCGGCTGACGAGCTGCGCGAAAAGCTGAGTCGCCACCCCGAAGTGGCGCTGGCCAGCGCCGGCCCGGATCCCAAGCTGGCCGACGCGTTCTGGCAGTTGTACGAGCCGCGGCGACTGCTGTTCGCCTCGGAGCGGCCAGAGACGGAGCTGCCGCAACGCCTGAGCGACGCGGGCCTGCAGAAGGCCGCTCAAGAGCTGAAGAATCAGCTGGCTCTGCCCACCGCGCCGCTGGTCAAGAAGGTGGCCCCCGGCGATCCGCTGTTGCTGCTACCCAACCTATTGCGTAGGCTCTCCGAGGCCGGTGCCGACGGCGTGCACGTCGACGAAGGGCAATTCGTCACGCGCGACAGCCAGCGCGCTGTGCTCCTGTTGAGCCTGCGCCACAGCGCCCTGGACGCCGAGCACCAAGCGCCGCTGCTGATCGAGATCGAGCAGCAGTTTCATGCGATTGCGCGGTCGCACCAGGGCCGGGTCGATCTACAGCAGAGCGGCATCAACCGGTTTGCGGTGGCCTCGCGGCAGAGCATCGAGGCCGATGTTGCTCGCATCTCAACCGTCTCTACGGTGGCGATGGTGGCTCTGTTCGCGGTGCTGCTGCGCTCGCTGTGGCTGCTGTTGGTCGCGCAGATCCCCATTGTCTTTGCGCTGCTGTGTGGTGCCACCGCCACGCAGCTGCTGCAGGGCGAAGTCCACGGCCTGACGCTGGCCTTCGGCTCGACCCTCATCGGCGTGTGCATCGACTACCCGGTGCACTTCCTGAACCATTTCACACTGGATCCGCACCCAGACGGTCCCAAGGCGGGTCTGCGGTCGCTGTGGCCCGGCCTGTGGCTGGGCGCGCTGACCACGGTGGCGGGGTTCGCCGGGCTGGGCTGGTCGTCGTACCCGGGCATGCGCGGCGTGGCGGTGTTCGCCTCGGTGGGCGTGCTGGCGGCGGTACTGGCGACGCGCTGGTTCCTGCCGCGGCTGGTGGCCGCGCAACCCCCTGCCAATCCTCTACAAAGGCGCATGGCGCAGCTGCTCGAGGCCGGGCTGGATGGTCTGCGGCAACGGCGGGCGCTCATCGCGGCGCTGCTGTTGGCGGCGGTGGCGCTGACCTTGGCGGGCCTGCCGCGGCTGCAATGGAACGACGACTTGGCGGCGCTCAACAGCCTGGATCCCAAGATCAAGCTGGAAGACGACGCGGTGCGCGCCCAGATCTCGGCGCTGGAGCCGGGCACGGTGGTGGTGGCGACCGCGGCCAACTTCGAGACCGCGCTGCAGCGGAGCGATCAGGTGGCGCTGGCCCTGCAAGGGGCCGTGGAGAAAGGGCATCTCCAGCACTTTCGCTCGCTGCACAGCTTCTTGTGGTCCGCCGATCTCCAACAGCGCAACCAGCGCGCGCTGCGTACGTCGCCGCAACTGGCCGAGCGGCTGGACCGTGCCTTTGCCCAAGAAGGCCTGCGCGCAGGCGTGTTTGCGCCCTTTGCCGCGCTGCTCCAGGGGCCCGAGGCGGCGCCACTGCGCTGGGAAGACCTGCAGACCACCCCGGCCGGGCCGCTGCTGCAGACCTTTCGCAGTACGCTGCAGGGCCAGCCGGCGATCCTGACGTTTGTGAGCGGGGTTCGCGACAGCGCGGCGGTCGCGCTGGCGGTAGCGGGGATCCCCGGCGTGCGGTTCTTTGACCAGCGCGCGTTTGTGAACCGCGCCTACGCCGCCTACAGAAGCAGCACGGCGAGCATGATCCTGGTGGGCATCGTATTGATCCTGCTGCTGATTCTTGGCCGCTATCGCTCGCTGCGGCTGCTGGCGGTCGCGTCTGTGCCGGCGATCCTGGCCTGTGCCGCCACGCTGGGTTTGCTGAGTCTGCTGGGTCAGGCCCTGAACCTGCTGCACCTGGTGGGCCTGGTGATCGTGCTCTCGATCGGGGTGGACTACGGCGTCTACCTGGCCGAGACTGCCGCGCGCCGCGAAGGCGAGCCGGCCACGGCGTTGTCGATCGTGGCAGCCGGGCTGTCGGCGTTCTTGGCCTTTGGTCTTCTGGGGTTGTCGAGCAATCCGGCGATGCAGGCGCTGGGTTGGACCACGGGCCTGGGCATCCTGTTCAGCTTGGCGCTGGCGCCGACCTTGCTGCTGTTGCCAACCGGAGAGCGGAAAACATGAGACTTCTTGCTCTCTTGCTTGCCCTGGTGACCCTGCTGGGCTGTTCGGGCCAGCCGCTGCGTCCGCCGGTCTTGACGGACGCGATGTACCCGTGGCCGCTGCGCCCGCCGCAGGCGCTGGGCAAGAACTTCTTGTGGCAACAAAGGCTTACGGCTCGGGTCGGGCCGCGGAGCGACTCGCTGCAGGTGGCGGTGCAAAAGCAGGGCGACACGCTGACGATGATCGGCCTCACGCCGTTCAACACCAAGGCCTTTGCTCTGACCCAGACCGGCGACACGATTGACTTCAAGAAGTTCGTCGACCGCGACCTGCCGTTTCCGCCGCGCTACGTACTGGTCGACTTCCAGCGCACCTGGCTGGCGCTGGGGCCGGTGGGGCTGGGACCGCTGCCGGATGCGGCGACGCTCCCGGCAGATATCAAAGAAACCATGACCTTGGATGGCGAAGTGCTGACGCAGCGCGCCCAGGGCGGCAAGCTGGTCGAGCGCAGCTTTGTCCGCGCGCCGGCGGGGGCCGGTCCGCAGCCGCCGCTGACGATCCGCTACAGCGGCTATCGGGCCGATGGGCTACCGGGCAAGGTGGTCCTGACCAACAAGTGGTTTGGCTACGAGCTGGAGGTCGAGACCCTGGCGGCCCAGCCGCTGCCTTGACGACGTGTGGAGCGAACGATGCGTATCGCCTTCGTTTCTGGCAACCGCGAGCTGCTGCCCGATGCGGTGATCCCGCTGGGGCTGCTGTACGTGATGGCGGCGACGCCCGAGCATCACGAAAAAGTCTTGTGGGATCTGTGCTTCGAGGACGATCCCCAGGCGACGCTGGCGCGCAACCTGGCGCAGTTCCAGCCGGATCTGGTGGCGCTGGGCATGCGCAACATCCAGAACAACGACTACAGCGACACGTCGACGAACATTCAGTATTACCAGGACTTGATCGCCACGGTGCGCAGAACCTGCGGCGCCAAGGTGGTGCTGGGCGGCGGCGGGTTTTCGGTGATGCCCGAGAAGCTTTTACTGCGTCTGGGCGCGGACTTTGGCATCTCGGGCGAGGGTGAGTCGGCCTTTGTGGCCTTGACCGAGGCGCTGCAGACCGGCGGCGACCTGAGCGCGGTGGGCAACCTGCACCTGCGTCGCGCCGGGGCCCTGCAAGCTACCGTCCACAGCAACCCGCCGGCCGTGGGCTGGCAGAACCTGGACCAGTTGGCGGTACCGGACCGAAGCGTTGTTGATCCGCGGCATTACGGCACGTATCACATCGACTCGGTGCAGACCAAGCGCGGCTGCGCCCTGCACTGCGACTACTGCACCTATCCGCTGATCGAAGGCCGCGCGGTGCGCCAGCGCAGTCCCGAGGCGGTGGCCGACGAGATGTGCCTGTCGCTAGAGAAGCGCCCCGAGATCAAGCACTTCTTTGTCGTCGACTCGGTGTTCAACCTGCCGCCGCGCCACGCCAAAGCGGTCTGTCGCGCGCTCATCGACCGCAAGTGGCAGGTGCCGTGGACCGCCTATGCCAACCCGCTCGCGTTTGATCGCGAACTGGCGGATTTGATGGTGGCGGCGGGCTGTGCCGGTGTGGAGATCGGTTCGGACAGCGGCGTAGACAGCGTGCTGACGCGCATGAAAAAGGGCTTCCTGCGCAAGGACATCGAGCGGATGCACCAGACTTGCGCCGCTGCGGGCCTGCGCGACTGCCACACGTTCATCTTGGGCACGCCCGGCGAGACGTTGGACGATGTCGCCGAGTCCTTGGATTTCTGCAGGGATCTCAGCCCATTCGCGGCTATCTTGATGATTTGGCTGGACGACGCTGAATCGCTGGACCCGCAGCTGGCGGCCGAGCGCACCCAGTTCCGCGAGCAGGTCAAGCAGCGCGTGCTGCAGAAAGCCGATGAATTTCCGCGGTGGATCATCCCGCCGCTGGGCGTGAACTTCGATCCCCGGCTCTTCGACTTCTTGCGCACGCTGGGGATGGCCGGGCCGCTCTGGCAGCACCTGGACCGCCTAGACGGTCGCCCGCGCACCCGCAAGCGCCGCCTTTTGCCCGCAACTACCGCCTAGTTGACGTGAACGGCAGTGGTATCCACCACTTGCTCGGCGGCCTTGGGCTCTTCGGCCTTGGCTTCGGTGGCCTTGGCGGCGTCTGCCATCGCCTGGGCGGCGCGGTCCAGGGTGTCCGACACGGTGCGCAGCAGCTGCGCCTGACCCTTGACGGCCGAGACACCCATCGAGAGGCCCTGGCGCGCCCACATCCCGCCGACGTCGACGAGCGTGTGCACGATTTCGGCTTGCTTGGGGCTCATTTTGCTGTAGATCGACTGCATCTTGTCCTCTTCCTTGCCGTGGTCCGGCATCAAGCGGCCTGGTCGGGGTTGCGGCCCGGCAGGCATGGGTCACACACAAAACGGCGGGGCCCGGGCGTCTCGCTCAGGGCCACGTGAGCGGCAGTGCCAGGGACCAGTTGGGCCCCGCAGCGCGCGCAGTTGGCCGGCAGGTTCAACACCAGCGGCTGAAAACCATAAACATCGTCTAGACTTGCAAACTTGGCGACCGCGCTGCGCAGCTTGGCCCGCTCGTCGCCAACGCGGTTCGCCACCGTGCGCAGCTCGCGCTCGATGCCCTGCCCAGCCCGGTCGGCGACCATCACCGCATCTTCCAGGATGGTGCGCACCAGGTTCGACACGGGGACGCGCAGGTTGTCGGCAAAGCGCTTCAGCTCGGCCTCTAGGACTGCGGGAACGCGCGTGTGCAGCACTCGCTCTTTGCGCTCGCGCTCGCTGCCGGTTTGCTCGGTGGCGTCGGCCGCGGCGGTCGGCTCGGCTTGGTCAGGCGCGGGTGCGGATTCGGATTCGGGCGTCTCGGCGGCGGGGTCAGTGGGCGCGGTGGTCATGGCAACTCCGTATCACAACGAGTCACAATGTATCACAACGTCACACGCCGTCAAGGCTGGTCGCGCAGAAAATTGCGCCGCGCGCCCCAAGTCAGAATGGGGGGCATTTTCTACTTGTTGTTTTTGTTATGTTTCTACTTGGCTGTTTCGATGACGGCCACCGGCGTCGGGCCCACCGCAAACGTGATACGCCCGGTCGCGTCGGGCGTCAGCACGGGCAGCGCAGCGTCGGCGACCGGGTCGGCAGTCAGGGTCGCCAGACGATAGACCCGGCCTGGGCGGCGGTAGAAATAGGCCGGTTGCTGGGCGTCGTCCTTGGGCTCTGTGCCGGGCTGGGCCTGGGGGTCCCAGGCCACATGCACCTGCCGGCTGCCATCGGCGCGGCCAAAGGCGAATTGGTACGGCGCGGTCGAGCGGCTCCGCTCGTCAGCGACAAACCCCATGCCAGCCAACAGCTTGGCCAACCGACCCAGCACCAGCGCCGCGGGCTTGGCCACCGGTGGCACGGCGTCCAGCGGATCAGCGTCAAAGTGGTACAAGCCAAAGTACTTTTCCCACAACACGCCGCTGCCCGCGGGGTCCGAGTCCGTCAGCGTGTACCAGCACAGCAGCTGCGTGCCCTGGCTGGCGGCCAGCACCCACGATCGCACCAAGAAGCGCGCCACTTGCCACTCGGACGGGGCGGCGTTCGGCTGGCTCGCCGGCGCGCTGGGCCAGCCAAGCTCGGTAATCCACAGCGCTTTGGCCTTGGCGCCCCCTTGCTCGTAGATCTTGCGCATGTTCACGGCCGTCTGGTCCACGGGGATCTGCGGCACCGGCGCACCCGGCGCATTGGCAAATTCCGGTGGATTCATCGGCGGATACAGCGCGTAGGGGTGCCACGACACGCCGTCCAGGGCCGCGGCCAAGGTCGGATCGGCGGCCAGGCTCGCCGCCAGGAACTTCTCGGCGCCGGGAATGACTTGGCTGATGTAGAACAAACCACCAAAGGTAACCAGGGCTTGTGGGTTGGCCGCGTGGACCGCGTCCGCCGCCAAATGGGCCAACTTGGCGTAGGCCACCGGGTCGCCGGCAATGCCGTCGGGCGTCCCCTTCCAGAAGCGGTAGCCGGCGTTCTGCTCGTTCCA
Organism: Myxococcales bacterium; assembly: GCA_037441385.1. Classification (GTDB taxonomy): domain Bacteria; phylum Myxococcota_A; class UBA9042; order UBA9042; family UBA9042; genus SXRM01. The sequence continues at coordinate 28,234 of JBBISH010000042.1, forward strand.
CACCTCGTAGTGCTGCACCTTGGCGCCCACATGCTGGGCCACCGCGCCGGCAAAGTTGGCAAAATCCTGGGGATCGTCGGGCGGATACATGGCATCGCCCTTGACCTGCCCTTGCTTGCTGGCCCACGGCACACCGTAGCCGAGCAGCGCCAACATACGAATCCCGTGGGCGTTCATCTCGCCGACCGCGGCGTCGATGGCTTGCCAGTTGAAGGCGCCCTTTTGCGGCTCGGCGATCTCCCAGCGGAAATCCCAACGGATCTCGTGCACTCCCAGGTCCTTGGACGCCTGCCACAAGAACGCGCGCTTGGCTGCCGCGGTGTCGTCTTGGCCCCAGATGAACGCCGACAAACACAGCCGCTGTTCGAAGTCGGGCCCCTGCGGGCTGGGATCGACGCTCAGATCCACACAAGCACAAGAGTTTTTGGGGTCGCGCTGCGCGCCGAGATCGCAGGCGGTGGCCGCGCAAGGGTCGGGGACCGCATCGGCCGGGTCGGCAGCTGCATCCGGGGCGTTGGTCGCGTCGCCCGTCGCGTCCGCCACGTCGGCCACGCCCGGCGCACTGGGCGGCGCGGCCGCAGGCGAACTGCAGGACCACAGCGCCGCGAGGAACAGCACCGCCACCCCCGTTGGCTTGTTCGGTTGGCCTCGCATCCCCGCTCCGGGCCGCGGATCCGGCCTGCGCTACCCGGCGGGGTCGCGCTCCATCCGCCGCAACTCACTCACGGCGCCTAGCGACTCGAAAATACGCCGCGCCTCGGCCGCATAATGCTGGCGTCGCTCGGGCAGCGCGCGGCTCCCATCGTAATAGGCCACCCCCGTCTCCCAACGGTTCGGCGAGCGCTCGAGCAGGTCGATGGCCTGGCGGAAGAGGCGGTCGGCTTTTTGCGTGCGCTTTTCCAGCGCCGCCAGTCGCGCCGTCACGCGCAGCGCCGGGCCGCGCAAGTACGGAAAAATCTTGCCCACGAGCCGCGCGCGCCCGCAGGATTGCCGGGCGATGCGCAACAAGGTCGACCGGCGGACCGAGCGGGCATCATTCTCGAGCGCGAACAGCGCCGCCTCAGCCGCGGTCACCCACGCCGCCTGCAAGAACGGCACGCCCACCAAGTAGCGCGACACCGCCTCGTGGGTGCGCACCGCCATGCCCGCCGACCGCTCGACGTGGCCTTCGCGCACCGCGACCGTGCTCATGTGCATCAAGGTCGCCACGGTATTGGCCAAATCGCGGGCCCGTGCCGACAGCTCCAAGGCGCGCTCGTGCGAGGCCAGCGTGGTCGCCTCGTCCGCCTGGCCAAGCATCCACTGGCAAAGTGGGATCCAGGTCTTGGCCCATCCCTGGTGCATCTGCGCGTTGATCTCATCGCCGGTCTTGCCCAAGTCCTCGTAGTGACGCAGCGCCGGCACCAACTCGCCGCGCATGAAGTGGCTGGTTGCCAAAAGCATCACGGCTGTCTGCAGTTCCCACATCTCGCCGACCACGCGATAGATGCGCACGGCGTCGCTCAGCAGGCGCTCGGCGCGGGCCAAATCGTTCTGGAACATGATGGCCGTGCCCAAGCGCATTCCCGCCACGCCTTCGGCCACCGGATCGCGGGCGCGCCGCGCCAGGTCCACCGCCTCTTCGCACCAGCGCGCCGAGCGATTCAGCATGCCCAGCCCAAACAGCAACACGCCGTAGAAGCTCCACGCCAGCGCGCGATCTCCGTCGCGCGGCAGGCGCCGGGCCAAGTTCACGGCGTGCATACCGGCCCAGGCAACACGGGCCACGTCGATGAAGTAGTACATGCGGATCAGAGCGAACATCACGTCGGCGCGCTTCTGCAGCGCCGGGTCCGCAACCAGCGGCCGTTGGCTGCCAAACGTGGACCAGTACAGGTGCACCAGATACTCGCGGAAGACCTGGACGCCCAACGTCGCCAAATTGGCCGGCGGGTCCTGGCCGTACAGGCGCAGCGCGGTCTCTAGCTCGTCGATGGCGCCGTCGGTGTTGCCCTGCTCTTGCAGCACGCGCCCCACACTCACGTGCACGTCGGCTTTGGCGGTCGCCGTCGTGGCGCGCATCAGGCCGCGCTGCAGCAGCTGGCGAGCGCGCTCGTACAGCCCCACCTGCCGCGCCGCCTCGCCGGCCTGTTCCTCGATCGCCGCGAGCAATTCTTTGTCGCGGGCCTGATCCTCGGCGGGCCGGTCGGCAACGGCCATGCGTTTGCCCAGGATCCGCAGCACCGTCTCGAAGTGGCGCAGCGCGTCGTGGTTGGCGTGCAGGTCCATGGCCTTGCGACCGGCCAGCACGGCGTAGTGCAGCGCTTTGCCGTCGTCGCCGGCTTGCAGCCAGTGGTAGGCCAAAGCGTCGATGTCCGCCCCGGCCGGGACGGGATGGCCCGCCCGCACCGCGGCCTCGGCTCCGGCCAAAGCTTCGGCAGTCAGGTCCTCCATCGCCACGGCCAAGCTGCGGTGCAGCTCGACTTGCTGTTGCGGCAGGAGCACTTGCAGCACGACTTCGCGGACGCGGTTGTGGTAGGGCTCGATGCGATCGCGATCGCTGTCCCCCGATCCGCGCAGCATCTTGGCCGAGCGCAGCCGCAGCAGAGCCTGGCGCGCGTTGGCTCCCAAGCCGGCCGCTGCCACCGCGACCCCCTGGGCCACCGGCCGACCGGCCACGGCCACTGTGTGCAGCAAGTGCTGCGATTCCTCAGGCAACTTGCTGACACGATTACGGATCAGCTGTTCAAGCGACACTTGCACCGACGTAGTCGAGGCCGCGCCCTGAGCGATCCGGTCGTCGCGATTGCGCACCAACTCGACCACGTACAGCGGGCTGCCGTTGGCGTCCGAGGCCACCATCTGCGCGCGCTGCTCGCCGTTGGCGATGTCGCCCAACATTTGCGCGGCCAGGACCTTGCATTCTTCGTGGCTCAGCGGCTCCAGGTCAATGGCATCGCTGCCCGGCTGGCCGTTGCGGTCCGGGCTCAGCTTGCGCAGGGCTACCAGGGCCGAGCTGGGCGCCTGATCGTCGTTGCGATAGGCCAGCACCAACAGCACCGGCGGCGCATCCGGCGGCTCCAGCAAAGCCTCGAGCATGTCGACCGAGTCCAGGTCGACCCATTGCAGGTCGTCCAAGAACAGCACCCAGGGCCGCTGCTTGGCCAGGGCCGTCAGCAGGTAGCGCAGCGCGGCAAAAGCCCGGCGACGCACGGTGCGGTTGTCGGTCAGGGCCGACGAACGGCCCTCCATGGCCGTGGCGACCGCCGGCACGCGCAGCAACACCGGGAAGATCTGCGACAACACCGCCCACTCGGCCGGCTGCAGCGCCGCCAGGTGCGCGGGGTCCAGGGCCAACAACCGCCGACTCAGGTTGTCGATCAGCGCGTCAAAGGCCTTGTAGGGCAAGGCCTCGCGCTCGTGGCAGCGCCCCTCGAGCAGGCCAAGGTCCACGCCAGTCTCGCGCGCACGGCGGACGAACTCTTCAAAAAGGGCGGTCTTGCCCATGCCGGCCGCACCGCGGAGGTGCAGAGCCACCACTTGCCCAGCTCGGGCCCGCTCCAGCGCCCGGTCCAAAGCGGCCAAGCTCTCTGGACGGCCAACGAATTTCTCGCCAGCGCTCTCCAACGCGGCCAGCTCGCTCGACTCGGGCCGAATGCCAAGGGCCCGCAGCAGCGCCACGCCCTCGGGCCGCTGGGTTGGATCGGCGTGCAGCAAGCGCACCGCCAAATCGGCAAGATCCTGCGGCGCCGTAGGGTTCCAGCGCAGCGGGTGCACCACCGCCCCTTCCTGCTTGGCCTGCACCATCTGCAGCCAGCGGTCCTGCTCGAACGGCAGATGCCCGGTCAGAGCCTCGTACAGCATCACCCCGACCGAATACCAGTCCGACGCAGGTCCGATCGGCTTGCCAATGCTCTGCTCGGGCGACATGTAGGCGGGCGTGCCACTGATGGCGCCGTGAAGTGCGGCGTCGACTTCGGCGTGGCTCACGTCGCTCGCTAGGCCAAAATCCAGCATCACCAGCCGGCCCGTCGCACCCACCATCACGTTCGACGGCTTGATGTCGCGGTGGAGCTTGCCGGCCGCGTGAATCGCCTGCACACCCAGCACCAGTTGGCGCATCGCGGCGCGCAGCCGCAGCGGGTCAAACCGCGGGGCACGCAAGCCTTTGCCTACTCTGCGCAATTCCGGCATCTTGCCGGTCAAGTCCGGCGCAGCCGCGTCCAGCGTTTCGTCGCCCGAGGGCCCGCCCAGCTCCATGCTGAATTGCGTCGGCGTGGACGGAGTGTCGCCTTTGACGCTCTCGCCCTGCACCCACGTCATGAAATCGACGCCCTCGACCAGCTCCATCGTAAAGAACCAGGCCGGCTCGGCTGCGACCAAGTCGTACAGGCCCACCAAGTTGGGATGGCTGGTGTCGGCCAGGCTGCGGAACTCGGCCTTGAGCTTGTAGATGCTCTCTGGGTTCAGGCTGCTCAGGACTTTGAGGGCCACGTCCATGCGGCGCTCGGCGTCCCACACGTGGTAGACCACGCCCATGCCGCCGTGGCCCAAGCGGCTGCGCACGTGGTAGCGCGAGTTGCCTTCAAATTCCGCTGGCGCGTGGCTCATCGACCCCAAGCTCTTGCCGCCTTGGCGAACCCATTGCTGGTGTGGCCCGCGAGCGGTCGGGCCGGCGAACTCGGCTGCGCGGCGATGCAGCACAGCTTTCGCGCCTACCTAGTACCACACTCCAAGAAAATGCAGTACTGCGCGGGCGTCGATTTCGCGAACTCGGCGCGACAGGCAAGCCGTTGGCCCGCCGGGACCGGATCATCGCCGTGCTTGCGCGATCCGCCGCCCGCAGACGCGTGCAAATCGATCTGTGGGCAAGCTGCGGTCAGTTCAGTCCGACCGCGACCGACGCACAGCCCAACAGCAAGTGCAGTGCCGTTACCCCAACCAGCGTTCCATGGCGGCGATACAACCAACCAAAGAGCAGGCTTGCCACCACCGTGACCATCGCGAATTCCAACGACACGTACAGGTGGTAGATGCCAAACAGCGCCGAGGTCAGGACCACCGGGGTCGCCGGTCGCGCATCGGGCATCAGCCGCGCCAGCGAGCCCTGGATCACGCCCCGCCCGATCAGCTCCTGCAAAAAGCAATGCGCCGGGTAGAGGCCAAAGAAAAGCATGGTCTCCACGTGCGAATAGCTGGCGAGCGACCCCCAAGCGAACAGGGGCTGGCCGGGCGCGCGGGTCGAGGCGGCGTAGCCCGCGATGATCGCCACACAGACGACAGCGGCCCACAGCGACTCCCTTAGACTGCGCGCGGAGTTGCGCCGCGTCAGACCAAAGGTCGACAGCGGCAGGCGCTGCTGCCAGGCGAACCAGGCAATCGGCGCAAAGGTCAGCAACAAGAATGTCCACGACAGCAGCATTTGCGTCGATGGCGGCAGGCCGGCGTGAATGAGCCGGGTCACCGCGCTCGAGATGCCGAACAACACCATAGTCACGGTAAAAAACCGCGCCAGATTGACGCGCATGCGCCCTTGGTCCAGTTCGGCCTGCAGCGACGCGGCGTGCTCTTCGTTCAGGTCGCGCATCCGCTGGATGACGGCGGTCGCCACCGCGGCGGTCAGCACGTGACCCAGGCGAATTCCGTCGGAGTCGGCATCCAAAGTGCTGTGATCAATCACAAGAATTGCGCTGGGGCGATCGGCGACCACGGTAGCCGAAGCCGGATTGCCGTCGATGAACGACATTTCGCCAAACACGGCCCCTTTGTGGAGTTCCTTGATGCGAAAAAAGGTCGTTTCTACGGCGGCTTCGGGATTGCCGTCGCCGCCCGCCACTCCCGCACCGGCCGCCGCGCCGATCGACTTGATCACCGAGACCTCGCCCATGAGGACCCAGTAGAGCGAATTCGAGCGTTGTCCTTCGACCAGGATGTCCTCGCCGGGGTGGCAGCGTCGCACTCGGCCCAAATCGGCCAGCCGCGTCAGGTCCGCCGGCGAGAGATGCCGGGCCAAGTCCAAACTCTGGATCGCCCGCAGCAGAGACGCGCGGTCATCCAGCCACGCCGGCCAATCGACGGGTGTCGCATCCACGCCGTGGCCCGGAAGCACCACTGCTTGGCTTGGATGTCGGGCGCCAGCGACCATGCCCGCAAGGCTATCCCACTCGCCCAGCGCTGCCAACTTGCGGCCGCGCGTTCCGTTCGCGCCGCGGCCTTGGGCCTTGGGCCTTGGGCCTTGCAGGTTTGACCACGCTGGGTTAGATAACCAGCGTTCATCCCCCTCTAGGAGCCGGATGCGTATCGCAGTAATTTCGACCTACACGCACCCCACCCGCCTCCGCATCAAAGAGCCATCGGTCATGCAGTCGGCCGTGCCGGAATTGATCGCCGGCCTGTGTCCGCCCGACGCCGTCATCGAGCTGTACAACGAGAAAGAGACGGACATCCCGCTGGATCGCGATTGGGATCTGGTGTTCTTCTCGTACCTTCACTCGTACTACGAACACACCAAGGTGCTGTCTACGCTGCTCCGCAAGCGCGGCGTGAAAACCGTGGCCGGCGGCCGCCATGCTGGGCATTTTGCCGACGACGCCGAACTTTGGTTCGACGCGGTCATCACGGGCGCACCCGAACCCAATGTGCCGCAAGTGGTGGCGGATTTTGCCAAGGGTCAACTGAAGAAGCGCTACGACGCCGCGGGCGATGGGGCCGCCGGCATCCAACCGTATCGCTATGACCTGATCGACTACAGCCACAACCGCATTCGACTGCCGGGAATCGAGGCGTCGCGAGGCTGCCCATTCACCTGCAATTTTTGTGTGTTGACTGGCTACGAGAAGTACCGTTTCCGGCCGGTCCAAGAAGTGGTCGACGAAATCGAAACGCGCATGACCTGGAACAAGAATTGGTTCGGCCTGTTCGACAACACGTTCATCTTCTTGGACAACAACTTGGGCGGCAGTCCCAAGTACCTGCGCGCGCTGTGCGAGGCGCTCGTCCCCAAGAAGCGAATCTGGGGTTGCGCCCTGACCTTCAACATTCTGCGCGACGAGGAACTGGTCAAGCTGATGGCCAAGGCCGGTTGCCGCTACATCTATACAGGTCTTGAATCGCTGAATCCGGACTCGATCGAGCACTTCCACAAGGGCCAGAACAAGATCAGCGAGGTCGACGAAGTCATCCGCCGCGCCTTCAACAATGGCATCCTGTTGTCGTTTGGGCTCTTGGTGGGTTCCGACGGCGACACCAACGACTACCTGCGCCGCTTGCCCGGCTACCTGGCCGACCTGAAGTACTTCTCGATCACGTTCTTGGGCATCGTCTGCCCTTATCCCGAAACACCGATCTTCGCCCAGATGAAGGCAGAAAAGCGCCTGCTTCCTGGGACGTGCTCGCGCGACTACGACGGCTACACCTTGTGCCACCAGCCCAAGCAACTGACACCCAGCGAGACCGTGGACCATTTCCAGCGCCTTTGCCGCGAGTTGGGGACGTGGAGCAACATTGCGCGCCACTATGCGACCACGCTAGGCTCGTCGTCGATTCCGCAGTACAAGAAGGTGATCTTGGCGTCGGGCCCTGAGATCGTGTCGATCCGCAACCCAATCCGCAACCGCGACCGCACCTATATCGCCGGCCACGACGAGGTCGAGGAATGGGACCGGCAAAAGCTGCTGGAACTCGATATTCCCCGGCAGATGCTATCGTAGCCGCCCAAGACCCAGACGTTCTGCGTGCAGAATCGCGATGATGGTCATGCTGTCGGTGATCGCACCGTCTAGCACCATTTGCAGCACCTCGGTAAGCGGCATGGGCGTGTAGGCCACGTCCTCGTCGTCGTCTTGCTCGGCGCTGGCGGGGCTGAGCCCGCGGCCGATGTACAGATGCGCCGTCTCGTCGATAGAACTTTTGCTGGTGTGATAGGTGCTTACGTGGATCAGCTCGGCCGCGCGATGGCCGGCCTCCTCGGCAAGCTCGCGCTGGGCGGCCGCCTCGAACGACTCGCCGGGGCGCACGCCACCGGTCGGCATTTCCCACGTGTAGCGTCCGACAATGTAGCGAAACTGCCGCACCATCAGCACTTGCCCGTCGTCCGTAAGGGGCAGCACACCCACGCAATGCCCGCACTCGATGACGGTGTAGGGTCGCTCGCGGCCGTCGGCGTACCGCACTGTGTCCTCGCGCACGCCCAGCCATGGCGTCTGGTGCAGCTGACGGCTGTGTTGGCGGCGCATCGGCACGTCGGCGGGCAGTTCATGGCTCATGGTCGCCTCGCGGTACCCCAGGCTGCAGGGCAAAGGCGCGGGTGGGGCAGACTGCGGCCGCGCGCAGGGCCGCCGCGTCGGACAAGGCTTCGGCCAACGGCAGACCAAAGGCTGCGGCCGGACGGGTGGCAAAGCCGCGGCCGGTCATCGCCAGCTCGCCGTCGGCGACTGCGACACAAGCCTGACAAAGCACGCACTTATGCGCCTCAAGCACCACGAGCCGGTGGCTCGCGTCGCGCTGTAGCGGCCGGCGTTGCCCGGCGATGCGGGCCGGTGGCACGCGCAATTGCGCAGCGACCACGTTCAGGTGGCAATCGCGGTGTTGTAGGCAGCCGCAGCCCAAGCACAACGCCGCCTCTTGCTCCACGGGCAGGTCGCGGTCGGGCAGGTCGCGGTCAGGCAGCGGCGCCGTCGCCTCGGGTCGCAAAAGCTGGGCGCGCTCGCCCGCGGCAAGGTCTTGGTAGCGCAGCCGAATCGGCGACACGCCCGGCTGAACTTGGCGCAGCGCGCGATCAACCTGCTCGGCGGCCGCCCGGCCCAAGGCCACCCGCCGAATCGGCGTGCCGTGCAGGCCGGCGTTGCTGACTAGGACAACACGCGGATCCGCCGGCCAATTCGCGGGGTTCTGCGGTCCCGCCGCCACCACCGCCGCGGCAAAACGCGAGCCCAGCCAGGCCTCCAAATCGGCGCGCTCGACCGGCGCCAAGGTGTGCCACTGCACGCCAAGCTTGCGCAGGATCTGCAGATCCGCCTGCAGCGGGGTGTCGTCGCTCAGCAGCGGCAGCAGCGAGCCACCCAGCCGCGGCCCCCGCTCTAGAATCGTTGGCAAATAGCCCAGTTGCACCAGACGGTGGGCGGCCGCCAGGCCCGTCGGCCCGCCGCCGACCACGATCACCGCGGGCCCTTGGGGCGGCGCAGGCAGTTCCAGGTCGCCAAGGGGCAAGTGCGCATGGGTCCTGCGGATATCCAGATAGCGGTCCAGCTCGCCGCGCCGGCAGGCCCGGTGGCAGGGCGCATCGCAGACTTGCCCCAACGTGGTGGGCAGGCCCAGCCCGTCCAGGGCCATGCGCGCCGCCTCCTTGGGCTGGGTGGGCAAGGTCTGCTCGAACTCGGCGATGTCCCAGCCCGCCGGGCACGCCAGCTCGCACGGGGCACGGCATTCGCCCTGATGCTCGGACAACAGCAACTGCATCGCCACCTGGCGCGCGTGCTGGACCCGCGGCCCGTGGGTCACAACCACAAGATTGGGCTGCACTTTCAGAGAGCACGACGGCAGCAGCTGGCCCCGAACCTCGACCACACACAGCAGGCACGAATCCGGCGTGTCCAGGCCGTCGACGTGGCACAAGCTGGGGATGGTGCGCCCGGCTCGCCGCGCCACTTGCAGCACGGTCTCGCCCACCGCCGCGGCCACCCATTCGCCATCAAGCTGAATCGACAAGGACAACTTGGCCTCCGCCTGGGCCTCGCGCAGCGTTGCTGCGCCCGTTGCAGAATGCGGCCGGCCGTGGCCCCGGTCAACGTCGCTGCGTCACAGCGATGCAGTCAAGCACCACCTTGCGAATTGGCGGCCTTTTTTGCCCGCGCTGGACCGGCGTCGCGCCTCACCCTATGCTCGGCCTCGCACCCCTAGAGGCTCGTCATGCGCATCACGATTCGTTATCCCGCGGGCAGCGACCACTTGACGCTGCGCTGCGAGGCCGACTGGGACATGGACCTGCAGCCGGTCGAGCAGTCGCCCGAGCACGCCGTATTTGACGTGCCCTTTGCCGAAGCCACGCTGGCCATGAAGCCGGTGCTGCACCAAGGGCCCGCGGTCCACTGGGCCAAGGGCAGCAACTACGTGCTGAGCGCATGGGAGGCCGACCCGGAGATCTGGCCCTACTTCTTCGACAAGGAGATGGGGCATGTCACGGAGATTATGCGGTTTTCTCACGACAGCCGCAGCCACGCCGTGCGGGTCTACCTGCCGCCGGGCTACGCCGAGAACCACCTGCGCCGCTACCCCGTCTTGTACATGCAAGACGGCAAGAACCTGTTCTTCCCCGAGGAGGCGTTTGGCGGCACCGAATGGCAGGTCGACGAGACCATGGACCGCCTGGACAAGATGAACGCGGTCCGCAAGGTCATCGTGGTCGGCATCGCGCCGCAGGACCGGATGGTCGACTACACCCTGCCTGGCTACGCGGACTACGGGCGCTTTGTGGTCGAAGTGGTCAAACCCGCGATCGACCAAGAGTTTCGCACCAAGACCGGCCGCAGCGACACGGTCGTCATGGGGTCCTCGCTGGGCGGGCTGGTCTCGCTCTATCTGGCTTGGCAGCACCCCGACGTGTTTGGCGGTGCCGCCTGCCTCTCCAGCACCTTCAGCTATCAAAACGACCTGTTCCAGCGCATCGCCCGCGAGCCCAAGCCGCCGATTCGCCTCTACTTAGACAGCGGCTGGCCGCGCGACAACTTTGACCACACCAACGCCATGCGCGATCTGCTGGTCTCACGCGGGTTTACCCTGGGGGTCGACCTGCTGCAGTTCAGCTTCCCAGAGGCCACCCACAACGAAGGCTCGTGGGCCGGCCGCAGCCACGTCCCATTCCAGTTCTTCTTTGGTCGGGCTTGGGCAGCGCAACGGAGCCGCACGTAGAAAGGCAGTAGTTCCGCACAGTAGAAAATGCCCCCCTCCTTCAGCTACACTGCTGCGCCTTCGGCCAGGGTGCCGAAACTATGCAGCACCATGAGTGAATCCAGCCTGCTAACCAGCACTCCGCCGACCCTCCTCAGCAACCGCGTCACCACCGTTCCCAGCCACGCCCGCGTGGTCATCGTGGGCGGCGGCATCATCGGCTGTTCGATCGCCTATCATCTTGCGCACATGGGCTGCCGCGATGTGGTGCTGCTCGAGCGCGACCGCCTGACCTCGGGCACGACGTGGCACGCCGCCGGGCTGATGGTCACGTTTGGCTCGACGTCCAGCACGTCTACAGAACTGCGGAAATATACACGCGATCTCTACAACCGCTTGGAGGCTGAGACGGGCCAGGCCACCGGGTTCAAGCCGGTCGGGTTCATCGAGGTCGCCGCCGATCGCGATCGGCTCGAAGAATACCGGCGCGTGTCGGCCTTCAATCGCCTGTGCGGCGTCGACGTGCACGAACTGTCGGCCAAGGAAGTCGGCGATCTGTTCCCCATCGCCAAAACAGATGACATTCTGGCGGGTTTCTATGTCAAGGAGGATGGCCGGGTCAACCCGGTCGACGTGACCATGGCCCTGGCCAAAGGCGCGCGGCAGCAGGGCGCGACGCTGCTCGAAGAAGTGCCCTGCACCGGCATTTTGAAGTCGAATGGCCACGTTACCGGTGTACGCACCCCGCTGGGCGACATTCACTGCGAGATCGTGGTCAACGCGGCCGGCATGTGGGCGCGCCAACTGGGCGAGCTGGCCGGCGTGACAATACCGTTGCAAGCCGCCGAGCACTACTACCTGATCACCGACAAAGTGCCTGGCATTTCGGCCAATTGGCCGGTGCTGGAGGACCCGGGCCGCTACGGCTACTACCGCGAAGAGGTAGGCGGCCTGATGGTCGGCCTGTTCGAGCCCAAGTCGGCGCCGTGGAAGGTCGAGGGAATTCCGCAGAACTTCTCGTTCGGCGAGATCACCCCCGACTGGGACCGTATGGGCCCCTTTGTCGAGCGCGCCCTGGGCCGCATCCCGATGCTGGAGAACCTGGGCATCCGCAAATTCTTCTGTGGTCCAGAGAGCTTTACCCCCGATCTGCGGCCGGTGGTGGGCGAGGCGCCCGAGCTGCGCGGCTACTACGTCTGCGCCGGCCTCAACTCAATCGGCATCCTGACCGGCGGCGGCATGGGTCGGCTGATGGCCCAGTGGATCCTGAGCGGCCACCCGGACATGGACATCACGGGCATGAACATCGACCGCCTGCAGCCCTACCAAGTAACGCCGCAGTACCGCCGCGAGCGCATCGTCGAGTCGCTGGGCCTGGTCTACAAGTGCCACTACCCCTTCAAGACCATGGAGACGGCCCGCGACGCCAAGCGCTCGCCGCTGCACGCCGAATTGCACAAAGCTGGTGCGTTCTTGCGCGACGTCAGCGGCTGGGAATGCGCCGATTGGTACGCGCCCACGCCCGCGCAGGCGGTGGCCGGGCCACTGAGCTTTGGCCGCCCCGATTGGTTCCCGTACTGGCGCGCCGAGCACGAAGCCTGCCGCAACGCCTCGATCGTCATGGACATGTCCTTCATGGCCAAGTTCTTGGTGCAGGGCCGCGACGCGGGACGCTACCTGCAGTGGCTCTGCGCCGGCGACGTGGACGGGCCGGTCGGCCGAATCACCTACACGCAGTGCCTGGATGCCAAAGGCTTTTTGCAGGCGGATCTCACGGTCAACAAGCTGGCCGACGACAAGTTCCTGGTGGTCGCCTCGGACACGGCCCACCGCCACGTCCACCACTGGATCGAGCGGCACATCCCCAGCGATTTCCATTGCTTCGTCACGGACGTCACCTCGGCCTACGCCCAACTCAACGTGCAGGGTCCCACCAGCCGCGCGCTGCTGCAGAGCCTGACCGCCACCGATTTGGGCAATGAAGCCCTGCCCTTCCGCGGCGTCAAAGAGATCGCCATCGGGTTTGCCAAGTTGCACGTGGCCCGCATCACCTACCTGGGCGAACTGGGCTACGAACTGCTGATCCCCACCGAGCAGGCCGCGCACGTGTACAGCAAGATCATGGCGGTCGGTGGCCAATTCGGCTTGCGTCTCGCGGGCCTCAAGGCTCTAGCCAGTCTGCGCATGGAAAAGGGCTACCGCGACTACGGCCACGACATCGACAACACCGACACGGTGCTCGAGGCCGGCCTGGGCTTTGCGGTGGACTGGAACAAGCCGTCGTTCTTGGGGCGCGAGGCAGCGCTGGCGCAGAAGGCCGCGGGGCCGCTGAAGAAGCGTCTGGTGCAAATACAGGTGCTGGACCCCGAGCCGCTGATGTTCCACGCCGAGGTGCTGTGGCGGGGCGGCCAGCGCGCCGGCTATGTGCGGGCCGCCAGCTACGGGCATACCCTTGGCGGCGCCGTAGGTTTGGCCATGATCGAGGCCGACGTGCCGATCGATCAGGCCTGGCTGGATGCGGCGCCGTGGCAGGTCGAGATCAGCGACAGGAAGTACCCGGCCAAGCTGAGCCTGCGGCCTCTGTACGACCCCGCAGGGGCGCGCATCAAGGCTTGATACGGGATCCGGGCGAATCAAGCGGGGGGCGCTGGACCGGGGGCAGCCGCCACAACCGCAGCGGCACCTGCGGCCGAGCTGGCACGGCGTCGGGCGGCAGGCCCGCCACCGCCACGGTCGGGCCAGTCGCCACCAACTCGGCACCCAGCAGCCAACGGGCGCACTCGCGGCGAGGCTCTGACGGCACGCGCACGTCGGCCAGGCCAAACTCTGCAGAAACATCGAACAGAAGCTGGTGCAGGCGCTGAGGGTGACCAGCCAGGTAGTCCATCGCCGCGGGCTCGTCCGTGCTCGCTGGAATCGCAAGCTCGGCCACCGTGTAGGTCCAGCAGCCGAGCGACTCGGCAAAATACGCACCCGCGCCAGGTGGCTGCGTCGGCCTGCCCAACGAGCGCGCTGCCTCGGCCACGCTGTGGTAGCGGGGCTGGGGAAAGCGCCAGTCGACGACCGCGATGGGGGCGTCCGAATGCCGACTGAGCTGGGCGCGCAGCCACAGGTAGTCGATCAACACCGGATCCTCGCGCTGGTTTTGCCACGTCTGCGGCGCCAGGCCAGCCGTCAAGGCCACGGCGACCGCCACCGCCGCCAAGGCAATCGGCGGCCTCAAGCGGACTTGCAGATACTGCACCACGGCCAGCGCACCCACCGCGGCCGCGAGCAGGCCCAGCACAACGGCCGGCAACCGAAAGCCCCAGCGCGCCCCAGCGACCGGCCACGCCGCCGGCAGTGAGGTCAGTGCAGTGGCCACCAGCCCAGTCGCCCACGCCAAGCCGGCTCCGGGGCGCCGCACCAGCGCCCAGGCACCGACGATCGCGAGAAACGGCATCAACGCAGGCAGTTGCCCAACATCCACCAGCGGGTGTCCGCGCAAGCACTGCCACAAAGCGGCCATGTCGAACACGCCCAGGGCGAGCCAAAGCACGTCAAAGCCCTGCCGGGGGCGCACGACCGCCTGCATGGCCAGACCGGCCACCAGCACGGCGGCCAAGATCCCTGGAAATCGCCAACGCTGCCAGCAACTTTGCTGCCGGTCGCGCGCCACGGCTACCAGAACCACGGCAGGCAGCAGCGCCGCCGCCGTCTGCCGGCTGAACACGGCCAGCAGCGCGGCCACCATGGCCAGTCCTTGCAGCCGCGGAGCCGGCTCAGTGGCCGCGCGGTCGGCCGCCCACAGCGCCAATAGCCCAAAGAACACAGCGGAAATAGCCGCCTCTTCCGAGTAGGCCAGGCGCGCCACGAGCGGCGAGGTGAACCACAACAGCGCGGCGAGCCAGCCTGCCCGGCTATCGCCCGTCCAGCGCGCGGCCAGTGCCGCCAATGGCCAGGCCGACAGCGCGGCCAGCAAGGCGTTGGCCCGCATCACCGCGACGACCGGGTCTGTGGCCGGTAACAGCCGTTGCAGGCCCGCCAGCCAATTCAGGAGCACATACGACGTGGCACCGTGCGGATGCTGGGGTGGCGACGCGCCCAGCAAGATGTCGTTGACCAGCTCGGGACCATAGAACTCGGCGTGAACAAAGGCAGGTTGCAGCAGCCAGAGCCAACCGGCCAACCCAAGTAGCCCAAAGAGCGCGGGCACGACGGCGCGGGGCCACGTCGGACGCGCCAGCCAGAGCGTGCGCGCCACTAGCACCGCAGCCGCGACCAGCAGGCCGATCACCACTGCGCGCTCCGCGTCGTACCAGCCAAACGGCCGCTGCGACAGCCAGTCGGCTGCTGGGTGCTGCAGGGTTGCGAAGCTACTTGGCTGCCCCATTCGCCCGTTATACACAAGCAGGCCGAATTCGACCATCACGCGTTTGACCATCGCCCCATGGCGCGGCTAGGCTCGGGGCGCCCCCACGGCGCCGGATCCACCCGATGGCTCACTCTTCTCTGCACGTTGTCGCCACCCGGCGCCCCGCCGCCATCCGTTTGTTCTGGGTCAACCTGGCGCTTGCCTGCGCCGCCTGCCGGCCCGGTCCGCCAGCGTCGGGTCCAGTGCGCGCGGCCGCGCCCTCGGGCGCCATGCCGGGCCAGCCCAAGGTGCTCGCCAGCGACGTCACCGACCTGGCCGCGGCCGCCAGTCCCGCCGTGGCGCCCGCTCTGGCCGCCACCGAAGTGGCGTGGCAGCCCGGTGCCGAGGGAAGCCTGTTGGGCTTGAGGGACGCGGACTTCTTTGTCGACCGCGCGGCCCAGTCGTTGCAGCGACAGGCTCCGGCTCTGGCGGCCGAGGGCCCACTGCTGCTGATCCGCCAGGTGGCCGGCGCGACCGCCCAAGACACGTTGACCGTGGACGTGGACCACGCCGCCCTGCAGACGGCCGGAGTGGACTGGCTGGTGCAAAGGTCCGCCGCTGGTTGTGTGGCGAGCATCGGCGCCGCGACGGCGGGCGCGCCAACGGTCCCCTGCCCTGAGATGGGCGACGATGCTTTGTCGTTGACGGCGGCCCTCGCTGCAGTCGCCAGACCCGAGCTCAGACGGGCGCTGCGGGTCGAGAGCCTACAGGCCAGCGGCGACCTGCAACTGCGAATGGCCGTCCCGGCCTGGCGCCTGCGCTGGCAATTGACTATCGCGCCCGACGGCGACCTGCGATCGATCGAGATCCCTAGCCAGGGCCTGACTTTGCGCCCCTATCGCGACGAGGCAGGCTGGTGGGCCGCCGCGTCCAGCAGCGGCAGCAACACCCAGTGGCAGTGGCGGCTGGGCCGCAGCGAGGCCCGTGCCCACACCTGGCAGGTCCGCATCCCGGCGCCGGGGCTGGCCTTGGACGACGATCGCGGGCGACGGCAGTTTTCCCAACCTCTGCAAGACGCCGTCAAACAGGGGCGCGCCAGCCTACTTGGCCCCCTGACCGGCGAATTGCGGCATGTGGACGGCAAGTGGCGGCTTGTGGCGGCCAGCGCCCAAGTGCTGACCAACGCTCGCGAGCTCTTGGAGCATGGCCAAGCTGACGGCGTGGCGCCGGGCACGCTGCTGTGGGTCAAGCCGTTCGGTCCTGGAGCGGGCGGGGCCACACCAGCGCAACTGCTCGCGGCGCAGAGCGAAACGTGTCTGTTCGCCGGCAGTGTGGCCGGTCGCCAGGCCGCTAGCGAGCAGCTGTTCGTGCGCGCCTGCGGGGATCGCTCGGCGCCGAGTCCAGCAACACCGAACCGAACTGTGCCAAGTGCAGAGCGTCCAGGGGTGGCGCCGACCAAGACGCGTTGACGCTCAGAGGGTGTGTACATATTATTCAGCCCCGAGCCGTGCCGTGATGAGGCGAATCATGGCGAGCGTCATCCAGGCCTTGCTGCTTGCGATCGTCTCTTCGTAGTCCTT
>JBBISH010000043.1:0-44514 GCA_037441385.1 Myxococcales bacterium
GTCGCCATCGGCGTCGCTGACCAGGACGTGCGCTCCGGCGTGAGCGAGGGCGAGGGCCACCGCGTGGCCGATGCCGCCATTGGCGCCGCCGCCGCCCGGACCCGTGGCGCCCGTGGTTCCGCCGCCACCGCCCGCGGCACCGCCGGGGGCATCGGGGCAACAGGTCGCGACATCGGGCGCATCGCCACCGCGCAAGTCGAGCAGACCGTCGATTTGCACTTGCCCTTGGACCTTGAGCACCAGCGGCGTGCTGCCGGTCACGGTGACCGTCACCCCCGACTTGATGGTGAACGATTTGAATTCATACGTGCCGCCGGCCAGGCTTTTGCTGGCGTCGGCCAGGTAGTCGCCGTCTTTGCCCGAACCGCAACCGGTGCAACCGCCCACCGTACTGGCGCCGGTGTTGGCCGCAACCCAGACCTTGTTTTGACTGTCGTAGAGCCAACCTTGGGCCATCACGGCTGGGCCGGCGCCAGTGGCGATCGAGAGCGACGCGCCGTCGGACAAAGCGTCGGTGGTCTTGCTGGTGATGCGCCCGAGCGGCTGGGCGTCAGGGCCGATGAGCACCGACTTCACCTGGACTTTGCTCTGGTTGCTGTAGGTCACCCGCACCGTGAAGCTGTGGAGCACGCCGTCCGTGCCGCCATTGGTCTTCTGCTTGTCGTAGGCGATGACCGACCAATTCCCCTTGGGATCCTTACCTTTCCATACGTCGAGCGAGCCCTTGGCCACGGGGGTCAAGGTGGGGAACGTAGTCTTGAGTGCGGTGCCGGTGGCGCCGCCGTCGTAGAGGGTCATCAAATTGCCCGCCGGATCCAGCAACTCCAGGCGGATGTTCGCGACATTGCTGTTCTCCACGTCCACGTCGATCTCGACCGAGTCCACCGCCCCAACCGACGCCACCGTCGCGATGCCATACACGCCCTGGGGGCTGGCGTCCAAGATCGGCACCTCGGGCTTGGCCACAAAAGGCTGGGTGATCACGGTGGAAAATAGCTTCGCCAAAGTCGAGTCGCCGGCCGTCACGCACTCCAGACCGCCGTCGGCCAAGATGCCCTTGACCACCAGCCCGGTCCCGCAGCTGCTGCCGGCTTTGGGCACCACCGGCGCGCCGATCAGGTCGGCGTACAGGCCGCTGGTGCCCACATCGGCCAACTTGGGCGCGCCGCTCAGGTCTTTGTAATTGCCCGTCTGCGCGACCGGCGCCAGGGCCGCCGCCTTGACGTAGTCGCTCAAGTCGGACTTCAGGGCATAGCCGGCCAAGTCCGTCGCCTTGACCAGACCGCCCGCCGCAGTGGAATTGAGCTGTTGCAGGGTGATGCAGCCGACGCAGCTCAGGCTCTCGGCCACGCCGGCGCGCAGCGCGAACGGCACCGACTGCAGCGGCACGCGGTCCATCTCTGGATCTTGGCCCACCGTGATCCCGAGCCACGGCGTCTTGCCCGCCAAAACATCTGGCGTGATCGGCACCTTGCTGCCCATGTTCCAGTTGAACAGGCCACCCTTGACCGACACATTGACCGGCCCCTCAGTCCAGAAGGCTTGGACGGCGAAGGGATCGTCGTACAAGCGCAACGTGATCGCGTAGTTGCCGTCTGCCGCCGGTCCACCGCTGCTCGTCAACACGGCCTGCACGCCGGCCTGACTCGGCACTGCCTGCGCCGGCATGCCGACGAGCAGCCCAACCAACGCTACCAGGGCCGCCAAGCCCAGATGCCCTGCCGTACAATGCTTCATGGCCAGCCCCTTGCGCTGCAGTCCGGTTGTGCCGGTGTCTTGCCAACAATGTGCAATTGCAAAGACGCTGCGTCAAGTCGGCCGGCAAGGGCCAACTTGTTGGGTTCGGTAGCGATCTTGCGGCGGGCGCAGGGCGGCGCGGCGGCGCCAGGGTGGTCAGATCGCCAGGCGCTTGCGACGGGCAAAGCCGGCGGCCAAGAAGGCGAGTTCGACGGCGCCACTGATGAGCATCCAGGTGACCACGTCCGAGCCGCCAAAGCCGTACGAGTGCATGCCAGCCGCGAGCACGTAGTTGACGCCCAGATAGGTCATCAAGATCGTCCAGAACGCGCCGATGCTGAAGGCGGCGACGCCAAAGGCCCCGATCAAGCGGTCGAACTTGCCGTGCAAGATGGCCATGTAGGCCAAAAAGGCAATCAACGACCAGACTTCCTTGGGATCCCAGCCCCAGTAGCGGCCCCACGACGAGGCGGCCCAGATCGAGCCGGTCAAGATGCCGGCGATGAGCAGGATCGAACCGATCAGGATGTACCAGTACAGCAGGTCGTAGAGCTTGCGCGCGAGCTCCGTGCCGTCTTTGGCAAAAATCGTCACGCCAATCTGCATGTGCGCCACCAGCACGCCCAAGGTGAGCACCGAGTAGCTGACCATGATGATCGGCACATGGATCGCCAGCCAGACCGTGCCCGACAGCACCGGCGCCACCGGATGGATGAAGCCGTCCATCGGCAAGAGATCGATCAGCAGCATGGTCAGCGCCGACATCGCCGCGGCGTTGAACACCACCATGCGCTGGCGCCAGAAAATCGACGCCACCATAGCGAACAGGCCCACGCCCCAGGCCAAGAACAGCATCGACTCGTACATGTTCGAAGCCGGCACCCGCCCGGCGATCTGCCAGCGCAGCCAGATGCCCCAGCTCATCGCCGCAAAGCCGGCCACCAGACCCAGCGCGCTGACGATGTCGAACGCTTTGCGCGGCCGCCGCAGGCCCAGGGCGCCCAGCAGCGCCGCCGGCACCAGGATCAGCCACGCCAAGCGGGCCGGCCGGGCGCGGTTGTACAGCAGCTCGCGATCGATGGCTTCGGCGGTGGGGTAGTGAGCAAAGCCCTTGGGCGGATTGGCGATCAGGTCCAGCAGCACCTCGGGACCCTTCCACGAGTTGGGCCCTTGCCACTTGCCCATCGGATCCTGGATCGGCATCACCCGCAGGGCGCTTTTGTCATAGAAACCACTCAACATTTCCAGGCGCTTGCTCAGCTCTTCGGCATCGCGCAGCATCTTGGGCTTGCCTTTGTCGGGCGCGGCCTCGGCCTCTTGCAGCACCACCGACAGGCGCGGGTTGTTGACCAGACCATTGAACGAGGCGCACTGCACCGTACCCGCCAGGCCCAGGGCGCGCGCCACGTCGCTGCCGCCCACGTAGACGTTCTCCAGATCGGCCCAGCCTTGGTGGTCGTACAGCCAGCCCAAGACGTGGCGCACGGGATCCTTCTCGTACACCAAACACGGGCCGGTGATCTTGTTCAGCGCCTCGTTGGCCATCGTCTCCAGCGGCATCGAGCGGCCATCGTGCTGCACAGGCAGGCGGTGCAGGCGGTCGGCCACGTCTTGCGCGGGCATGTAGGTGGCCTCGGCCGGGCTCGCCGCCATCGTCCCCACCAGGCTGAGCAGGGCTACCGCCGCGGCGGCCATGGCTTTTTGAGCGGCGGCGATCTTGCGGCGCGTGTAGATGCGGGTGCCCGCCACCCAGCACATACCCAGCACGAGCAGGCCGTAGCCAACAAAGACGATGTTCTGGCCGGGGTCCTTGGACACGCTCAGCACGGTCATCTCGCGGCCGCTCTGCATGTCGTAGCTGCTTTGGAAGAAGCTCCAGCCGCCGTAGTACAGCGGTTGGTTCATCTGGATCACGGCCTTGAAGGGCGCGCCGCCGCTGGGCGTCACGGTGACGTTGCTGCGAAATTGCGACGGGCGCATCGTGCCCGGATAGCGGCCCAGCTCAAAGTCGTCCAGCGCAACCGAAAAACCAAGCGGCAGCTGCTGTTCCGCGGCGCCTTCGCCGCTGAGGAAGACCGAACTGACCTCGCCCTCGTACAGCGGCAAGTGCCCTTCGACCTTGAACTGCAGCGTCACCCACGCGCCCACCAGGATCACCACCATGGACAGGTGGGTGATCGCAAAGCCGACGCGCAGCTTGCCCCACGGGTAGCGGTCGATCAGCGCGCAGGCGTTGTTGACGGTGAAGATCGCGAGCAACGCCCGGAACCAGCCGGCGTCGTACACGACCTTGGCGGCCTCGGCGCCGCTGGTCGACTCGATCAAGGTGCCCGCGGCCAAGGCGATGCACAGCACGATCAGGATGACGACGGAGATCCAGATGGCCCCAAGTTTGCGGATCCAAGCGCGCATGAACAGCTGCCCCTTGCCGTGGCAAGCGCCCAGGACGGGCGCGAACAGCGGTATTGTAGGGGGACCGCCAACTGGCTGTGTCACCTGATCTTGGGGACGTGTCACCTGTTCTTGTCAGCGACCGGCGCAGAGAAACTAAATCGCCGGAAGTGCTGGCAATTGCGGCGCAGTTATCTCAGTACTCGTCGCCTTCGGCCGCGCCACCGTCGTCGACATCAAAGGTGCGCAGGGGCTTGATCTCCACGTCGAACTCGCGCGCGGCGACCTTCTGGGCGATCTCGTCGGCCACGGTCTGGTACGGGGCGACCGGGCGCTGCCCGTCCTTGTAGGTGCGGAGCGAGACCAGCCCCTCGGCCGCTTCCTTCTCGCCCACCACCAGCATGTAGGGGGTCTTCTTCATCTCGGCTTCGCGGATCTTGTACTGCATCTTCTCGCCGCGATCGTCGACCTCGGCGCGAATCCCCTTGCCCTGCAGGTGCTTGCAGACCGTCCACGCGTAGTCCAGCGACTTATCCGAGATCGGCACCACCACCGCCTGCAGCGGACTCAGCCAGGTGGGCAGCGCGCCGGCCGTGTGTTCCAGCAGCACGCCGATGAACCGCTCGAAGCTGCCAAAGATGGCGCGGTGGATGACGATCGGCCGCTGCGCCGTATTGTCGCTAGCGGTGTACTTCATCTCGAAATTGATGGGCTGCTGGAAGTCGAGCTGCACCGTGGCGCACTGCCACTTGCGGCCCAGGCAGTCGTCGATCTTGATGTCGATTTTTGGCCCGTAGAAGGCGCCGCCGCCGGCGTCGACCGTGTACTGGAAGCCGCCCTTGTCCAGCGCAGCTTTCAAATCCTGTTCAGCTTTGTCCCACGCGGCGATTTCGCCCATGAATTTCTCAGGATTACGGGTCGACAGCGTGAACGAGTAGCTGAGGTTGAACAGCGAGTACACCTCGCGGACGATGTCGAGCACCTCGAAGATCTCGCTCTCGACCTGCTCGGGCATCACGAAGATGTGGGCGTCGTCCTGCATGAATTGCCGCACGCGGAACAGGCCGTTTAGCGCACCCGCCATTTCGTTCCTGTGCAGGATGCCGCCCTCGGCGATGCGCAGCGGCAGCTCGCGGAACGACCGCTTCTTGCTGGTGTAATACAAGAACGTGTCGGGGCAGTTCATGGGCTTCAAGCAATACTCGGTCTCTTCGTGCTCGTGCTTGAAGATGAACATGTCCTCTTTGTAGTGCGTGTAATGGCCCGAGCGGATGTACAGATCCTTCTTGTAAAGCATCGGGTTCCAGATTTCCTGGTAGCCGCGCCGCGCCCCCAGCTCGCGCCAATACGCCTGCAGCGCCTGCACCATCGCAAAGCCCTTGGGCGTCCAGAACGCCGCGCCGGGGGCCTCTTGGTGGAAGTGGAACAGGTCGAGCTCGGCGCCCAGGCGCTTGTGGTTGCGCTTCTTCGCCTCTTCCAAGAAGTTCAGGTAAGCGTCCAGATCCTCTTGGGTTTCCCAGGCCGTACCGTAGATGCGCTGCAGCATCGGGTTGTTGGCGTCGCCGCGCCAGTAGGCGCCCGAGGTCCGCAGCAGCTTGTAGAACTTCAGCTTGCCGGTCGAGGCCACGTGCGGGCCGGCGCACAGGTCCACGAACTGGTTTTGCCGGTACAGGGTCGCCACGGCCGCGCCCTGCTCGCGCTCGATCTTCTCCAAAATCTCCAGCTTGAACGGCTGCTCGGCGCCGGCGAACACTTCGCGGGCCTGGGCCAACGGCACCTGCACCACCTGGAACGGCCAGCCGCGCTTGATGATCTTCTTCATCCGGCGCTCGATCTCTTCCAGATCTTCGGGCGTCAGCGGCCGGGGCAAGAAGATGTCGTAGTAGAAGCCGTGCTCGATGGCCGGCCCCGCGCCAAATTGCGCAGTGGGGAACAGCTGTTGCACGGCCTCGGCCATGACGTGGGCCGCCGAGTGACGCAGCCGGTGCAGGCGCTTGCCGCGCGACTCCTCGCCCTCCACGCGGTTGTTGGCAAACTCGAAGCCCTGGCTCAGGGAGAAAAGGGCCGTGTTCGCCTGCTCTTGCGAGCCCTGGGGCTGCTGGTTCTCGTCGCTCATCGTGGTCCTCGTCTGGTCGCGCCGCGGGTGCGGGGGCAAAAGGATAGCAAGAAGCCGGCGGGCCTGCACCTGGGCGGCCCATCGGCGCGGCTCCGTGTTCGATCAGACCGCGGTCAACCGCTTGATCCGCCACTGCAGCAGCGGCGGCGTCAGCAGCGTGGTCGCCACCACCATCGCCACCACCGCGGCGTACTCGGCCGGACCCACCACCGGCTTGCCCGCGACCAACAGCCCCGAGCCGACACCGGCAAAGATCAGGCCGACTTCGCCGCGCGGGATCATGCCAAGGCCCACCAGCAAGCGATCGACGGGCCCCTTGTTCTGCAAAACCAGCAGCGAGCACGCTTGCTTGCTCACGATGGCCACACCGATCAGCGCCGCGCCCAGCAGCAACGCCCCGGGCTGCAGCAGCGCCCGCAAGTCGGTGTGCAAGCCCATCTGCACAAAGAACACGGGCACGAACAGCTGCGCCACCGGGTGCACCAGCTCTTCCAAGCCGCGCTCGCCGCGGGCACGGTACGGCTCGCTGTGCGCCTCTTCCAGCACCAGCCCCGCCGCGAACGCCCCCACCAGCGGCGCCAGACCGGCCCAATCCGCCGCCCACGCTAGACCAAAGCACAGCCCCATGCCCAGCGCCAGCAGGGTCGAGGGGTGCCGCAGGTGCGCCGCCCAGGCAAAGAACCAAGGTGTCGCCCACACGCCCACCGCGAGCGAAATCACCAGAAACACCAAGGCCTTGATCATGATCAGCGCGATCGGCCCAAGCGCCAGCCCTTCGCCCGCATTCGCCGCGCCGATCAGGGCCGCCACCACCGCCAAGACCACGAGACCCAGCACGTCGTCGAGGACCGCCGCGCCCAGGATCACCCGCGCCTCGGGCCGTTCCAGCGCACCCAGTTCTTGGAGCACGCGCGCCGTGATGCCCACCGAGGTCGCCGTGAGGGTCGCCCCCAAGAACAATGCCGTAAAATGCGTTGAATTCGGCGGCAAAAGCTGCGAGGCCACCAGCCAGCCCAAGACCAGCGGCGTCACCACGCCGATCGTCGCCACCAGCAGCGCCGACAGCCCGACCTTGAGCATCTGGCGAACCGTGGACTCCAGCCCCACCTCAAAAAGCAGCAACAGGACGCCGATGCGGCCCAGCAGATCAATGGCGGGCGAGTCGCGCAGCTCGGCAGCAAACGGCAGACCGGCATTGGCGACCAAGACGCCAAAGACGAGTTCGCCCATCACCGCGGGCTGCTTGAGTCGGGTCGCGACAAAACCAGCGAGCAACGCACCGGTCAACACCAAGGTCAGGTGCAGAGCCACCGGCGCGACCGGGTCGTGCGAGGCCGCGGCCGCAGGATCCGCCAGCAACAGCAGCCCCGCGATCAGGATGGTTTTGGGGAGCAGAGACAAGGGCTTGCGCGGCCTCACGGCACTCCGCCGGCCAGCCACGGGGCCAAGTCCAGGGTGCCGCGGTAGACCAGCTTGGCCGGTCCGCGCATCACGGCGCGGTCGTCGCTGCCAATGGTGATCTGCAGCGTACCGCCGGGGAGGACTACGGCGACCTCGCGATTCCGCTGGGTAAGTCCGCGGCGCAAGGCCTCGAACGCCACCGCGGTCGCGCCGGTCCCGCAGGCTTGCGTCCAACCGCAGCCGCGCTCGAACACATTCACCACCAGCTGCAACGGCTCGCCGGCGCCGTCCACGCGTACGAACTCGACGTTGGTCTGCTGCAAGAAAGCTGGATGATTCGAGATTTGCGGCCCCAGAGCGTCGCGGCTCGCGGCATCGAGCGGGGCGAACGTGACCGCGTGGGGGTTGCCCATCGACAGGGCCGACAGCTCGAACGTGCGGCCACCCAGGTGCCAGGTTTCGGCGATCAGCGGGTCCGGGCGGTCAAGGTGAACGGCCGCGGGGCGCCAATCGGCCTGCCCCATGTCGATAGCGACCTCGACGACCGTGCCGTCGGCGCCGCGGGTCAGCTGGCAGGTGCGCAACCCGGCGCCGGTCTCCACCGCCAGCACATCGCCGCTGACACCATGCACATCGGCAAGATACTTGACGAAACAGCGCAAGCCGTTGCCGCACATTTCGGGTTCGCTGCCGTCGGCGTTGATGACCGTCATCCGCGGCGCTGCGGGCGTGCCGGTCCACAGCAAGACGCCGTCGGCGCCGATGCCCGTGTGGCGATCGCACAGCTTTTGCACCAGCGCCACCTGGGCTTGCGGGGGCAAGGCGGGCCAGCACCGCGTGGCGTGGTCCGTATGGCGGGCATCCACGACCACGAAGTCGTTGCCAAGTCCATGCAATTTAGCGAATTCGAGCAACATCGGCGGGACCTCGCGCGGCATGATGCCGAAAGTCGGGGGCAAATGCCAATGGGATGGCCCGCGCGCCCCGCTTGCCGTATCCTTGCCCCTACGCAGCGCCCGCCGCGAGAGCACGAGCAGCCCGATGTCCTTGCCCGAATCGCAAGTTGCGCCGCCCTTCGACCCGACCGACGACCGCGCCGTGGCCGAATTGGTCGCGCAGGTGGGCGCCGCGTTGCGGATGGCGCGCTGGAGTGGTGTGGACGCAGTGGCCCGCAAGGCCCGGCCGACGCCAGCGGTGGCGGCGAGCCCGATGCGCCAAGGGAGCCCGCAACCCCAGACGGCGCCACGCAATTCCCCGCAGCGGCCGGCGAATCGCCCTGAGTCGTCGCCAGCGAGCGCGCCGCCACTGGCCCAACTCGCGGCCGTGTCGCGCCGGCCCCAGGCCCAGGCTGCCCTAGAGGCCCTGGCCCGCGAGGCGGCCGAATGTGCGCGCTGTCCGCGCCGGGCCGGCAGCGCTAGGGTCGTGTTCGGCAGCGGCAACCCTGTGGCCAAAACCTTGATCTTGTTGGGTTCGCCAAGCAGCACCGCGGACGCGTCGGGCAAGGTCGGCCAAGGCGAGGCGGGAGCGCTGTTGGACAAAATGATGGCGGCGATGGGCCTGCACCGCGACGACGCCTGGCTGACCCACGTCTGCTTGTGCCACGGCGGCGGCGCGCGGCCCAACGCGGCCGATACCCGGACTTGCAGTACCTGGCTAGGCAAGCAATGGGAAGTGGTCCAGCCCAAGGCACTTTTGGCGTTTGGCGAAGTGCCGGCGCAGTTCCTGTTGCGGCAGGCCCTGCCGCTGGCGCAGCTCCGTGGAAAGTGGTTCGAGATTCGCGGAGTTCCAGCGCTGTGCACCTGGTCGCCCGAAGAGCTGTTGGCCGAGCCCGCCCGCAAGCGCGAAGCCTGGGCCGATCTGCAAAGCTTTATGAATCACCTGGGGTTGCGGCGCCCATGAGCCGGCGACGACGGGGTGCGCCGCGCTTGTGGGCGGTGGCGGCACTGCTGGCGCTGCCGCTGCTGACGGGACATGCCCACGCAAGCTCGCTGGAATTGTATGGTTTTGGCCCACGGACCATCGCCCTGGGCAACACGGGCGAGGCGGCCAGCGACGACTACTACGCCGTCTACGCCAACCCCGCCAACCTGGTGCTGGCCAAGCACATCCATTTTGGCTTTGGCACCGACCTCATCTGGAACCGCTTCGCCATCGAGCGGCGCGGCGGCGACGGGGTGTGGCCCA
Source organism: Myxococcales bacterium (assembly GCA_037441385.1). Lineage (GTDB taxonomy): Bacteria > Myxococcota_A > UBA9042 > UBA9042 > UBA9042 > SXRM01. Next base: position 9,830 of record JBBISH010000043.1, read on the forward strand.
GCCGGCTGCCGCAAGACAACAGCCTGATGCACCTGGGCGTCTCGACGCCGCTGCCCGGCTGGCTGCAGGACCGGGCCGCGTTGGCGGTGGCATTTCACCTGCCGATCAGCGGACCGACGCGGCTGGACAGCCTGGACTACCGCATCCCGCAGCTGCCGATGTACGACACCCTGGGCGACCGGCTGGCGCTGGTGTTCGGGGCGTCGGTGCGGCCGCTGCCGTGGCTGACGGTGGGCGCCTCGGGGCAGGTCTTGACGGCGCTGTCCGGCCGGTCCGACATCGCGCTTTCGCCGCTGGACCATCGCGTCGATCAGAAGTCCCTGCAAGTCAGCCTCTCGACCGAGGTTTTTCCGATCGTGGGTGTGACCGTCCTGCCGCACCCCGACGTGCGCCTGGCGCTGGTCTGGCGGGGCAAGTCCGAGGTCCGCTATGCCCTGCCGCTGCACGTGAACGTGGAACAGGTGGGCACGATGACGTTTTCGGTCGCAGGCGTGGGTCTGTGGCTGCCTGACACCGTTGCGGGCGCTGCCTCGTGGCAGGCCGGCAAGTGGCTGTGGACGGCGGGGGCGGCCTGGCAGCGCTGGTCCGAATTGCCGCCCCTGGCACCGAACGTGACCTTGAGCCTGGACAACGCCCAGCTGGTGCAACCCGGCGGGAAGAAGGCCGATATTCTCTACGCCCACAACGAGCCGGTGCCGATGGGCACCAAGGACATCGTGGTGCCGCGCGCCGGGGTGGAGTGGCAAGCCCACTCGATGCTGCACCTGCGGGCGGGGGTGCAGTACCGCCCCACGCCGTTCCCCAAGGCCGATGGGTTGGCGAACTACCTGGACTCGCCAGCGACCACCGCCACTTGCGGCCTGGGCGTCACCTTGGACGACCCCCTGGGGGTGGCGCGCAAACCCCTGCAGATCGACGCGGCCGTTGGCTGGACCAGCTTGATGCGGCGGACGGTGCTGAAAAGCGACCCGTTCGATCCGGTGGGTGGCACGTCGGTCTACGGCGACAGCTGGCACCTGGCCTTGGCCCTGCACCACGATTTCTAGCGGAAGCACCCGTTTTCTGTCTGCTTCGTTTTGCGCTTTTCAGGCAGCGCAACCTTGGTGTACCTTGCCGAGCGCGCGATCGCGTTTGTGCCGTCCCCTCTCCCCGCCCGAGGCCGCCATGTCCCGCAGCAATTGGTTCTTGCGCCTAGCGATTCTCTCGATCGTACCCACCTTGTTGAGCGTGCCCTTGGTCGCGGGAGCTGCTTGGCCACCCGCCGACGGCGCCGACATGAGCAAGCCCGAAAACTGGCCAAACGACGGCGGTTTTGCCCAGGGCAGCAAGGACGCCGACGGCAAATTCTGGATCAGCGGCGGCGAGTGGAACCAGTGGTCGTTCGTGCCCGATGGCAAGCCCGGCAGCCAAGAGTGGGACCAGTTCCCAGGCTTCCGCCAGGCCGAAAAGAAGCTGGGCACCGGCATGCACGCCGATCGCGCCTGGCAAAAGACCACCGGCGATCGCCGCGTGATCATCGCCGTGCTCGACTCGGGCATCAAATGGGACGCCGACGACCTGGTCAACAAGTACTTCTTGAATCGCAAGGAGTTGCCGCCGCCCGCCGAGGCCTGCCGCGGGCCCAACTTCAAGGCCGAGGACCCGTGGGACGCCGACGGCGACGGCATCTTCAACACCATGGACTACGCCAGCGAGAACGGCACCGGCGTGCCCAAAACCCCTTGCGATCCCAAGGTCAAGGACGCCAACAACAACGGCCTGCTGGACCCCGGCGACCTGATCGCCGCCTTCTCGGACGGCAAGGACGACGATAACGACGGCTACGTGGACAACATCTCGGGCTGGGACTTCTTCCGCAACGACAACAACCCCTACGACGACACCCGCTACGGCCACGGCACCGGCGAAGCCCACGACTCCAGCGCCGAGGGCAACAACGGCCGCGGCGGCCTGGGCATGTGCCCCAACTGCACCGTGATGATGGTCCGCGTGGCCGACTCGTTCGTCTGCGACGGCAACGACTTTGGCGCGGCCGTTACCTACGCGGTCGACAACGGCGCCAGCGTCATCCAAGAAGCGCTGGGCTCGCTGAACCGCGGCCTGTACGCCGAGGACGCGCTGGCCTACGCCTACGCCAACAACGTCGCGGTCATCGCCTCGGCGGCCGACGAGCTCAGCTTCCACCACAACATGCCCGGCACCACCGAGCACACCATCTATGTCCACGCCATCGTCTTCGACGGCCCCAGCGCCAAGAACTCCACGACCTTCTTGAATTTCAACAATTGCACCAATTGGGGCGCCAACCTCGTGCTCAGCTCGCCGGGCACCGGCTGTTCGTCCGAGGCCACGGGCGTCACCTCGGGCCACGCCGGCATGATCTACTCGATGGCCCTGCAATCAGGCCTGACGCCTCCGCTTTCGGCCGAAGAGGTCCGCGGCGTCCTCATCCAGTCCAGCGACGACATCGACGTCCCCGAGTCCAAGACCGACGCCACCAAGTTCCCCTCGGGCCCCGGCTGGGACCACCAGTTCGGCTACGGCCGCAACAACGTCCGCGCGTCGGTCGACATGGTGCAAGCCGGCTTGATCCCGCCGGAAGTCGACATCTGGCGCCCGCGCTGGTACGAGCCGATCGAGATCACCCGCACGCCCAAGGTCAAGATCGAGGCGCGCATCGGCAACCGCGAAGACGGCCTGCCGCCCCGCTACGCCAACTACAACTACGTGTTGGAGTACGCCAAGGGCGTGGACCCCAAGTCGGGCTGGGTGACGCTGAAAGAAGACAAGACCACCGGCATGAAGGGCGAGCTGTTCCAGTGGGATGTGGCCGAGGCCGCCAAGTCGGTGGACTACGCCGCACCGCTGGTCGATCACGATCAGTACACCTTTACGATGCGTCTGCGGGTCGAAGCCCAGACCAAGGACGGCAAGACCGTCAAGAACGAATTCCGCAAGGCGTTCGGCCTATACAAGGACTCGACCTTGCAGCCCGGCTTCCCGATCAACACCTGGGCCAGCGTCGAGGCCTCGCCCAAGATGTTCGACCTGAACGGCGACGGCAAGGACGAGCTCGTCCTGCCCACCAACGACGGCACCCTCCACGCCTGGCAGGCCGACGGCAGCGAGATCAAGGGCTGGCCGGTGCAAGTGCCGGTCCGGCGTGAACTTTCGGAGGATTTTGCCGGCAACACCGCCAAGGCCTGCGCCTACCGCACCGACAAGACCGGCTGCAAGGCCAAGAACGTCACCATGAAGGGCGGCTACCGCGAGTTCATGGTCTCGACGCCGGCCATCGGCGACTTGGACGGCGACGGCAAGGTCGAAGTGGTCCAGACCACCTACGACGGGCACGTGCTCGCCTGGCACGCCGACGGCAGCCCGGTCGCGGGCTTCCCGCTCAGCATCGACCGCAGCCACATCGCCGGCTGCGACCCCGAGCACCTGTGGGACGACGGCTTCTTCGCCGCTGCCACCTTGGCCGACCTGGACAAGGACGGCAAGCTCGAGATCATCGTCCCCGGCATGGACCAGTACGTGTACGTGTGGCGCCACGATGGCAAGCCGCAGCCCGGCTGGCCGGTGCGCGTGGCCGACCCCGAAGTGGGCAGTAAGATGGGCGATCGCATCATCGCCACCGCCTCGGTCGGCGACGTCGACGGCGACGGCTCGCTCGACATCGCCATCGGCACCAACGAAGTCATGGGCGCCGACAAGGCCAAGAACGAGGGCCGCGGCTACATCCTGTACGGCGACGGCAGCCTGCACAAAAACGGCCCGTACTTCCCCGGCTTCCCGGTCGCGACCTACGGCGTGCTGGCCTACGTGCTCCCCACGGTGGGCTCGGGCGTGCCCGGCGCGGCCTCCATGGCCGACCTGGACTACGACGGCAAGCTCGAGGTCAACTTCGACACGATCGGCGCCGCCGGCACCTTCTTTACCTGGGAAGGCAAGACCTACTGCCCCGGCAAGAAGCCCGGCAAGTGCACGGTTACGTTCAACAACTCGAGCTTCGGCCCCAAGTCGGACAGCACGGACTCGCCGTCGTACATGCTCATCGCCTCGGGCGCGCTGGGCAAGATCGACCCCACCGGCGGCATCGACTACGTCAAGGCGGCCGCGGGCTTCAACATCGCGCTCACCTTCGCGTCGGGCGGCAAGCGCGCCAACTTCGATCACCAGGTGGCGGGCTACGACACCCTGACCGGCAAGGCGCTCGAAGGCTGGCCGCGCGTCATCCCCGACTGGCAGTTCTTTGGCAACGCCGCCATCGTCGACCTCGACACCGACAACAAGCCCGAGGTCATCGTCACCAGCGCCGGCTACATGGTCCACGCCTGGAACTACCTCGGCGAAATCCCCAAGAACTTCCCCAAGATGACCATGGGCTGGGTCCTGGCCGCGCCGGCGATCGGCGACATGGACGGCGACGGCAAGTTCGACGTGGCCGCCGGCACCCGCGACGGCTTCGTGTTCGCCTGGAAGACCGACGGCACGATCAAGGGCGCGATCAAGGAGTGGCCGAGCCACGGCCACGACGTGCACAACACGTTCAATTACCAAATGCCTATCAACCCTTACGCCAAGGACGAGCCCACCAAGCCCGCGCCGGACGCCGGCAGCAGCGACACCTCGGCAAAGGGCGACACGGCCCCCGCGGCGGACGTCGCCCTGGCCGGCGACACCAGCGCGACCACCAAGCCCGCCACCACCGCCGCCAAGGCCGAGGACTCGGGCTGTAGCAGCGCCGCGCACCCGGGCAACCTGGGCTGGCTGCTCGCCTTCGCCGCCGCCATCGGGCTGGTGGCGCGCCGCCGGCGTCTGGGTCAGCAGTAGGACATTCTAAGAATTCGGAGCAGTTTCATGGCCAGCGAAGTGCGTCATCAGTGCTACAAGTGCGAAGAAGACCTGGTGTTCGAGGTCAAGATCGGCCGCCTGGACACCTGCCCCAACTGCGGCGCGTACCTGCACTCCTGCCGCAACTGCCGGTTCTGGAGCGTGGGCGCCCACAACCAATGCACCGAGAATCAGGGCGAATTCATCCGCGATCGCGAGGCGGCCAACTTCTGCAACTGGTTCCAGTTCCGGGTGGTCGGCGAGGACAACAGCAAGGAGCTCGACGACGCCAAGGCCAAGCTGAATGCGCTGTTCGGCGGCGGCGGAGCGCCCAAAGGTCCGGCCGGTCCGGCGGTGCCGTCAGCGCCCAAGCAAGAGGCCGACGCCCGTGCGCGCCTGGAGGCCTTGTTCAAGAAGTAGTCGGCTTGACAAAGAGTGTGCGAGTGGGCATCCTACTGCGGCTTCGGTGCCCACGCGGCGCTGCGAGTCGGCCCAAGCGGCCAAAAAATTCGGGGTGTAGCGCAGTCTGGTAGCGCACTTGCTTCGGGAGCAAGGAGTCGCTGGTTCAAATCCAGTCACCCCGACCCTGTTACTAGAAGGGCGTCGATCGCAAGGTCTGGCGCCCTTCGCGTTTTTGCCCCGGCCGGCGGCGGCAAACGCGCCAGCCCGTTGCACCCAAGGCAGCGATGACCGCCCTGCAGCCCTCTGTAATCTTTGAAGACGAACACCTGCTGGCGTTGGACAAGCCCTCTGGCTTGCTGGCCCATGGCGACGAGGGGTTGGCGTCGGCACTGAGCTGGGCGCAGGATCGCGAAATCAAAAAAGACCGCGATCCCGAACTGTTGCACCTGGTCCATCGGCTCGACAAAGAGACCTCGGGCGTGCTTCTGCTGGCGCGCGGCGAGTGGGCCGACGCGATCAACGCGCTGTTCCGCGACCGCAAGGTGCTCAAGGTCTACCTGGCGCTGACGTCGCCGGTGCCGCCGCTGCGCTGGATGCGGGTCGAGCAACAGCTGCAGCCGCGGCGGATCGGCAGCGGCGAGCGCATGGTGGTGGTTGAGGAAGGCGGGCTGCAGGCCGACAGCGAGATCGAGGTCCTGGCGCGCGGCCGCCAGTTGGCGCTGGTCCGGGTCATCCCCGAGCAGGGCCGCAAGCATCAGGTCCGCGTGGCGCTGGCCTCGTCGGGGGCACCCATCGCGGGCGACTTCTTGTACGGCGGCGCGCTGTCCAAGCAGCTGGCCAAGCGGGTGATGCTGCACGCGCGCACGCTGGAATTCCGCCACCCCAAGACGGGCGAACACACCGTGCTGCGCGCCGGACTTCCCAAAGATTTTAGGGATCTCATTACCGCCGACAGCGGGAGCATCCCAGGCGACCTGGACGTGCGCCACCGCGTGCAGACCATGGTCAAGGCCTCGACCCTGCCCGGCCGCCTGAGCGCCGACAAGGCCAGCGCGCTTGCCAAGACCGTGCACGAACCCCGCGATTTTGCCCGGACCGCCCCCAAGAAGCCGCGGCCGCGCAGCTAGCGACGCCGATCCCGTTGGGCTAGACTCCTGCCGCCTCAACAAGGACCGGAAGGAGCCCCCATGACGGCGCTGGTGCAAGTCGAGCAAGTCCACAAAAGCTTTCCCCTTGGTGCGACCCAGGTCCACGCCCTGCGCGGCATCAGTCTGCAAGTGCACGCGGGCGAGTTCATGGCGGTGGTCGGCGCGTCCGGCTCGGGCAAGTCCACGCTCCTCAACATGATTGGCTGCTTGGACGAACCCGACCAGGGCCGCGTCCTGCTGGGCGGGCAAGACGTGTCGCACCTGAGCGATCGCGAGCGCAGCCAGCTGCGCAACCGAAAAATCGGCTTCATTTTCCAAAGCTTCAACTTGGTACCCGTGTTGAGCGTGGCCGAAAATGTGGAACTGCCGCTGCTGCTGCACAAGGAGCTTAGCCGGCAGGCGCGGACCGAACGGGTGGCGCAAGCACTGGCCGACGTGGATCTGAGTACATTTGCTCAGCAATTTCCCGACAAGCTGTCGGGCGGCCAACGGCAGCGGGTGGCGATCGCCCGGGCGCTGGTCACCCAGCCCGATCTGGTGCTGGCCGACGAGCCGACCGCGAACTTGGACTCGGAGACGACCCAGCGGCTGGTGGAACTGATGGCGGACCTGAACAAGAAACGCCATGTGACCTTTGTGTTTTCGACGCACGACGAGAAGCTGATGGGCCGCGTGGACCGCTTGGTGCGCATCCGCGATGGCCAAGAGGTCAGTGCGTCATGATCGCCGCAACTTGGCGCGTCGCTTGGCGCAACCTGTGGCGCAACCGCCGGCGCAATTTGGCGACCTTGGCGGCGATCGCCTTTGGTTACATGGGGCTCGTGCTGCTCGGCGGCTACGCCGTGCGGGTCGAGCACTTCCTACGCACCAACGCCGTCTACCTGCAGCACGCCGGCCATGTGGCCATCTGGCAGAAAGAGGGGCTGGACCGCGCCAGCGCCGAGCCGGTGGCCTATCAGCTCGATCCCACAGCCCAAAAGGCGGTGCTGGACTGGGCCAAAGGCGACGCGCGGGTCGAGCGGGCCGGGGCGTACCTGCTGGGCGTGGGGATGGCCGGCAACGCCTGCACCACCCAGCCGGCGATGCTGCTCGGCGTGGATCCGCCGCTGCTGCAGGCTCTGCTGGATCACCCCGAAGTCAAGGAAGCGTCGCCGGAATTGGCCGCGACTGCGCAAGGGACTTGGCTGGCGGCCCACTCCGAGGTGGCGACCCCGATCGCCGTGGCGGCGGGCCTGCAAAGTGTCCTACAAAAGCCCAAGGTTCTGGACCAAACCAAGGGTCAGCCGCCGGCCCCTTCCGTCTTGGCGTGCGACACGCCGGCCATGGCGACCCAGCTTGCCGCAGATGCCGACATCCAGCTGATCGGCCAGACCTACGACGGCATGCTGAGCGCGCTGGACGGGCAAATGGTGGGCACGTTCCACGCCCCCGAGCAGACTGCCGAGGACGCGCAAATCATAATGCCTTTGGCTAAGTTGCGCGAGTTGCTGGCCACGGACCGCGCCAGCTACGTCGCCCTATTTCTGCACGACGCCCGCGACGCGCCTGCGGTTGCCGCCGACCTGGGCCGCGCGCTGCAGGCCAAGGGGCTCAAGGTAGACACCTACACCTACACGGACGAGGTCTGGTCGCCGTACTATGTGGGAACCATGGCGTTTCTTGGCTCGATGGTCGGCTTCATCACCTTGCTGGTGTCGGTGGTGCTGGTCTTTACGGTGGCGGGCGCCATGACCCTGACCATCCTGGAGCGCACCCGCGAGATCGGCACCTGGCGGGCCCTTGGTTTCGAACGTCGCTATATGCTTGGGCTTTTGCTGCGCGAGGCGCTGTTGCTGTCGCTGCTGGGGCTGGCCATCGGTTTGGTGCTGGGCCTGAGCGGCGCGGCGGCGATCAACGCGGGCGGCTTCCGCTTTGCGCCGCCTGGGGTGGCGGGGACGATCGCGTTCTTGATCAAACCGGCGGCGTGGTCGTGTGCCCTGCAGGCGGCGCTGATGCCGCCGGGCGTGCTGTTGGCGACGTGGTGGGTGTCGCGCAGTCAGCTGCGCAAGTCGCCCGTGACCCTTTTGACGGCGCCGACGGCGTAGCGCGGGAGGAGCGATGGCCAATCTGCAGACCCTGCGCTTGCTGACGACGATCGCGGCCCGCAATGTCCGGCGCGGCTGGCGCCACAGCCTGGCGGCGGTGCTGACCATGGCGGTGGGCTTCCTGGCCCTGGCCACGTTCCAGGGCTACCTGGAGCAGCTGCTGGACAATCAGCTCGACACCAACTTTGCCCGCAACATGCTGGGCGAACTGCTGGTGCGGCGGCCCGGTTCGGGCGCGCAGGACGCCAAGGTCAACCCCCGCAAGTACTGGCTCTCCAAGAAGGATCAAGAGTTCCTGGAAGGGTGGCTCGCCCGCCACCAAGACGACGTCGTCGTGCGCGTCCGCTCGCTGCTCGTCCAGGGCGTCATTCATTCGGGCGGCAGCACCGCGCCGTTCATAGCGATTGGCCACGACGTCGTGGAGGGCGAAAAGGCACGGCGCTACTGGGGTTGGAATGCCTGGGCGGGCCACCCGCTGCGCGTCGACCAACCTTCAGGCATTGTGCTGGGCCTAAGCTTGGGTCGTCTGGTCGGCTGCCGGCCCACGTCGAACGAGCCGGTCTTCGATCCGCGCACCGCCTTGCCCAAACCCGTCGAGCGGCCCTTTGCTTGCACCAATCCGGTGTTGCAGCTGAGCGCCGGTAGCGAAAATGGCCGCGTGAACGCGCTGGACGCCGAGGTGATCGGTCTGACCAGCGGCCAGGTGCGCGAATTCGACCTGCGCCTGCTGTACACGCCGCTCGCCTTTGCCCAGCAACTGGCCGAAACGGACGGCGTCGCGTTGTACAGCCTGCTGCTCAAGCGCCCTGGCGATGCCGAACGCCTGCGCGACGAATTGCGCGCCGACGCCTCCCGCGCGGGCATCCAGCTCGACGTCAACCAGTGGAAAGACACCGAGTTTGCCGAGCTGTTCCGCCGCGGCAGCGCGCTGGTGGGCGCCTACCGCAACTTGGTCGTGCTGGTGCTGCTGCTGATCGCGGGCACGGCAGTCCTGACCACCATGGCCAAGACGGTGCGCGAGCGGAGCCGCGAAATCGGCACGTTGCGCAGCTTGGGCTTTGGCAAGGGCCAGATGCAGGTGTTGTTTGGCCTGGAAGCGGCGCTGCTCGCCGCAGTGGCGGGCGTGGTGGGCGGCTCGCTGGCCCTGGCCTTGCGGGCGGTGATCAATGGCGCCGGGATCACCTACCGGGCCGGCCTATTGGCCGAAGACGTGATGCTCGAGATCGGCCTGAGCCCGTCGACCTACGCAGCGGGCTTTGGCTTTCTGCTGTTGGTGGCAGTCCTTGCGTCGTGGTTGGCCGCGCGGCGGCTGGTCAAGCTGCGGGTGGCGGAAATCTTGGCGGAGGGCTAGTGACAGAGGGGCAAACCGACGTGGGCAAGCGGCCACCGCTTGGCTGGGCGACGACGCTGGGCGCGGCGGCGGCGCTTCTGTATGGCGCCGGGGCGGGGTTTGCGGCCCTGCGCTGGCACCAAAGCTGGGTCGCGGCGGGTCGCCCGGCGACTGGCGAAGCGTTGGTCGCGGCCAGCCAAGAGATCCCCATGGGGCTGGCGCTGGCCTGGCGTGCGCTGAGTTTGGGGCTTGCGGCAGGGGCCTTGGCGTGTGGCGCAGCAGCTGCGGTGAGCTGGGTTTTCCGCAGATATCGCACCGCCTTACCGCGCCTGGGCGATCCAGAATCCCGCGTGCCCGTCGCTGCGCTGGCCGTGACCGCCGCGCTGGCCGGTTTTGCCTATGGGGCGCTGCACCGCGCCGCCTCTGGAATCGCGCCCGTGGGCGACGAAGCGAGCTACTTGGAGCGCGGCCGGGCTCTGCTGCAAGTGGTGCGCTCGGTCGACTTGCACGGTCTATTGCACTGGTTCGACCTTGCCGGGCACCGGCCCTGGCCGGGCCTGGCGCCCACCTACTTGGGTACCTTGCTGCAGCTGCCCTTGCCGGCCGTGGTGGGTTTGCAGGCGGGCGCGGCCTGGGGCCTGGCCGGGCTGGGGGTGGCGCGCCTGGCGCAGGTGGTGGGAGCTCGTCCGGCTGCTGCGGTGGCGACCTTGGCATTGCTGCTGACCCAGCCGCTCCTGCGTCTGGAATCGGTGTCGGTGCTGGCCGACGGGATGATGCTCGGGGCTCTGGCGGTGGCCTTTGCGGAGTTCGTGGCCTTCTTGCGCGAGCCATCGCGGGTATCCAGCCTGCGCGCGGGTCTGACTGTGGCGTTGCCGGTGGCCATGAAGCCAAGTGGCAATCTGTGGTCGGTCTTGGCACTGGGAGCGGCGGCGGGCCTGTGGTTGCTGGTCTTGGATCGGCGCGGCTCGTGGCGCAACCGCGTCGGCTGGCTCGTCGACCTCGGAGCGGTTGCGGCCGCGGCGGCCACGGCGGCCTTGCTGGTGGGCGGAGGGCCCAAGTCGTGGCTGCTCATCGGTCGCCACGGCATTTCCGTAGAAGGGATGGGCTACTACGACGAGTCGGTGCATGGACGCTGGGAGCAACTGGCCTGGCTGGCCACCTTGGGACCCCGGCTGGCGACGGTGCCGCTGCTTGCGGCCGCCGCGTGGGGCGCGGTCAGAGGTCCAGCGTGGTTGCGCGCCACGGCCTTGACTGCGCTCGCCGTGCCGCTGGCCATTCACGCGTTTGCGATGGAGTCCAAGTCGGTGCGGCTGGTCGGCTACGGGTTGGTGGCCCTGGCCGCGCTGGCCATGCCGGCACTGGACCTAGCCTTGGCCAAAGCCGAAGCCGGGTTGCACTGGCCGCCCCGGCGGGTTGCCGCGCTGCTGGGTCTTGCGGCGGTGCTGCTGCTGGGCAGCGATCTGGTCCTGCGCGCGCCCGAGCCCGAAAATCGCGTGCTCTGCGGGCCCCTGGCGCCCGGCGATTGGGCGACCTTTCGCCCGACCTGGGTCGGAAGTCACCGCGTTTCCGACCACGTGGCCCAGTGGCAGCCGGCGGTCGACGCCCTGCGCCAGGCCATAGCGACGCATTGCGACCCGGAAGCCAGCGCCGTGCTCTTTGCCGAACCGAACCTGGCGGCCCCCAACAACAGCAGCACCTATGGCGCCGGCTTCACCAAGCGCGACTACTATGTCCCCGAGCTTCAACAACCCAGCGCAGCGCCCCTGTTGCGCGCGCGAGGTTGCCTGGTGACGCACTCGGCTGGCGCGTTGTACTGGCCCGGCGGTCACGGTCGCCTGCACGGCGAAGGGCTGGTCCGCGAGCTCGCGAACCTGTTGACAGAGGGCAAGGATCCCTTGGCCGGCAGCTTTGCCCAGGTGGCGCAGGTGCCGCTGCCTAGCGGGGCGCACGTCACCGTCTACCAGCGGCCCCGTGCCGCCGACGCGGCCGAAGCCGCCGAGTGGGGCGATCGATTGGCGCGCTGGATGCCCGAGGCGGGAGCCTGGTCCGAGACGTGGCTGGCCATGGCCGATCAGCTCGCGGCGGCTGGGGCGCCCAAGACCGAAATCTGTCGCCAACTGGGCCGTGCGGCGCGGGCCCGACCGGTACGCGGCCTGTTTGCCTGCGAGCGCGTCGACCCGGCTCTTTGCCTGCACGCCGTTCTGCCCGCGCGCCAAGCGGCCAAGCAGGCGCAGGCACTGGGCTGTCCGCCGCCGCTGGACCAAGACTTGTGGCCGGCCGGGGTGCCCGCGTGGATTCGCGCGGCCGCGCTGCCGCGGTTGCCCCAGTTGTAGTCTGCGCCCAACGGGCGAGCGGCTTGCCGATACGCCCGCGAATATGGCAGCATTCGCCGGAATTTGGCCCACTCGGCCCGGCAGGTAGTATGGCAAACCTCCCCAATTTTGACGCGTTGGCGGTGCCACCTGCGTTCGTTGATGCCGTGGCGGCCCTGCGCGCTGCCTACCCCGAGCCGCGCTCGGCCTACCCCCTGCCGCTGACGACCAACACGTTTGGCAACGAAGAGATCGCCGCCGCCCTGGACGCCCTGGTGCGCGGGCCGATGACGCTGGGGCCACGGGTCGCTGCGTTCGAGGCGGCCTTTGCCGCGGCCCACGGTGCGCCCGACGCGGTGTTCTGCAACAGCGGCTCTTCGGCGAATCTGTTGGCGCTGGCCGTGCTTGCGCGTCCGCAGGGCCCCGATCAAGGCCCTACGTTGCAGCCGGGCGACGAAGTGATCGTTCCCGCGGTGACGTGGTCGACGACCATCTGGCCGGTGGCCCAGGTGGGCTGCGTGCCAGTGCTGGCCGACGTGGATCCGGCGACCCTGAACGTGACGGTCGCGTCGATCGAGCGCGCTCTCTCGCCCAAGACCAAGGCCGTGTTCTTGGCGCACATCCTGGGCAACCCGGCGCCGATCGCCGAGATCGCCGAGTTGTGCCGCCAGCGCGGCTTGCAGCTGATCGAAGACGTCTGCGAGTCGCTCGACGCCGAGACCGCGGGTCGCCGCTGCGGCACCTTTGGGCGGATGGGCACATTTTCGTTCTATTTCTCGCACCATATCTGCACCGTCGAAGGCGGCATGGTGGTGTGCCAGGACCCGGCCGACGGCGACCGCCTGCGCATCCAGCGCGCCCACGGCTGGACCCGCAACCTGCCTGCGTCGTCTAAGGCCGCGTGGGAGCAGCTCAATCCCCACGTGGACCCGCGGTTTCTGTTCGTCGACATGGGCTACAACCTGCGCTCGACCGACGTGAACGCCGCGATCGGCCTGGTGCAGCTGGAGCGCCGGCTTGCCTTCTTGCAGCGCCGCCGCGAGGTGGGATCAGCGTGGGGCGCGGTGCGCGATCGCCACCCCGACGTGTACCTGCCGATGCAGATTGCTGAGGGTTCTAGCCACTTTGCGTTGCCCATCGTCCTGCAGCCGGGCCTGGGGCTTGGCCGCGCCGAGCTGGCCGTGTTCCTAGAAAAGCACGGCGTAGAGAACCGTCCGCTCGTTGCCGGCAACTTAGCTCGGCAGCCAGCCCTGGCGCACGTGCCGCACCGGATTGCCGGGCCGCTGGCGGGCGCCGATGTGCTGCACGAGCGAGCCATGTACGTGGGAATTCATCCGAATCAGACCGACGCCGACATTGCGCTGCTGGCCGGACTGCTCGATCGCTTTGCCGAGCAAGCGCGGCGCGGAGGTGCGGCATGAAGAAGGCGCTGATCACCGGGATCACCGGTCAAGACGGCAGCTATCTGGCCGAGTTGTTGATCTCCAAGGGCTACGTCGTGCACGGCATCATCCGCCGTTCGTCCAGCTTCAACACCGGGCGGATCTCGCACATCTTCCAGGACCCGCACGAAGAAAAGCCGTGCCTGGTGCTGCACTACGGCGACGTGCTCGACAGCGAGTCGCTGATGCGGGTGCTGCACAAGGTCAAGCCCGACGAGGTCTACAACCTGGCGGCGCAGAGCCATGTGCGGGTGTCCTTTGACCTGCCCACCTACACGGCCGAGTCGGTGTACCTGGGTACGCTGCGTCTGCTGGAAGCCTTGCGCACGCTCGATCGGCCGGTGCGGTTCTACCAGGCGTCGTCGTCCGAGATGTTCGGCGGCGTGGGCCAAGAGGCATTGTCTGAGACTTCACCTTTGATTCCACGCAGTCCCTATGCGGTCGCCAAAGTGGCCGCCTATCACCAGACCATCAACCACCGCCAAGCGTATGGCATGTTTGCCTGCAACGGCATCTTGTTCAACCACGAGTCGCCGCGCCGAGGCGAGACCTTTGTGACGCGCAAGATCACCCGCGGGCTGGCGCAAATCGCGGCCAAGAAAGAAGACTTGCTGTTCTTGGGCAACCTGGCCGCCAAGCGCGACTGGGGCTTTGCCGGCGACTACGTCGAGGCAATGTGGATGATGCTGCAGCACGACCAGCCCGACGACTACGTGGTGGCCACGGGCGAGACGCACAGCGTCCAGGAATTCTTGGACTTCTGCTGCGACACGCTGGGCATGGACCCGGCCGAGGTCACGCGCATCGACCCGGTTTATTTCCGCCCCACCGAGGTGGATCACCTGTTGGGCGACCCCAGCAAGGCCATGAAAACGCTTGGATGGAAGCCGCGCACCACCTTCCGTGGCTTGGCGGGCATGATGCTGGCGGCCGACCTGCGCGCAGCGGGCGTGGACCCGCGCCGCTACGAGAAACTGCATGAATTCCTTCCTGACGCCTAGTCTGGCCGACCCCGACTACTGGCGCGGCAAGCGCGTAGTGGTCACCGGCGGCGGCGGCTTCATCGGTAGCCACCTGGTCGAGCGGCTGTTGCCCGTGGCCGGGCAGGTGGTGGTGCCGAGCCGCGGTTCCGACATTCCCAAGCACCTGCGCCACGTTGCCGAGCACGTGACCTTTGTGCACGGCGACTTGCGCGACGCGAGTGTGGCCCAACTCGCCTGTGCCGGCGCGGACGCCGTGCTGATGCTGGCGGCGATCGTCGGCGGCATCGAGTACAACATGGCCCACCAGGGCAGCGTGTTCCGCGACAACCTCGGCGTGTACCTGGCGACTCTTGAGGCGGCGCGTCTGGCCGGCGTTGGGCGGGTGCTCGTCACCAGCTCTGCCTGTGTTTACCCGCGCTTCTGCAAGCTGCCGACGCCCGAATCCGAAGGCTTTGAAGGCCGCCCCGAGCCGACCAACGAAGGTTACGGCTGGGCCAAACGCATGGAGGAGTTCCTGGCCGGCGCCTACCGCCAGGAATTCGGCATGTCGATCGCCGTGGCGAGGCCCTACAACGCCTACGGACCGCGCGACAATTTCGACCCCGCCTCGTCGCACGTCATCCCCGCGCTGGTGCGCAAGGCGTTTGACCGCAGCACCGACGAAATCGTGGTGTGGGGTTCGGGCCGGCAGTCGCGCAGCTTCTTGTACGTCACCGACTTTGCCGACGGGCTGATCCGCGTCTGCGAGCGCGCGCCAGACGCCGAGCCGACCAACGTCGGCGCCGACGAAGAGACCACCATCGGCGAAGTTGCGCTGGCTATCGCCGAGTTGGCGGGCACCGGCAAACGAGTTCGTTTCGCCACGGACAAACCCGAGGGTCAGCCGCGCCGCCACTGCGACACGACCCGCCTGCAAGAGCACTTCGACTTTCGCGCCCGCGTGGCCCTGCGCGACGGCCTAGAGCGCACCGTGGCCTATTACCGCGAGGAGTTCCAACCATGACCGTCGACCTCATCCTGCTGGTGCTCAACGAAATCGACGGCTTGCGCGCCATCGTCCCGCAAATCGACCGGTCGCTGTTTGGTCAGGTTTTTGCCGTGGACGGCGGCAGCAAGGACGGCTCGCTGCAATACCTGGCCGAACAAGGCATTGCCGTGGTGAACCAGTCGCGGCGCGGTCGCGGCCAGGCGTTCACCATGGGCGTGGAGCACAGCACCGCCGACGGGTTCGTGTTCTTTTCGCCGGACGGCAACGAGGATCCCAACGACCTGGGCCGCATCGTGGCCGAGCTGCAGGGCGGCGCCGACTTGGTGATCGCGTCGCGGATGATGCAAGGCGCCGTCAACGAAGAGGATGCCCAGCTGCTGCGCCCGCGGCGCTGGACCAACAACGCCTTCAACCTGGCGCTGAACGTGCTGTTCAACCCGCGGCCGCGCAAAGGCTACATTTCGGACTCCATCAATGGTTACCGCGGTCTGGCGCGCAAGGCCCTGGCGGCGGTGCAGCCCTTCCCGGACGACTACACCGTCGAGTACCGCATGACGGCGCGCGCCCTGCAAGCTCGCCTGCGGGTTGTGGAATTCCCGACCCACGAGCACGACCGCGTGGGCGGCGAGACCAAGGTGCCGTCGCTGCAGGCGGGGTTGCGGTTCATCCGGGCTTTGGGCGAAGAGACCGCGCGCAAGCTGGCCCGCTAACCGACCCAAGGACGCCGTTTGGTTGTCACGATCTGGTGATTGGAGCTAAACTTCTGTGCCCGCCGCGAGGAGGATCCCATGTACAAGTCCGGACAAAAGCTAGTGATTATTGGCGACGGCGAGTCGGCCGAGATCGCCTACGAGTACTTCACCCACGACTCGGAGTTCACGGTGGCGGGCTTCGCCGTCGAAGCGGCCTTCCGCAAGCGCGACGAGTTGTTCGGGCTGCCGGTCAGCGACTTCGAGACGGTGCAAGACCGCTACCCGCCTGACCAATTCATGGCCTTCGTCGCCATGTCCTCCACCCACTTGAACCGGCCGCGCAAGCGCCTGTATCTGGCGACCAAGCAGAAGGGCTACCGCTGCGCGACCTATGTCTCCAGCAAGGCCTTTGTCTGGCACAACGTCAAGATCGGCGAAAATTCAATGATCTTCGAGAACAATGTGCTGCAGTACCAGGTCGAGGTCGGCGAGAACGTAGTCCTGTGGAGCGGCAACCACGTCGGCCACCGCACCCGCATCGGCGCGCACACCTTCGTCACGTCGCATGCGGTCATCTCGGGCTTCTGCACCATCGGCGAGTCGAGCTTCTTGGGCGTCAACTGCTGCTTTGCCGACGGCGTGTCGGTGGCCGAAGACTCGGTGGTCGGCATGGGTTCGGTCGTGCCCAAGTCGCTGACGGAGCCAGGGCGCGTGTGGGTGGGGAACCCCGCCAAACCGATGGAAAAGAACGCCTACGACACCTTCAAGGTCCCCGCTCACGAACGGCCCGGCGCGTAGCCGCACAGTCCGCTGATTTCGCACCCCCTTTTCCATGCGAGGCCCTAGATGAAGTGGCGCAAGCTCGGGCGGATCTATGCCCCCGATGGTTCGACTTGGTGGCAGAAGAAGTACGCGTTTCCACCTACCCCGCTGCTGCTCACGGGCGCGGACGGCAAGGAAACCCTGCGCCTGTACTGCACCTTTTGCGACGAGAACACGGTCGGCCGCCTCGGTTGGGTCGACGTGAACCCGGCCAATCCGCTGCAGGTGCTGGCCGTGTCCAAAGAGCCGATCCTGGCCGACGGCCAGCCCGGCACGTTTGACGAAAACGGCCTGTTGCCTACCCGCGTGATGCGCGTGGGCGACGAGATCTGGTGCTACTACGTGGGCTACCAGCTGGGTTACAAGGTGCGCTACTACCAGTTTGCCGGCCTGGCCATCAGCACCGACGGCGGCGAGTCGTTCCAGCGCTGGCGGCGCACGCCCGTGCTCGAGCGCTCGGACAGCGAGCTGGTCAACCGCACCTCCACGTTCGTGCTGCAAGACGAGGGCGTGTTCAAGATGTGGTACGTGGGCGGCAGCGAGTGGGTGTGGATCCACGGCAAGTACATGCCGCGCTACGAGCTGAAGTACATCGAGTCGCCCGATGGCAAGCACTTCCCGGATCGCGGCCAGACGGCGATTGCCCTGGAGCCGGGCGAGTACGCCTTGGGTCGGCCGTGGATCATCGAGCACGACGGGCGCTTCAAGCTCATCTTGTCGTCGCGGACCGAGGCCAAGGGCTATCGCCTGACATATGCCGAAAGCTTCGATCGCGGCCGCACTTGGGTGCGCAAAGACAGCGAGATCGGCATCGACGTCTCGGCCGAGGGCTGGGACTCCACGGGCATCCAGTACGGCAGCCTGTTCGAGTACCAGGGCAAGCTGTACCTGTTCTACAACGGCAACAACTGCGGCGAGACGGGCTTTGGCTGCGCCGAGCTCGAGAGTTGGTGATGGAGCTGCGGGTCGCGCCGTACCAGGCGGCACACGAGCGCGAGTGGAACGACTTGGTGGCGCGCAGCAAGAACGCGACCTTCCTGTTCCACCGCCAGTTCATGGAGTACCACGCCGATCGCTTTGTCGACGCGTCGCTGTTGGTCTACGACGGGCACAAGCTGCTCGCGGGGATGCCGGCGTCGCTGCACGGGGCGGGCGAGGCGCTGCAGGTGCGCAGCCACGGCGGCCTGACCTATGGCGGGCTGTTCTGCGACGAGCGGATGTCGGCCTCGGCCATGGTCGAGGTGATGGGCGCGGTGCTGCAGCACTACCGCGAGCGCGGCGTTACCTCGCTGGTGTACAAGCCGCTGCCGTACATCTACCACACGCTGCCGGCGCAAGAGGACCTGTACGCGCTGTTTCGCTACGGCGCCGAGCTGCAGCGGCGCGACGTGGCGGCCAGTCTGGACCAAGGCGCACGGCCGCCGATCACCAAGGGCCGCAAGTGGGCGATCAAGCAGGGCCTGGGCAATGGCATCCCCGTGAGCGAGAGCCAGGACTGGGCGGGGTTCATGGCGATGGAAGCCGCGCTGCTGATGGAGAAATACGGCACGCGCCCAGTGCACACCGCTGCCGAGATGGAGCTGCTGCACCAGCGCTTTCCCAAGCAGGTCAAGCTGTATACCGCGCTGCACCAAGGGGAATTGGCCGGCGGTACGGTCATTTTTGACTGCGGCGCGTGCGTGCACGCCCAATACATCTCGTCCACCCGCCACGGTCGCGATTTGCGGGCACTCGACGTGTTGTTCCAGTGGCTGATCGACGACGTGTACCGCGACCGCCGCTGGTTCGATTTTGGCATCTCGACCGAAGAAGCGGGCCGAGTGCTGAACGCGGGCCTGGCCGACAACAAAGAGAGCTGGGGCGCGCGCTCGGTGGTGTACGACCACTACCTGTTGCGCCTGTAGAGCGCCCCTGCCTCAACCTGGGCCAAGAAACGGATCTTTGGCGAGCTTGCGCAGGTGGCGATTGGCCTGGACCAGCCGGTGCGCCGCCGCCGCCGTGCTGAACTCGGCTGCGCCCAGCCAGGCCCCGGGCAGGTTCCAATACCGCAGCAGCGCCGCGGGCTTGTCTTTGATCGTCGCCAGCTGGAACCAATCGCGGGCGCGCGAGATCTGCAGCAGCCGCCGCTCTTGGTCCGTCAGGCCCGGCCAGTCCAAAAGTGCCTGATACCCTTCGTCTTTGCGCTGCCTCGCCAGCGGCGAGCTCAGGTGCTGCATGTAGAGCCCTGCGGCCTGCACGCGGTAGTGACAGATGATGCGGTTGATGCGCACGAACGCGCCGGACAGGCTGAGCAAGTAGAAGTGCAGCCAGTCGGTGCAGTACTCGTTGAAAATCGGGTAGGCCGGGATGCCCGCGCTGCGGCGGGTGCGCACCACCACGCACACGCTGGGGACGATGTTCTCGAAGGCCATGAGCCGGCGCATCTCGGGTCCCGAGAAGCGCGTGGTGGGCTCCAAGGTGTCCAGGGCCGGCAATGCGCCCGAGATCGGCCGACCGTGCTCGTCCATGTGCTGGAATTGACCAAACACCGCCACCACGCCGGGGTCGTTCTCTAGGATCGCACAGGCCTCTTCGTAGAAGGTGGGATCGGCCACGTTGTCGTCGGCCGACATGGTGATGTAGGCGTCGGTCTCGACGGCGTTGCACAGGTTGTGCACGTGGCGGGCGCTGCCCAGGTTCACGGGCTGGATGACCACCTCGGCCTCGGGATAGCCAGCACAGGCCGCGGCCACTTGCTCGGGCGTGTCCTTGGGCGAGCGGTCGTCGGACACCACCACGCGATCGGGCCGCTTGGTCTGGCGGCGCACCGCGGCCAAGTGTTCAGGCAGGTATTTGGCGTAGTTGTAGGTGGTGCACAAGTGGCTGAGGGTGAACGCCATACTTCCTCCGTGGCGGCGCGGTCAGGGCGCCTTGGTCCCGCCCAGCACGCGGCCCACGCGAGCCAGGAGCCAGCTGCGCAGGGCGAGCACTTCTTCGCGGCGCACACACAGCCACGCCCACAGCAGCAGACCCAGCACAGCGCCCAGGCCGCGCAACACCGCGGGCGCATGGGACAACATCGCCGTGCCGACCACCAGTATAGCGCTGGCGGCAAGCAGGCCAAAGTTGGAGCGGCCGATCCGCACACCAAAGAGGCGCCAATTGATGACAAAATAACCAATACACATCAGTACTTGATTGACAGCGAACCCGACGCTCGGCCCCACGCCGCCCATCTGCCGCGTCGCGATCTCGACGCCTGCCACCCAGGTTGCGCCAAAGAATAGGTCCAGCGCCACGTGCTGCCACACCCGGCCAGCGGCCAGCAGGGTCATGCCCGTAGCCCACGCCACCACCTTGAACAAGTCGCCCACCAACTGAATCTGCAGCAGGTCGGCGGCACCGGTGAATTCACGCGAAAACAGAACCAGGATCAACACTTCGCGCAGCGTCAGCAGGGCCACGATGATGGGCGTGATCACCAGGAGCACGCTGCGCAGGGTCTGGTTCACTTCTTGCTGCAGTTGGCCCGGCTGCTGCGCCGCCGTGCGGTACGCCGGGAAGCTGTAGGCCGACATCGCGCCCAGCACGATGCCCAGGTACTGCAGCGTCAGCGAATGGGCGACCTGCCATAGCCCCGCCTGCTCCAAGCCCAGCACCGTGATGATTCGCTTGCGCAAAAGCAGGCTGAGCAAGCTAGCGGCACCGCCAGTGATCAAGAACGCGCTGCCAAACTGCCGCAGCGTCTTGCCTTCGTGGGCGTGCGCCTCTTCGGGCTGGTCCGCGGGCGCCGGCAGGGGCAGCTGCCGCCACACCCAGGCCGTGCCCAGCAGCGAGCTCAGCTGCACCACGGCCAGGCTCCACACAGCCCCCGACAAGCCGAACACCAGCACCAGCGGGATCACCAGCGCCGTGGCCAGCAACGACTCGATGATCTTGGAGCGGGCGATCAGCCCAAAAGCCTTGGCACCGTTGAGGATCGACTGGCGCGGTCGCACCCACAGCTGCAGCACCAGCGCCGCCGTGGCCCCGGCGCCCGCCACCACCGTCCCATCGTGGCCCGTCACGGCCGGCATCAGCCACGGACTCGCCGCCGCCAGGCCCAGCAGCGCGACGGAAACCGGCGGAACGATGGCGGTGCGCACCACGCGCAGCAGACGCTCGATGCCGGCCCGACTGTTGCGCGCCCAGGCGTCGGCGGCCAGCGCCACCATCCCCTGCTCCGAGCCGAGCAGCACGTAAGTGGCCAGCAGCGTTTGCCAATCCGCCAGCTGGGCCAACACGGCCATGCCGCCTTTGCCCACGTACAGCGCCACGATCTTGACGCGCACGATCGACACCAGCAGGTTGATCACGGTGACGCTGCCCAGCAGCATCGTCACCCGCAGGAACTGGCTCATGAACGCCTATACGGTGGGCGAGGCCAGGAAGGCGCGCACCGCCGCGGCGACCTCGTCGATTTGGTCGGCTGTGTGGTGCGGGCTCATCGGCAGGCTCAGGCAGGTGTCCGCCCAAGCGTCGGCAAGGGGCAGCTGCAGGTGCGCGTGGGTCGCGGCGTAGGCCTTGGCGCGGTGCGGGGGGATCGGATAGTGGATCTGCGTACCGATGCCGCGCGCGGCCAAGAACCGCGCCAGTTCGTCGCGCTTGGGCGTGCGGACTACAAAGAGGTGCCACACCGGCACGGTTCCCTCAGGCGTAGAGGGCAGTTGCAGCCCCGGGCAGTCGGCCAGCGCGGCCAGGTAGCGGGCAGCGTGGTCGGCGCGCACCAGGTTGTCTTCGGCCAGGTGTGCCAAGCGAACCCGCAACAGCGCCGCTTGCAGTTCGTCCAGCCGGCTGTTGAACCCCGCCAGATCGTGGTGGTACTTGACCGACGACCCGTAGTTGCGCAGCTTGCGCAAAGTCGCGGCCAGGGCGTCGTCGCTGGTGGTGATCGCGCCGCCGTCGCCAAAAGCGCCCAGGTTTTTGCCGGGATACATGGACCATGCGGCGGCGTCGGCCAGGTTGCCGCACGGCCGGTCGTGGTAGCGGGCGCCGTGGGCTTGCGCGGCGTCTTCCAGGACGCGCAGACCATGCCGGCGGGCTACGGCCAAGATCTCGTCCATGTCGGCTGGCTGACCGTACAGGTGGACCGGCAAAATCGCCCGCGTGCGCGGCGTGATGGCCGCCTCGATGCGCGCCGGGTCCAGTAGACAGTTCTCGTCCACTTCCACCGCGACCGGCGTGGCCCCGCACCAACTGACCGCGAGCCAGGTCGCCACAAAAGTCTGCGACGGCACGATGACTTCGTCGCCCGGCCCGATGTCCCACGCCCGCAGCACCAGGTGCAGGGCGTCCAGGCCGTTGGCCACGCCCACGCAGTGCTTGGCCCCGACAAAGGCGGCAAATTCCTGTTCAAAGGCCGCCAGTTCGTCGCCGGCAATGAACCAACCGCGGCGCGTCACGCGTTGCCAAGCGCGGTCGAATTCGCCTTGGCGGGCCGCAAAGGCTTGGGCAAGGTCCAAAAAGGGGATCATGGTTGCCCCACTTGGCGCTGAGCGCGCGCGGCCTCCAGGTAGGCATCCAGCTCGCGGAAGTAGTCGCTCTCGCGGTAGATGTCGGACGCGAGCACCAGCAGCACGGCGCCGGGCGTCGCCGCCTCGACCTGCCGCCAGACCATCGGGCCCAGATACAGGCCGTGGCGCGGGTCGTCCAGGGTGACGGTTCGCTCGCCCAGGTCGTCGCGGAGCTGAACTTGGATGGTGCCGTGGACGGCCAGGTAGACCTGCTGCAGCTCGCGGTGGGCGTGGCGTGCGCGGATCAGCCCCGGCTGCAAGTTCCACAGGTAGTACACGCGGGCGATCGCAAAGGGCAAATCGCGACCGCCCTCGGCAAAGGCAAGGCCCACCCCGGCGTCGCTGACCGCGCGGAAGGTGATGGGCCGGCAGCTGTCGATGCCCCAACTCACGCGGCACCTCCCGTTGCGCCTGACGCCACTTGCAGACCCAGCCGTCCGGGCTCGATCAGCCCTTCGCTGCGGAACTTCTGAATGTACCATTGGATCGTCGTCAGCAACCCGGCCTCGAACGGCGAGGACGGCTGCCATCCCAACGCGGCCAGCTTGCTGGCGTCGATGGCGTAGCGGCGATCGTGGCCGGGCCGGTCGGTGACAAAAGTGATCAGCCCCAGCAGGTCGCCGGCCGGCACATCCAGCGCTTGCGCGGTCAAGCGGGCGAGCGAGCGCACCAGTTCCAGGTTGCTCCACTCGTTGTTGCCGCCCACGTTGTAGGTCTCGGCCTGGCCGCCGTGCTGGACGATGTGCCACAACGCGTCGCAGTGGTCTTGGACATAGAGCCAATCGCGGACATTGTCGCCCTTGCCGTAGACCGGAATCGGCTGGCGCTGCAAGCACTTGCGCACAACCGTAGGGATCAGCTTCTCGGCATGTTGCCGCGGCCCATAGTTGTTGCTGCAGTTCGACAGCGTCACCGGCAGCGCGTAGGTACGCCCCCAAGCCCGCACCAAGTGATCGCTCCCCGCCTTGCTGGCCGAGTAGGGCGACGACGGCTGGTAGGGCGTGGTCTCGGTAAAGCCGGGCTCGTGCAAGTCCAGGTCGCCGTAGACTTCGTCGGTCGAGACGTGGTGGAAGCGGACCGTCTGCCCCTCTTGCGCCAGGGTCTTGGCCAAGCCCTCGACCAGCCACACCGTGCGCGCCGCGTCGAGCATCGCGTAAGTGCCCACCACATTGGTCTGGACAAAAGCGGCCGGGCCATCGATCGACCGGTCGACGTGCGACTCGGCCGCCAAGTGCAGCACCGTGTCGATGCGGTGCTCGCGGAGCAGCCGGGCGACCAACGCCCCATCGCAGATGTCGCCTTGCACAAAGGTGTGGCGCGCACTTGGCGCACCGACCAGATTGTCCAGCGTGCCCGCATAGGTCAGCTTGTCCAGCGAGACGACGTGAACGCGCGGGTCCAGTTCCAGCAGGCGGTGCACCAAGTTTGAGCCAATGAAGCCGGCGGCGCCCGAGATCAGGATCGAGCGCGGCGAGTGAACGACAGCGGGCATGATGGACAACTCGCCCTACGGCTGGCGGACGGCCCTCGCCCTCGTTCGAGTTCAAGGTCGGCCCGGATCGGCTGAGCGCGGTGTGACCCGGGAGCGCGTCTCAGCGCCTAGACTCTGCCTGTGACCCGGCCCCTGCGTCAAGCGCCCCGGCAACTACCGATAGTAGTGGCAGGTATAGCCGCCTGGGTTCTTCTCCAGGTAATCCTGGTGGTCCTCTTCGGCCGGCGTGAAGGTGCTGGCCGGGACGATCTCGGTGACCACTCTGCGCGGCCATTTGCCGCTCTTGTCGATGCGGGCCTTGACCGCCTCGGCCGTCTGGCGCTGGGCATCGCTCGTGTAGAAGATGGCGGAGCGGTACTGCGAGCCCACGTCGTTGCCCTGGCGGTTGGGCGTGGTGGGGTCGTGCATGCGGAAGTAGTGTTTTTCGAGCAGGTCCGCATAGCTGAGCTGGCTGGGGTCAAAGACCACCTTGACGGCCTCGGCGTGGCCGGTGTTGCCGCCATGGACCTGCTCGTAGTTGGGATTGCGTGTCGTTCCACCGGTGTAGCCGACCTCGGTCTCGACCACGCCCGGGATCTTGCGAATCAGGTCCTGCATACCCCAAAAGCAGCCGCCCGCCAGGTAGGCGACTTCTAGCGTCGCGGCGCAGCCGGCTTTCTGGCCTTCTTTGGGCGTGGTGCACGAGTTGTCCTGGCTGGCTTGCGGCGCGGCGCCGCCCTTGACGCCAAAGCGCGCGGCGTACTGGCCATAGCCTTCGGCGGCCAGCCGGTCAGCGGGGATGAACAGCAGCGACGCGGAGTTGATGCAGTAGCGCAGGCCGGTGGGCGCCGGCCCATCGTCAAAGACGTGGCCCAAGTGCGACGCGCCCACGCGCGACACCACCTCGACGCGGACCATGCCGTGGCTGCGGTCTTCGCGGGCCTGCACCGCGCCGTCGTCCACCATGCGCACAAAGCTGGGCCAGCCGGTGCCCGAGTCGAACTTGTCGCGCGACGAGAACAGCGGCTCGCCCGTCGCCACATCCACGTACAGGCCGTCGCGGTGCTCGTTCCAGTAGGCGCCCGAGAAGGGCGGCTCGGTGGCCGCCTCTTGAGTCACGCGGTACTGCAACGGTGTCAGGCGCCTTTTGAGCTCGGCCTGACTCGGCTTGGTGTAGGTCGTCCTGCCCGGTCCTGAATCTGCGTACGCCACCGCCACTCCTCCAGCCCCCAGCAGGGCCGACGCTGTCGATTGTTTGCTGCAGCCCACCACGGCCAGCAGCGCTGCCATGCCCACTGCGATGCGCATCCACCCGCCCATTGCCGCACCCCTTTGCAGCCCCGCGGGCTGCTTGGATCACAAAAACGCCTTGCCCGCGCGTCGTGCAAGTCGCAGCGTCGCAAGCTAGGTTCATGCCAAACGTTTTTTGGACGCGGCTATTCCTTGATTCAAGCAATCTATCGCAACTAGAAATACAATCGATTGGACCAATGCTCGCGATGTCCCTAGCCTGAGCGTACCGCCGGCAAGCAAGCTCGGCGCCAAGGAGCCCCGATGAGCACCACCCAGAGCCCGACCGTCGCCAACCTGCAGGCCGCCTTTGCCGGCGAGAGCATGGCCCACATCAAGTACTTGCACTTTGCCAAGATCGCCCGCGCGCACGGCGACTTGGAGACGGCGGCCCTGTTCGAGGAGACGGCCCGCCAAGAAGTGCAGCACGCGCTGGGCCACGCCGAGCTGCTGTTCCCGCCGGCCAACCTGAACCCGCACAAGGCGCTGCAGCTGGCCATCGACGGCGAGACCCACGAGTACACCGAGATGTACCCGGCCTTTCTCCACGCGGCCCTGCAGGAGGGCAATGCCCAAGCAGCGGGCGAATTCGCCGAGCAGATCGCCGAGTCGCAGCAGCACGCTGCCGAGTTCGCGGCGCTTTTGGCCAAGGCCGCCAAGCGGTTCGCCGCCCTGGCCAAGGTGGAAGAGCGCCACGCGCAGCAGTATCAGCGGCGGCTCCAGGCGGCGGGTTAGATCCTACCAGGCCAGCAAACAAGGACTGCGACAAACTTGAGGAGGAATCATGCGGACTTGCATCGTGTGCGGCTTTGAGTACGACGAGGCCAAGGGCCTGCCCGAGGACGGGATCGCCCCCGGCACCCGCTTTGAAGATATCCCGGACGACTGGTGCTGCCCCGATTGCGGCGTGGCCAAGGCCGACTTCGAGTTCGTGGCCAAAGACCACTGATCGTCGCCGGGTGCGCCAGCCAACGCCGGGTTTTGCTTGACCGGCACGGCGGCGATCCAGGATACTACTGCGCCCCCCACGCCGGCACCCTGCCGGCAGGGGCCCAGCTCATGGCGCAATCCACCCATACCACGGCAATGACCAAGCAAGCCAAGCGGTTGGCTGCGGTCTTGGCGTGCGCGGCGGCGAGCGTGCTGCTGGCGGCCTGTGGCCCCGAAGTGGCCCAGCCGATCGGCTCGGAAGCCGAGACGTTGTACCAAGAGGGCATGGAGCACTTGGCGGGCGGCTCGATCCTGGAAGCCGAGCAGGAGCTGCAAAAGCTCGTCAAGATGCCGAGCTACGTGCAGCTGACTGCGCTGGCGCGGCTTCGCTTGGCCGACGCGCTCTATCAGTCGCGGAAGTACGACGAGGCGATCGAGGCCTACCACTCGTTCGTTCGGCGCCACGAGGGCAACGAAAATGTGCCCTACGCCATGTTCATGATCGCCAAGTCGCACTACGAGCTGGCGCCCAGCGAATTGTGGATCCTGCCGCCGGTCTACGAGCTGGACCTGAGCCCGGTGCAGCATGCGCGAGTGGAACTCGAAAAGTTCGTGCGGACTTACCCGCGCTCGCGGTTCACGACCGAGGCGTTGGCGCTGCGCGACCGCTGCATCAACCTGCAGTACGCCCACGCCCGCTATGTAGTGAATTTTTACGCCGAACGCAGCAAGTGGATTGGCGTAGTGTACCGGCTGCACCAGGCGATGCAGGCCTTCCCCGATCGCGCCCACACGCTGGACCACTACGAGCTGTTGGCCAAGGCCTACGAAAAGCTGGCGTGGCGGCAGCGCGCCGTAGAGATGTGGCAGGCGATGGCCCAGCGCTGGCCGCAGAGCTCGGCCGCGGCAAAGGCGCCCGACGAGATCAAACGGATTCAAGCGGACATCGAGGCCGCTGCCAAGATGGGGACGCCCGGCGGCATGCCGGCCGACCCGCCGCCCACCGCGGCGATCAAACCCGAGACGATGGGGCAAGGCGACGGCGCCTAGTCCCACGGCTCGCAAGTGGGCGGATTCGATCGTCGAGTCCGCCGAACCCCGGAGCGCGCACACAGCGCCTCCACCCGGACGTCGGCCCCGCGCCGGCGATGCGAGGAAGTGATGAGCAACAAGGTCGAGAAGGTCATCGGACGCAACAGCAAGAAGGGCACCAAGCAGGTCAACCCCGCTACACCCAAGCAGAAGATGCTGAAGCAGTTCGGCAGCAAGGACGCCCTGGTCGACGCCATCCTGGGCATGTACGACGCCCCCGAAGGCAGCAAGGGCAAGTTGAAGCAGGTCTCGAACAGCAAGCTGATGACCCACCACCACAACACCAAGCGCATGGTCGCGCAGTTCGGCACCCGCCAGGGCGTCATCGACGCGATCCTGGCCGCCAAGTATCCCAAAGGCAACGCGCCCGAGGGCGAGAAGGCCAAGCTGCTGGCCGCGCCGCCGTGGCGCCTGATGGACCTGCACCGCCAGGTGACCGGCACCGTCAAGTAGCGAGCGCCTTTTTGGTAGCGAGCACCGTCCATCCAGCAACTCGAGCCGCACGAGGGTCGCCATGAAGTACACGATCAACAGCCAAAACAAGATGTTGAAGTGGGTTCTGGCGGCCCTCGCCTGCGGTTGGGTCGTCGCCGCGTGCTCCAGCAGCGACACGAACAACGGCGGCCCGGTGTACTACGATGTCGCCGGGGAGCCCGACGCGAGCGGCGAGGTCAGCGGGGGCGACGCCAGCAAGGCCGACGGCACCACCGCCGACGCCGGCCAAGACAGCACCCTGAACGACACCTCCACGGCCCAGGACAGTGTCGCCGATAGCAGCCCGGTCGACGACGTCGACTGGTCCGAGCTGCTCGACCCCGAAGACTCCGGCGCCACCAGCGACACCGGCGTGGAGCCCACCGGCCCGGTCGGCCAATTGTACGCCCACACCGCCACCGAGCTGTACCGCCTGGACTTGGCCGACAAGAAGTTCACGCTGGTCGGCATCTTCACCTTTGACAAGAACAAGGACGACATCACCGACATGGCCCTGGACCAGGGCGGCGCCATGTACGTCTGTGGTCACAAAGACCTTTTCCAGTGCGACGTCAACACCGCCAAGTGCAAGTGGCTGGTCGCGCTGGGCCAAGAGTTCAACGGCATGACGTTCGTGCCCAAAGGCACCGTGAGCGCCACCGAAGAGACGCTGATCGGCATCGCGCAGTCCGGCGACTGGACCAAGATCACCATCAGCGGCGGCAAGGTCACGCTGAAGATCCTGGGCAGCTACGGCGGCAGCTGGCTGAGCTCGGGCGACGCATTTTCGGTCGAGGGCATCGGCACCTACGCGACCCTCAAGAAGACGACCAGCACCACCGACACGCTGGCGAGCATCGACCCCAAGACCGGCAAGATCCTCAAGATCATCGGCGACTGCGGCGTGGCCAAGCTGTTCGGCTTCGCGTGGTGGTCGGGCGTGTTCTACGGCTTTGCCGCCGACGGCAACGTCTATACGCTGGACGTGAACACCGGCAAGGCCACCCTGGTCGCTGGCATCGCCACCCCCAAGGGCGCCAAGTGGTGGGGCGCGGGCGTGTCGACGCGGGCGGCGGGGAAGATCATTCCTTAGTTAATTCAGAACGTAGAAAATGGCCCCCTTCTTCCTGGGGCCGTTTGGGCCGGGGCGTGACAATCCCTGGACGCCGCCCCGTGGCCCGGCCGTGACGATCGGCATACACTTTCGCCGCGCGCCCGCTGGCGCCGCGAGAGACGATCATGGCCGAGTTCGCGTTTTCTGAGATTTTGCCCCTGGATCACCACGACGACACGCCCTGGCGCCTGCTGACCAAGGACGGGGTCCAGGTGGTGGAGGCGGGCGGCCGCACCTTCTTGGAGGTCAGCCCCGAAGCCCTGACGCTGCTTGCCAAAACCGCGATGCGCGACATCGCCCACCTGCTGCGGCCCGGGCACCTGGCGCAGCTGCGGCGCATCTACGACGACCCCGAGGCGTCGGGTAACGATCGCTTTGTCGCGCTGGATCTGCTGAAGAACGCCTGCATCTCGGCCGGCGGCGTGCTGCCGATGTGCCAAGACACGGGCACGGCCGTGATCATGGGCAAGCGCGGCGGCCAGGTGCTGACCGACGGCGACGACGAAAAAGCCCTGGCGCTGGGCGTGTACAAGACCTATGCCGAGTCGAACCTGCGCTACTCGCAGATGGCGCCGCTGACGATGTACGACGAGGTCAACACCGGCACGAACCTGCCTGCGCAGATCGAGCTCTACGCGACCCCGGGCGACGAGTACAAGTTCCTGTTCATGGCCAAGGGCGGCGGTTCGGCCAACAAAAGCTACCTGTTCCAGGAGACCAAGGCGCTTTTGAACCCCGCGTCGCTGATGCGCTTCTTGGACAAGAACCTGCGCACGCTGGGCACCGCAGCCTGCCCGCCCTACCACCTGGCGGTGGTCATCGGCGGCACCTCGGCCGAGTACGCGCTCAAGGTCGCCAAGTTGGCCTCGGCGCGCTACCTGGACAGCCTGCCCAAGGCCGGCAGCAAGCTGGGCCACGCCTTCCGCGACCTGGAGCTGGAAGAACAGGTGCACAAGCTGACGCAAAAGATGGGCATCGGGGCGCAGTTCGGCGGCAAGTGGTTCTGCCACGACGTGCGCGTGATCCGCCTGCCGCGCCACGGCGCCAGCTGCCCGGTAGCGATCAGCGTGTCGTGCTCGGCCGACCGCCAGTGCCTGGGCAAGATCACCAAGGACGGCGTATTCATCGAGGCGCTGGAGCAGGATCCGGCCCAGTACCTGCCCGAGCTCAAGGGCGAGATGCCGGCCGACCACTACGTCAAGGTCGATCTGAACCGGCCGATGGCAGAGATCTGCAAGCAACTCAGCGAGTACCCCATCAAGACCCGCCTGTCGCTCACTGGGCCGCTGGTGGTGGCGCGCGACATCGCCCACGCCAAGCTGAAGGAGCGCCTGGACGCCGGCCAGGGCATGCCGCAATACCTCAAGGATCACGCGGTCTACTACGCCGGCCCGGCCAAGACGCCCACCGGCATGGCCTCGGGCTCGTTCGGGCCGACCACCGCCGGGCGAATGGACAGCTACGTCGCGGACTTCCAGGCCGCCGGCGGCTCGATGGTCATGCTGGCCAAGGGCAACCGCAGCAAGGCCGTCACGGACGCGTGCAAGACGTACGGCGGCTTCTACCTCGGCTCGATCGGCGGCCCGGCGGCGCGGCTGGCGCAGGACTGCATCACCAAGGTCGAGGTGCTGGAGTACCCCGAGCTGGGCATGGAGGCGGTGTGGAAGATCGAGGTCAAGGACTTCCCGGCGTTCATTGTGGTCGACGACAAGGGCAATGACTTCTTTGCGGAATTGATGGGGTCGCTGGTCGGGCATTAGCCCGCGGGCAGGGAGAAATACCATGAAAGCACTAGTCAAAACCCAGCGAGCCCCCGGCCTGGAGATGCAGGACGTGCCGATCCCCAGTATCGGCCCCAACGACGTGCTGATCCGCATCCACAAGTCGGCCATCTGCGGCACCGACATGCACATCTGGAACTGGGACGCCTGGAGCCAGCGCACCATCCCGGTGCCGATGCACGTCGGCCACGAGTACGTGGGGGTCATCGAGAAGGTCGGCGACGAGGTCGAGGGCTACAAGGTCGGCGACCGCGTGTCGGGCGAGGGCCACATCGTCTGCGGCCACTGCCGCAATTGCCGGGCCGGCAAGCGGCATTTGTGCCCCAACACCCAGGGCGTCGGCGTCAACCGGCCCGGCTCGTTCGCCGAGTACCTGAGCCTGCCGGCCTTCAACCTGTTCAAGGTGCCCGACGGCATCTCGGACGAATTGGCCAGCATCTTCGACCCTTACGGCAACGCCACCCACACTGCGCTGTCGTTCGACATGGTGGGCGAAGACGTGCTGATCACCGGCGCCGGCCCGATCGGCATCATGGCGGCGGCCATCAGCAAGTACGTGGGCGCGCGCAACGTGGTGATTACCGACGTGAACGCCTACCGCCTGGACCTGGCCAGGAAGATGGGCGCGACCCGCGCCGTGGACGTCTCGCGCGAAAAGCTGAGCGATGTCATGCACGAACTGGGCATGACCGAGGGCTTCGACGTGGGCTTGGAGATGAGCGGCAACGCCTCGGCCTTCCGCGACATGGTCAGCACCATGGCCAATGGCGGCCGCATCGCGCTGTTGGGCATCCTGCCCGACGACGCCGGCATCGACTGGAGCAAGGTCATCTTCAAAGGCTTGTTCCTCAAGGGCATCTACGGCCGCGAGATGTTCGAGACCTGGTACAAGATGGCGGCGATGATCCAGGGCGGCCTGAACATCGCGCCGATCATCACCCACCGCTTCCCGATCGACGATTTCCGCTTGGGGTTCGAGGCGATGGGCAGCGGCCAGTCGGGTAAGGTGATTTTGGATTGGGGGGTGAAGTAGGGGTGCGGCGTGCCTTTCCAGGTGCCTACTACGGAACTCCATGGCGCCCGTGGGGGCCGACCAAACTGCCTTCCACCTCGTGCACGGAATTGACAAGCCCCTGATCTTCAATAGAAACCCGGCCCTTGAAAGGGCGGGCTATCATGGCGCCGTCGGCCTACGCCGACGTCTGGGTTCACTTCATCGTGGGTACGTGTCAACGGGGAAGCACTGAATTGCCCAGCACTATCGCGCCCTCAACCTAGCCGTCCTTGGAGAAGGACGGCGTCATGATAGCCCGCTGCTTCAGCGGCCGGGCCACCCCCTCGCGTCGCTGATACCTGCGTGATTCTAGGCAACTACCTTAAGACGGGTCAAGACTAACCAACTCCAGGGGCCGGTGCCGCCACTCCCTGAGTATAGTAGGCAAACGGTAAGGCAGGGGTGCGGCGTGAAGTAGCCGACGGACCCGCCTTTGACCTCACCGCATCGCATCCGTAGCATCATGAAGCGTCGGTTGGCGCAGTTGAGGCAGCCATGCCCCGCACCACCCTGGACCTGGACGACGATCTGCTGCTGGCGCTGAAGCGGGCGGCCTTGAACGCCCACGAGCCCGTGACGCGGCTGGCCAATCGGCTGCTCCGGCAAGCCCTGGCCGCGCCGCCGCCTGCCCACCCAGCAGTCCAGGTGCAGGTCTACGATCTGGGGCAAGCGCGCCTGCCCCTGGACAACATTGCAGCCTTGACAGAGCAGCCGGCGAAGTGACGGCGGCTACGGCACCGAAACCGGCGGATCGTTCAAGAATTCCGCGTACCAGCCAAAGCTCGCCGCCATCACCAGCACGCCCGGCTGCCCCGGCGGCTGCACCAGCGCCGGGCGGAAGCTGTCGTACAGCAACTGATTGACCGGCGAAGGGTATTTCTTCCACCAGCCCTTCTGCTCGAACAGCTTGGTCCAGCTGCTGTCGGCGGTGCTCTGCTCGTAGCCGTCCGCGGTGACCTGCAGCCAGCCGGTGCCAGCGGCCTTGCCGTAGTGGCACGGCAACTGCAGATTCTCGCTGGCACTTTGGTACGGTTTGCTCGCGCCCGGGTCCCACGAGGCCGCGATCGTCACACTCAGTTGGCACGCGTCGCCAGCTTTGACCTTCTCGGGCGGCGGCTGCACGTCGACCTGCACCGCCGTGACCGAGATCGTGTGAACGGGCGCGGTCTTGTCGGCCGCGGTCTCGTCGCTGTCGGTGCGGAAGAAGGGGCCGCCGGGGACCTTGCGGGCCAGAGCCATGACCGTCAGGGCGCGCTTGCCAAGCTTGTAGCTGGGTTGCATGTCGGTCGCGCCGGCGCTGCTGTAATTCTCGACTACCGCCGCGGTGCGCTGCCACAGGTGGTAGGCGGCCTTGTCCTGGTACTCCATCCACAGGACCTGAGCAGGCAACACCTTGAGGTTACCCACGACTTTGCTGACGGAGTGGGCCTCGCAGGCGTTGCGGTCCACCACGGTGTAGGTCAGGCCGTCGGGCAAAAGGAACTGCAGCCACTCTTCGAAGTCGATGCAATTGCCAATGGCGCGGCGCATCCAATTGCCGGTGACCGAGGTCGACAGCGGGACATAGCCCGGATTGACCCAGGTGTCGCCGGCTTGCGCGCTGTCGCCGTCGCCAGTCCCGTCGAGCGTGCCCTGGCCGTCCGCCAGCGTGCCGGTGGTGGTCAGGCTGGCGCCGCCGGCGGTGCTGGAGCAGCCCAGCACGGCGACGAGCACGGGGAACAGCAGGCAGCTCCTTGGCATTTGGGCCCTCCGTCTACTCAACCGGCACCTGCAGCCGCCACAGCCGGTGGACGGCGCGGTTGCGGAAGTCGGGCGGGATGCTGCGGGCGGTCCAGTCCTCGACGACAGCGGGCAGGTCGTCGAAATTAGGCTGGAACTGCTGGTGATTGGTCGAAAACCACAGCACGCCACCCGGACGCAGCCTGGCCAAGACCCTACGCAACAAGTCGGCGTGGTCCCGCTGCACATCCCAGTCGCTGCCGGTGCGGCGCTGCGAGAACGACGGCGGATCGACGATCGCCAAATCCCAGGTCTTGCCCTGCTTTTCGGCCCACTCCAAGAAGGCGTCGGCCTCGATCTGGTGGCGGCGGTGCGGCCCCAGATCCTGACCGTTCAGGCGCAGGTTGTCGGCCAGCCAGTCCAGGTACGGGCCTGAGACATCTACAGAATCCGAGCTGCGCGCCCCGCCGACCGCCGCGGCCACGGTGAAGGCCCCGGTGTAGCAGAACAGGTTCAGCACGTCGTCGCCGGCGCAGCTGCCGCGCACGATCTTGCGGGTGTCGCGGTGATCCGAGAACAGCCCGGTATCCAAAAAGTCGTCCAGGTTCACCAGGAATTGCAGATCGCGCTCGCGAACGGCCAGCCGCTTGCCGGTGGTGTCCAGGCGGCGGTAGCGCGAGCCCGCCTCGGGCCGGGTCCGCCGCTGGCGCGTGTGGATTTGCTCAGGCGGAATCCCAAGTTTTTGCCCCACCGCTTGGGCCATCGCCTCAAGCCAACCGGGCAACTCGGCGGTCTGGGTGCGGGTAAATTCCGCGACCACCAGGTGGCCGGCGTAGTGGTCCACCACCGCGCGGATCTCGGGGATGTCGCGATCGTAGAGCCGGAAGCAGTCGATCTGCTGCTGCCGGAAGGCCGGCGCGAGCTTGTGGTAGTTCTTGGCGACGCGGTTGGCAAGCATCTCGGCCTGCCGCGCGATGATCTGCTGGGGGGTGGCAAAGTCCATGGCGGCAGCATAGCCCGGTGGCCCGTGGGGCGAAAGGATCGGCCGCCGCAGGATCGACACGGGCGCGGTTCCGAAAACCGGGTCAAGCCGCCATGATTTCCCGAGTGCGCCGCTCCCAGCGGCCGTTGAATAAGTCGGCTCGCAGCCTCGCCATTTGTGCCGCGCCGGCGATCGACCAGCGCATCCC
>JBBISH010000044.1:0-43005 GCA_037441385.1 Myxococcales bacterium
GTCCGCACGAGGCGGCGACCATCGCATGCTTCTGCAATCGAAAACAGGTCTTTCGCCTGTTATTCTCTAATAATTTGGAATTACTTTGAAAGTCCGGATCTGGAACCGGTGGGCAAGGCAGAGCGCAAGACGAAACGAATCGGGAGACACATCATGAGCAAAGTCAGCATTATCGGCGCCTACAACACCAAGTTCGGGTCCCTCGTCGAGGTCAAGGACCGCATCTCGTTCAAGCAGAAGGTGGACCAGAAGACCTTCTACGACCTGATCATCGAAGCCGGGCGCGGCGCCATCGCCGACGCGGGCCTGAAGGCCGAAGACATCGACGGCGTGTGGATCGGCGCCTGCGCCCCGTCGCGCTTCGTCAACCAAGAGCACATCGCCCCCATCGGCGTGATGATCGACCCGGCCCTGCGCTTCAAGCCCATGACCCGCACCGAGGCGGCCTGCGCGTCGGGCTCCGTGGCCATCTACGACGCGATGTACGCCATTGAATCCGGGCGGTTCAAGAACGTGCTGGTGGTGGGCGTGGAGAAGATGAACCTGCTGGACACGCCGTCCATGACCACCGCGCTGGCGACCTGCTCGTACTGGCCCGAAGAGGGCGGCAAGGGCGCGACCTTCCCCGGGCTTTTTGCCGAGCTGGCCAAGGCTTACATCGCCCACTATGGCCTCAGCGACCAAGAGTGGCGCGAGCAGGCGGCCCACGTGGCGGCGCTGTGCTACAAGAACGCCAGCCACAACCCCCTGGCGCACGTGCAGAACGGCCCGCAGACCGCGGCCGACATCCTGGGCCTGCCGGACAGCGGCAAAGGCAGCAACATGATGGTGGCAGCTCCGCTGCGCCTGCACGACTGCTCGCTGGTGACCGACGGCGCGGCGGCGGTGGTGCTGACCTCGACCGAAAACGCCATGAAGACGCGCGACAAGGTGGTGGAGATCGCCGGCATCGGCCACAGCGAGGAGCACCTGCCGCTGTCGCAGCGGGCGGTCAAGTGGGAGCTGCAGGCCGGCAAAGACGCGGTGCGCAAGGCGTTTGCCGAGGCGGGCGTCACGGCCAAGGACGTCGACATCGCCGAAGTGCACGACTGTTTTACCATCAACCAGCTGCTGACGACGGAAGCGCTGGGCTTCTCGGCCGACGGCAAGGCGGGCCAGGACTACGTGGCCGGGCGCTTTGGGCCGGACGACGAGCAGGTGTGCATCAACCTGTCGGGCGGGCTGAAGGCCAAGGGGCATCCGGTCGGCGCCACGGGCGCGTCGATGCACGCGCTGGTGTACAAGCAGCTGATGGAAGAACCGATTGGGCTCAAGCCGACCAAGAAGGTGCCGAAGGTGGGCGTGACGTTTAATGTCGGTGGGTCGGGGGTGACCAACTGCGTTACGGTTTTGCGGCGGGTGAAGTAGGCGACAAGCGGGACGGCTTGCGCTGACATTCGGGCAATACCGTAGAGAAGCTGTCCGCGGACGACGCGGGTGTGCTCGCGAAGTGTCTTGGCGCCGCGAGGCGGGACGATGGCCGCAGAGGAGCCTGCGTGTCAGGTGGTGTGCGCCGATGGACAAGGACGCTCGGATGGTCAGTCAACAGGACTTCGAAGCCGTTTTGGCCGAGATCTGTGCGTCTGGGCCTGCTAGCCACGGAGATGACCTGCTCGGCATGGAGATCGACGCCGACGTCTTTCTCGGTGACCCTACGTATTCTGACTGTGAGCCGGGACTGTGGCAGGACATGACGGTACGAATGGCCCGCACCGGCGAGTGGCTCATCCTCGGCGAGGCAAAGGGACACGTGGCGGACAGTTCAGCCATTGCGGACGCGCTCTCGCGGATCTGGTCGGGCCACCTTCGCTACCGCTTCCGGGCCGCGCATGTAGTGGTGTCTACGCCAGAGCTCGTTGACCTCCGGGCGGTGACTCAAATTGGACCGGGTGGGCTCTGGGTCACAGCCAACGTGAGAGTACGCTTGACCTGAGCGAGCCAAGCATTTGGAGCGCACGAACAAGGGCACACTGCGGATCACCGACTACGGGCGGCGCGATCAAGCGCCCCACGTGGCGGCGCTGTGCCACCGCAATGTCAGCCACAACTCCCTGGCGCACGTGCAAAACGGCCCGCAGACCGCGGCCGACATCCTGGGCCTGCCCGACAACGGCAAGGGCAGTAGGCGTCGAAATCCCTCGTTGATCGGCGCGGCGGTCGGGCGTACGCTCCAATAGGGGTGCTCGGGCGGCCGAGCCGCCCAGATGAGCGGCAGAGAGAGTATCGTGGGAGCCCCAATCGGTGCCTAAACTGTACGATTACCTTGGACTTATCGTGCTTTTCTACGCGAATGAGCGCGAGCCCGTCCATGTGCACGGCAAGCGCGAAGGTCGTGAAAGCAGGGCCGAGTTGATCTACGTCGAGGGCCAACTCCGAGAGGTCCGCTTCACCGGAGTTCGCGGCAAAGAACCGCTCGCTCCGTCCGAAATGGCCGATTTCCGCGACCTGGTGACCGCACGGGCCGACGAGATCGTGCAGCGCTGGATCGACTTCTTCGTGCTGCACAAGACGTTCGCTCCTGAGCACATCTCGAGGAGGATCCGATGAATACGGTCAGCATCGCAGAGGCGGCTCAGGTAGGACCCCACCGGCTGCGGCTGACGTTCAGCGACGGCAAGGTCCAACTGGTCGACTTCGGGCCGTTTCTTGCGGAGCACGGGCACCCCGCCATTCGGGCGTGGCTGGAGCCGGAGCAGTTCAGCCGCTTCCGCATCGAGTACGGCGACTTGGTTTGGGGCGACTACGAGCTGTGTTTTCCAATCGCGGACTTGTACGAGAACCGCATCGATCGAGACCGG
Source organism: Myxococcales bacterium (assembly GCA_037441385.1). Lineage (GTDB taxonomy): Bacteria > Myxococcota_A > UBA9042 > UBA9042 > UBA9042 > SXRM01. The sequence goes on from JBBISH010000044.1 coordinate 2,838, forward strand.
GTTGATGTGTCTGCGTGAACGCGGCGGGGGTGAAGGCCTCATCCGGCGAAGCCACGGAAGGAGAAGGCGAAGCTCGCCAAGGATGCGCGCCGACATCCGGAGGAGCGTAGCCTCCGATTGCCCAAGCCCGACGTGGTGGCTGTGCAGGCGCTGGGGGATCACACCGTGGCGGTCACGCTGGCCGATGGGCGGAGCGGCACGCTGGACCTGAGCTGGTTGCTTTGCTACCCGGCGTTCGCTCGGCTGCGTGAGCCGCAGTATTTTCCCCGGGTTGGCGTCGCCTATGGGACGCTCGCTTGGCCGGAAGGCGAGCATGTCTCGCCAGAGTCCGTGTCGGCACGGTTGCGGGTGGCGGCGGCGCGAACTCGCGCAGTCTTGTCGGCTTGCACCAGAGTAAGTCGGGCATGTGCCCCCGCGTCAGCGATGCGAGCGCGAATGCGAGGTGGCCCGAGGGAGGGCCGCCTTCGCCGGGGCCGCAAGAACCTCAGACCCTTCAAGAGCTTCCTTCGGCCCGGCGACCGCAGCGCGACGGTCTGGCGCAAGTAACCACGACTTCGCAGGCACCTCTCTTCGCCAGACCGGGACGCCCACTTGCGACCCACCCAGCACGGCAACCAGCTGCTGACCACAGAGAGGCTGGGCTTCTCGCCGGATGGCAAGGCGGGCCAGGACTATGTGGCCGGGCGCTTTGGGCCGGACGACGAGCAGGTGTGCATCGATCTGTCGGGCGGGTTGAAGGCCAAGGGGCGCCACTTCGTTGGCCAAATTGGGGCGGTCGGTGCCACGGGCGCGTCGATGCACGCGCTGGTGTACAAGCAGCTGATGGAAGAGCCGATTGGCTTGACGCCGACCAAGAAGGTGCCGAAGGTGGGCGTGACGTTCAATGTCGGTGGGTCGGGGGTTACGAACTGCGTTAGCGTTTTTCGGCGGGTGAAGTAGTTGCTGGGAGCGGGCGGCGGGGCCAAGGGGCCGGTGCGGGGATTTACGCGCGTAAATCTGGGCCCGGACCGATACACAGGATCTTGCGGCGGGGGCAGCGGAATTTGGCTCCCGCCGCGAGGTTCTGGATGACTGAGGTTCGGCGCGGGAACCCTGCGATAGCTACCCGCCCTCGACCAGCCGCAGCTCGGCGACGAGCGTTTCCGGCGCAATATCCTGCTCGTGTGGCCACGTCACCGCCCCGAACAAGATTCCAACCTGGTTGAAGTAGTGCACGTCGCGCAGCTCGCGGAAGACGCCGAAGTCCAGGTAGGGCTTGCAGTCGAACTCGCCGCGCCGACCGCTTTCCAGTTCAACCAGCAGGCAGTAGTTCGGCAAGGGTCTTACGGATTTGACGTCCCAGTCCATGCGCGCCTCACAGCGGAGCGATCTTGTAGGGTTGCTCGCCGCTGACCGCCAGCTCCCAATCGGCGACCAGTTCATCGCGGTGCAACTCGATCCAGGCCTGCACCAGGCGGAGCTGCTTGCGCGGCGGTTCGCCGCCCAGAATCTGCCATCCGCGAGGCCGATCGAAGCTTCGTACTCAGCGTACCTGGCGTGGATGTGCGGCAGGTTGTGGTGCTGGTTGTCCAGAGAGTAGAGCCGGATGATGATGCCGTAGAACATGGGAATAGTCGGCATTGGGAACACTCCGACGGACTCTGCGGCGCCTCGTTGCGCCACAGGCCGGCGTGCAGAGGAATCGCCAACAGGTCAATGAATTTTGGCGCGCGGAACGAGCGGACAGGTCCGACGTCGACTCAAGGCGACGTTGCCGGTGCGACGAAGCGGCCGCATAATCTGCCTGAGAGGCGGTGTGCTCGGTAAAGAGCGACCACGCCCCGCATGAGATGGTTGCGGTGCGGCAGCGATACGCCGGCAGGGCTCAGAATGCGGCGAGGAAATTTCCCAATGCTTTTGTTCGCCTGCCTTGCGTTGCTTGCGCCAGCCGCGAGCTGGGCCGAGCGTCCGACGGGACCGCCAGCAGTCTGTCTGGCTGACAGGGTATGGGTGTTGGACGTCCAGAGTGTGGAATCTTGGCCAACCGCGACGCTAGAGACGGCCGCAGGTGCCTGTACTTTTCGCGTAGCCAGGTTGTTCACGAGCGGTTGCGTTGCCATGATCTCGTGCGGTGCGCCGGCCGTCGGGGCTGTACGCCGTCCCGCGCAGCGTCGCGACAAAGGGCGTGCGGCCGTCGACCTTGCGCCAACACCGTGGCCGTTCGACCACAACGCCATCGCGATCATAACCAGCACGGGCCTGCGATTTGCGCATGACGTACCCACGACCGAACTGGAATTTGTCCAGGCATCGGCGCGCTGCCCATGGGCAGGCCCTAACCACGAAACGCCTGCATCCTGCAGCGTGGAGCCGGAGCCATGGCGGCGCAGGCCAAGTGCGCTCCGATTCGCAGGCCGACCGGCCACGGGTCGGTTGCACGAATTCGCAGAGGAAATTCCACCCCCGTGTCCAACACGAGCGTGGGTGGCGGGGTACAAGACGCACGATCGGGAGTGGACGGATTTGGTGCGTGGACCCAGGAGCGTCGGGTCCATGGCGGTCTGTTTCGACCCGACGGCAGGATTGCTGTGGGCATTCTCCTTCTCGGGGGTGGTTGGGTGGGACGGTGACGTCGAGCTCTTCATGAGCGAAATGGCCATTCGCCAGTTGCCCTGAGCCAAAGTCCGGCCCCCGCGTCAGCGATGCGAGCGCGAATGCGAGGTGGCCCGACGGAGGGCCGCCTTCGCCGGGGCCGCCGGAACCTCAGACCCAGCAAGACCTTCCTTCGGCCCGGCGACCGCAGCGCGACGGTCTGGCGCAGGCAGCCGCGACCACCGCCCGAAACCCTCTTCGCCAGACCGGGACGCCCAATTGCGACCCACCCAGCACGGCAACCAGCTGCTGACGCTGCCTTGCCGTTTCCATACGATGCCAAGGCAGCTGCGGCATCGCCGGGCTGAGCTGGCCGGGCATGCTTCGTTCTGAGGCGATCCGTGAAACTCCGCAAATACCGTCGCGTTCGGGAGGCCCGTCTGCCAAAGGGCCAGTTTTCCATTGCCTATCAGGATCTTGTCAAGTCCGCGCACAACCTGTGCTGCTGTCCATGCGGCCCGCCTGAGCGCTGCGGAGTTCTGTAGTTGCCAGCCGGCAAGGCAAGTGTTTGACCGAGGCCAACCGCGAGATCCTACTGGTCACGGCGACGGCCCCTACGGTACGCCTTGCGCCGCGACTAATTTCGGGCTAGATTCCGCCCGATCCTGGTCAAAACCTGGCCCGGATTTCACTTCGGCCAAAGGTACGCGCCATGCTGATTCGCTTCTCGGTCGAAAACGTTCTCTCCTTCCGCGCCCGCACCGACCTGACCTTTGTCGCGACGGCACGCAAAGAGGCGCCCGGCTACTCCCTGCCGACGCGGCACGCCAAGCACGGCCTGCTGCCGGTGGTTGGCCTCTGGGGCGCGAATGCCTCGGGCAAATCGAATTTGCTGACGGCGCTGTCGGCGCTGCGATCGAGCGTGGAGCACTCCTTCACCAAGCTGCAGCCCGACCAGCCCGTGCCGTGGCACCCGTGGATGATGCGCAAGGGCAAGGATTCCCCGCCCTCGTACTTCGAGTTGGAGTTCGTCAACGGCGAGGAGGTGCGCTTTCAGTTCGGCTACCGTCAGGATGCCTCGGGGTTTTGCGAGGAGTGGCTCTACCGCTGGGCCCAGAACCGGCCACAGCTTCTGTACCACCGCGACCATGCCAGGGCAGATCCTTGGTATTTTGGCCCGAACTTGAAGGGAAGCCGCAAGGAGATCGCGCAGGCGACGCGGCCGAATTGCCTGTTTCTATCGGCGGCGGCACAGTTCAACCATGCGGATCTGCTGCCAGTGTTCGAGGCGATTACGCAAGGCGTGGCCAGCAGTGGTCCGGTCTTTCTTGGCACGGCTCCCATCTTTCTTGAGGACGCGCCACTGCTTTCTGCTGGCCTTCGACCCACGCTCATCGAACTCCTACGCTTCGCCGACACAGGCATCGTGGAGGCCGATGTGCAGCAACTCCGTGCAGAGGAGTACGAAACGGTGTTGGACTTTCGGCCAGACGTGGAACCGGCCGCAAAGGGGCGCGTGGTCGTCCACTTCGTGCACGGTACAGACTCCATGGATGGTTGGACGGCGCCACCAACAATGGAGAGCGCTGGCACGCACAGGCTACTCTCACGGATTTCGGAGATATTGTCCGCACTTCGCTCAGGCTCCCTGCTCATAGCCGACGAGTTCCACGCCGGCCTGCAGCCCGAACTTGCCGGGGCCCTCATCGACCTGTTCCTGTCGCCCGAAACCAACCCACACGGCGCGCAACTGCTGTTCACCGCGCACGATCGCGCAGCGTTGAGCCGTCTGCGCAGCGACGAGGTAGGTCTGATCGACAAGGACCGTCACGGCCAGTCGGTACTGCGCTATGCTTCAGACTACAAAGGTGTCCGCAGCCGCGACAACCTCCGGGTGGCGCACGAGCAGGGGCGCATTCGCGGCGTGCCCGTACTTGGGGACTTGAAGAGCGCGATGGCCAAGGCGGTGCGGGCATGACGCGCAGACCCAAGCCGTCGGCCGACTCGAGCGGCGCGACAGCCAGTTGCCGCAGGTGCCGATGCTGGTCATCGCTTGCGAAGGCAAGACCGAGGAGCGGCTATTGACGGCCCTGAGCGGCCACCTGCGGATCCCGGCGAAACAGATTGAAGTCAGCGGGCAACAAGGCGTTCCACGCACCGTGGTGGATGCGGCTGAGAAGATGCGCGACGAACAGCTCGCCAAGCTGCCCCGCCGCGAGCAAGCCACTGTGCCGCTGCAAACCTGGGCCGTCTTTGACCGCGACGAGCACGAATCGTGGCTAGAAGCGTGCAATGCAGCCGCAGGCAAGCGCATTGAGCTGGCGATCAGCAATCCCTGCTTCGAGCTCTGGGGCATCCTGATGTACCAGGACCAGACGGCCCACATCCACCGCCACGAGGCGCAGCGCGTCCTGTCAGGCTTGCACCCAGCTATCACCACGACGACCATCCCTACCTGGACATGGATTGGCGCCAGGCGTTGGACGGTGAGGGCCAGCCTGTCAAGGCGGCGCAGACCCGGGCGCAGCGATTGCTGCAAGCTCGCGCGAGTAACCGGGATCCGCACGGCAACCCTTCGACCACATTTCATCTCCTCGTCGCGCGGCTATTCGAACTGGCGCAGTAACGTGCCTGCACCCCGCCTGTGCTTGAACTGCAAGCGGTGGATGGGCGGGAGTGCAGGCAGGTACACAGGATTTTGCGACATGGGCAGCGGAATTTGGCTCCCGCCGCGAGGTGCTGAATGACCGAGGTTCGGCGCGGGAACCCTGCGACAACTACCCGCCCTCGACCGGCTGCATCTCCGCCACAAGCGTCTCCGGCGCAATATCCTGCTCGTGTGGCCACGTCACCGCCCCGAACAAGATTCCGACTTGATTGAAGTAGTGCACGTCGCGCAACTCGCGGAAGACGCCGCAGTCCAGGTACGGCTTGCAGTCAAATTCGCCGCGCCGACCGCCTTCCAGTTCGACCAGCAAGCGGTAGTTGGGCAAGGGTTTTACGGATTTGGCGTCCCAGTCCATGCGCGCCTCACAGCGGAGCGATGTTGTAGGGTTGCTCGCCGCTGACCGCTAGTTCCCAATCGGCGAGTAGTTCATCTTGATGCAACTCGGCCCAGGCCTCGACCAAGCGCTGCTCGCGGCCGTCACGGTAACAGCGCCTGTGCCCTGGAGCAACGCCAAAGAGGGGCTAACCCCGCAGCCGGGGAGCCCCCGCGTCAGCGATGCGAGCGCGAATGCGAGGTGGCCCGACGGAGGGCCGCCTTCGCCGGGGCCGCCGGAACCCGAGACCCAGCAAGACCTTCCTTCGGCCCGGCGACCGCAGCGCGACGGTCTGGCGCGGGTAGCGGCGACTTGGGCCGCACCTCCCTGCGCCAGACCGGGACGCCCAAAGACCGAGTCACAGCAGGTCCTGGCCAGTTGCGAGTGGCAGTCCGTGCGGGCGCGTTGGCCGGAAATTCGGTTGAAATTTGCGTTGGCGCGGTCGCCAAGCCCGGACGGTGCGGTCTGGCGGCCGCGATGTCGGCACAGCGACCTGCGGTTCCAATGAGCTCGAGTCCACACATCCCGTGCATTCACGCCCCCATGACAAGCACGCCGGTTCTGGCCCAAGCAAGAGCCGGAGTCTTCGAGCCGCTTCGAACGGAAGCCCAATGACCACCAAACCGGGGTGATCTTCTCGTCTATCCAGCCAATACTACAGGCATTCCGGACATCCAGGGCTTGCCCGCGACTTGAAATGGACCGGAGGTACGGGCACGATGGCGGCGGCGTCTGTGCACCCCCAATTTGGAGACTTTGATGACCGCGTCGACCCACATCGCCTCGCATGGCTACTTCTGTTGGCACGAACTGATGAGCCGAGATCCGGCAGCGTCTGTACCCTTCTACGCGGCCGTCGCCCGCTGGACCGCGGACAAAATGCCCATGCCAGGCATGGACTATACGATCTTCCGGACCGGCACCCAGGGCATGGCGGGCTTGATGCAGCTCCCGGCCGAAGCCGCGGCGATGGGCGCGCCCAGCCAATGGATCGGCTACGTGGCCGTCACCGATATCTCGGAAACTATTGCCGAAGCTAGCAAGCGCGGCGCACACGTCCACACCCCGCCGATGGCCATCCCAACCGTCGGCACCTTTGCCGTGCTCGCCGATCCGTGGGGCGCGGCGTTTGCCGTGCTCCAGCCCGAAACCAATGGCGATCTGGTGCCTCCGCCCGCCATCCCGGGCGACTTCGGCTGGAACGAGTTGTTTACCGACGACCCCAAGGGTGCAGTGGCCTTCTACCAAGCACTGTTCGGCTGGGATCTCCAGCACATCCACCCGATGGACCACCTGGGCGACTATCACCTGCTCGGCCTGGGCGGTCGCGAATTCGTTGGCCTTTTCCAACGTCCGCCGCAAGTGCCCAAGTCCATGTGGCTCAGCTACATCGAGGTGGCCGATCTCGACGCGGCCATCGCGGCCGTCAAGAGCGGCGGCGGCACGGTCCTGGTGGGGCCCATGGAAGTCCCTGGCGGCACGCGGATCGCCCAGCTGGCCGACAACTTGGGCACGAGGATCGCACTGCACAGCAAGGGCTAGAGGCTCGGCCAGTTGCTGAACATGCATTCCCTGTGTCGTCCTCCCGGCCGCGTCTGCGGCCCCGTACCACCCGCCGCACCTGCGAATTACCGTCGCCAACCAGACGGGCGCGGCGCTGCCGGCGGAACAACTGCGCATCGATGACGCCTACGAGCGCTTCAAGTCGCCAGGGGTCGATCTACGGCCCGGTCCTTGCCCCAGGCCAGACGTTGACCATTCCGGTGGTCCTGATCCCGACCGCCATCGACCCGCAAGGGTGGAAGGCGTACCTCAAGTCCGGCTTCATGGGCGGACCCGACCTGGGTCGAAGGTCACCTCGTCGCGCCGCCGCGCCTCAGGTTTGCAGTCGCGGGCGGTTGCAGGCCCGGCCATGCTGGACAGCGTGTGCACCGGGCGGGATACTGCCCCCATAGAGCCCGGCACCCTGCTCGCTCGTCGCTTCCGCTTGGACCGCTACGTGGGCCAGGGCTGGATGGGTACGTTTTTTCGCGCCCTTGGCACAGCCACCGGCCAGTGGGTTGCGGTCAAAGTCCTGCGCCAGAGCGAACCCGACCGAGTGGACCGGTTTGCCCGCGAAGCCCGCGTGCTCGCTGACCTGAACCGTCCCGCGATCGTCCCCCACACTGCCGACGGCCAAACACAGCACAGCGAGCCGTTCCTGGCGATGAAATGGCTAGAGCACCGATCAGAAACCCAGTCCTGGGGGCAAACGTCGCGGCGGGTCGCGCCAGTGCAGGGCTCTGGGGCGCCCGCTTGCGACCCACTGAGCATCCACGAGTTTTCGTCAGCGAGTGGTCGCGTTGCTCTGAACCTCGGAGATTTGTGATTGGTGTTCTAGCGCCACGGGCAGACGACCCCACCACAGCCTGTCGCCGAGAGTGATCCGGTCGTGGCGGCGATCGCGCGGCAGCTGGAGCTGTTGGGAGGTCGGGTTTCGCCGCTGGCCGACGGCTCGATGGTCGCGTTCTTCGGCGCGGCTCGACGCGCGCTTGGATGGCGTGCGGCGCCCAAGCGGTCTGTGCCTGCTGGACGAGTTCGACAGCGCACCATCGGCCCGAGCGCTGCTGGGCCGCCAAGTGCCTCTGCGTGGCCGGCAGCGCGAGGCGGGACAGATTCTCGGCGAATTCGATAGCTGCTTGCGGCAAGGGCGTTCCCGGCTGCGCCAAGTCGTCGGCCCAGGAGGCATCGGCAAGACACGGCTGTGCGAGGCCGTGTTGCCGGCGATGACCGAGCGCCCGACTTGGCTTCGGTCGGTGCGCTGCGACCCCGGCGGCGGGGGGACGGCGTTTGCGGCCATGAGTTTGCCGGCGGGGGCAAGCGGTCCCGCTACGGGCCACGGCCAACGCCGCTTTGCACACAAATGCGGAACTGCCCCCGGCGTCAATAGCCGCGGATCAGCATCTGGGTCGGGCACATCACCCAGCGGTGGACGACGCTCGGCGCAGAGTTGAGGCCGCTGGGAACCACCGTGAACGTGAGTTTCACGCCCTCTTCGTGCCACTCTTGGTGGCGCCGCTGAAATTCTTCCACGCACAGCGCACCGTTGATCAGCGAGACCCACGCATCCCAGATGGCCGGGCCAACAAGACCGTTCAGCCCCAAGATGACGCGCGGGAACTCGGGGACGCGGAACATCTCGCCAGCCACCCAGCCACGTCCGCCGCCTTCGACGCGCCTGGAGACGCGGTTCATCTCGCGGACGATCTGCGCTTGCGAGGCGTAGTCATTGTGGTGCAGCACCTCGTTGGTCATGCAAAGGCCCGACTCGTCTGGCACTGGCAGCCCATCGGCGACGTTGGTGCGACACACATAGACTTGTCCGCCCTCAAGCTGCGCCGGCTCGCCGGTCTGCGGGTCGACCAACTGCTTCTGCCCAAACAGGTCCTCGCCCATCGCGAGCACGCGGACCGAACCGTTGGCGATGAATTTCTCCATTACGGGCGAGAAATAGAGGTTGAAGCCGACGACGGCGAATTCGGGGCGACGGAGCGCGGCGACCTCGTCTTCCGAGATGCCGATGACCCACACCGGCATCGGCCCCGAGGCCGGCTTTTCGACGCGCCGGACCAGCGCCTGGACCGAATTGGTGACTTCGCTGGTCAGGAGCGACACGCCAGCGTGGAACAGCGCGCCCTTGGCGAAGTAGTAGCCCATCCACACCATGTCCGAGGCAAGTCGCGCAAGCGTATGAAACCGCTGCGGTTCAATGCCCACCGACTCCAGCTCGTGGTCGGGATGACGCTCTTGGTAGTAGTCCATGTACTCGGTAGGCAAGGGCATCTGCTGCCACCAGTCGGGAAACTGGAGGCGACCGTCGCTTCCGCGCACGAAGCCCCAACTCTCGACCAGTTCCAACGCCGCGGCCGCACCGTCGACTTGCGCGGCGGCCATCTCGCCGGCTGCCTGCCAAATTCGCTGGTTGTGGGGGTACAGTTTCTCGTAGTAGCCGGCGAGTTCCTGCAGCTCGGCCAGCATGTCCGCACCTTGCCTGAACTCGGGCAGCCCCAGCGCGCGCATTTCGTCGCGGCGCCGCTGCACCTCGCCCGCGTTCTTCCAGCGGAGCACCCGCGGTCCCAGCGGCAGCGTCTGCACCGCCCATTCTTGCCATCCCCCACCCGACTTGGTCCGCGTCTGCGCTTTCTTGTTCATCAATTCCTCCAGAGGCAAAAGCATCTGCCAAACCGGACGCAGCGTCAACGAGCCGCGGGCGATGCGCGATCACCGCCCTTGGGCCCGGTTGGCCCAGATCGCCGCCCAACGTGGGCCACCCGTGATTCTGGCCGGTTGCAGACCGGGCCAAAGGAACCCCACAGGCTTGATTCCAGCTGGGTTCCTCTCCATCGCCATCTCGAGCCGAGTCTTTGGCAACCACGCTGGCGGGATCCGGGCTCAAGGTCGCGCCAGACCGGGCACCGGCCGCCAATCTCCGGTCGCTTGAAAGGCCGCCCAGAAATACGGATGGCGCAAACGGAGCTCTGGTCCCTGGTCGCCCGAGGGAAGCAGGGGCTCGGACGACCGCGCCACGCCTGCAGATCCGGGCCGGCCATGGGCCAGATTCAGCTTGGCGGTGCGCAGCGCCTCGGCCACGCCGCGCCCCGCAACCAGGTGGGCATACATGCCCGTCATCAAATCGCGTGTAGCTTCGTCGTCCACCTTCCACAGCGACATGACCACCGAGCGGGCGCCCGCCAGGCCAAACGCACGCTGCAGACCCTGCACGCCGTCGCCCCACTGCAGGTTGCCCACGCCCGTTTCGCAGGCTGAGAGCACCACCAACTGAGTGCCGGCCAAGTTGAGGCCGCTGGCTTCCAGCGCCGTGAGCAGACCGTCTTCGCCCGTCTGGGCCTTGGCGTTGCTCCCGGTCAAGGCCAACCCCGACTGGAGCAGCGGATTCTCGGGCGTGGTCGCCGGGCCCATCGCCTCCGCTTGGCTTGGCAAGAAGAAGCCGTGGGTCGCCAAATGCAGGACTTGCGGGGCCACGACGGCCTTGAGCGCACTCTCGCTGGCCGCGCGACCGATCCACAGCTGCGACTCAGCCAGCAATGCCGCGACCGCCCGACCTTCGGCCTCTGCGCCCGGCAAGGGCCGAAACTGCAGCGAGTTCGCGTCATTCGACCGCCGCGGGGCAGCGTCGCCCGAACCCAGGAGTGCGGCGTCAAAGTCGGGATTCGCCAGCACCACCGCCCGCTGCCTGGGCGGACGCGGCACCGCGTTCTCGATCAGCTCGCGCCCGGCGGCCACGCGCAGAATCGGGCGTGTCTCGACCATGTAGCGCCCATCTTCGCCGACCAGGGCGTCAAACGGCAGCAAGTGCAAGGCCGCGTCGGGCGCGACCACCAGCGTCGCATCGGCCGGCAGCTGCGCGCGCAGGGGCGCCAGGATCAGGGCATCCAGCTTGCGCCCCAGCGCGTCTACATCTTGGCGTCGTGGATCGGCGAGCGCAGCCCGCCACCTGGGAACCAAGTCGGCCACGGGCTGCCACGGTCCAAGGTCGACAGCCCGCGTGGGCGCTCCGCGCTGGACGGTCAGCGCCGCCAGCCGCTGGGGGCCCATGCCCTCCAGCACGCCGTTGGGGTCGTCCTGCCAGGGTCGCCACAACATATACTCAATCAGCACATAGTGCTCTGGAAGCGCGGCGCGCAGACCCGCCAAGGTCGCGGTCGGCGCCGCCCCCTCACCGCGCAACAGCGCATCGGCCAGCTTCCGTTCGATTTCGCGGATTTCCTCGGCCATGGCCAGCACGGCCTGGCGATCGCCGCGTGCGTCCAGCGCTGCCGTGGCGGTTCGACTGCGCAAGACCTGTAACTTGGCTTGAAGATCACGGACCTCGGGCGTCACGCTGCCTTGGAGGAGCCGGGCCTGGTCGCGCTGGGCGTCGAACAAGCGCCCCTTGCGCTGTAGCACGAGTTCGCCAGCCAGCTCGGCCACTTCGGGCTGCCCGGGCAGGCGCTGCAGGGCGAGGGCCAGCGCCATGACGACGTCGGCGCGGGCCTCGGCCAAAAAGGCCCGCTTGTCCGCCTCGCTGCCGACCGCCAAGAGGCGCTGGATTTGGCGCTCTTGCAGCGCGACATACGCACGAAACTCGCTGACTGCGCTATCGTTCTTCCCAAGGCTGAGTTGTGCTTTGGCCAGAGACAACCGCGCAGGCGCGGCGTTCGCCGAATCACTGCCAAACGCCTCGCGCGACCACTCGAGCGCCTGCTGGCAGCGCGGTATCGCCGCGGCCGCCTTGCCGGTGAGCCGCTCGACCTCGCATAGGTGTCCGACCAGTTGCGCCGCGAGCGTGGGCCGGGTGCCGGCCGACTGACCGATTCCTTCCAGGCCTGCCCGGAGATTGCGCTCGCCAACGGCCCGGTCGCCGGCGCGGAATTCCAGCCAGCCCAGCTCGGCGCGGGCCACGCTCACCATCAGGTGGTGCGCGCCCACGAGGTGGCTGGTCACCGCGAGCGACGCCCGCCGCGCCTTGACCGCACCCTTCAAGTCGCCGCGCACGAGCGCTAGGGTGGCGCTCTCGTCGAGAAAGATCTGTTCGAAGACGCTGCCGCGCAGCTCGGCCGTGAACCCGTCGCCGGCCGCGTGCAGGGCGCGGTCCGCATCGGCAAGCCGCCCCATGAGTCGCAGCACCGTGGCCCACTCGCAGGATAGCGCTACGAAGTCGGCCGAGTCCGTAGCGGCCGTTGCGTGGAGCAGGGCGAGCCCTTCGCGCAAGTCGCGCTCAGCCTTGGGGTAGTCCGCGTTGGCCCGCGCGAGCATGGCGCGAAACCGCAGAACCTGGGCCATGGCTCGGTCGCGCCTTGGGCCCGCCGCTGCTTTGGCCAACACGGCGGTGGCTTCGCCAAGGTCCTTTTCGGCCGCCCCAAGGTCATCCGCCAGCATCGCCACGCCCGCGAGTTCGACCCAGCAGCTGGCCCAAGCCTCGGCCGGGGCGGACGCCCAGTAGCGAAGCACCCCTTGCTTGCGATCGAGGATGGCGCGCAACTTGGCCAAATTCATCGAGCGATGCTTCTCGCAATCGAGCATGGCGTCGAACACCGCCACCAGGAACTCGGGCGTGGGCGATCCACGGACGGCGCAAGCCAACGTGCGCTCCCACCAGTCGATCGCCTCGTCGTAGGCCGCCAACTGCTGAGCTGCCGCTGCAACGATGGCCGAAACCATCATGGCGCTCGCGGGGTTGGGCCCTTCGCCGCGCTCGGCGATGGCCACCGCCTTCTTGCCGTGCTCACGGGCCTCGGCCCACTTGTGCAACCCTGCGCAAGCCTGCGCCGCGGCGGCGTGGGCCACCGCCAGGGCCGGATCATCGGCAGGCACCCGTCCCCGCAGCCGTTGGAGCAGCCGGTCGAGGCGAACCAGCGCCGCGGCGTGCTGGCCGGCACGCAACTGGGCGTCGATGATGGCGAACTCGGCCTCCAGCTGGCTCTGCAGTTGGTCAGAGGCGTCGGGCGGTGGAGTGGCGCCCGCTGGACATGGGTGCACGACCAGCGCGACCGGGATCAAAGCGGCGAGCAGCAACGCCCCAACCCAACGACCGCGGCTGCCGGCAAAGGAGCGAGCCGTGCCAGTGGCCGAACCCGGTACGGGCTGACTCCCACGAACCCTGTCTGACTCCCCCCTGCAGGGCTTCTGTGTTCCATACTGCAACTCGCATGAATCAGGCAGGAATCCCGGATCGAGCCCGAGCAACTGTCGGAGTTTTCGAGCCGAATTGGAGGGATTCCGCATCACTGGTATCGACCTAACATGAGGTAAATACTCAAGATCTCGGGCGACTGCCCGTTGGAGCGCAAAGAGGCGACGTGCGAACTGGCCAGGCCAAATTCGCCAAGGCTCGCGCCATGCTGCTCCCACGCCCAGGCTGGGGACGTGGCCACGGCCAGCCCAACCGCCACTGCCGCCACTGCACTGCCGATTCCCGTGGGCATGGGTCTCTCCGTTGGCCGTAGCCATGCCGGCCGGCCGAATGGGCTGGGTCCCAGTACAGCGGTGGCCGCGGCCCCCGTGCGCAAGGACGGAGCTACAATCGCATGTGAGCATATTCTTGCGATTCCGTGGGCGTCAAGGCGTGACCAGCTGCGGTTTGGTGGCGAGGGCGAGCAGCAACGCCAGGCTCTGGCAACGACGCCGTGCGGTTCCGTTCGCTGCAGATCGGGCGACTTGGGCATCGCTGTGGGCCCGAACCGGAGTCCCCGTCTGATTCTCGTCCGTTGCAGGCCGGGTCAGAGAAGGCGTACAGCCGCGAATCAGGTGGAATTCGCGTCAAACGGATCCGGATCACACCGCCAGGCGGCAGACCGCAGGCCAGAGACTACTTCTGGCAAAGGCCCCACTTGGTCGGCACGCAGAACTGGCCGCCGTTGGCGCTGGCGTTGGTAGCTTGGATGGCCTGGCACTGCCATGCCCCGTCCGTCGTGCACGATTGCCCAAGGGTCAAGCCCAACGCGGCGCACGAGACGATGCAGATGCAGTCGCCCGCGGCGCCAAAGTCGATCCAGTCGCCGTCCGGGCAATTCTTGGGCGCGCCGGTGGGGTTGCAGGCCATGCCGAGCTGCTTGGTGTCGTTGGAGGTGTAGAAGGTCTTGCCCAGCGTAAAGTCGCCAAAGCAGCCCGTCTTGCAGTCGGCCGGGCAGTTGGCCGCGGTCTCGCCGGCTTCGCACGTGCCGTTGGGGCACACAGACGACGTGGTCCCGCAGTAGGTGTTGTAGTCCGGGCAGCAGTCGCCATTCTTGGCGCAAACCGTGTCGCAGTAGCAGCCGCCGATGCCGGCCTTGCCGCACAGGCCCTTGCAGGTCTTGGCCGAGGTTCCGCAGTCTTTGGCGCAGTTGCTGGCCGTCTCGCCGGTCTCACACACGCCGTTGCCGCATACGGTGTTGGGCGTGACGCAGATCTTGTTCACTGAGCACACCTGGCCCGCCGGGCAAGTGCCGCTGCAGGTTCCGCCGCAACCATCTGTAGCTCCGCAGCTTTTGCCGCTACAGGTTGGCGTGCAGGTGCCCATGCAGACCGCCTTGTAGTCGCTGCAGCAGTCGCCGGACGAGGTGCACGCGGTGTCGCACCAGCAGCCGCCCGGCGCCTGGGCCTGGCAATGGCCCACGCAGCTGCTGGGGTTTCCGGAGCAATCGTTCGGGCAGGTGGTGGTGGTCTCGCCGCTGTCGCACGTGCCGTTGCCGCACAGCGACGCTTTGGGTTCGCACAGGCCGGCGCTGCTGCACGTGCTGGCCGAGTCACAGGTGCCGCAGGTGGTGCCGCAGCCGTCGGGCCCGCACTTTTTGCCGGCGCACTGCGGCACGCAGGGGCAGTCGTTCGGGCAACTGGCGTAGCTCTCGCCCGACTCACAGGTGCCGTTGCCGCAGCTGGCAGCCTTGGGCACGCACTGGCCGGTGCTGCTGCAGGTGGTCGCGCTGTCGCAACTGCCACAGGTGTTGCCGCAGCCGTCGGGGCCGCACTTCTTGCCCACGCACTGCGGCTCGCACGGGCAATCGGCCGGGCAAGAGGTATAGTTTTCGCCGCCTTCGCACTTGCCGTTGCCGCAAATGGCACCGATGGGCACGCACTGGCCCGCGTCGGTGCAGGCCTTGCCTTCGCCGCACTGTGCGCACAGGCCGCCGCAACTGTCGGGTCCGCATTGCTTGCCGGCGCAGTTGGGCTGGCAGTCGGGTTTGCAGTCGCTGCCGCACGTTTGGGGCGCCTCGCCGGTTTCGCATTTGCCGTTGCCGCACACCGCTTTGGTTTGGCAGTCGGCCGGGCAGCTGACGTCGGTCTCGTTGCCCTGGCAGGCGCCGTCGCCGCAGACCGGGCCGGTCGCCACGTCGGTGCTGGGCGCGTCGGCGACTGTGTCGGCTGCAGCGTCGTCACCGGTCCCGCTTGAATCGCCGGCCGCAACGTCGTTGGTCTGGCCGCTGGCGACGCAAGACGTGACCTTGACGCTGCCTTGCCAGGTCTCTTGGCACAGGTCGCCAGCGTTGCAGGCGCCGTCGACCGCCCACTTGCCATCGGCGCCGCAGTGAACGCGTTGTGCAGGAGATACCGCAACATAGCAGCCCACCGTCTGCGTGGCGGCGTCGCAAGGGCTGCCGGCCGCGCCGCCTGTCGCCGCTGTACCGCCGCCGCCACCGCCGCCGCCTGGTGCGCCGCAAGCCCACGCCACCAGCGCCAGGGTCCCAAGCAGGGACCTGGCGAACACCGTTGTCTTCTTCATGCGAAAGTCCTTTTTGACCGGATCGGCCGCGACAAACACGACGGGGTGGCCGCACAGGTGCCACAAAACACGCGGATTCTAGGTGTGGATCTCGCCTCGGTCAACGTCCAACACGGCCAGACGGCCCTGCAGACTTTGGATGCGCCGGGCCGATCCCACACGGCGGGCCAGCGATCGGGCGGTCGGGTTGCCGCGCCCGCACGGCGACCTTGCGCCATAAAGGCGAGTTGACGCGCGACCTTGGCCCAGCTGCGCTCGCGGAGGGTAAGGCGCAAGGATTGGTGGCAGATGCCAGAAATTTGGCAAGCCAACCGGCAAGGGGCATTCGGGCTCGCCGCTCGCGGTGGCTCGCGTTCGCCAATGTCCGGCCGCGACCGGTCGCTGCAGCGATGGGCCCCGCTCGCGCTGATCCTTGTGGCCGTGGCCTGCCACCCGGCGTCGCCGCGCAACAAGTACTTCGCCAACTGCAGCACGCCGGACGACTGCGCATCCAGCGTGTGCTACCAAGGGCTTTGCACAAGCGCGTGCGTCGGCAACGGCGACTGCGGTGCGGCCGTGTGCGTCTCTGGCGACTGCAAGCCCCTCCAGCGCATCGAGTGCGACGTCGACGTGGTCTGCGCGCGCGCCTCTTCAAAAGCCATGATTGCCGCAGCAGCCAATGCACCGGCGGTCGCTGCGTCCCGCTAGCGGTGGCCTGCAAGTCGTGGACCACGTGACCGGGCTGCGCTGGCAGCGGACGCCCGCTGCGGCGCCCATGGACTGGGCCGCGGCCGACCAACACTGCGCCAAGAATGCAAGTTTGCTGCCCGGCAAGGGGGTGGCGTTTGCCCAAGTTGGGCGAACTCGTCACTGTCTTGGACGCGCAGGCCATCGACCACATGGACGCGGCCTTTGCGGCCGGGAGCTCGACCGCACCAACGGCGTACTGGACCGCCACACCATCGGCTACGAGCGGCTCGCCTTGGACGGTCGACTTCGTCCATGTCCGCACGCGCAATCAAGACGCATTGACGCAGGCGCGGGTGCGTTGCGTGCGGTGAGCGGCGTGTGCGGTGAGCGGCGTGTGGGGTGAGCGGCGTGTGCGGTGAGCGGCGCGGCGCGCCCCCTTCGCCGACGGATATGCACCCCACCTGATTCGCGCCTGTGGGGTTTCTCTGGCCCGGTATGCAGCTGCCAACAATCAGGCGGGGACCCGGTTCGGGTCCGAAGAATTGCCTGAGTTTTCGGTCCGATTCGGGCAGATCGGCTGTGAAAAGGCTAGAGCACCGATCAGAAACCCAGTCCTGGGGGCAAACGTCGTGGCGGGTCGCGGCTGTGCCTGGTTCTTTGGGCCCGCCTGCGACCCACTGAGCATCAACGAGTTTTCGTGAGCGAGTAGTCTCGTTGCTCTGACCCTCGGAGATTTGTGATTGGTGTTCTAGGAGCGTGTCGGGATAATCCCGGCACAATCCTAGCGCCGCGTCTTGCGCGGCGGCAACTGACTGAAATCGCACGAATTCACTTCGGGCGATTTTCGGCCAGTTGGACAAACGAACAAGGCTAGGAGACTGGCGGCACCCAATAAGATCATACTGTATAACTAAATAGACATGTAGTGTCGCCCATTCTGCCGACAGGCTCCTAGCACTGCAAACCATTCAGAGACCCTAGCCCGACGCGACTATCGGGTTTGTAGTCCTACACATTGTAGTCCTACACATTGTAGTCCTACACAAGCTGCCGGAATTCGAAGAACATCGGTCAGGCTGTAGGGCTGCGCGTCTCGCGGGCCGGGCGGCGCACCACCAGCGGCACCACCACAAGAATCGCCAGGTACACCACCGCCAGGGGCGCGAAGATCGCCAGCGCCTGGTCCGGCAGGGCCACCATCAGCACCGCGGTCGCCGCCGCCACACTCCCTGCCGTCAGCGCCGGCCAGCCTTGCTTCCAGTGGACCAGCGCCGAGCAGGCGAACAGCAGCGCGTCGTCGCGCAGCACCACCGGCACATTCAGGTTTCCAGCATGGACTGCCAGCGCCCGGTGCACGGTCACCAGGGCCAGCGTCATCAGCGCCGCCCACAGCATGGTCCGGTTGACGTCGGTGCGCACCCGCTTCCACAGCGCAACCGTCGCCACCGCCATGGCCGTGGTCAGCGCGGCCGCGACGGCGACCAAGAAGCGGCCCGCGGTGGCGAATTCCTGGCTGCGCGCCAGCCACCAAATCAGGCTGCCAAACGCCAACAGCGGCCCGAACACCAGCAATCGCTGCCCTACTGCGGCGTACGGGTCTTGCGCAGCGGCCATGGCATCCAGTTCGGCGCGCCGCTTGGCCGCTTCGGCTTGCCGCAAACGGAGCGCCTGGATGCGCTCGGCCAACTGGGGCGCAGCGTGCTTCAGGTCCCGATAGCGAGTCTCAGCCTCGGCCAGGTTGCCTTGCGCCAGCGCAAAGTCGACCAGCAGTTCGTCCAGGGATTGAGCGGCGCGATCCAGTTCGCGATCGTCCGGCCGCAGACCGCGCACCTGCTGCAAGCCAAACCCCGCCTCGGTGGCCAGTCGGTGAAATTCACCAATCATTGTCGCAGCCTCGTCCTCGCCCAGCGCCGCGGCCTGGTCCACCAGCGCCTGCAGTTGTTCGATGCGCGAGCGCACCGTCGCTGCCACGCCATCGAGGGCACGACTACGCAGAAAACCCTTGAGGTTCATGGCAAATTCGCGAACACTGGGTCGCTCGCCCGGATCGGCCGCCGTGGCGCGATTGGCCAGGAGGCTCAAGGCCGGCGCAACCTCGGGCGGATAGCAATAGGGCGCGACCTGCGCTGCCGCGCTCAGCACCTCGCGCAACGTGCGGCCCTGGTGGCGGCCCTTGCCCGTCAGGATGAGGTGCAGGGTCGCCCCCAGCAAGAAGACATCGGCCGCCGGTCCAAGGCGCTGGCGGTGGCCATCCAGCATCTCGGGCGCCATGAACATCGGCGTCCCGACCACAGCGCTCGCCTCGCTGACCTGGTTCAGGTCAACGGCGACGCCCCAATCGCCCAGGTGCACTTCGCCGTAGCGCCCCACCAAGACGTTGTCGGGTTTGATGTCCAAGTGCAGGACGCGGCGGTCGTGGGCGTAGTCCACGGCCTCGCAGATGCGCAACAGGATCTGCAAGTGGGCCTCTAGCGGATCCCCGCCCAGGCTCGCCAATGCCTCGTGCTCTGGATGCAACAGCAGCTTGTCCCAACTGACGCCGTCGATGCGCTTCATCACCAGCGCCGGCCGGCCGTCGCGATCCGCGCCCAGCAGATGCACAGGCACCACGGCCGGATGCTCTAGCCGGCCCATGATGGTCGCCTCGTGAAGCAGATTCCGCAGGGCGGCAGGCGAATTCGCGGAGGGTTTGCAGGTTTTGAGGGCCACCTCGCGGCGCAGCGACCGCTGCCGCGCCAAGTGCACCCGGCCCATGCCGCCCTCGCCGAGCAGGGACACCAGCGTGAACTCGGCCGACGGGTCAGGCAGGGGCACACTCGGGTCGCCGGGCGCGGTCGCGTCGGTCCAGGTCAGGCGCGGCAAGGTGGGTCCCGGGCTGGACGGCTGGCCTGCGACGGGCCCGGCCAGCGTGACGTCCGTCTCCGCGTCGGCGGGCCGCAGCGTTCGGCCCAGGTCCACTTCGGCAGCATCCAGCGTGTCGGCAAACCAAGCTTGATCCAGTGGCCGCGTGGGCGCTGCACAAGATTGAGCATCCATGGCGGTTCTCCTCCCAGGCGCGAGCGAGGGTAGCGCCAACTGGGCCCAAAGCATAGGGTCTTGCTGACGCGCCGAGCGCGCGAAAGAAAGCCGGTGGCGAATCGTCCACGGGGCTTTGGCGGCCGAGACTAGCCTCCGACGCGACCCCGGCGGACAGCGCAGACGCGGTCGCCCCAAGCGATGCAAGTGGGGGAATGACTGCCCCCAGTACCACTGCAACGGCAGGTGCCAACCTGGATGGGGCGAGTATCGCGGCCGCCTGGTTCAACATGCTGAGTTTCATGGACGGCGGGTGCCGGTCGGACAAGTTGAACCAACCGGGATTGGGCGGTCCGCCCGGCAGCGACTTTGTCCGTCGGCGCGAGGGGCCGCCGACCTCGATGGGCAGGGGCGCAGACGGGGCCCCCCAACGCAGCACGCCCACAGGCAGCGGCTACCCACGACGCGGGGCGCAGGGCGAAGATCGCCGCACTGCAGACAGGCGGGCGACGCTGGCGACCGCAAGGCCGCGAGCGGCAAGCCCACTGCCGGGACCGTGCGGCGCCCGACCGACGCTGCCAAAATCGTTGGAAGAGACCCGCACGGACAATCCTGCGCATGGCCCTTGCGGTCGTTTCACGGCCGTGCTTGCATCGACCCCAAACACCGGGAGCCCACCATGATCAGTCCCTACCAGGAACGCCAGCGCAAGCTGCAGATCGCCTACCACGACCAGCACCCTGGTCTTTTCGACCATACGCCGCGGGGCGGCCACTTCCAAAGCAAACCGCGCGACTTCGTCTTGCAGCACGGACCTTCCAACTTGCATCCGGCGATCCGCGCCGAGGCGCAAGCCTACTTTGCCCGACACACCATCGCGTGGTGGGGTGGTACGGGGCCCAGTGGCCACCTCTTGTCTTCGCAGGTTGCGTGCGTGAACCACCTGTTCGCGGTCCGCAGCGACCGGGATGCCGTGACCCGATTGCTGCAGGCGCTGGATGGCGACGTTGCCGAAGCGCTCGCCATTCCCAGTGACACCGGCGCGCCGGGCTTTGTGCAATTCGAGGCGACTGGCGACGAATCCCACTTGAACGAGGGCAGGTTGCAGCGCGGCACCCAGTGCACTTCGCTCGACGCGCTGGCCTACGCACGCTTGCGAGATGGCCGCCGGCGCCTGTTTGGCATCGAGTGGAAGTACACCGAATACTACGGCCCAGAAGACAAGTTTCGCGACACGAAGTTAGAGGCTGGTCACAGCAAGGGCGAAGTCCGCAAGCGCCGCTACGCCAGCGTGCTCGACCAGTCGGCGCAGTTGACGTCGAGACAGTGGACCGACTACGGCTGTGAGCCATTCTACCAACTGCTGCGACAGACGCTGCTGCTGGAACAACTGGTCGCCCACCGCACCACTGAGCGACTCGCGGCAGAGAGTTGGCGGCACATCCACGTCATTCCACGACAGAATGAAGCGCTGCTGGCCAAGGCCTACCCGCCCAGCGGGCTGCCGATGGAGGCCCACTGGCGCTCGCTCCTTCGCGACCAGACGCAGTATGTGGTGGTCGATCCGCGCGATTTTCTAGAGCCCTTGGGGTCGCAGTACGACGATCTGCGGACGTATCTGGGCGAGCGCTACTGGAACTAGGCCTGCAAACCCGAAGTCCGTTCAGGGTTGGGCCTCTCGAATGGTTGGTAGTACTAGCCTTTTCATACCAGTTCCGTCCGAACCGGATCGAAAATACGGGCAATCTTTCGGGCCCGAACCGGGGTCCCCGCCTGATTCTCGCCTGGGGTGCGTATCAGTAGGCAAAAGGGGGCGCGCCGCGCACTCTGGGACGCCCGCCCCGTGCGCCCCCCGCGTGCGCCTAGCGCCGCCTAGTACTCCGGCGTTGGCAACCCCCGAACGAACTTGAGATTTGGCGTACTAGTTCACAGGCCTCTATGAAGTTCAGCATTCTGAACCAAGCGGCAGTGGGCGCCCCTAGCGCAGCGCAAAAGTGTTGGCCGCACCCTGGCTTTCGACCCAGATCCCCAGGCCAACCGGCTCGCCGCCCAGCAGCGCCTCCAGGGTCAACAGGTCGCCAGGCCGAGTCCGCGCGAGCAGCCGCCCGCCATCCGCCGCGCTGCGCGCCACCACCACCGCGTAGTCGGGTTCGCGCTTGGCGAACACGACCGTCGCCGTCTCGATGGTCGCCGCGCCGCCCGGATGAGCGGCCCGCGGCGGCGCCGCAACTGCGTCCAGCTCGTGCTGCAAGTCCTTGCACGCACACTCTTTCCACGCCGCCGGCAGCGTCGAGTACAGCCCCACCGAGTACTTGGACAAAAAGCCGCCGTTGGCGCCGACCAAGCCGAATTCGCCAGGCCGGGCGCGCAACTGCGTCGCCATCTGGGCGATCGCGTGCATCGAGTAGTTGTTGCCCGGCCCGCCAAAGTACGGCAGGCCGCCCGTCACCGTTAGCCCGCGTGGGTCGCCGGCCGCAAGCCCCAAGCCGTCCAGCGCCACCGCGGACACCGCGATCGGAAAACAGCTGTAGAAATCAAGAAGTGCCAGCTGGTCGAGCCGCCTACCGGCCATGTCCAGCGCCGCGCGCACCGCCCGCACCGCCGCCGGGTAGGCGCCCAAATCCGGCCGGTCCAGCAGGTCGCGCTCGGCCAGGTCGGCGTAGCCGTGCAGAAACACCCACTTTTCGCGCGGAATCTGCAACTCGCGGGCCGTGGCCACCGTGGTCAGCACCAGAGCCGCCGCCTGATTGACTTGGTCGCGCGCCACCATGTGCAGCGGATAGGGCTCGGCAATCCAGCGGTTGCTCGCGGACACTTCGGCCAACTGGGCACCGGTTTGGGCGACCACTCGGGTGGCGCTGAACGGGTTCTGGGCCGCCACCTGGGTAAAGGGCGCGAACAACTCGCCCATGGCGGCACGGTACTCGGCGCGGCCCTGGCGCAGGCGGGCGCGTCGCGCGTTCTCGAACAGCGCATAAATCCCCGGAATGAAAAGGAACTGATGCGCCAGCAACTCGGGCGACAGCAGCTCTTGCCAGCCCGCGCCGCGGTCCTCTACCGGATCGTCCAGGACTTCTGCCCAGTTGCGGGCCTCGCCGCGCGCGTGCAGATGTCGCAGGGTCGACATGGCCTCGCCGCCGGCCAGCAGCACCGCCTGCAGCTCACCGCGAGCCAAGCGCCGGGCAAAGCGATTCACCAGCTGCTGCGGGGTGTTGCCCCCCATCGTTTCCCAGTAGGCCTCTTTGGGGTGCAGGCCCAGCCGCTTGGCCAGCGAGCGCGGGAAGTTGTTCGACTTGCCAAAGGTCGCCGGCCCCGGAAATGAGTCCTCAAAGGTTCGCACCGTGGCCACTGCGTCCACGGCCGCGGCCAGTTGCGGGGTACCGGCGTCGTCCAGCGCGCGCCGAGCCGCCTGCGCCGCCAATTCCACTGGCGACAGGCCCCCAAAGTCGCTCTGCTCGATGCGCTCGGTAAACTGGCCTACTCCCACAAGAATCGGCGTACGGTCCATGGCCTTGCCCTCGCTCGTGCAGGCTGGTAGCGCGAGCTGTTTGCCCGGTTGCAGCGCCTGCTAGCGGCCCAGGTGCTTGTACAGGGTCCTTGCGGCGTCGGCCGCGCGCAGGTCGCTGAGCAGCGGCTCTTTGGCTAGCAGCTTGATGCCGATCTGGGTCAGGCTGCCGCGCGCCGCCTCGCAGCCGTGAGTCAGGCCGATGCGCACGCCCACCCGGTCGTCCTTGAAGTCGACAAAAGCAAACGACTTGTCGAAGCCTTCTAGAGTGAACTTGCAGTCGGCGTCCGGGTCGCCTTTGGACTTCTTCAAGAAGGGGTCGGCGGCCATGGCGGCGTCCACGTCGGCCCTGTCGAACAGGTCGTACAGCGACACACGCTGGCCGGTGCGCAAGTCGATCGTGGCAAAGTTGGACGACGCCCAAGGGTGCGCCGCGCCTTCGCAATAGCCACTGCCATTCTCTTCGAACGACACCAGCGCCCCCACAACGGACAGCAGCCGCCCGGTGTGCTCTTCGGTACAACCGCGTTCGGGGCGCTGTTGCTGCCACAAGACCACGGACCGGCCCTTCTTGGGCCGCGCCACGCCCTTGTCCCTCGCGGTGGCGATGGTCCATGATCCTGTAACTACAGTCTTTTTGTCGATACGCGCCGGTTTGGCCAGCACAGGTCCGGCCAAGCTCAAACTAGCGCCGAGCGCGACCGCGAGGAGCCTGCGATGCATGGGAAGTCCTGGACAAACGGCCGCGATTGGCCGGCGCCCGCAGTATCGGGGCTGGGTGCCCAGACCGTCAACGCGCTCGGGTTGTGCGGTTGCGGACCACGGCGCAGTTGTGGCAGGTTCCAAGGAACTTGCGGCCGTTCGGGTCGTCCAATGCAGCCATGATCCTTGCGCCGCCGGCCATCGCCCTACTCGCCGTTCTGGCCACGTTGGCCGGGCCCGCCGCTGCCAAAGAAGCCGTGGACCACAGCTCTTGGCAAACCATTGGCCGCGCCTGGTTCCGCGCCGGCAACGGCCCGCTGCGCGACGCCGAAGCCCCGGCCGAGTACGCCGAGTGCGGACGCTGCCACGCCCGCATCGCCGCCGAATGGCGCGGCAGCCTGCATGGCAACGCCTGGAGCGACCCCCTGTTTCAAGCCAGCTACCGCCGCGAGCCCGAGCCGTTCTGCCGCAGCTGCCACGCGCCCCTGAGCCGCGAGCGAGAACCTAGCGGCAGCGCAGCCAGCGACGGCATCAGTTGCGCGGTGTGTCACGTGCGCGGCGGCGAGATCTACGGCAGCCACGCCCGCGCCCGCGACGCCAGCGGCCACTCCGTACAGGCCAGCAGCGACTTGGCGAATCCGGGGTTCTGCGGCGGCTGTCATCAATTCGGCTTCTTTGTGCTGCCAGCGCGGCCGGGCATCGCGCGCTTTGAAGGCCCCTTTGTGCAGCAGGCCACGTTTGCCGAGTGGGCCGACGGCCCCCAAGCCCGCGTGGGGCTGCGCTGCCAGGAGTGCCATATGCCCGCGCAGCGGCCCGAGGGTGGCCCAACTTGGCGCAGTCACGCCTTTCCGGGTGCCGACAGCGACTTGCTGCTGCAGGCCGTGCAAGTGCAGGCCACGGCGCAAGTCGACGCCGAAGGCACCCAGGTCGAGTTGGTGCTGACCAACCGCGCCGGCCATGCCTACCCCACCGGCGACTTGTTCCGCCGGGCGGTGCTGGAGGTGCGGCCAGTTGGAACTCCGAACGACGACCGGGAGTTGCGACAGTACGTGCTCGCCCGCGTGTTTACCCGCGCCACGGGTAGCAGCCCGGCCCAGGGGCCCTGGACGTCGAACCGCATCGCCGACGACACCCGCTTGATGACCGGCGAGACGCGGCGCCTGCAGTGGCGGTTGCCGCGGACCGACCAAGTGCAATGGGTCCTTTGGGACGACAAGATGCCCACGCCGGATCCCCGGCAGACCACCCCCAGCACGCCCACCCGTCGCCGCGCCTTGGCCCGTGGCATCATCGCGGTGCGCCCGCAGTAGACTCGCGATCATCCCGGGTTGAAGCCCCTATGCCGTGCGAGCCCACTGGTACCAGCCCACATGCATCAGGCTGACGGCGGGTTCGTCGGCCAGCTTCAGGCTAGCCAAGGGCTGCGCCAGGGCGGCGGTGGCCTTGATCGCCAGGTCGGCCAACAGCCGCAGCTGCGGGCGGTCATTCCACGCCCAGCCGGCCACGGGAAACTTGGGGGCATAGAGGCGCAACCCATCCAGCGGCGAGCCCGGCGCCTTGAGCTGGGCACATTGAGCTGGGCACATTGAGCTGGGCACATTGAGCTTTGAGCTGGGCACATGGAGCTGGGCACGCACGGTCGCTTGAGTCGCCGGGGTTGTCGAACCGGGCAATTCGACCTGGACGGTGCCCACCATGGTCGCCGCGACGCTGGTTTTCTCGTGCACCAGCTCGACTTCCATGCCCACGGGCAGCGGCAAGTCTCAGCGCGCTCCGGCGGCGGGCACCGTCACCGCGGGCGCCGGTTGGGCCAAGTGGGCCAACGTCAGGCTGGCTTTGCGTTGAAGCGCCGCCTGGATACGCTGCAAGTGCCTGTCACTGTGGCGGAAAAAGTTGCGATCCAGGGCCGCATCGGCGGCATACGCGCGCACGACCTCGGCGTGGTCCCACGCCGCCGGAAACGCCTGGTAGCGCAGGGGCGGATCGCGCAACCACCATTGCTCAAAGCCGAACTCAGCACGGTGCCGCTGATACTCCGCGGTGCCGGGGAAGGGGACCAGCACGCCGCGGGCATTGAACCAGGCGCCCAGCTCGGCCGCTTGGTCCATGAAGCGCAAAGTGTTGTCCAGCTCCTGCTCGGTCTCGCCCGGCCAGCCGAACATCAAGTTGACCACCACATGCAGACCTCGCTCGCGGCAGGCGCGCACCACCGCCAGGGTGCGGTCCACGGTCACGCCCTTGCCAATCGCCCGCAAGCGCTGGGGATCCCCGCTTTCCATGCCGATGTCCACGCCGCCGCAGCCGGCGCCGTGCATGGCCGAAAGTACGGCGCGGTCCAGGTGGGCCGGGTGCGCCGTACACGTCCAGTGCAGGCCAAGCGGCGCCAGGTGTGCGCACAAGTCGGTTGCGCGTTCGCGCCCCACGGCAAACGAGTCATCCAAGAAGGCAAAGGCCCGCAGCCCCCAGTGATCGCGCAACTCGCTCAGCTCATGGGCGATCGCCGCCGCGCCGCGCGGACGAAACTGGCGCCCGGTCACGTTGTTGCAGCAGAACGTACAGGCCGCCGGGCAGCCGCGGCTCGCCAACACGCCGCCATAGGCCACCGGCGCGGTTTGGCCATACCAGGCTGGGTCAAAGAGCGGCAAGGCCTGCACGGGCGAGGCCAAGCCATCCAGGTCTTGCAGGAAGCTGCGCGGCGGTCCCCAGCGAACTCCACCCTGCCCGTCGGCAGCACCCAGACCGGCAATTGGCCGAGTATCTGTGCCACTTTGCAATGCGTTCGCCAGCTCCACCAGCGCGTGCTCAGCCTCGCCGCACAGCGCAAAGTCGCAGCCGTGGGCCAGCACCTCGTCCGGCACCACCGTTGCGTGCGGCCCGCCCGCGACCAGCGGCACCCCCGGCCCGAACCGCGCGCGCAAGGCCCGCGCCATCGCCCAGGCGTCCTGCGCCGCCAGCGTCTTGACGTGCAATCCCACCAGCTGCGGGCGGAATTGCGCGACGTGGTCGACCACGGCCGCGTGGCCCTGCGGCGCCGCCACCGCCGACGCGTCCAGCAGGCCCACGGTGTGGCCCGCGCGCTGCAGCGCCGCCGCCAGGTAGCCAAAGGCTAGCAGCGGGGTGCGCACCGGCTCGTCCGTGTGCGGATTGAGCAGGAACACGCGCACCGGCCACCTCGCGCTCGTCTTCGGATGCTACTTCTGGATCGGCGGCAGCCAGGCGCAGCTCCAATCCAGCTGACACTTGTCCAGACTCAGATCGGTGCCGCTGGAATTCATATAGCGCATCAGCATGTTCACCAGCAGCGAGCCCATGTCAAAGGGCTTGCCGGGCGACGGCGTGGGGAAGCCGTGCACGCCCTCTGGCGTCATGTCAGGGAACAGGATCGCGCTGCGGCCGCCTACTTTGGCGTTGTTGTCGCGCATCAGCCGCATCGGCGGATCCAGGCGCGGCTGGTCAAACCCGTCGCCCGCCGGCACCAAGTTGGCCAGGTTGTCCACGTCCATCAGCACGCCCTTGCCGGTCTTGTCCACGTAGCGCTTGGTGCCGTCCACGCCCTCGACCAAGCCCACATCCACCAGGGTCTGCTGCACGGTCTTGCCATAGCGCGGGTCCACGTCGCGGAAGTTGATGAGCCCGGCCGCCCGCGCCAGCGCTACGCCCGTTGCGGTGGGCACCCCAGGGTCGCCCAGCGTGTTCATGAACAAAATTCGCGAGCTGACCACCTCGCCCGTGCCGTACTTCAGCTCGCGGTCGCGGTGGATGAACGGCGCAGCGTTGGCCGGATCCGCCCCGTCCAGCGCGACTTGCGCGATGCCCAACATGCGGCGCAGCTCGGGGTTGGCACGGCGCAGGCCAAAACCATCGCCCAGAGCCCGCAACGGCGAGCCAGCCTTGAACTCTTCGCCGGCGTAGCTGACCGCCTCGCTGAAGCTGTCGACCACCAAGCTGGGCTTGCCCACCAGTTCGCAGCCCTCGCGTTCGCGGCTGGGCAGCTCTTGGTCGTAGACCGACAGGCGCAGGCGGTTGCCTTTGTCGGACGACACCGCCACGCGCAGGTGCCCATTGGGCTGCACGCGCGCGCAGCGGTACTCGCCGGTGTCCAGGTTCTGCAACACCGCAATCTTGCCCGGAGTCAGCGCGGCAATCGGGCCAACCTTGACCTCTTTGTAATCCACCAGATCCGGGAAGGCCTGATATACCGCGCCGTCGCGCACCATCACGAGCGGCCCCATCATGCGCAGGATCATCGCGTCGCGCACACCGCCCAGCGAGCTGCGCGTGCCCACCTCGCTCAAGACGCCGCCGCCGATGATGGCCACCGCCGTCTCGATGTGAGGCTCCAAGCCCGCGACCAGACTGGACATGATCCCGCCCAGCGAACCGCCGACCATGTGCACCGGCGCGCTGCCGCCCACGTCCACCGTGCCGTCGCCGTCAAAGTCGCCGGCCAGATCGTCTTTGCCGTCGCCATTGGCGTCGTATTTCCACGTGTTTTTGCCGTCGAACGACTTGAGCGTGCGCACCACCTGCATGATGTCCACGGTGGTCTGGCGCACCACGTCGCGGGTGTGGAAGATGTACGAAGTCCAGAAATCTACGCCGGAATCGGCCTTGCCGTCGGCGTTCTGATCGATGGCGCGCCCAGCCAGGATGGCGTCGGCCATCGGCTCTAGACCGGCGCTCTTGAAAAGTGCTTCAGCCATAGCCAGTTGCTGCTTGTCCAGGTCCACGCCGTGGCTGACTGCATCGATGCCCAGGGTGGCGATGCCGGCGCGCGCCAAGAAACCAGCAAAATTCATGGCGTCGAACTTGGTGCTGCCATGGCCGTGCACAAAGATCGCCACCGGCGCGGGGCCCTTGCGGTTCTTGGGCACGAACAGCCAGAAATTCACGCCTTCGTGGCGGGTGTACGCCTCGCCGGTCGCAGGGTTGACGCGCCACACCTGTTCGGTCAGCGGCAGCAGGTTGCCCGCCGCATCGCGGCGCTGGAAGAATTGCGGCGAGTCCACCGTGCCCAGAGCGTGGAAGTCGATGAAGGCAAAATTATCAAAGAACAGCTTCTGTTCCGCGCTGTTCAGCTTGGTGCCAAAGGTGGAGTAGATCAGCTTGGCGGTGCTGGTAAAGGTCTCGCCGGGGACGATTTTGGGATTCTGTCCAGCCGCCGGCGTGCGCACGTCCATCAGGTCCATGCCGGCCGGAAACTCCTTGGTCAGGCGCGCCAAGGGCCCGATGCCGTACAGTCCGTCGCGAACGGCGACAAAGGGTTTGGTCCACACTTGGGTCGTGAACGTCCAGGCAAACGCCACGTCGCTGACCTGCAGGCCCAGCGTGTCCAGGCAGCCGGGCAGCGGTGCCAACGCCTCGGTCTGGCCAGCGTGGTTGACAAAAGCAAACGGCGAGCGCACCGGCTGGCCCTTGGCGTCCAGAAGGTTCTTGGTCAGCACCACCGCGTAACGCGTGCCCTCGCGCAAGGGCATGACCGGCTTGGCGATCAGCGTATTGGTCTCGCGCTCGTAGAAGCTGAGCAGGGTCTTGTCGGCGGCGCTGCGGGTGTTGGGGTGGTCCAGCACGCCATCCATGTCGGTGTCTTCGCCGGGATCCAGCTTGCCGTTCTGGTTGGTGTCTTCCTCCACCTCCTCGAAGATCAGCTGGCTGAGCATGCCGCGCGGGTCATCGGGGTAGTAGTCGGGCCGGTCCAGCGCCAGCGGGAACAGGTTCTGGCCCAGATCCACGGGCATGGCCTTGCAGCGATCCGGCGAATTCTCGGTGATGTCCACCACCAGCAGCGTGTCGTTCTTGGGGTCGTAGCGGTCGGCATGGCGGGCAATGATGTTTTCCACGTCGAGCGGCGCGTCAAAACTGACCGTGATCGGCGCAAGCGTGCCCCAGCCGTCCAAATCATCCAGGTCCTTGCGGGTCTTTTGCTCCCACTCGGCGGGCGCCACTACGCTGGCGTTGATGCGGCGGCGAGTGGGCGAGCCGGCGTCAAAGCGCGTGGCAAAATCGTTGGGAAGCGGAATTTCGGGCAGCGGCCGATGAAACGTGTCAAAGCGCACTTGGGCGCCGCTCCCGGCGGGAGTCGCGGCCAATCCCTCTGGCGCAGGCGATTCACAGCCCAGCAGCGCACCGCTGATCAGCAGCCAGGTCGCGGCAAGCGCCATCTTGTTCTGTGCGATCATAGACATCTCCGTGGCATTCGTCAGCAGGGCGACTCAGCGGTCGCGTTGGGCTTGGTGCGTCCACGGCCGTGCGGTGGCGGGCCAGCGCGGACGCAGGATGGCGGCAACTATTTCTGGGCGGTCAGCGGCGGCAGCACGGCCAGGGTCAGGCGCCCGCCGTGCACCACGCCATCCAGGCCCTCAAGCACGCCGCCGGGCACCAGCAGGCCGTACTCGGCCCGAACTTCAAAGCTTGCAGGCCACTCGGCCGGCGCGAACCCCGCAGCGACGCCCAGATCCAGCTCGGTACCTAGCACGCTGCCCACCGGGACCTTGCCCAGGGCGTTGCGCGGCGTGCCGCCGCCGATGGCGCGCGTGGCAAACGGATCGACCACCGGCGTGGGGGCAAAGGCAAACAGGGCGCCGCCATAAACCTCTAGGGTCGGCGCGAACTTCCAGCCCACCTTGGGGAACGCGGTGATGGCGCTGGTCACGGCGCCGCGGCTGGCCAGGCGGTCCAAATCCTGAGCCGGATAGCCGCTGACCGCCGGGTCCGAAGCCGACAAACGGGCGCGGCCGGTCTGCCAGCCAAGGACTTGCGAGAAAAGCACGATCCCCTGCTGGAAGTTGGTGGTGGTCTTGAAGCCAGTCACGGCCTTGTCGTCCAAGTTGCTGTCGCCGCTGAACCAGCCGGCGTCCATCTCCAGGCGCAGGCCCAGCTCGCCGTCCTGCCAGCGCGCGCGCGCCATGGCGGCCCCTTGACGCACGTCGTGCTCTGGAAAATCGGGCGACGGCCCCAAGCTCGTCCGCCCCAGGATCATCGCCGCCTCGCCCTGCAGGCGCAGCCCATGGCCCACGTGGCGGTAGTCCAAATCGAAGGCCGCGTCGACCACGTTTACCCGCAAGAACGGGTAGTTCACGCTGTTCGTGGTTTGGTCGCGGTGCGCATAGTACAGCCCCAGCCAGCGCTCTTTGGCCAGATGAAAGCGCACGACGCCGACCTGCTGATAGGCGCGATCGCCCTGGTCCCACACCGCGTTGTTGTCTTCGACCACCGCGTCGGCCGAACCGATCACATACAGACCGCGCAGGTCGCCGCCCGAGCGGCCAAAGGGCTGCAAGATCAACTGCGCGCGCGCAACCCGGTTGCCAATGCCGGGCAAGGTGAACCAGCTGTCGCGGCGGCTGTCCAGGGCGTGGCTGCCATCGTTCGTGACCAAGCCCATGCCCCAGTGGCTCGTCATCAGGCCCACCCGCAGCGATCCCAGGTCGCGCAGTCCCACGCCCACCAGCGCGTTGGTCGGCACCAGCGCGCGCCAGCTCGACTGGGGCAGATAGTCCCCCTCGGCGGTGTTTCGCCCGACGAACGCGCCGGTCAGAGCGTCGAACGACAGGGTGGCCAAGGCATTCCAGTCGCCCAGCCGGCGCCGGGTGTCCACGTCGGCCCGCACGGTGACGCGGCTGTCGGCCACGACGTCGCCGCTCGACATCGCTCCGCCGCGATCGACCGCGAAAGGACTGAATCTGAGCGCAGTTACGCGCCCTGCCGCCGTCAATTGCAGCACCCCGGGCTCTGGCGGTTGGGGCAAGGGCGCCGCAACGGCCACCGCGGGCGGCTCGCTGGCCACGGGCGTGGGCGCGGCGGGCGTGGGCACGGCGGGCATGGGCACGGCGGGCATGGGCACGGCGGGCATGGGCTCGGCGTCGTCCGCGAAGGCCACCGAAGCAGTCAGGGTCGCGGCCCACAGGGCTGCCCGGGCAAGGGTGACGCAAGGCCGCAAGTTAGCAAGGGTTCGAGCGCGCATAGGGGCTCCGAGAGGCGAGTTGAGTGACGCGGGAGGTGGAAGCAAGACCGCCCTGGGTGTGGCACTGTGTAACACAGTTGTCAGCATCCGGCTATCGTCGCCAAAATTGCGGAGTTGCACCGGCCAGTGATGATTGACAGAGGCGGCCAACGGCGCGGATCATCACTTCATTCTCGCAGAAGCACCCTCCTGCGCGAAGCCCTGTTGCCGATTTTGGCGCATCCGGAGTTGTCCATGTCGCGTATCGTAGCCACTGTGTTTGTCCTTTTGCTGGCGGCCTGCACGTCCAGCGTCACTACCGACTGCAACAAGGGCGACAAGTGCGCCTGCGACGGCAGCGGGGCCTGCACGTGGAACTGCGTAGGCGCCGGCTGCACCTTTACCGCAAGCGGTCAGGGCGCCGCGAGCCTGACTTGTCCAGGCGGAAGCTGCACGCTCAACGCGTCCGGGACCGGTGCCACCAACATGAGCTGCGCAGGCGGCAAGTGCACGGTCACCGCCACGGGTTCGGGTGCGGTCGAATTGTCGTGCAAGGGCGGCGGCTGTACCGTCAACTGCCAGGGCACGGGCGCCTGCCACGTCTCGGACTGCCCGACCTGCACCTGCAATTCCAGCAGCGTCACGGCACCTTGCAGCGCTGACTAGTCGCGCAACGATCGGGGCTGTCGCTACGAGCCAGAAAGGACGGCGCGGAGCACCTTGCCGTCGGCGGTGCCAAAGTAGACAGCGTCGTGCCACACAGCCACCGACTCGACCCCAGTTTCGGCATCCCATTCGCCCAGCAGCGTCCACTCAAGCAGGTCTTTGCTGACCAGCACTTGCAGGTGCGGCGCGGCTGGCGCTTGCCCCCAAGTCGCGCCCGGCCGCGTCACCACCACCACTTCGCCAGTGGCCGCGTAGACGAATTGATCAACCACGGTCTGTTCTTGCAGTGCTGCGACCACCTCGGCCGAGCCGTCGGCCTGGACATGCCACAGACGCGCCAACGCGGGCTTGCTGGCGATGTCCGCCCCGCGCACCAACCCGCCACCACTGGGCAACACCTCGGTATCCATGGCAAATGTCGTGGCGAGCGCGTGGTCGGTCGGCAGCGCGGCCAGTGCAGTGCCGTCCCAGGTGCTGTTGGGCAGCTGCCACAGGGCACCTTTGGCGTCCGTTTTGTAGCCGAACACCAGCATCTGCGTGTCTCCCAGCGGCAACAGCCGAATCCAGCGTGCGTCGCCCTTGTTCTGGTTGTAGGTCCGCTCGACGATGTCGAAGCTGGCGCCGTCGTCCTGCGTACGCCATAAGTGACCATAAATCTTACCTTTCTTCCACTCGTCCGCGGTCGCACCCGAGCCCACGGCGTAGGTCGCGCCTTGGAAACGCGCCACGTCGTGGACGTGCACGCCGTTCTGGACCGTACGCCGCTTGACCCAGCCGGTGGCGGGCCCGCGCAGGTAGACGTTGCCCAGCCAGGCGTCTTCGGTCGCGTCCACGCCCGCGATCCACAGTTGATCGCCCAGCAATCGGTAGCGCTCGATCTCTTCTTCGTCCGTCGCCGTTTCGGCGGCCGGCGGGCCAACTTCGCTGGTCCACGAGCGAACTTGGATGGGGATATCGCGCCCCAAGTTGTTGTCGGCGTCGCCGTAGGCCACGTACAGGCGCCCGCCATAGACCTCTAAGTCATGAACCCCACTGCGAAACGGCTTGCCGGCCAGCTTGGCGGTGCCCACGTCCAAGAAGTCTTGGGCCGGCACCCACGCCAGCTGTGGCTTGGCCATCTTGCGCCCGGTCAGCGGGATCGCCATCGGAGCGGCGTCAACTGAAGAATCGCCCACCGCCGCGCCGTCTTTGCCCGCTGCGGCATCGGCGGCGGTGGTCCCGGGCGACGTCGTTTCGCCGCAACCGCTCCATACGCCCAGCAGCACCGCCCAAAGCAGCCAAACCTTGCGTGGACCTAGCATGCCGCACCTCGTGGCCGCCAACCGGCAGCCCCTGGCAGGGGCCGCGGAGTGCGGCTGAGTCCGGACCGTATTGCATTGGTGCAGGGGCGTCAAGCTTGCAGTTTTGCGGACTTTGTTGCCGCCCTGACGCCATGCCAACCGCGTGCCGGGCGACTGCGTCGCTTGGCGAGTGCCGCAGCGCGGTCGTCGGCGCCGGCGTCTTCGGCAGCTAGACCGCAGAAGATGGCAGAGACGTGCGGGTTCCGGCCGCCAACATCGAGAGGGAGGGTGAGCATCGCCGCCGACCTCACTCCTACCGGTTCCGGCCAAATCGGATCGAAAAACGCAGGCAATTTCTTCGGGCTCGAACCGGGGTGCGGTTCAGACGGGCTCCAACCCCGCGCTCTTTCTGGGGTCTTTGGCCGTCAAAGGGACCGGAAGGGCACGCGCAGCGCCACCGAGACGATGTCCATCGACGCCTCGTAGACGCCGTTGCCGACCACTTGCGCCTTGGGCGGCGGCATGTCCGACATCAGCGACGGCGTCAGCTTCTGCATCACCGCGCTGTCCGTCACGGTTTGGGTCGCGACAAAGTGGTGGGCATAGGCCAAATCCAGCCACACGCCAAAGGCCCGGACCGATGCGCCCACGCTGGCGACGTGCCGCTCCCAGTTGGCAAAATCCACGCTGACGTGCTTGGTGGGGATGGCACTGCTCTCGTACAGGTAGCCGGCGCGGAGCCGCAGGCGGTCGGTCAGCAGTTCGTGTTCACCGCCCAAACGCAGGCTGATGGTGTCCTTGAATTCGTGCGGAAACACGATGTCTTCTACCGGCTTGGTCTCGCCCGACACGGACTTGACCTGGATGTTCTGGGTGTGGATGCGGATCTCTTTGAGGGCCGACCAGCCCTCGTACACCGCGTCGGCCTCGACCTGCCAGTCCGTACGCGGCTGCCACTGCACGCCCAGCCGCACCACATCGGCAAACTTCAACTGCAGTTGCGCCGTGTCGCCGATCTGGGTCGCCAGCGTTTTGGCCCAATCGGGGCTCACGGTCTTGAGCGTGCCGTCGGCGGCAAAATCGATGCGCGGCCGCCACGACAAACCCACGGCCAATGTCTTGCTGGGCAAAACGGTGGCGCCCAAGACCAACGCGGGCTTGACGCCGTTGCTGCCCGAGAAGGTGGCGGTCGTGTCGTTGGCGCGGTCGGTGCCGTCCGTGGTACCCGAGTAGACTGCTTGGGTAAATGTGGCGTTGCCGTGGGCCAGTTGGAACGTGACGCCGACGCGCAACCAGTCCGACCAGCCCGCCGCGACGGCCGCCGAGTAGTAGCCGATGAAGTAATCTGTGCTTTGGATCGAATACCGCTGGGCGCCGTCGGCGGGCAACTGCAGGTGGCCAATGGACGAAGGTCCGGTCGCGCCCAAGGCCACGGTCAATTCAGACAGCGGCCCCACTGCGCCAAAACCGTAGCTAGCGCAGGCACTTGGACCAAGGAACGGCCCGGCCGAGTTCTCGATCTTGGCGCTGCCGGGGATCGAGGTCGAGGTGAACGCCAGATGCTGCTGCGCGCCGCGGGCATCCAGCGTCAGGTTCAACCCGTGCTGCTGGGCCAGCCCGGCGGGGTTGTACTGGAAGGC
Organism: Myxococcales bacterium; assembly: GCA_037441385.1. Lineage (GTDB taxonomy): Bacteria > Myxococcota_A > UBA9042 > UBA9042 > UBA9042 > SXRM01. The sequence goes on from JBBISH010000044.1 coordinate 38,106, forward strand.
CAGTCCGTCTGAAGGATTCGCGGCCCAGGCACCGCCGCGGCCGAGGGCGATGGTGCCGTTGTCGGGGTACTCGACACCGGCGGCCCAAGCGGTACCGGCGAGCAAAAACGCAAGCAGCGCACCAGTTTTGATGGTCAGGGAGGCGACTCCCCACGGCGGTAGACGGACGGGACCGGGCATGGTTCACCTCTGCGCACGAACAGTGGGGACGGCGGCGGCCGCCGTGCTGGGGCCAGCCGGCCTTGCGGCCGAAGGGGGTGCCGCTACCATGCCCGCGCACCGGGCGGGCGTCAAGCAGGCAAGGGCGCAATTGTGGTGTGCCGATGTGGGGTTGATTGGGCGATAGCGGCTTGGCGTGCTCGCCCCTACGACCGCACCCGGCCCAACAGGATTTCGTCGACCAGGGCGGCAGCGCCGGGGAAATCCGGTTGCGTCTCCAGGATCTCGTTCAGGTCTTGCAGGGCGCCGCCCGCGTCGTCCAGGAGCCGCCAGCGGCATTCCGCGTGAGCAAGAAGCGCGGGCAGCCAGGTAACTTGCGCGCGATAGAGGTCCAGCAGCGGCAGCGCCTCGTGCCAGCGCGCCAGCTTGGCCAGCACCACGCCCAGCTCCCCTTTGACGCACAGGTCGTCGGGAGCCAGTTCGCTTGCCTTTTGCAGGAACGGGAGCGCCTTCTTGGGCTGATCCAGCGCCCGCAGCAGGCCACCCCGCAAAAGCAGCACGTCCAGTCCAGGTGGCTGTTCTTTGGCGCAGGCGCGCGTAGCGAATTCCAGGGCCTGGGCCAAGTCGCCCTGCGTCCATAGGATCTGCGCGCACTGCTGCAGGGGCCACGACGAATCGGGCACGCACAACGCCGCGCACTGCCAAGCCGCCAAAGCCCCCTGGGCATCGCCCAGTTCGCGAAGACACTCGGCCCGCACGCGGTGGGCACCGTAATCGCCCGGCTGGCCGGATTTGGCGCGGTGGGGCGGCGCCGCTCGCTTCAGCAGCTCGACCGCCTCTTGCAACGCCCCTTGCTTCTTCAAGATTTGCGCCAGGAACACCTTGGCCTCCATGGCAGCCGCGGGCGGAGCGTCGCGGTCAAGCAGCTCGACGCCGCGTTGAGCATCGCTCCGGGCTTCTGCAAGTTGCTCCAGAGCCAGATGCACCGCCGCGCGGTCGGTTCGGGCACGCCACGAGGTGGGCGCCAATTCCACCGCGTGATTCAGGTCCTGGAGTGCGCCCACATAGTCGTCGTGCTCGCGCATCCGCCTAAGACCGCGCAACTGCCAGGCCTCGGCGTGCTGGGGTGCCGCCTGCAGCACTCGGTCGAAGTCCGCCAAGTCCGCGGAGCGCGCCGCCTGGCGAGTGGCGTCGTCCACGTCGGCTCCCGCCGCCCACAGCGGCCGTCCGTTCGGCGCCCGCGGAGGGTTGGCAACGTAGCGTACGCGCAGCTCTTCCAGCAGGGCCCGCACCGCATACGGGGGACCGCCCGCGCGCCCGCACAGGTCGGCAGCCACCTGAGCCCACACCGCGGCGTCGCCAGTCCGCCAGGCGCCGGCAAAGCACATTTCAAGGCCGGCAAAGTGCGCTGACACCCAAGCCTCTTGGGCCGCCGAGACGGCAAAGGACTCTGGCCCCCGCGGCACGATGGGGATGGTCAGCACCCCGCCCTCGCCCGAGGGCGATAGGGTGAATTCGAACGGAGCGTGGTGCGGCGGCAAGCCCGCGATGACCGGGATGCGAAGGGCAATGTCGGGCATGGGGGCCTCGTGCCGCTGGCGGAACGCAGGACGCGGGTGCGTGCAGCAGGCCAGACGATGGTAGCCGCAGCCGGCCGGCCCTGGAAACCCTGAACAGAAGTGGGAGCGCGCACAATCCTCCAACCGTCTTCTACTATCTGTAACGAAAGGGTTTCGCCACACCAACATGCCACCGACCCGGCAGTCGAAATTGCCCACCATCTTGCTTGGCGGAAAAGCGTTGACGACCGCCGCTTGGCAATCTAGCCTTGGCCGGGGTTTCGGCGACGATGGGGTACACACCAACGATTTTCTTTGAGGTGCGGGCCTTTTGCGGGCCTGCGGTGCGGCGGCATTGCGCCGTGGAGGGCTCGCGATGAGCGGACAGGCAACCTTGGCGTCGGCGTTGGCCGCGCTGCCCGCCGTGCCTCCAAGCGCGCTGCTGGGCAGCTGGCGGGTGGCGACGACTACCTTCCCGATGTGGCACAAGGGCGATAAACGCGGCCCTAGCTTGAACTATTTGCCGGCGAGCGACCCCGAACAACTGCTCGACGTGGTGCGCTACCGCGACCGGCGCGACCGCGAGCACACCATCCGCGGCGTGGACCGCCGCAACCCCGGCCAGGGCGCGCACTACACCTGGCGCGGCGCGGGTTGGCTGTGGCCGTTTGTCAGTCAGTGGTATGTCGTGCACCTGGACGCCGCCGCCGGGGTGATGGGCATCTTCTTTACCCGCACCCTGTTTACGCCGGCGGGCATGGACATTGCGGTGCGGGGCGAGCCGAGCGCACAGCCCGATCCCGCCGCCCTTGCCGCGGCGCGGAACGCCCTGGCAGCATTGCCAGAAATCGGCCATCTGACGGAGCAACTCAAGGAGCCCGCATGAAGCCAGCTCCCTCCGATTCGGCCTCGTTGGCGGCTTCGACGCCGCCGGAGCGCCAGCCTGCGGAGTCTCGCTTTGCGCGCGATGGCGGCAGCCGCTGGAGCTGGTGGCTGCATGCCGTTTTCATCGTGCCCAAGTCGCAGGTGCACGTGCTGGATTTCCGATACCAGGTCTATGTTTTTGAGCTGTTCCACAAGGTGTGGCCGAACCGGGTCTCGCACTACATCGGTATCCCGCTGCACCTGGGGGCGCTGTTCGTGTGGCTGGCGGCGCTGGCGGGGACGGGCGTGGCTTGGGCGGCGGCGGCGGTGTTGACGGCGCTGCACGTGACGATTGCGGTGCGGTCGCGGCTGCTGCCGCTGGCTGTGCTGGCGGCGGTGGTCGACCTGGGGCTGTGCGCGAGCGCGCTGACGTGGCTGGCCCCGCTGCTGCCGGTGGACGCGGCGCTATGGCAACATCCGCTCGTCTTTGTGCTGGGTTGGCCGAGTGTGCAGTTTGCGACCCACCTGCTGGAGCCGACGTTCCCGCCGCCCACCAGCGGCCGGTCGGGCTGGGCGAGTTTGCGCGAGTTGCTGCGCGACGCGGGGCCCACGCACTTGGCCAAGATGGCGCTGTTGACGCCGGCGCACGCGGGGGTCGAGGTCGTGTCGAGCTACCGCAACCTGCTGGTGGCGCTGTCGATCTTGCTCAGGCGCTTGGGTGTGCGCCAGCCAGCTCTTGACCAGGCCCAGCCTTGGTTCGACGCGCAGTGTGCGGCCGCCGAGCCAGTGATGGACTACGACGCCTACCGCCAGGCCATGCCCGCCTGACCCGAAGTGCCAGGCATTTTCTACCCTGCGCTTTCATTAGCTTTGTGGGGATGCTCCCGTGCGCGGGCCGTCGGTCGCGCCGCCTATTGGCAGCCGGTGTTCGTACAGGTGCCTTACCGGATGCCGACAGCAGTCGCGGCTCGGCCCCCTCACCCGGCCGGCGTTGCCGTCCACCCTCTCCCGCCCAGGGGAGAGGGTTATTATTGATAAATCAATAGTTGCCCCTCTCCCCCTTAGCGGGAGAGGAGGGGTCCCCGCGGTGAGCGAAGCGAGCGAGTGGCGCCAGCGGCGCCGCGAGAGCGGGGCAGACGCGAAGCGTCGGGGTGAGGGCTCATGCGCCCAACGGTATACAAATACTGAGTATTCTTGTCACTGTTGCTAACCGGAAAGGCAGGGTTCGCACAGGTGCCCTGATTGCCGTTGCTGGTGCGGGTGCTGGTGCTGGTGCGGGTGATGCATGGGGTGCCCGTGGCCTTGAACCCGCCGTAGACACAGGCGTAGTAACCCTGGAAGTGGCAGTAGTCGTTGGTGGTGCACGGGTTGCCGGCGTCGCAGGCGGTGCCCTTGCGCTAGAAAATGCCCCCAATTCTCCGGCGCCTGTTGTCAGCTAGCGGCGGCCGTGCTTTCGTAGCCAGGTCGGGCCGGCGGTCGCTCGCAGGATCGCACAAACCGCCCAGACAGAGGAGCACCATTAGGAGCCCAAAGGCCATCGTCGCCAGCTACATGGGCGTCGTGGTGCTGGCGATGGTCATCTTCCTGGCCGCCGGCCGGCTGCTGTTCTGGCAGGGTCTGCTGTACCTGGCCTTGGCGGTGCTGGGCACGACGCTGAGCCACCTGTTGGCGCCCTCGGCGGTGGAGACCGCGGAGCAGCGGGCCAAGGGCGCCGAGCAGGGCGAAGCGTGGGACAAGCGGCTGTTGCGGGTGTTCTTCTTGAACTCCACCGTGATGTTCGTGGTGGCCGGGCTGGACGCGGGCCGGTTTGGCTGGTCGGCGGCGATGCCGCTGGCCGTCACCATAGCGGGCGCGGCTGCGATGGTGGCGGGGCAACTGCTGTTTGCGCTGGCGCGGCGGCAAAACGCGTTCTCTTCCAGCACGGTGCATATTCAGCGCGAGCGGGACCATCGAGTGTGCGACACGGGCCTGTACCGCGTGGTCCGCCACCCCGGCTACTTGGGGATGTTGTTGTCGCTGCTGGCGTTTCCGTTCGTGCTGGGCTCGTACTGGTCGCTGCTGCCGGCAGGCGTGAACGCGGCGGTGCTGGTGCTGCGGACGATGCTGGAAGACCGCTACCTCACCGCGAATTTGCCAGGCTACGCCGAGTACACCCGGCGCACGCGCTGGCGCCTGCTTCCGGTGGTCTTCTAGTACTACAAACCCGAAGTTCGTTCAGGTATGGGCCTTTCGAATGGTTTGTAGTGCTAGCCTTTTCAGCAAGTGGAGGGGGCGCGCCGCGCACTCTTGGACCCCCGTCCCCTGCGACCCCCGCGTGC
>JBBISH010000045.1:0-42987 GCA_037441385.1 Myxococcales bacterium
CCAAGCCTGTGGTCAAGCCGGAGCCCAAGCCCGAGGTCAAACCCGAGCCGAAGCCGGAGCCCAAGCCCGAACCCAAGGCGCAACCGGAGCCGACTCGCCCAGCCCAAGGCAGCGAAGCGGGTGCGCCCAATCCCAAGATGGCCATCGAAGTCGCCAAGTTCTTCCGGATTTGGAGCAAGCACGTCGCAACTGGCAATGCCGACGCGCTGTGCGGCGAAGTCGACGAGCAAGTGCTGATCGACATCTCGACCGCTCAGCCCAAGATCCGCATCAAGCAAGCGATGAGTTCGGCGGAGGCGTGTGAGTCGTTGAAATCGGGCGAATTGGCTGGCTATCTGCGCGAATTTGGCCCGACCGAAGTGCACGCCGAGGTCGAGTACCTGTTGCCTACTCTCTTTGTCATGCACGGCGCGCCGTTCTTGAAGCTCGACGAGGCGACGCAGGCCCGCTACGCCGAGCAAGTGAACAAGACCCGCACGGCCGAAAACAAGAAGCCGCTGGCGTGCACCGTGTACGGCGCGGCCACGATGGGCGACGAAAACTTTGTCGTGCAAATGGGTTGCGACGGGGTGCAGGCGTTCCGCCTCATCCTGCGCCGCCAAGCCGAGGGCGTGTTCAAGGTGATGCGCTTCATCTTGACCCGCTGATCGTTCGGCCCCAATTCCATGCCGGACCGGTGGACCGATGGCCGCTGATTTGCCCGCGCCGCGGCATGCCGCATTGGTCCACGAGCAAACCTGTTTTGCGTGCAGCGGCGGATCCGACCTGCAGAACCGGTTCACTTACGACCCGGAACAGCGCGTCGCCCACGGCGATACGATCTTTGGTCCCGGCTGCCAAGGGGCGCCGGGTTTCGCCCATGGTGGTGCGGTGTTCACCATTCTGGACGAGGTGATGGGCTCGGCTTGTTGGCTGGGCGGTCTGCCGGTGATGACGGGCCGGGCGACCATCCACTACAAGCAGCCCGTGCCGCTGAATGTGCCGATCCGGTCGCAGGGGCGCGTGACCAGCATCGACGGCAAGAAAGTACACGTTCACGGTGAGTTGCATGGCCCAGAGGGCCTGTGCGCCTATGCCGAGGGCTTGTTCATTCGCATCGACGGCCGCTACCACTGGCCGGTGCGATTGGAGAAGGTGGGCAATGAAGAGCAATAGTTCTGGAGTCTTGCTGGGTCGTAGCCTGATCGCGGCGGCGCTTGGCGCCGTGGTGCTGTCCGCCGCGGTCGCGCACGCCGACCAGGGTCTGCTGGCCTTGCCTGGCAACCAGGCGGCCACGCCCGATGGTGCGCTCTCGCTGCTGAGCAACCCGGCGGGCTTGAACGGGATCTCGGGCTACGACCTGCGCCTGCAGCTGGGCGGTGGCGGGACGAGTCCGCGGCTGCTGAGCGACGGCTCGCGCCAAGACGGCCTGGCGCTGGGACTGGCGGCGGCGATGCCGCTCGGCCCACTGGCGCTGGGTGGTGCTATCGAGACCGTGAGCCTGCTGGGCCCCACCCAGAGCGCCCGCCGCGACCTGGCCCAAGGCCGGTTGGCGCTGAGCGTGGCGACCTCGGACCGGCTGCGGGTGGCGCTGGAGTGGCTGGGGCGAAGCGACGACGGCGAACCCGCGCGGCATGGTTGGCGGTTGGGTGCGCTGTGGCATCCGGCGAGTTGGCTTGCCCTGGGCGTGCGCGGCGGCGTGGACCCGCGCAACGCCTGGGACTCGCGGACCAACGCAAGTCTTGGTCTTGGCGTGGCACTGCGACCGCTGGGCACGGATCGCTGGACGCTGTCGGCCGAAGTCGAGCCCGAGCTGGCCGACGGCCTTGGCCGCAACGCCGCCAGCCTATCGACCAGCGTGACGTTGGCGCGCGGCGTGCAACTGGTGGCGCAGGAAACGGCTCAGCAATATTCCTCGTCAGGAATACAAGCTTACGAAATACGCACATCTGCGCTTCTTCGGGTCAGCTTTGGCGGCTTTGGCGGCGATGTGGGCGGCCAGGTCGACAGCCGCGGGCGCGCCAGTTGGGTACCCGACGCGGTGGTGGGGCTGCGGCTGTCCGGCGACCGCTTGCCCAGCCAACTGGACCGCGGCGACCCGGTGGTCATCGTGGACCTGAAAGGCGAGCTGACGGAACACCAGGGGCAGAGCGGCACGCACATGGCCTCGCTCTTGCTGACCCTGCGGCGACTGGCCGGCCAGTCCGCCACGGGCGTGGTGGTGCTGCGGACGCGTGCGCTGAAGCTGGATTGGGCCCAGGTCGAGGAGTTGCGTACCGCAATTCAGCACTTGCGCAAGGCCGGCAAGGTGGTGGTCTGGCACGCCGACGAGTTGGGCACCCGCGGGCTGGCAGCGGCTGCGGCGTGCACGCGGATTTGGCTGGTGCCGGCCGGCTCGGTGATGGCGCATGGCATCGCGGCCGATTTCGTTCCGCTCGCCGAAGCGTTGAGCCGCGTGGGCGTGGCGGTGCAGGTGGCCCGCTACTCTGAATTCAAGAGCGCCGGCGAGAGCCTGGAGCGCCGCGACCTTTCGCCAGAGCTGCGCCAGACCCTGGAGCACGCAGTCGAGCGGCGATGGCGGGATTTTGCCGAGACGGTTGCGCTGGGCCGCGATGTGACCCCTGGGCAGGTCGAGGCCGCGCTGGCGGCAGGCGCCGTCTACCCCAGCGACGCCAAGGCAGCTCACCTGATCGATGCGGTGGTGCCTCCGGGCCAGTTGGACGCCCAGCTAGTCCGCGAAGGCTGGTTGGAGCCCGGTGAATCGGCCAGCCCCGTGGGCGGCGCACCGCTGCGGCGCGGCCAATGGGGTCCGCCGCCGTCGATCGCCGTGGTGCAGATCGACGGGAACATCACCGATCACGACTCGGGCCGCGGGCTGACCGGGGCCAGCGTGGGTGGCACTCAGACTGCCAAGCTGATTCGCGATTTGGGGCGCGATCCCAACACGGCAGCGGTGGTGGCGCGCATTGCCTCGGGTGGCGGCAGCGCCAGCGGTAGCGAAGCCATGCGCGAAGCTCTGGTCGAAGCGGCCGAGAAGAAGCCGGTAGTCGCGTCGATGGGCGGCATTGCGGCAAGCGGCGGTTTTTGGCTTGCCTTGGGGGCGCCGCTGGTCCTGGCCGATCGCAGTACGGTAACGGGCTCGATCGGCATCCTGCTGATCAAGCCCGAATTCTCGGGTTTATACGGCAAGTTGGGTGCCACACCGGCCGTCTTGGCCCGCGGTCCATGGCCAGGGATCGAGAGCACCGATCGGCCGTGGACACCCGAAGAGTTCGCCTTTGTGCACAAACAGTTGGGTCGCTTCTACGGGCTCTTCATCGATCGCGTTGCCAGCCGGCGCAAGCTAGAGCGCGACCAAGTCCTGGCGCTGGCCGGCGGTCGCCTGTGGTTTGGCGACGAAGCAGTGCAGCGCAAGCTGGTAGACCGCACTGGTGGGTTGCTGGACGCCCTGGCGCTGGTCGAGCAGCAGGCCGACCAAGGGCCGCTGGCCGTGCGCTTTGTGCCCGAGCTGTCTTGGGGGGACAAGCTGCGCGGCGCACTCGGTATTTCGGCCGAAGATGGCGGCCAGCTCGCCCAGATCGCGGGTTCGGCGCCAGCGTTGGCGCTGCTGCGGGCTGTGGGGCCGTGGCTAGACGCCGCCGCTTTGGCCGTACTGGCCGACGGACGGCCACAGGCCTACAGCGAGGTCGCGGCCGAGCCACGCGGGCCGTAGTCGCCGCAGGTCAGCCAAGTGCCCTGCGGCAGGCTGCGCGATGCCTTGCCGGCCATCGGCTGACCAGGAATGGCAGCGAAGGCGCTTGGGTTCTGCTTGGCGGCCCGTTGGCAGGGCGGCGCGAGCGCCTGTATAGTGGCCTAGAGCCGGGCGGTCGCTACCCGTCACCGTACCAAGGCGCACAAACCAGCGGAGCGACATGGCCCTTCTCCCCCGTATCCAGCCGCGCCCTGCAGGCCCCTGCCTCCACGCCTGGGCGTGGATGGTGGCTTTGGTGCTCGCCGCGACGAGTTGCTCGTCCGATCCGGTGGCCAACGGTGGCAGCAGTGCGGACGCCGTCAGCAGCGACGCAGGCAAAGGCCCAGACGGCGCAACTCTGCAAAAACTGGCGGTCACCAGCGTCACGCCCGCACGCGGTGGCCTGGACGGCGGCGAGCAGCTTGACATAGCCGGCACCGGCTTTAGCCCCACCAGCAAAGTGTTCATTGGCGACAGCGAGGCAGCCGTGCAGTGGCGCGCCGGCACCACCCACGTTTTCGTCACGGCACCGTCGGCCAAAGTGGCCGGTCTGGCCGATGTCCGCGTGGGTCCCAACAAGGCCGGCGCCGTGGTGCTCAAGGGCGGCTACGCCTACCTAGACGCCGTCGCGATCACCGCCTTTGCGCCCAGCAACGGACCCATGAGCGGCGGCAGCGAAATCACCGTGCGCGGCGAAGGGTTCCGCGATGGCGACCGCGTGCTGGTGGGCTTTGCCGAAGCGCTGAATACCCGCTGGATCGACGACAAGACTTTGATCGCGCAAACGCCGCCCTACAGCGCCAGCGACACGATGGACACGGCCAAAGTCGTGGTTTCGGTTCGGCATGCCGGCGGGGTGGCCCACGCCAAGGATGCGTTTACTTACGGCCGTGCGCCCAAGCTCGAGCGGGTCAAGCCGGCCGTGGTGGGGATGGGCGGCGGCACCGTCAGCCTGGTGGGTGTGGGGCTTGGCAACGCCGAAAAGATGTACGCGCACGGCGCGTTGGGCGTGCTGCAAGGCGATACGCCCGCCGGTCGCGCCGCTGTGGTGCCGGCGCTGACGGCTCTGGACCCTGCGGCGCAACCAGGTCCGGCCGATGTGGTGCTCATCAGCCCCTACGGCAACGACAAGCTTTCGCCCGCGTTCGCGTACGTGGACCCATCGCTCAAAACGCCGGTGCTGTACGGGGTCACGCCCAATTCCGGTCTGACCTCGGGCGGGACCGAAGTGGCGCTGCTGGCGGGCCTGCCGGACGGCGCCGAGGTCCAAAAGGTCCTGTTCGGCGGCGCTTCGGTGCAGTACAAGCAAAATGGGACCGCGCTCCAAGCCACTTCGCCTGCGGGCCCGGCCGGCCCGGTGGCGGTCACAGTGGTTACCAGTGCCGGCACCGCCACGTTGGATGGCGCGTTCACGCGTTTTGCCCCGGTGGTCGTGTCGGCGATCACCCCCGCCTTGGGGCCTATCGCAGGCGGGACCGCCGTCAAAATCAGCGGCAGCGGCTTTGCCAAAGGCTGCTTGGTGCGGCTGGGCATGTACTCGGCCGACGTGACCTCGGTGGCCGCCGACGGCAAGTCACTTGGCGCCATTACGCCGGCCGGGGCCCCCGGCGCCGCCGATGTCGAGGTCAAGTGCGGCAGCCAAAAAGCTACTCTTGCCAATGGCTTTGGGTATACAGACGGCCATCCGCACATCAACGCGGTCAGCCCGCCCAGCGGCTCGGTCGGCGGCAGCTCGGTGGTCAAGATCTACGGCAGCGGCTTCAAGAAGGGCATCAAGGTTCATTTTGGCGGCCTCATCGCCAGCGGCACGACCATCGTGCACAGCGGTCTGCTGACCGTGGTTACGCCGCCCCACCCGGCGGGGCCAGTCAACGTCGACGTGCTCGATGGCAACGATACGGACACTTTGCTCGACGGCTACGAGTACTACGCACCGGGCAGTCCAGACGGCGGCACCTGGGGCACCAGCGCCGCCGGCACGCTCAACGTCACGGTGCTCGACATCTACACGCGCGAGCCGATCGAGGACGCAACGGTGCAACTCGGCTCGCCCGGCGACGCGGTCTACGAAAAACACAGCGGCGCCACCAACCAGAACGGCATGATCGTGTTCTCGGGCCCCGAAGTCATCGCCCCGGTGCGGGTGTCGGCGACCAAGCCCGAATACACCAGCAGTTCGATCGTGCAGTTCGACGCCACCAACGCGACCTTGCTGCTATTCCCCTACACGCCGCCGCAGCAGGGCAACGGGGGTGGTGGCGGCGGACCCGTTCCGCAGCCGTTCGCGCTTGTCAAAGGTAAAGTTGTTGACCTTGATAAATATCTAGTCGTACCGCCAGCCAACTGCCTGAGTTCCACGGACACGGGCGACAAGACCTGCAAGACCTGCCAGTTCGACGCCGACTGCCAAGACCCCGCCAATGGCGACACGGCCTTCCGCTGCGTGGACAACGGCCCCGCGGGCAAGCGCTGTCTGGCCGACTGCAGCACGCAAAACGTGTGCAAGAAGGGCTTTGTCTGCGTGGCCGACGTCAGCGCACCGGCGGGCCAGGTCTGCAAGCCCACCATCGGCATCCGAGCGGTTTACTGCGCCACCAGCATCCGCGACATCGGCGCCGACTCCGAGAATCCGCTGCCGTCGCAGTTCGACAACAAGGGCGCCCTGCCCTACGAGACCGCACCGGTGGACCCGGTCACGGGCAACTACGAGATGACCACACGACTGGACGAACTGGCGGTGGTGTGCATCGGCGGCTACATCGTCAACACAACCAACACGTTTGTGCCCACGGCGATGGGCGTACACCGGCATGTGTTCCCGCAGCCCAACTTTGGCAACCCGGGCGATGCGGTCACGGGCATCGACGTCAAGCTGAACATCCCGCTCAGCCGCACGCTGCAAGTGCGCCTGGACCATCCGCAACCGTTCTTGGCGGGCTTGGGCGGCACGTTGCAGGTCGCGCCGTGGATCAACCTGGGCTCGGATGGTTTGGTCCGCCTGCCTGGGTACCTCAGCGAGCCCAAAGGGGGCGGGACCGGGGTGGTCGACGACGTCGCGCTCAAATACCAGCCCGTGTCGCTGCCCATGGACCTGAGCACGACCCACTACTCGTTCTATGCGCACGCGATGTTCGGCACCTACACCGAGGTGGGGCCGATCACGCTGACCATGCACGACACCGTGATTGCGCCCGGCGATGCCAATTTCCGCGTGCGCGGCGGCACGGGCGAGACCACGGACAGCGCGTTGGGCATGGACCTGGACCTGACCGCCGTCGTCAGCGGCAGCGACGGACGGGTGGCCGCGGTGGCGCGCGACGGCGGTATTTGGCGCGGCTATCCGAAGGAACCGCTGCTCATCTGGCTGCCGCCCGTCATCGACCCCTACGAGAAGCCGCCAGCCGTGCTCGCCATGGCGGGGACCCCACCGAATGCCACCATGGTCGGCGCCGGCGGCTTGGTGCGGCACTTGCTGGGCAGCAAAGTCACGACCGAGAACTCGGGTACGCAGGCCGAGTTGCGGGCCGTGTGCGCGGGGCCCCTGGGGCGCGTGGCCGTGGGGGCCCAAGGCACGGCGATCGTCGACCGCGGGGCTGGCTGGCAGGCGGTCAGCGGCGCCAAAGCGACCGGTTGGAATGCCGTGGCCTGCACGCCCTTTGGCGCGGTGGCCGGCGGCGACGGCGGTGCTGTGTTGCGGATCGACTTGAGCGGCGCCGAGGTTGCCGTCAGCGAATCGAACGCCGGCAGCGCCGACCTGCGCGCGGCGACCGTTGCCGGCGGCAAGATCTGGCTGGGCGGCGACGTCGCTGGCGGCTTGCCATCCCTGTGGCTGAGCGGCGACGGCAGCAACTGGGAGACCGGTTGGCCGCTGGGCAGCGTGACACCGGCCGTCAAAGCGCTGGTCGCGATCGTGCCGCTGGGCGACGCCGCCCTGCTGTTGGTGGACCGCGAAGGCGGCCAGTTCCGCTTGGATGCCAAGGGGTTGACGGACGAGTCGCCAGAGCGGCGCGACCTGCGCCCGCGAGCCGGGACTTTGCTGCCCGATGGCTCGGCCGTGCTGGTGGGCGAGCCCGGCCTGTGGCTGGGGCCGTTCCTCACCATCCCTAGCATCGACAGCCCAGCCCCGGGGAGTGGCCTGTCCGGCGCCGTCAAGGTCGAGTGGAGCAACTTGCCCGGCCCCAAGCCGTCGTTCACACGGGTGCACGTCGACGCGGGCCTGGATCCCCAATCGGGATGGGGATTTCCGTTCTGGTGGATCTACGTGGGCCCCACCATCAACGAATTCACTCTGCCCGACTTCGGGGCCATAGGGATCAACCCGTTCCCGCAGCTGCAGTCGGGCGGCGACTACTCCATCCGCGTAGACCGCGGCTACATCCCCAACTTCTCGATCAACGGCTTTGCCACCTACGACCTCGAATTCGGTCGCTGGCGGTCGCGGGCCAGCAACTTCCTGACCATCGGCCAGCCGTAGCCTGGCGCCCGACCAAGAGGAAACATGCCCAGTTCCGGTGTGCGCGTGATCGCTGCGCGCGATGAAGCCCTTGTCCAGCACGTGCGCCAAGGTGCCGCTCTCTTTGGCCGCGACGATCTGCTCGCGGTGACGGCCAAAGGCAAGGACTTCAAGAAGTTCTTGCACGCCATGCTGACCCAAGACGTCAAGGGCTTGCCCGATGGCAGCCTGCGGACCACCTGCCTATGCGACCCGCAGGGTGCGGTCTTGACGACGGCGATTCAATTCGTGGGCGCCAATTCGGCCACCCTGTGGACCGAGCGAGGCCTGGCCGAGACGCTGCGCGAGACGCTGGACCGCTACGTCATCATGGACGAGGTCGATCTCGCAGTCGACGAGGATCTCGCGCTCGTGCAACTCATCGGCACCGAGGCCGCGGAGGTGGCGAGCCAGTTGGGCCTGGCGCTGCCCGAGTTGGGCCTGTGGCACACGCAGCAAGTCCAGGCGATTCCTGTGATCGTGGGCCGCGGAGTGGCGGGAGGTGCTCTGGGATCGCCGCTTGGCCAGGCCCTGCCGTGCCTGTTCTTGCAGATGGCGCGCGACCACCTGGGCGACGTCGCTGGCGCGTTCTTGGAGGCGGGCACAAAGGCGGGCAGCCATGCGGCCTTTGAGGTGTTGCGCATCGCCAGCGGCTGGCCGTCGATCGGCGCAGGCGACGTGGACCCGGGCAGCCTGCCTCTAGAAATCGGCCTGAAGACCGCCGTCGATTACCGCAAGGGCTGCTACATGGGTCAGGAAGCGATCGCCATGATGACCTACCGTGGGCAAATTCGCCGCCACCTTTGCTGGGTTGAGGGCGAGGGGCAACCAACTGCTGGGTGGACGCTGCGCGACACGGCCGGCAAACGCGCCGGCAAGATGGGCTCGGCCGTGCTGCTGCCGGGCGGGCGCTTGCTGGGGCTGGCCAGTGTGCAGCGCAAAGCGTACGCTCCGGGGGCCGTGCTGACGGCCGCCAGCGAAGATGGCGCGAGCACTGCCCAAGTGCGCGTCGTCACCACCACCGTCCCCGGCGTGCTGGCCGCCGAAGGAACTGCAGCATGATCATTGGCCTGACTGGACGCAACGCCTCGGGCAAGGGCACCGTCGCCGACTGGCTGGTGGCACAGGGCTTCTTCTACACATCGCTATCCGACGCGATTCGCACCTGGCTCACCGAACAGGGGCTGGAGACGTCGCGCGACAACCTGATCTACGGCGGGCGGACCCTGCGCAGCCAAGGCGGGCCGGGTGTGCTGGCTGTGCGGACCCTGCAGAGCCTGCCTGCGGGCCGCGACGTGGTGGTCGACAGCATCCGCACCCCGGCCGAGGTCGAGGCTCTGCGCACCCGGCCCGACTTTGTGCTGCTCGAGGTCTTTGCCGACGAGCGCCTGCGCTATGACCGCCTCAAGGCCCGCGGCCGGGCGGGCGATGCCAAAGACTTTGATGAGTTCGTCCGTCATGAGCAGGCCGAGTTGACCTCGTCGGACTCGGCGGGCCAGCAGCTGGTCGCCACGGCGGACCTGGCCGACGTCCGCGTGGACAATGGCCGCCAGCTACAGGATTTGTCTGCTGATCTTCAAAGTCTGCTCGCGGGTTGGCGCACGCGCTGGCCGAGCTGACAACCAAGTACCTGGGGGATTTTCATGGGCATGCTCGAAGGCAAGGTGGGCATCGTGACCGGCGCGGGCCGCGGCATCGGTGCCGCCATCGTCCAAGACCTAGCGGCCCAAGGTGCGGCCGTGGTGGTCAACGACCTGGGTGCGCGTTTGGACGGTGGGCAGACCGGCGAACACCCGGCGCACGACGTGGCACAGGCCATCCGCGCGGCCGGCGGCGAGGCCATCGCCAACGAGCAAAGCGTGGCCACCTTCGACGGCGCCCGCTCTATGGTGCGCGACGCCCTGGCCCGATGGGGCCGCATCGACTTTGTGGTGCACAACGCCGGCATCGTGCGCGACGTGATCTTCCACAAGATGAGCGAAGAGGATTTCGACAGCGTGATCGCGGTCCACCTCAAGGGCGGTTTCAACATCTTCCGCGCCTGCGCCGAGCCATTTCGCGAGCAAGGGAGCGGCGCGATGCTGGCCATGACCTCGACCTCGGGGCTCATCGGCAACGTGGGCCAAGCTAACTACGCGGCGGCCAAGCTGGGCCTAGTGGCGCTGACCCGCAGTATCGCCCTGGACATGCAGCGCTACGGTGTGCGCGCCAATGCCGTCGCTCCGTTTGCCTGGACCCGCATGACCTCGAGCATCCCCGCGCGCGATGCCGCCGGCGAGGCGCGCCTGCGGCGCCTGCAGCAGCTCGACCCAGCCCAAGTGGCGCCGCTGGTCACGCTTCTGGTCAGCGACCGCGCCAAGGACATCAATGGCCAGATTTTTGCGGTTCGCGGCACCGAGATCACCCTATTCGATCCGCCCGAGCCCAGCCGCAGTCTGCACCGGCAAGGTGGTTGGACGGCCGAAGAGCTGGCTGATCAGTTGCCGCAGGCCTTCCGCGCCAGTTTTGCCCCGCTCCGGGTCACCGGCGACGTGTTCGGGTATGACCCACTCGTGTAGAGACTCGACCCAACAAGAAGGCGCGGCCGCGGCGGGCCCAGACTGCTCAAGAAATCGACCCGCTTCGATTCGTGTACTTGTACCGAATCTGGTCAGATCGGAATTCTGGGCATTTTCCGGGTCAGGGCCGGGGTCCCGGCCTGACTCTCGCTAGTTGCACAGCAGATCAGAGAAAAGATCAGAGAATCCGTGCGGGCGCGAATCAGGTGGGGTACGCATTACTTGATCGCCCACCATGTGGCACGATTGGCTTCCGTGACCTTGCTGACCACACCTTCTGCGTGAAGGCGACTCAAGGCTTCCTGCAAATTCGCTTTGCTGAAAGCCTCATCGCACCACACGTGGAAATCTGCAACCTGCAGTTCGCGATCTGGGTGTTGGCGCAGCGTGGCTAAGATGAACTCACGCGCAGTTCCTGTCTTCTTGGGCATGCTCTCCCTCCCCGCTCTCCGCAGCCAGGCACGCCGCGGATTCCCAGTGGGAGAGTGTAGCAGGATGACAGTGCGTAGGCCAAACGATCGTTTCAATTTCACGTCAGGTGCCGACTGCAACAAACAGAGTTCCCAAGATGGAATACAGGAAACACAACGGGTTCAGCGATTCGTCTCGAGCGGCAAGCCGGCGGCGCGCCAGCCGTCGATGCCAGAAGGCATGATCCAGACATCGCGAAACTGGAGGGCGACCGCCACCCGGGCGGCCTTGTGGCACGCCAGTCAGTGTTCATTACTGCAGTAGAATACTAGTGTTGCGCTCTTGTCCGCGGGCAACCGATCCGCGGAAACTTCGCCAAGGGCGAGCGCGATCGCCCCCGGCACCCGTCCAAGTGCATAAGTTTCGGGGCGATTGTTGTCGAAGACGTGGATACTACGGCCGTCTTTCAACCATTGCCACAGCTGTTGGGGCGTAAGGGTGCCAAACTGATCGCGGTGCGCCTCGGCCGCGGCGGGCGGCGAGCTGCGGCCTGCCGCGCTGCCACAGCCGGCTGCGGTGGCGATCGTCGCCGCCACGACCCAGGTCGGCCGCAATGAAAATGTCTTGGGGCAAAGGTCCATGGCATCGGTCCCGCACGGGCACCCGCCCGCATGGCAAGCATACGGGTTGAACCGCGAACTGCAATGGTGTCGCAGCCCGCGGGCAAATCGTGTAGGCTGCCACCCCAGGGCCGGCGGTCGGTGCCCACCTTGTGCACCTGGCCGCGTCGCCACGCGAGGAAGAACATGCTGGAGAACAAGATTCACGGAATCGCGATCGCACCGCGGCGCGGGCTTGCGCGCGTGGCCTTGGCAGGACTGGCCACCGTGGCGCTGGGGGCGTGCGGCGCGACTGGCGGCGGTGGTGGTGGTGGCGGCGGCGTCATCGTCGGCGCGCCAGGGACGGCCTGCAACCCCGCCACCTACGGCGAGGTTTGCTTGGGCTCCGCCCGCATGGTGTGCGATCCCAACCTGACCGTGTGGACGCAACTGGCCGTTTGTCCACAGGGCAGCTCGTGCGTGCTGACTTCGGTGACAACCACGCTTTGCACCGCGCCAACGACCGACACGACCTCGTCATCGGGTAGCGACGCCGGCAGCACCGACACGGGCGCCAACAAGGCCGACACCACCAAGGACTCCGGCGGGAACACCCAACCCGATGTCCAGACGACGGATATCAAGACGACCGATAGCGTGCCCACCGACACCATCGATCCGGGCGATGTGCCGCCGCAACCCACGGGGCCGATGACCATCTCCGAGATCCAGCAGGGCTCGGTCGGTTGTCCGTCGCCCGACCCGGCGGCTTGGAACCAACTGCCCGGGGTCACCATCACGGGCGCTACGGTGGTGACGTCGCAGCGCAAGCTCAACACCGACGGCTCGATGATCGGCGTGTACGTGCAGCAGGGATCCGGTCAGTGGTCTGGCCTGTTTGTGATCGGCGCCAAGGACGGCCCGCTGGGCGCGCTGAACTTGGGCGACGTCGTCAATCTGACCGGCGATGTCAAAGACTACTACTGCCTGACCGAGATGTACGTGACCGCTGCCACCACGACCGCGGTGGGACAGTCGGCGCAGGCCACGACCGCTACCCTCTACCAGGTCGGCGACTCGGCTGGCCCCGCCAAGTCCGAGGCCTGGGAAGGCGCGCTCGTCGAGCTCCACAACGTGGTGACCGGCGGCGACGCGCTGGGCACGGACGGCAAGCCGCACGGCGACTTCTGGGTCGGCATGACCAAGGGCGACACGGCACTGCGCGTAGGCGCCGGGTTCCCGGGCGTGTATACCAGCGTCAAACAAGCCGACGGTACGTTCTTGCCCAAGTACCCGGCCGGCACGATGCTGAGCACGGTGCGCGGAGTCATCGACTACAATTTCGGGACGTTCCGCCTCCTGCTGACTGAAGATCCGCTGCTCGGCGCACCCTAGAGACCTGACCAACTACTGCACACTCGTTCAGTTCTTGGATGTTCTGGTCAGGTCTCTCGCTGCTAGGAGCCTGTCGGCAAAATGGGCGACACTACATGTCCATTTAGTTATACATTATGATCTTATTGGGTGCCGCCAGTCTCCTAGCCTTTTTCGTTTGTCCAACTGGCCGAAAATCGCCCGAAGTGAATTCGTGCGATTTCAGCCAGTTGCCGCCGCGCAAGACGCGGCGCTAGGATTGTGCCGGGATTATCCCGACACGCTCCTAGGTGGGTCGCAAGCTCGCCCCGTTGGGGACTCGCCGCTCCAATTGCGGCGGGTCCGGCGCAGCGAAGAACTCCAATTGGCGCTCTGGAGACTCGACCCGCCCCAGGCCGAGTGCCGCCGCCCAACTGGCGAATCCAACGATCAGGGCAATTGCACCGCGGTGAGTTCTGCTGGGTGCACCACGGCCACCGCGTCCAGATCAAAGCCACCGGTCGGCACAAGATACTGGTTCACTCCCGTGTCGCGAATGCGCACGTAGCGAACCGCCTTGAGCCCCAGTACCGCCAAATCAAAGCCATCGCCACCCGAGACTGCGGGGTCCGTTGCCGAAATGCCGTTACTGGGCGAACTGAACACGGGCGCGACCCCAGCACAGCCCGCGAAGATTCCTTTGGCGTCGTTGGCGTTGCAGGGCCAGGTATGCCAGGTGATGCCGTCGGCACTTACCGCCACTTCGCCCGTCTCGATGAAGCCGTCGAACGGATTCTCGAAGACCAGCAGATCTACGCCCGGGCCGTCGGTGGCGACCCAGTCGTCAAATGCCACGACAATCGTGCCGCTTTCGCCCAGCGAGACCACGTCCAAGCTACCGGCCTTGTTGCCGGCGCCCTTGGGCGGCCCCAACACGACCGCCGGCATGTTCGCCTGCCCAAAACCGGCTTGGGGGCCCGGCGCGTAGGCGACCACGCGGTCAGCAAACGGATCGGCAGGGTGGGTCGGACCACTGCCGGTGAATTGCATCGCCGCCGTGGTGGCCTTGGCGTCGCCGCCGCCCGCGTCTGGGGCGGGGGCTGGGCCCGACGCCTCGCACCCACAAGCCAGCCCAGCGGCCAGACACCACGCCACCCAGCCATGTTCTTGCATCATCGCCGCCACCTCCGCGAGGTAGGGGCCGCGTGCCGCGGCGCTACTTCTTGGTCGCCTTGGTCCAGGGGAAGGAACCGCCGCAGCCCTTGTTGTCGGGGTCGCTGGCGTCGGCGGTCAGGGTCGATGCCTTGGCCAAGGCCAGGGAATCCTTGCCATAGTCCACGATGCAGTAGTAGAAGGAGTTGTTCTTGGGCTCGGTCCAAATGACCTTGTTGAACTTGTTGGGGTTGTAGGGGTCGTCGGCCGGCTCTTGGGTAAAGCCCAGGTTGGCGGCATTGTCGAACTCGACGATCTTCGCCTTGTTCCACATCGTTTGCGTGATGACGTCGTCGGTGCCGTAGGGCGTGGCCCAGGTGCCGATCAACTCGAAGACAGCGGCAGCGGTGTCGGCCGAGGCGGTGTCGGCCGAGGCGGTGTCGGCCGAGGCAGTGTCGGCGGTCGCCGTGTCGCCGCTGGCGGTGTCCTTGCCCGCCGAGTAGCTGCTGCCCACGTCCGACTGGGTCGCCGTGCTGGAGCTGCCGGTGCCCGAATCGCAGCCCGCGATCACCAACGCCGAGCCGGAAACAAGGGCCATGCTGCACGCCAAGGCCGCGCTCCGCTGACGGAGCGAGCTGGAGCCGCCAAAGAAATTGCAATTGATTTTC
This sequence comes from Myxococcales bacterium, assembly GCA_037441385.1. Taxonomy (GTDB): domain Bacteria; phylum Myxococcota_A; class UBA9042; order UBA9042; family UBA9042; genus SXRM01. Next base: position 14,943 of record JBBISH010000045.1, read on the forward strand.
ATGATGCTAGTTCCCCAAGACCGCGAACTCGCTGGTTGGGCCGCGCCCTGCTCTGCACGCGTAGCCGCCAGCCATCCGATCCCGCCAGTGCGCAGGCCAGTCTCACCGGGCGGTTGCCTGGGGAGCCGCGTCGACTTGGCCGCCTACCCGCAGCGCTGCGACCAGCCGGACCAGCCGGATGGCCGCGCACAAGCGCAATGAGTAGGCGTGGTTGGTCGACTTGCGGCGCGGCGCCGGACCCATGTCCTGCGCGCGCTGGCGTTGCCGGTCCCCACGCCTCGAGGGACACTTGCACAGGGAGTTCCCGACTTGCGGTGGCGCCAGCGGTCCAGCGGCGTCACACACTCACGGTTGCGGGTCAGCGCCGGAATTGCACCGGACTTCCTCCCGCGCGACGACCGCAAACGGCCTCGCGCAGTTCGCAGGCTAGCACGATCGTCGCGCAGCCATCAAGCCGCGGGTCGCGGCGGGTACGGCTGGGCAAAGCCGGGTGGCGGAAACTGCGCCATCAGCTCGTACACTTCGCTGCGGATGCGGGCAATCGCCGCCGGGTCGTCGCGACCGGCAATCGCGCGCGCGATCCACGCGCCTACCTGCTCCATGTGGGCGGCGCCCAGGCCGCGCGAGGTCAGCGCAGGGGTACCGATGCGGACGCCCGAAGGGTTCATCGGCGGCTGCGGGTCAAAGGGGATGCTATTGAAATTCGCTTCCAATCCGGCCGCATCCATGGCCTTGGCCGCGATCTTGCCCGTCGCGCCCAGCGGCATGGTCGAGAACAGGACCAAGTGGTTGTCGCTGCCACCGGTGATCACCTGCAGACCGTGACGCATCAACGACTCGGCCAGGGCGCGGCTGTTGTCCACCACGGCCTGCGCATACGCGCGAAACTCCGGGGTCGCCGCCTCGTGTAGGGCCACCGCCAGCGCCGCCGTGGTGTGGTTGTGCGGACCGCCCTGTAGACCAGGAAACACCGCCTTGTCGATGGCTTGCGCGTGCTCGGACCGGCACAGGATCATGCCGCCGCGCGGTCCGCGCAGGGTTTTGTGGGTGGTGGTCGAGACCGCCGCCGAGTAGGGGATCGGGCTGGGGTGCGCGCCGCCCGCCACCAGACCGGCGATGTGCGCCATATCGGTCACAAGCAGGGCGCCGACCTCGCTGGCGATCTCGGCGAACTTGGCAAAGTCGATCACCCGCGGATAGGCCGTGGCGCCCGCCACAATGAGCGCCGGCTTGAACTCGCGCGCCTGGGCGGCGATCGCCGCATAGTCCAAGCGGTGCGTCACTGGGTCCACGCCATAGTGGGCGAAGTCAAAAAACCGCGACGTGGCCGAGACTTTCCAGCCGTGCGTCAAGTGGCCGCCCGCCGGCAGGCCCAGGCCCAGGATGCGCTTGTTCTCGGCATCGCGGGGGATCAGCGCCGTATACATCGCCAGGTTGGCGGGCGAGCCCGAGTACGGCTGCACATTGGCGTGATCGGCACCGAACACGGCCTTGGCACGGGCGATCGCCAGTTCCTCAATGGGATCGATGACCTGCTGGCCCTCGTAGTAGCGCTTGCGCGGGTAGCCCTCGCTGTACTTGTTGGTCAGCACCGAGCCCGAGGCCTGCAGTACGGCCAGCGAGGCGTAGTTCTCGGAAGGAATCAGCTTGGCGGTATAAAACTGCCGCGATTCCTCTTGGGCGATCAGCGCGCCGATCGCGGGATCCTGGCGATTGAGCTCGTTCAGCGACATCCATGACCTCGAATGGCCCACCTGGGGCGGCGCGGAGCATCGCACCGCCGGACGATCCCGTCAAAAGAGGCCCGGCCGGTCGCAACCAGGGCCATGGCGGCGAAAATGACCTTGCGGAACGGCTGCGAGCGTGGCAAACTTCCGCGCCTCAGCCGCCAACCCTGCTTGGTGGCGCCCCAAGAACGCAAGCGGAACTCGACAGGTACGCTTCTGAACGACGACTTGAGCACGGAGACTCGCAAGACGATGAGCGATTTGCTGAACGATACCAATGCCCTGGACAAGCCCAAAGGCGAGCGCCCCCACCGCGCCTCGGCCCGCTCGGTGGAATTCCGCCCGATCGAAGTGACGGTGCAGGACGGCAACGTCAACCGCGCCCTGTCCATGCTCAAGCGCAAGATGGCCGCCGAAGGCATCTACAAGGAGCTGCGCAAGCGCCGCTTCTTCGAGAAGCCCAGCGAAGAGAAGAAGCGCCGCAATCGCGAGGCCGAGCGCCGCCGCAAGAAGGCCGTTCGCGCATCGCGCGAGAAGATCTAGGGCTGCGCGCATCGCGCGAGCTGATCTAAGGGGTGCGCGCATCGCGCGAGAAGATCTAGTCCAGGCCCTCGCCTGCACGATCCCGCCCACAGCACTTGGCGCCGTCTTGGCCCGTCCATGGAGGCCGACATGGCCCAGGTTTGGAATCGTACCACTTTGAATCGGCTGCTGGGTGCCCTGGTGGCTGTGACCGGGCTATTCGGCGCGACCGCGGCCTGGGCAAGCGACCCGCCGCCCGATGGCGTGCCGGTGCCCAGCGGCTACACGGCCGAGCACAAGCGAGCCAAGTCGACATTCGAAGGCTTCTTTGTGCAACTGGGCCTGGGCTACTCGACCAGCGGCGGCGACGGTGGCCCGGTGATTCCGGACGTGCAACAGGGCGCCGCCACCAGCGAGTGGAATTTCGGCACGTTCCAGGACTGGCGCAACAAAGGCTGCCTGTACGGCGACAGCCACTGCTACAACCGCGCCATTACCACGGATCGCGGGGCCGGCTTGGCCGCGGCGTTCCAGCTGGGCTACAACATCAAGGGCTACGCAGACTTGGCCCTGGACTTCGCCTGGAACGGCAGCTTTGGCTCCACCGCTGACATGGCGGGCGCTGGTGCGGTTTCACCGATGGTCGGCATCCACCCACTGCGGTTCTGGCGCGACGATCTGCCTGCGGACGTGCGCCTTTACACCGGGTTTGGCGCCTTTGACATCCTGTACTACTACGAGACTGAGTTCCAGACCGAAGCCAAGGGCAAGGCCTGGACGGGCACGTCGGTGCCGTTTGGCCTGCAGGGCGAGTACAAGTTCGACAAGAACGGCGCGTTCGCCTTGGGTCTGGACCTGCGCTTCGTTCGCGCCAGCTACACCAAGTGGATCTACAACAACGACAAGGACATCGCGAGCCACATGGACAGCAATCCGGTGACCACGATGCGCTTTGCGCCGCGCGTCAATTTCGCCTTCCACTTCTAGCGTCTGCGTGCTCCTGCGATGACCCGCAAGCGCGTCCTCCTCATCCACACCGGCGGCACCCTGGGCATGGGCGAGCCGGCCCACCGCCGCCTGGACCTGGAGCCAGCCGAGCACCTGCAGCGGATGCTGGAGCGGGTGCCCGAGCTGAGCGAGATCGCCGACTGCGACCTGATCGCGCCGTGGAACCTGGACTCGTCGGATGTGGGCCCCAGCCACTGGCAGCAATTGGCGCAGGCGGTGGTCCAGCACGGCGGCGCCGGTCAGCCTGGCGGCTACGCCGGCATCGTCATCATCCACGGCACCGACACCCTGGCCTATGCAGCGTCGGCGCTGGCGTTCATGCTGCGCAACCTGGATCGGCCAGTTATTTTCACGGGTTCACAACGGCCGCTGCAGGCCTGGCGCACCGATGCCCGCGCCAACCTGGCCGCGGCGGTCGAGGCGGCGACGCTGGACCTGCCCGAAGTGGCGATCGTTTTTGGCGATCGCGTACTGCGCGGCTGCCGCGCCACCAAGGTGGACGCCAGCGACTACCTCGCGTTCGACACGCCCAACCTGTCCCCGCTGGGTCGGATCGGTGTGGGAATTGACCTGGATCCGGTGCTGATCCGCCGGCCAAGCGGCCCGTTTGCCTTGGCCGAAGACCTGAATCGACAGGTGTTGGGGGTCACCGTTTTCCCCGGCTTCGATCCCGCGCTGCTCGACGGGGTAGCCGACTCTGGCGCCGGGATGCGTGTCAAAGCATTGATCGTGCGGGCTTTTGGCGCGGGCAACGTGCCCATCGTGGGCGACTACAGCTTGCTGCCGGCGATCGAGCGCATGTCGGCGCGCGGCGTCGCGGTGCTGATCGCCACTCAATGCTTGCGGGGCAGCGCCCAGCTGGATCTGTACGCGGCCGGCCGTGCCCTGCGCGACGCGGGCGCCATCTCGGCAGGCGACATGAGCTTTGAGGCCGCGTCGACCAAGGCGATGTGGGCCTTGGGGCACCCCGAGCGTAGCGTGGCCGAGTGGTTCGCCCTGAACCTGGCCGGAGAAGTCAGTCTTTAGCTTGCGCGGGCGCGCGGCTATACTGCGCCGATGATGTCCTATGAACGCCGCCTGATTCACGCTTGTTCGGCCTGCCCAACCCGCTATGCAACCGGCGAGAATCAGGCCGGGACCCCGGTTCGGCCCCAGAGAATTGCCAGGGTTCTCGAACCGATTCAGAGGGAATTCGTGTTCATCCCTTCATCCTTGGTGCTCCGCACCCTTCGGATCGGCCTAGCGATCGTGGTGGGACTGATGTGCCTGGCGTGCCAGCGCATTGCCGAAGACGACAGCCCCGACACGTTGACCGGCATCAAGATCGACAGCTGGACCACGGCCGACATTGGCAAGATCGATGGCAGCGGGGCCGATTCCAAGACATCCGCCACCAAAGACGCCGCTCCTCCACCGCCCGAAAAGTGCGGCAACGACTTGGACGACGACGGCGACGGCTACGTCGACGAGGCCAAGTGCTACCCCGAACCCAATTTGCGACCCGGGGCCGAGTGGCAAGACCTGGGAGTCGTCGACATCAGCGCAGGAAAAGGCAAAGCGCCGCTGCGGTCCTTTGGCGCGGCCCTGAAGAACGAGGGCATGGTGGTGGTGGCCGAAGACGTGATGGTGCGGCCAGTCGGTACTTACGCGCAGTATGTGTGGGCCGAGCAGTTGGTCTCGCCCGCTGGCGTGGTGGCCCTGGCCCCCGGCGAATGGCCCTCTTCGCCCAACCGGGCCATGGTCGGCGTAACCGCGAGCACTCTACAAGTCGGTATGAGTCCAAGCCTTTCGGTCGTTGCTGGACCGTGGAAGATCGCCTTCACCCACGCCCACTCGCTGCCTACCGCCTGGGACGGCACGACCACGGCGGCCAAACTGCATCTGGGCGTCTACGCGCGACCCGAGATTCCGGCGAATCAGCCAGCTTTCCTGGACTTGGATGTGTTCTGCGTGGGCGGCGTGCCGATGCCCTGTGCCCAGCTCGCCACCAGCCCGCAGTGGGCGATCATGGCCGCCCGCATCAATGCCATTTGGAAGCCGGCTTCGGTTCAGCTGGGTACCGTGACCTTTACCGACTTGGATGGCGACGACGGAGTCAAATACAAGTACTTGGACAACGTGCTAGAGGGTCTGCCGCAAAACGAGCTGTTCGGCGTGTATCAGGCCACCGCCAAGCGGCGACCGCAGTCCACGGCCGCCACACTGGTCCTGGCCGCGGCGCTGAACGACAACGGGTTGACCGCGGCGGCGGGTCTATCGGCGCTTGCGGGGGTGCCGGGTTGGCCGGGGCGGCGCAGTTCTGGGCTCGCGGTCGCCATCGATCCCGACTCGTGGCAGAAGGTGGTGGCCCAGGGCCCCAATGCGCCGTATGCGGGCGACGTGTGGGGCGTGGTCATTGCGCACGAAATCGGGCACTTCCTGGGCCTGTGGCACACCGACGAGAAGCTGAGTTCCCTCCACGACCCGATCGACGACACGCCGCCCTGCAACCTAAACGAAAGCACCGAGAAGACCAAGGCGACCTGCCCGGTGCAGGCCAAGTACTTGATGTTCTGGGCGCCCGCCGGCACCAGCGTCACCCTGGGGCAAGCCAAGGTGGTGCGCCTGAGCCCGGCGCTGCGGCCGTAGCCCCAGACCCTACGCAGTGCAATGGGTCCGCTGGACCGCGACCGTTGAAAAACCGCGAGCGCAAGCCTACGCTGCGTCCATCTAGCCCCGGAGCCGAGCATGAAGACACGCCAAACGACCCCAACTTCCCTGGCCCAGCGCGCTCTGACGCTGCTGGTCACCCTGCTGGCCTTGCTGGTCTGGACGACCCCGGTGCTGGCCGCGCCCAGCGATGCGCTGAACATCTTGCGCAGTGTGGGCCAAAGCGGCATCGCTCAAGACGTGGGGCTGGATCAGGCCAAGAAAGACACCGCCAACCAGATTGCGCGCGAGGCGGCGCAAAAGACGGGCGCCAAGGTCTACGTGGTGCTGCTCAAGCGCGACGAAGATCCCGGCCCCTACGCCGAGCTGTACAGCCAGTTGGGGATGCAGGGCAAAGACCTGCTCGTCGCGTCGAACGGCACCAAGTGGGAAGTGAAGTGTGCCGGCCTGTCGCACGACAGCAAGGAAGCCGCGGTCGAGCGGGGTCTCAAGGTGCAAGGCCTGGATCCGCTGGGGCGCCTGCGCGAGCTGACCACGCAGATGACCACGGCGATCAATCAGCAGACGCTGACTGTGGCGGGCACCGGCCGCATGAGCTGGAACGAATTCCAGTCTGCCAATGCCGGCAAGGGCTGGTCGGGCGCGCGCATGTCCGAAGAGTACGCACGCTACAAGGCCACCGGCGTAATGCCCGGCGGTGGCGGCGCGATCACCACCACCTCCACGACCGCTGCGGTGCCCGTGGTGCACAGCTCCAGTTCGCATACTGGCGCGTGGCTGTTCTTGGGCGCCATCCTCATCGCGGTCGTGGGCGTGGTGCTGTGGCGCCGCAAGCAGCGCGACGCGAGCCTGGGCCAGGACCTGAAGAACGCACTGCAAGGCCCCGAGCAGGTCATCACGGACGTGTACATGAACATGGACGGGCTAGAGAACCACCCGCGCTTTGGTCAGCTGCTGGAAGCCGCCAACGCCTGCCAGGCCAAGCTGGACGAGTTGAAGAAGGGGCCTGCCACCCGCGAAGCCGTGTCCAAGGCCCGCGCCCTGAACGACGAAGCCAACCGCGTGCGCCGCGCCTTTGACGACGCCAAGATGCACAAGTAGCGGAGCCGAATCCGCCGTTTTTGAACGTACCTAGAACTTCAGCAGGAGTCGATCATGCGCCTGACCGCCCAAGCCCGCGTCTTTCTCCAAGCCGGCGAGGAAGTGTTCCGCAAGCCCAGTTTCTGGGACAAGTTCAAGGGTTTCTTGGGTTCCGACGTGGACCTGCGCACCGGCGAGTTGAGCTTGGCCGGCAATGCCCTGGCCGTGTGCGAGCAGGTGCAGCAGGCCCTGGTAGCGGCCAAGATCACCAACGCGGTGAGCATGGGCGTCGATCGCGACATCCTGTTCCAGGACCTGGAAGACCGCGACAACGACGCCGACATGCTTTTGCGGGCGGCGCGGGCCTCTGCCGCGCGGTTCCAGCAGCCTTTCTCGGTGATTCGCATCGTGTTCGAGCACGAAAAGGCCGGCCTGCACAGCCTGATCGAGGCGACCATCCGCAGCAGCTACAAGCCCACCGAGCCAGCGGTCATCCTGGCCATCGGCAGCCGCATCAGCGCGCTGCGCCCGCAAGACGGCGAAGACATCGAGACGGCCAAAGACCGCATCGGCAAAGCCTTGGGTGATCCGCATCTGGTCCCCACCAGCAAGGCCGTGCTCGACGAGCTGCTCGCGCGCATCGAGACCGCGCTCAGCCGCGTGTTTGCCGGCGCCCGCATCGAGGTGGATCACGCCGACGTGCAGGTGGTGCGCCCCAGCCGCGACGACGTGCAAAACATGGCTGGGTCGTACGACCAGCGCGACGCCAGCCTGCGCTCTGCGCCCAACTACTATCCGGGCTTCCGCTACGGCGCCTACTATGACCCGTGGGGAACTTACTATTACGATCCTATGGATACGTTTGTGAGCTTGATGGTCTTGGATGCGATCGCCTCTCCAAGGCACCATTGGGGCTATGGTCCCGGCTATTTGGGCACCAGCTGGGGCAGCTATGGCGCGCCGGTGACGATCGTCAACTACAACGGCCACCCATTTGGCACCGCCGACCACTATAGCAGCTTCAGCAATCAAATCGGCGACGTAGGCAGCGTTGTCAACCAAGACTTCTCGTCGGCCAGCTTCAGCGACGGCTGGCTGTCCAGCTACGACGCCAGCAATTCCAGCTTTGACTCCGGCGGCTCGGGCGGCAGCTGGGACTGCGCCGGTGGCTCCAGCGGCAGCAGCGACTGCGCGTCGTCGGACTGCAGCTTTGACTGCAGCTCGGACTGCAGCTACGACTGCGCGTCCAGCGACTGCTCGTGGGACTGCTCGTCGGATTGCAGCAGCGATTGTGGTGGCTCCGATTGGTAGCTCGCGTTCCTTCAGCCAATTCAAGCTCTTCGGCCCTGTCTCAGCCAGCCCGCCTCGGCTTGCCCCCCCGCACGCTGTGGCGGGACTTGCCGGTGCGCCGCGCGCCGCGCCTGTATACGTCGTGGCTGGACGGGCGACCTTTTGCCCATGATCCAGATGGTTACGACGCGTTGGCGGTGCTGACCCCGCCCGCTTGGCAGCTGTGCCTGGCCGCCGATGGCCGGCCGCTGGGCCAAGTGTTGGACGAGTTGGCGCCAGGCGGCGATCACGAAGGCTATCTGCGCGAGCTGCCTCTGCTTTGGCGCAACGGCTTTGTGCGAACGCCTGGGATCCGTCCGCGCACGCCGCAGGCCACCAGCGAGCGCGTCTTCAACACTTGGATCCACCTGACCAACGCCTGCAATTTGGCGTGCCCGTACTGCTACATCCACAAAGACAAGCGGCACATGGCCGACCATGTGGTGAGCGATGTGCTAGCGAGCGTGGCGGCCACGGCGCGTTCGGGCGAGGTCGATCGCATCCACGTGCGCTATGCAGGCGGCGAACCGATGCTGCGCTTTGCGGCCATGCAGGCCTTTCACCAGCAAGCGACCGAGGTTTGCGCGCAGCACGGGGTCAAGTTTTCGGCCGCGGTGCTGACCAATGGCGCAGTGGTGCCGGCGGGCGCGATCGCCTGGCTCAAGGCCAATCAAGTTTCGGTGTCGATGTCGATCGACGGCGTGGGCGCGACGCAGGACCTGATGCGGCCGGTGGTGGGCGGCGGCTCGTCCTTTGCGCGGGTGCAGCACGGCTTAGACCAGTACCAGCAGGCGGGCATCCAGCCCTACATGCTCGTCACGGTGGGGGCAAGCAACTTGGACGGTCTGCCCGACCTGACCGAGTTTTTGCTGAGTCGCGGCCTTGGCTTCCGCTATAGTCTGGTCCGCGATCTCGAGTGGGGCGGCAGCGTCATGGACGACCGCCACGGCCCCGAGCACGCCGATGGCCGACCGACCGCGCCCACCGACATCTTGAGCGGACCGCCGCTGTACCGCCTGCAAGAGGTGCTGGGGCGCTGCTATCGGCGCATCGAGGAGCATGTCCGCCACAGTGACGGCAAGGATCCCAACTGGTTCCGCCGCACGCACCGCTTTTGCGACCTGGACCTGTGGCGGCCGCTGCAGCATGCCTGTGGCGCTGGGCGGACTTATGTGGCCATCGGCGAGGATGGCCAGGTCAGCCCGTGCCAGGCGGCGTTGCACCACGCCGGCACGCAGCCGGTCAGGGGGGCCTCGCTGCTGCAATTGGCCAAGGGCCAGACGCAGTTCCCGCAGTTCACGCGCGGCGTGGGCAACCCTGAGTGCGCGCGCTGCCGGCACAAGCCATCGTGTGCGGGCGGCTGTCCGCTGCAGCTGTACCGCCGCGAGGGCCATGTCGACGGTCGGTCCCCGTACTGCCAGGTCTACAAAGCTGTGATCCCGCAGATGGTGCGCATCGCGGCCCTAGAGCTGATCTTGGCGCAGACGCGGAGCTGACGGATGGACCAGATCGTCCTGCACAATCCCGTGCAAACCTGGCTGGTGGCCGTGCTGGTGGTGGCGCTGGGCTGGCTGCTGGGCCGCCTGACGCGCTTTGTGCTCAGCCGCTGGGTGGTCAAGTTGACTGCGGCGACGGGCACCAACCTGGACGACAAGATCATCCAACGCTCGGCGCGGCCGGTGGGCCTGATCGTCACGTTTGCCTCGGTGCACGTGGCCCTGGCGATGTTGGTGGTGCCCGACCAAAGCCGCCACTTGATCGAAGGCACGGTGGTCGCGGCCATCGCCATCACCGCCGCCGTCATCGTGATGCGCAGTGTGGACGCGGTGTTCGAGGAAGTGCTGAACCCTTGGGCCGCACGACAAAACCCGCCGGTCAACCCGCTCGTGCTCGATGTCGCGCGCATCGCCATCAAGGTCGTGTGCGGCTCGCTGGCGACCGTCACGGTGATGCAGCGCGCCGGCTTTGACGTGTGGAGTGTGATCACCGGCCTGGGTATCGGCGGCGTGGCAGTGGCGCTGGCCGCGCAGCAAACGCTGGGCAACCTGTTCGGCTCGGTGCAAGTGATGACCGACCGGCCGTTCGCCGTGGGCGACTTCGTGCAGATCGACCGCTATTCGGGACGGGTGCAGAGCGTGGGGCTGCGATCGACGCGGCTCAAGCGCGCCTCGGGCGAGATCGTGGTCATCCCCAACAAGCACGTGGCCGAGACGACCATCGAGAATTTCATGGCCGATCAGGGCCAAGTCCGTGAATTCACACTCGCGCTCACCTACGAGACCGCGGCCGAGCGCGTAGAAGAGGCTTGCGAGCGCGTCCGGCAGATCCTGGCGCAGCAGCCCGGCATCCACGGCGAGGTGATGGTGCACTTTTGGGCCTTTGACGAGTCGGCCCTGCGCCTGCGCGTCATCTACCGCGTGCCGCTGGCCGACCAGTTCGCCGACATCGCCCACGCGGTCAACATGGCGATCTTGAAGGATTTCGCCGCGGCGGGTCTGGGCTTTGCCTACCCAGTACGTCGAGTCATCGTCGACGGTCCGGCGAGTGCGGCCGACGCGGTCGGCTCATGATTTCTTGAAGCAATCGTGGCACTGCTCGGTCCACGGCGACTCGTCCAGCGCCAAGTCGGGCAGCGGCTGGCCACAGTCCTGGCACTTACCGAATTCGGCTGTGCCCAAGCGCCGTTGCGCGCGGATGATCTGGTCCAGAAAGCGCCGCAGCCGCTCGTGGGGCTTCTCGCCAGGCTTCTCTTCGTTTGGCAATTTCATGGTGGCGAGCGTCACGTTCATGCCCGCCAGCACTTCCGTCAGCTTCTGATTGATTTCCATACCCTTGCGACCCAGTGCCGTGCGCAGCCGGGCCAGGCGGGCGGGATCCATCTCGCTCATGTTGCAGTCCAGACTGCGCGTTTGCCGCGCCAACCCCGCAAGACTGCCCAAGTGCGACCGGCGTGACAACCCACGCGGTCAAGGCAGTTGCCGCGCGCTGCCTTGCCTGACGCGGCAAAGATCCTACACTGGCCCAGGGTGCGCGTGCCCCATGTCCATGTGCCAAGCCGTATGCCAAACCCCAAAGATCAAGACCAAAATGAACAGGGGCTGGCCCTGGCCACGCGGAGCCGGGCCAAGCGGCCCACGCTGTACAACGTCATTTTGCACAACGACGACTACACCACCCAGGAACTGGTCGTGGAGATCTTGCGGAATTTCTTCCACAAGACCGATACCGAGGCGCGCCACATCATGCTGACGGTGCACAACAAGGGCAAGGGCGTCGCGGGGACCTACCCGCGCGACACGGCGGAGTCCAAGGTCATGCAAGTCACGGACTACGCCCGGGCCCAGGGCGCGCCGCTCAAGCTGACCATGGAACCTGCGACCTGAAGGGGACCGATGCTGTCGATTGAACTCGAGATTGCCATCCAGGTGGCGGCGACCGAAGCCCAGGCGCGGCGGCACGAATTCTTTGGCTTGGAGCACATGCTCTTTGCCCTGCTGCACGACGCGGCGACCGCCAACGTGATCGCGCACTGCCACGGCGACGTGCAGGCGCTGCGCAAACAGGTGGGCGAGTACTTGGCCAACGAAGTGCAGGTGCTGCCGGCCGATACCGAAGTGCAGGCCCAGCCGACCCTTGGCCTGCAACGGGTCATCCAGCGCGCCGCTTTGCACGTGCGGGGGGCTGGCAAGCAGAAGGTGACCGGCGCCAACGTGCTGGTCGCGATGTTTGCCGAAGACGACTCGTTTGCCGTCTATTTCCTGCAGCAGCAAGGGGTTACGCGGCTCGACGTGGTGTCGTATTTGGCCCACGGCAAAGACGACGACGAAAGCGGCGCGATCACTCCGCTCAACCGCGACGAGGACGAAGAAGAGGAATTCGGCGAGGACGCGCCGGGTTTTGACGAGGACGAAGAAGGCGGCGAGCCAGTGGGCGCCTTGGCGGCGTACTGCGTCAACCTGAACGAAGAAGCGCGCCAGGGCCGCGTCGATCCGCTGGTCGGGCGCGACCTGGAACTGAACCGCATGGCGCAAGTGCTGATGCGCAGGAAGAAAAACAACCCGCTGCTGGTGGGCGATTCGGGCACGGGCAAGACCGCCATCGTCGCGGGTCTGGCGCGGCAAATCGTCGAAGGCACCGCGCCGCCGCCGCTGGCTGGGACCACGATCTACTCGCTGGACCTGGGGAATCTGCTCGCCGGCTCCAAGTACCGCGGCGACTTTGAGAAACGCCTAAAGGGCGTGCTGGCGGCGCTGAGCGAGCAAGACGACACGATCCTGTTCATCGACGAGCTGCACACGATCATCGGCGCCGGGGCCACCAACGGCGGCTCGATGGACGCGTCGAACCTGCTGAAACCGGCGCTGGCGTCTGGCGTTTTGCGCTGCATTGGCTCGACCACCTGGGAGGAGCACCGCACGCACATCCTGCGCGACAAAGCCTTTGCCCGCCGCTTCCAGAAGATCGACGTGGGCGAGCTGAGCGTGGACGACACCGTGGCGGTCCTGCGCGGCCTGCGCAAGGCCTACGAAGAGCACCACAGCGTGATCTACAGCGACTCGGCGCTGGTCGCGGCCGCCCAGCTGTCCAACCGCTACCTGGCCGACCGCAAGCTGCCCGACAAAGCCATTGATCTCATGGACGAAGCGGGCGCGGCGGTGCGACTGGCCGCGGCCAAGAAGGCCAAGAAAAAGCTGGATCGCAGCCCCGAAGAGCCGCCGCCGCTGCCGCAAGGCGAGCCGACCGAGGCCAAGCCCGAGGCCAGCAAACCCAAGCTCCGCGTCACGGCCCGCGACATCGAAAAGGTGTTGGCCAAGATGGCGCAGATCCCCGAGCGGCAGGTGTCGCAAGACGACAAGTCGGCGCTGCACGACCTGGAAACGCGCCTGGCACAGACGGTTTTTGGCCAGGAGCAGGCGGTCCAGCAGATTGCCACGGCCATCAAGGTGGCGCGCGCCGGCCTGGGCAGCCCGCACAAGCCGATGGGTTGCTTCTTGTTCACCGGCCCCACCGGCGTGGGCAAGACCGAATTGGCCAAGCAGCTGGGGCAGATCCTGGGCCTGCAGTTCCTCCGCTTTGACATGAGCGAGTACATGGAGCGGCACACGGTGGCTCGCCTCATCGGCGCTCCACCCGGCTACGTGGGGTTTGATCAAGGCGGTCTGCTGACCGAGGCGGTGACCAAGAGCCCGCACGCGGTGCTGCTGCTCGACGAAATCGAAAAGGCGCACCCCGACGTGTTCAATGTGCTGCTGCAGGTCATGGACCACGGCACGCTGACCGACAACAACGGCAAGCAGGCCGACTTCCGCCACGTCATCCTGATCATGACCAGCAACGTCGGCGCGCGCGAGCTAGAGAAAGGCCGCGTGGGCTTTGGCGATTTTGGTCTGGGCACCGGTGGCGACGACGACAAGGAATTCAAGACCCTGTTCTCGCCCGAGTTCCGCAACCGCCTGGACGCCCGCGTCCGCTTTGGGCGCCTATCGCCAGAGACCATGCTGCGGATCGTGGACAAGTTCTTGAGCGAGCTGGAAGGCCAGCTAGCCGAGCGCAAGGTGGTGCTGGAGGTCGAGGAGTCGGCGCGCAAGTGGCTGAGCGAGAAGGGCTTCGATCCCAAGATGGGCGCGCGGCCGCTGGCCCGGCTGATCCACGAGCAGCTGCGCAAACCGCTGGCCGACGAGTTGCTCTTCGGCAAGCTGCAGCGCGGCGGCACGGTGCATGTCGAGCGCGCCGAAGTGCCCGAGGGTCAAGAAGAGCCGGCACAGATGCTCACATTCGACGTGGAGGCCGCGCCCGAGACCGGTAAGAAGAAAGCCGCGTAATACGCACCCCGGTTCGGGCCCGAAAGATTGCCCGTATTTTCGATCCGATTCGGACGGAACTGGTAGAACTAGTTTGGGTTGAGCGCCGCCACCACCGCGTCGACCAGCACTGCGTCGTCCGGCAGTGCGGCTTTGCCGTCTTGGGCGCGCGGCGGGATCACCCGGCAGCCCAGGTTGGCCAGCTTGGCCAGCGACTCGCGCAAGATGGCGTTGACCATCGAACCGTGCATGGTGGGCGCGAACAAGACCTGCGTGCGACCCTGCTCGAGCAAGCCCAGAGCGCTGGCCAAGGCCGTGGTGACCGCGTTGTCCGCCACACCGGCCGCAACCTTGTTGAGGGTCGAGTAGGTAGCCGGCGCCACCAGGTAGGCGTCCAGGGCCGATTCCACGTGCTGAGCGCGGCCATCCAAGGCGGTCACCAGCGGGTGCAGGCTGGTCCACTCCAGGGCGTCTTTGGCCACGAACTGTTGGGCGGCCGGCGTCAGGAACACGAACACTTCGGCCCCGGCGCGCCGCAGTTCGCGGACCAGCCCCGGTGCGCGGTAGGCCGCGATGCCGCCCGTGACCAACAACCCGATGTGCTTGCCCTGCAACCGGCTCGACGTCGCCGCCACGGCCCGGTCACCGGGCAGCAACTCGCCCAAATTCCAGCGAAAATCATCTGACGTGGCCATGAGGTCCCTACACGGGTGCGGCTCGCCCGGACTAGGGCGCCACCGCGCACCAGCCCACGCCCTGGGTATAGCCCACGGCCAGGTCAATGTTGTCGATCATCACGCCCATGCCCTGGTTGCCGACCTGATCGGTCGTATCAAACTTGAACGTGACCAAGTACTTGGCCCCTGGGCCCAACTTGGTCAGCGAGTCGGCCATGTTGATCTTGATCGTCTGCCATTGGTTGATCGGCACCGGCTGGGTCACTTCCTTTTGCCACACCGTCCAGGGATCGCCGATCGGTCCGCCGATCTTGGGCGAGAATTGCTGCACGCTGACGCTGAGCACGTCGTAGGTGCCGCCGCCTTCCGTAGCCATGTACAGGTCAAAACTTAGGTTGGCCCACGGAAAATCTTGCGGGACCGTGGCCAGGGGCAGCGCAAACGTGCCCGACGACTTGCCGAAGTCGAAGTTCCACACGCTCGCGTCGCCGTAATACAGCACGTACTTGCTGGGCTGCGCGTCGCAGGCTGGGCCGTTGGGCGGGCACGGCGCCGGGCGCGCGACCAACTGCCAGCCCTGGAATGGCCCGGAGCTGTTCGCGACGTTGATGTGCTGCAACTGCTGATCCTCAAAACCATTCAAGTACATGTTCTGATCGCAGCAGGTGGTATCCAGTTTGGGCACACACTGATTGGACGCCAAATCGCAAGAGCTGGGGCTCATGCACGACCAGCCAAAACCGCACTCGGCCGTGGACAGGCAGCAGTTGTCCTTCTTGACCACGGAGCAGGCGTTGATGGCCTCGTTGCAGACCTGGGCGTCACACGGTCCCAGCTTGATGGGCTTGCACGGCGGCGGCGCTCCACCTACGCACTGGCCCGTGGACGAGCAGGTGTCGCCGGTGGTGCAGAACTTTCCGTCTTCGCAAGCCTCGCCCGCGGCCTTGGGCTTGACGATGCAGCCTTGCGCCTCGTCGCACACCAAAGGCGCGCAGGGATTGCCGCTGTCGCCGCACTGCTGCGGGGTCGCGGTGCAGTTGCCGGATCCGTCGCACTGGTCGCCCACCGTGCAGGTCTTGCCGTCGTCGCAGACCACCCCCTTGCCCAGGGGCGTGACTTGGCACGCGTAGCTCGCGGGGCCAAATGACTTGCACACCACCAGATTGCAGGCGCTAGGCGGGCAGTTGGCCGCCGCGCCGGGTACGCACTTGCCGCCCTTGCAGACGTCGCTGACGGTGCAGCCGTTGCTATCGGCGTCGCAGGCGGTGCCGTCGGCCTTGCTGACTGCTTCACACTTGCCGGTGCTGGGATTGCACTGGGCGTTGTTGCAGGCGTCGGCGCTGGCGCTGCAGTCCACCGGCTTGCCGCCCACGCAGGCTCCGGCCTGGCAGGTACCCGTGCCGGCCTGGATGCACTTGTTGCCCACGTCGCAGGTCTGGGTGGTCGGCGCCGAGGCGTAGCCGCACTTGCCGGCCGAGCAAGTATCCACGGTGCAGGGGTTCTTGTCGTCGCAGTCGGCATTGGCGGCGCATTGGCACTTGTTCTCGGACTTGCAGACGCCACCCACGCACGTGTCGGTGGTGCAGCTGTTGCCGTCGTCGCACTTGCCGGTGTCGTCGCCCACCGAAGAGCAGCCCTTGGTGGCCACGCAACTATCCTTGGTGCAAGGGTTCTTGTCGTCGCAACCCGTGTCGTCGGTCTGGTGCGTGCACTCGCCGCTGGCCTCGTCGCAGGCGTCGTAGGTGCACGGAATGCCGTCGTCGCAGCTCTTCTTGGCGCCCAGGCACACGCCCGCGGCTGAGCAGAGGTCGCCGGTCGTGCAGTTCAGACCGTCGCTGCACTCGCCCGTGGTGACGTTGTGCAAGCATCCGGCCTTGGGCTCACAACTGTCCAGCGTGCAAGCATTTTTGTCGTCGCAAGCCACGGCGGTGCCAGTGCATTTGCCGGCGACACAGGAGGTCGAAGTGGTGCAGGCGTCGCCGTCTTCGCAAGTCTTGCCTTCGTTTTGGGCTTTGACCAAGCACTCGCCGGTGGCCTCGTCGCACGCGCTGATGGCGCAGATGTCGCTCAGAATGGGGCACTTGACCACGGAATCCAGCTGCAGCTCGCACGACTTGGTGGTCAGGTTGCAGGTGAACTTGCCGCCGCACTTGGTGTTGTTGGCGGCGCAGTCGGTGTCGGCCTTGCAGCCGCACGACGCCTTGCCGGTGCATTTGCCGTCTTTGCACACGTCGCCCGTGGTGCAGGGGTTGTTGTCGTCGCAGCTGTTGAGCTCGTTGCCGGTGGCGGTGCAGCCCTCGGCCAAGTCGCACTCGATCTTGACGCACGGATCGTTGTCGACGCAAAGCTTGTTCAGCGGCGTGAACTTGCAGCCCGTGGCCTTGTCGCACGTGTCTTCGGTGCAGGCGATGCCGTCGTTGCAGACCAGCGCGGTGCCTTTGCACTGGCCGGCTTGGCAGCTGTCGTTCTCGGTGCACTTGGTGCCGTCGTCGCAGGTGACCCCAACGTCGGTGATCGGGTCGTGCTTGACCTGCTTGCCCTGATCGCAATAGTCCTGGGTGCACGGGTTGCCGTCGCTGTAGTCGGCCGCCGTGGCCGTGATACAAATTCCTGCCTTGCAGATCTTGCCGCACGCAGTCAAGCCGCAGATCGTCAGGTCCCCGCCCGATTGCTTGTCGGGTTTGGGCGTCTTGACGCACTGCGCTTTGTCGTCGCAGAACGCCTGCTCGCATTCACCCGCCTCGTCCAGCGGGTTGACGCACGGCTCGCCCTTGCTGCGCGGCTTGAGCACGCACTTGCTGGTCTGCAGGTCGCACTTGGGCACGTTGCAGGGCGTCTTGCCCTTCATCGAGGCGCAGTCAAAGTCGACCGTGCACTCGGCCGCCACGGTGTCCGGCGTGGTGGTGTCCGCGCTGACGTCGGTGCCACCGCCGATCGTGTCGGGGCCCACGTCGTCGCTCGCGGCGGGCTCTTGGATCGCAACTTGGCCGCAGCTGGCCAGGGCGCCGGCCAAAAAGAGGGCCACCAGGCCCGCCGGCAAGTGCGCGATCCGACGCAATGGGCCGGGCAAGGGACTCTTTGGGGAACCCGGTCCACCCTGCGTGTCCTGGACTTGGGCGCGGCCAACAACGCTCGCCAACATGGAACTCCCCCAAAAACCGTGCGCGATGTGCGACCCAGACAGTCTAGCCCCTCGCGGCGCGCCGCGTCAAAGCATACGGGCACCTACATAGGGCACACTGGGTCGCCGCAGACCGCTGGGGCGACGCGGAACGCGAAAACGCGGCTTGCCGACATGACAAAGGCTGCGTATACTGCGCCGCCCTCGCCCTAGCCCGCCAGTTTGGCGCGGCCCCGGCGGCGGCCCACAACCCTTTTCTCGTGCGAGTTCTGCAAATGGCCAACACCCTGAACATCAAAGCTGATCGCAACCTCCGCAAGTCGCTGAAGCGCGCCCAGCGCAAGCGCCTGAAGGCGGTGGAAGCCGGCCTGACCAACGAGCAGCGCGACAAGCTGCGCCGCGCCCGCGCCGAGAAGCACATCGGCGTCCGCGCCTTCTTGGCCAGCAAGAAAGCCTAGTTCGAACCCGGGTTCGGGTCCGGCCCAAGACGCCGCCGTTTCGATCCGCGCTTGCCGAACTGGGTGTGACCCAGGCCGCTTCTGCCGGATCCGTTTAGGCCAGATCGAATTCGCGCCCATGCCGGATGGGACCAAACCGGGGTCCCTGACTGATTCTCGCCAGTTGCACAGCAGGTCAGAGAACGAGGACAGGCGCGATTCAGGTGGGGTGCGTAGAAGCGAGGTGCCGCCGTGTTCCTCTCTGGTCTTGAACGCTTGCATCAGGCGGTGTGGTCTGCGGGCCTGACCTCGGGTCTGAGCTTGGCCGGCGAAGTCGATCGGCGCTTGGCGCACCTGCTGGGCGAACGCCTGGCCCCCGGCGTCGAAGTCGTAGAGCGCGGCGTAGGTTGGAACCTGCTGGGGCTGGTGTGGGACGACGGCGATGCCGCCGAGTCTGCCGGCCTGGGTAGGCTCTTGGCCGCACAGGGCAGCTTCATGGCTGCCCGCGACCTGGACCTGCGTGGCCCCAGCGAAGCGTGGCAAACGATCGACAGCGTGCCCGCGTCGTTGGCGGTGCGGCTGACGGCGCGCCCGGCTCGCCGCGTCCTGCAAACTGCCAGCGAACATGCGCCTATGCCGGCCACGTTGCTGGCCTGGTCGCGGCCGCAGGACTGGCTGACGATGGCGGCCCGGCTGGGTGTGCACCAAGCGACCCAGTTGCCTTCAGGTACGCTGCTCGTGGGGGTCAGCGGCCGGCTGTTGCGGCGCGAGCGCCAGGGCTGGTGGCAAACTGCTTTGCGCTACGATGGCTTCCGCAAGCCCACCCGTGCAGGCCTGCTGGTCGACCGCCGGGGCCGCGCGTGGGTCGCGCAATACGCCATGAACCGCGACCGCAGCCAGCCGATCCGCCTGTGGTGCAGCGAGAACGACGGCAAGGAATTCGCGGCAGTGCGCACCTTTGGCCCAGGTGAAGTGCGCCACATCCACTTTGTCCAGCAAGACCCGATCGACGGCTCGCTGTGGCTGGGTACGGGGGACCGCGACAGCGAATCGGCTATCTGGCGCTCGCACGACGGCCACGACTGGCGACAAGTGGGCGGCGGCTCGCAGCTTTGGCGCGCCATGGGCCTGGGCTTCACCCCCGACGCAGTGGTGTGGGGCACAGACGCCGGCTTGGATGCGCCGCACTTCGACAACGCCCTGGTGCGCTGGTCGCGGGCCACGGGCGAACTGACCGTAGAGCAAAGCGTGCAGGGGCCCGTTCACAGCGTGGCCACCCTGCCCGATGGCCGCGTGGCGGCGAGCACGGGCTGCGAGGGTGGCGCCAACGAGCGCGACAACCGCGTGCACCTGTGGCTGCGCGATACGGGCGGGACGTGGCGCGAGCTGGCCAGCTGGCGCAAGGGTCCCCAGCCGCCGCGGGTGCAATACGCCGTGGGTCACCTAGTGGCCGGCCAAGAACGCTGCGACGACCTGTGGTTGCAGCTCCGCGGCACCGCCGCGATGCCACTGGGGTTTGTGCGCCTGCGGGTAAGCTAGCGACTCGACCAATTACCGATAGTCGTTCAGTAATTTGCTCTGCCGGTCGCGTCTCCTGCCATGTGGGGCGCGAGCGAACGGCGACAGCGACGCGACGCGCCGAGGTCAACGGTTCGGATGTGCGGCGAAAGTCGAAGTCGAGCGGTGCTCTGGGCGCGGCTCTGGCAAGGTCCTAAATTTCTCCAACATTTCTGCGGCATTCGTGTAGGGCGGCAACCAGGTCCAGCCCGCGCGGTGCTCACCATCGCCCGGTACGGCCGGCCCGAGCTTGGGCCAGGTGGTCAGCAGCGGCGGCACCACGGGCGGATCTTGAAAGGCCACCAAGCCAAATTGCTGCGCTGACTCAATCGGTTGCGCGTCCGGCGTTGGATCGGTGCCAGGCGCGGACAGCGATCGGCCGGGCAGGCGGGTCCGCGCAGCCTCGTCGGGTCGCTGGCTGCCCAAGGGCTCTGCCTGCCACTCCTGCACGACAGTCCAGCGGCCCGCGTCGTCCAGGTCCAGATAGATGGCGGCCAAGTGCTCAAATGGCAATGATTTCTGTTGATCAGCTCGATCGGCCAGAGCATCGCGGCAGGCGGGGAGCAAGGCCGCTTCGTCCACGGAGGACCACGGCGCGGCCAGCACGCTGGCGCCGGGCCGCACCCACCCGAGCTCGCTGGCGGTCCCGCCCTTCATGGCGCCGCAGGCCATGGTCTCGGTCACTGTGCGGACCAAAAGTCCACTTCCCGTGCTTGCCAGAGGCTCCACGAAGTGGTGCAGCCCCGGCGATCCCAAGTCGATCGCGACGCGGTCGGGCAGACGCGGCCCCAGGCGCGTACGTTTGCCGGTGGCGAGGCCGACCCAAAACACCTCGTCCAGCCGCCCGGCCAGCGGCCCGCCCTCCGCGGCACCTGGGCTGCAACTACCCAACTCATCGGCACAATCGGCCATGTCGCAAACGCGAACCATCCGCCGCTCCACGCGCCACTCTACCACTTCGCTGGCCGCGGCCGCCCACAGACCGCCCCGCTCGGCCAATTTTTGGCAAGCCTGACTGGCCGGGCAGCGCAGCCACCACGTGCGCAGCTCGCGGTCGCGCAACCGCCACACCAGCGCATCGCGCGTGGCCGTGGGGGTCGCCGCGCCGGGCAGTGCGGCCGGCAGTCCCGTCTCGGCCATGTCAAAGCTGACGCGGGGCGCTACGGGCAGGCGGTCGCGCTCGCGGCGCTGCAGGTGGACCAGCAGCAGGTCGTCGCCGGTGTCGGTCGCGGCCTGTGGCAACGGCGCGACCTGGAATTCCTGCGGCGGCGCGCCCCCTTGGGGCCGCTCTGGCTCGCGCGAGCAAGCCCAGATCATCCCCAAAACGACAAGATTTGTCGCTTTTGGCCAGCCACCAGCCACGGTCAACTCGCGTGGCCCAGCAAGGCCCGGGTCTCGGCTGGCGTCGCCACCTGGCCGCCAGCTTCGCGCACGGTGCGAACCAGGGCCTCGACCAGGGCGCCGTTGCTCGCAGTTTTGCTGCCGTCGGGCAGGTAGAACGTATCCTCCAGCCCAGTGCGGACATGGCCACCCAGCTCCACGGCGCGGCGGTGCAAAGCCCAGACCTCCTCGCGGCCGATGCCGATCACCTGCCACAGCGCGCCCTTGGGCATCTCGTCGCGCAGCAGGGGCAGCCAACGCGGGTCGGCGGGCATCCCCGAGTCGACGCCCATCACCAGCGAGAGGTGAACCGGCGCGCGCACCATGCCCTTTTGGGCGAACATGGCCACGCTGCGCACGATGCCGGTGTCGAAGCACTCGCACTCGGGCACGATGTCGAGCCGGTGCATGGCGGCCAAGAAGGCTTCGATCTTGGCGACGGGATTGTCAAACAGCAGCGGCGGCCAAGCCCACTCGCCGCCCGCCCGCAGCTTCAAGTAGTTCAAGGTGCCGGCGTTGAGCGCCGCCATCTCGGGCCGCCCCGCCTCCAAACAGGCCAGGGGACCCGAGATGTCCGAACCAAAGATTCCCGTTGAGAAATTCTGCACCAGATCCGGGCAGCGAGCGCGAATGGCGTCGCCGATCGCCTTGGCCACGGCCGGGTCCCACGACGGCAGCCGGCCCATGCCCGGACGCTGGTCGCGAAAGTGCAGGTGCACGATGGACGCGCCGGCGTTGTAGGCCTGCTGGGCGTGGTCGGCCATTTGCTCTGGTGTGACAGGCACTTGATGGACATTGGGATCCGTCAGGACCCCGGTCAAGGCACAGGTGACGACCACTTTGCCCGCCCCTTGTGGGCGGCTGTGGACCGCGACATCGCTCATGGAAACTCCTTGTCTTTGGGTGCCAAAACCGAATTACGGCACGGCGATTTCGACCAGTGGCGTGCCCGCAGCGACCGCGTCGCCCACCTGGGCAAACACGCCAAGAACGGTGCCGGCCGTGGGCGCGCGGATCACCGTCAGCATCTTCATGGCTTCCATGGCCAGCAGCGGATCGTCCGCGGCGACCACTTGGCCAACCTGCACCCACACTTGCGTGATGACCGCCGCCGAGGGAGCCACGACCGAGCCTGCCGGTGCGTCGACCACTCGCGCTTGGGGCAGCAGCGACTGTTCCCGCAGGTGCGCCAAAGCGCCGTTGCGGTGCTGCACGAACACGTCGTCCCCAGCAAACAGACCCGTGAACGACTCGCGGTGCTCGCCGAGCTCGAATTCGATGCTCCACTCGCCCGTTTGCGTGGCAACGATGCCCTGCGGCACGTCCCAGCGCACTTCGCCGGCCAGCGCAGGTACCTTGGCCAGCAGCGGGTCGGACGCCCGGTCGACGGCATAGGCCAGTCGCCCAGCCGCGACGGGCTGCAAGAACACTGCGGCCGGCGTGTCGGTTGGATG
Source organism: Myxococcales bacterium (assembly GCA_037441385.1). Classification (GTDB taxonomy): domain Bacteria; phylum Myxococcota_A; class UBA9042; order UBA9042; family UBA9042; genus SXRM01. Next base: position 37,685 of record JBBISH010000045.1, read on the forward strand.
CTGGGCCACAACCAGCAGTGTTGCGTCGGGTCGCCACGGATTGCTGCGCAGGCGCCGCTGCAAGCCCGCGCCGTGGCGTGCCAGCGCGGCGGCGAGCAGGTGGGCGTCGCTGGGCGGCGGCAGGGCGGCGGGCGGGTGCAAGGCCACAAACCGGGTATCCAACTGCCCACGCGCGAAGTCTGGGCTGGCCAAAATCGTCTGCAAATAGTCGCGGTTGTGGGTCACGCCCCAAAGCTGCAGATCCGCCAGGGCTCGCTGCAACCGGGCGGTGGCCGTGCCGCGCGTGGGCGCCCAGGCAATCACCTTGGCGACCAGGGCATCGTAGTGCAAAGGTACATGATCCTTAGGCTTTAGCCCGTGATCGACGCGGACACCTTCGCCACGCGGCGGGGCCCACCGATGCACGGGCCCGGCTTGGGGCACAAAGTCGCTGCTGGGATCCTCTGCACACAAGCGGACTTCGATGGCATGGCCGCGCATGGCCACCTGCGCCTGGCTAAGGGGGAGCGGCTGCCCTTGCGCGACCGCGAGCTGCAGCTCGACCAAGTCCAGACCCGTCACCAGTTCGGTGACCGGGTGCTCCACTTGCAGGCGCGCGTTGACCTCTAGGAAGTAGAACTCGCCCGTCGCGTCGTCGAGCAAGAATTCCACAGTGCCCGCGCCGGTATAGCCCACACCAACGCCGATCGCCAGCGCCGCCTGCCCCAGCCGTGCGCGCAAATCAGGGTCGACGCGGGGCGAGGGCGACTCTTCGACAATCTTCTGATGCCGCCGCTGAATCGAGCACTCGCGCTCGCCCAACTGCACCACGTGACCGTACTGGTCGCCCAAAATCTGCACTTCGAGGTGGCGGCCGCGCTCGACAAAGTGTTCGAGCAGCAACGCCCCATCGCCAAAGGCGCTTTTTGCCTCGCGACTGGCTAGTTCCAACTGCTGCGTCAGCTCGCTAGCCTCGCGCACGACCCGCATGCCGCGTCCACCGCCGCCACCCGCTGCCTTGATCAGCAGTGGAAACGGCAGGTTGCGCCCCTTCTCGGCAAGTTCTTGCAGCTGTTCCGGGCCATCGGGCGCCTCGATACCCGGCACGACCGGCACCCCCAGCTCGCGGGCCAGCCGCTTGGCGGCGTCTTTGCGGCCCACCGCGCGCATGGCCGCTGGCGCTGGTCCCACCCACGTCAGGCCAGCCTGCAGCACGGCCTCGGCAAACTCGGCGCGCTCGCTCAAGAAACCGTAGCCCGGATGCACAGCGTCCACGCCGGCGCGAAGGGCGGCCTGCACCACGATCGCCATGTCCAGGTAGGGGCTACCGTGGCCCTCGTTCCCCAAAAACAGGGCCTCGTCGCACACTTGCGTGTGCAGGGCCTCGCGATCCACGTCGGTGTAGACGGCCACGGTCGCCATGCCGAGCTGACGCGCGGTGCGCGCAATACGGCAGGCAATTTCGCCCCGGTTGGCGATCAGCAAGCGGCGGATGGGCTGTGTCATGGAATTCACCTGCATGCGCAACTACATACGGAATACGCCAAAGCCGGGCGGCTGGGCAGCCACGTCGCGCTGCCAGGCCGCTTCCAGGCCCAATGCCAACGCGGCGCGGGTGTGCCGCGGGTCCAAGATGCCGTCGTCCCACAGTTGCGACGTCGCGAAATAGGGGTCGCTCTGCCGCAAAAACTCCGCCTTGACCATGGCTTCCATCTCGGCGAACTCGGCAGCGTCCGGCTCGCCACCCATCTTGCGAATCGCCTCTTCTTGCACGATGCGCATGACCCGCGCCGCCTGGTCGCCGCCCATGACCGCAATCCGCGACGAGGGCCAGGTCAGCAGCAGCCGCGGGTCGTAAGCCCGGCCGCACATGCCGTAATTGCCAGCGCCAAAAGAGCCGCCAACCAGCACGGTGAACTGCGGCACGCTGGCCGTGGCGACGGCGTGGACCATCTTGGCGCCGTCTTTGACGATGCCGCGCCGCTCGGCCTCTACGCCCACCATGAAGCCGGTGATGTTCTGCAAGTACACGATGGGGCAGCGCTTTTGGCAGCATAGCTGGATGAAGTGCGCGGCCTTTTGCGCACTCTCGCTGAAGAGCGGCCCGTTGTTGCCCAGTACCCCCACCAAGAAGCCGGAAATCCTGGCGAACCCGCAGACCAGCGTGGGGCCATAGCCCGGGCGGAACTCGTCCAGCTCGGATCCATCGAGCAAACGCGCCATGACTTCGCGGATATCAAACGGAACCTTCAAGTCCGGCGGCACGATCCCCAACAAATCCTCTTGATCATACAGCGGTTCTTCCACCGCATCGCGCGGGATCGGGTGGCTAGGCTTGCCCAAGTTCGCCACGATTTGCCGACCCAGCGCGACCGCGTGGGCGTCGTCGTCGGCCAGGTAGTCGCAAAGGCCCGAGACGGTGTGGTGCATCTCGGCGCCGCCCAAAGTCTCGTCGTCGGTGTCGGCCCCCGTGGCGGCTTTGACCAGCGGCGGCCCAGCCAAGAACACCTTGGCCTGCCCTTTGACCATCACGGTATAGTCACTCATTCCAGGGACATACGCGCCGCCCGCGGTAGCATTGCCAAACACCAGCGCGATCTGCGGCAGGCCCATCGCGCTCATGCGCGCTTGATTGCAGAACCCGCGGCCGCCGCGGTGGCCGGGGGCAAACAGCTCGGCTTGATACAGTAGGTTGGCGCCGGCAGACTCGACCAAAGCTACCGTGGGCAAACCATTTTCGCGCGCCACCTGCTGGGCGCGGATCATCTTGTCGGCACCCAGCGGGTAGATCGCCCCGCCCTTGATGCGGGTATCGTTGGCGCTGACGACCACCAACCGGCCCGCCACGCGGCCAACACCGGTGATGACGCCGGCTCCAGGTGCCTCGTCGTCGTAGTGGCCGTAGGCGGCCAAGGGGCTGAATTCCAAGAAGTCGCCGTCGCGGTCGAGCAGCCGTTCGATGCGCTCGCGGGGGCTGAGCTTGCCGCGCTGGGCCAAACGGGCCGCGGCCTTGGGCCCACCGGCGTTGCGCGCCTTGGCCAAGCGCTCGCCCAACTCGGCCAGCAGGCCCTGCATGTGCTCGCGATTGCGTTGGAAATCCGCCGAACGCGGGTTCACGTGGCTGGTCAGGCGCGGCATGGCAAGGCGACTCCTGGTTTGGTTGGAGGTTGGTAGGGGCAAGGACCGCGCGGCCGACGCTGGCCGAACCTACCATAGGCTACTGGCCAAAGGGCTCGGTGACCGACAAGAAGGCCCTGGCGGCCGCGTCGTCGAGCAGCCAATGCAGGTCGCGGCCGTGAAGCTTGGCCACCGGCAGATCGGGGCCATGGCCAGCCCAGACCTCGCCAAGCACCTTGCCGGCGAGCTTGCCCTCAGCGATCACCAACACCACCGCGCTGCGGTTCAGGGTGGGCAGCGCCAGGGTCAGTCGATCCGGCTCGCCGTGGACGACCAGGCACAGGTCGTCGACCGAAAGCGAAGGATGGCCGGGCTGCAGCGCCGCCACCCCGCCGTCGTCGGCCACCTGCAGCAGCACCACATCGAGCTCGCCCTGGAATTGCTGTTGAAATTCGCGGCCAAAACGCACGCACTCGCGCGCCGCTTCGCCACCCAACGTCATCGGCAGCACCTGCTGCGGCGGCAGGTCCAAGGCAGCCAACCAGGCCTCGTAGCTGGCCCGCAGCTGATGCTCGGGCAAAAACGCTTCGTAATCGCCGATTTGTCGCGGCATGGCCTGAAGCAGCACCTCGTCGGTCCACGTGATCCGCAGTTGGCCGCGCACGCCGGGATCCAGGCGCTGGGCAAGGAACCGCCCCGCCCTCGCCACGCCATTGCCCCCCGAAATCGCCAGCCGGCACCGCCCTTGCTGCCGCGCCACGCCTTCCACAGCGCCGCGAAGCAGTCCGCCGAGTACGCCGTCGCCGCCTCCCAGATGCACGGTCGGTTGCGGCGACAGGTGGGCATCGCGGTGAAGCACGATCATGGGCAACCTCGGGCGCGGCGTGAGTTGCACGACGTGGCGGCGAGCGTAGCACATCGCCGCGATCGCACCCAAGCCCGGCGCTGGGACGCCTGTAGAAATCCCGGCTTTGGCTGCCTGCGCGGCGGGGATTGCACACGCCCGCGAACCCGTCTAGCTTTGCGATCCAACCTGAAGCAAGCCCACCCCAGGAGTCCGCATGTTCAAGAAGCCGCACCAACTGCCCAGTCAGCACATGGGCCGCTCGATCTGGCTTTGGCAGTACGGCGAATTCGGCCGGCCGTTGCTGGTGTTCCCTTCGGCCGCGGGCATGGCCCACGAGTGGGAGAACCAGGGTATGCTCGCCGGCATCAGCCACCTCATCGGCACCAAGATCAAGCTGTATTGCGTCGAGTCCAACGTGTCCGAGGCGTGGACCAAGAAGGACGCCGATCCTGCCTGGCGCATCCAGCGGCACATGGCCTACGAGCGCTTTGTGTACGACGAACTGGTCCCGTGGATCCGCCAGGACTGCCGCACGCCGGACATTGCGATCGGCGTCACCGGCACCAGCCTGGGCGCGATGTACGCCGCCAACGCGGTGCTCAAGCGCCCCGAGGTGTTTCGCTACGGCCTGTGCCTAAGCGGCCGCTACGACGTCCGCGATTTCAACGCGTTGCAGAGCGCCGACGTGTACTTCAACAACCCGCTGGCGTACGTATGGGGTCTGGAAGGCGCGCCGCTGGACCAGATCCGCCACCACGTGCACCTGGATCTGGTCTGCGGTCGCGGCCCGTGGGAAGACGGCAACTGGCAAGAGACCCAAAAGCTGGCCGACCTGCTGCACAAAAAGGGCATCTCGTGCCACTTGGATCTCTGGGGCCGCGACACCGACCACAACTGGCCGGCGTGGCGCAAGCAGGCGGCGATGTACCTGAATCAAAGGTTCCGCTAGCCCGTTGTGCCGCAGGAGGCTGTCATGATCCGATCTGTGCTGCTCGTGTGGTCGCTCGCCTGTGCTGGTTTGGTCGCCCTGCCCGCTCTGGCCGGACCGAGCCATGCCCCGCCGCTGAAAGCCGCGCCCGCGGTGGTCATCTACGAACACGGCAGCTTTGTTGGCAAATTCCAAGTGCTGCCGGTGGGTGCCTACGACGTCGGCGCCCTGAAGATGGGCAACGACAAGGTCAGTTCGGTGCGCGTGCCGCCGGGATTCAAGGCGATCCTGTTCGAGCACGCGGGGTTCCAAGGTCGGACGCTGGAACTGCTGAACGATGCGCCCAACCTGCCGGCCGACTTCAACGACGTCACGTCAAGCGTGGTGGTCGAAGCCGTGCACATGCCGCCGCCGCCACCGCCCGCGCCAGAG
>JBBISH010000046.1:0-42508 GCA_037441385.1 Myxococcales bacterium
GAGAAGTTGGATCCGGCGATGAAGAAGACCTGGTCCGGCGCCACCTCGGGCGTGGGCGCCATCTACGAGTGGAGCGGCAACGACCAAGTGGGCAAGGGGCGCATGACCATTGTCGAAACGACCCCCGGCAAACAGGTGAAAATCAAGCTGGAATTCTTGGAGCCGTGGCAATCGACCAACGACACGCGCTTCGACTTGGCTGCGCAGGGCAACCAGACCACGGTGGACTGGGTCATGGAGGGTCGCGCGGACAACTTGGGCCACAAGGCGATGGGCCTGCTGATGGACATGGACAAGATGATCGGCAGCGATTTTGAGAAGGGTCTGGCGGACTTGAAGGCCCTGGCCGAGAAGCAGCCCTGAACTGCCCCTACAAGCCCTTGGCGAAGGCCGGGTCGAACTTCCAGGCCGCGTCAAAGAAACCCGAGACTTTGCCGCCACTTTCGTCCCACGTGAAGTAGTCGGGCATACCCGAACGGCTAGAGAACGGGACGAGCCAATACAGCAGCCATGTGCGATCGGCAGGTGCCCACATGGCGGCCCCCAACTTGTCGCCGGCATCGAACACCGTCTGCACAGCCACATCGCCCAGGCCTGTGCCGGCCAGCTTGACCTCGCCGTTGCCCCAGCTGAGCGGGAAGCCCTTGGGCAGGTCCAGCTTGTCTGACGGCACACCCAGCCAAACCAACTGAAGTTGCTGCCGAAGGGCCGGCGTGACCTTGCTGCTCGGCAACACCGAAGCCTGGCCGTTGCCGATCGCCGCCCAGCTGCTGGCGAAATAGGCCGCCACGCCCGCCAGCGCCTCGTCGCCGTCGGGGAAGACCCAGGCCCACGGCTTTTGGTAGACCGCGTTGAACGGGCCGTAAACGCCAGGACGCTTGCCGTCTTGCGGGCCGATCGCCATGGTCTTGGCCTCGACCTGCACCTCTTTGCCGTCCATCTTCAGCGTGGTGACGCCGGCCTGGGCCAGGATGGCCCCCTCGACGAGCAGGCTGCGCACGTTCTGGGTGGTGAGCTCCACCCCGCCCTTGCCGTCGGCAGCGCTAGTCACCGTCACATCGTCCATCGGCGACACGGCTGAGGCGACGCGCAGCCACTCGTGCTTGGGGTTGTAGTACGGCCCTGGCGAGCGCCAGCTGAAATCCAGCCGCGGAATCTGCAGTTGCCGGGCATCGAACCAGCTGAACAGCTCGGGCCAGTCGACGCAATCGGCGCCGGGGCTGGCGTCGCCGTCCCACCAGTGCCCGGCGCCCTCTTCCCAGTGGTGGCCCACGTCGCCGCTGATGGCGCTGACGGCGTTGAACATGGCCAAGCCTTCTTTGTACGGGACGTTGTCGTCGGCGGTGCCGTGGATGACGTAGACCGCGTTCGGAGCCAAATTGCTCAGGTAAACGTGCGTGTCGCTGTGGGCGCGGGCGCGGCCGACCGGCCCGGTGGGCTTCTTGCTGCCCTGGTAGCTGTAGAACGAGCCCCAGCCGGCCGACGGCCCAAGGACGCGGAAGCGGTCGTTGTGGTGGGTGCCGACGGTCCAAGTACCGTGGCCGCCCATCGAGTGACCGGCCAAGTAGACGCGGTGCGGGTCCGTGCCAAAGCGGGCCATGGCGTCGTCGAGCGCAAACAGAGCGTTGGCGTGGCCCCACTCTTCCCAGTCAAAGCCGAACGGCCGACGGTTGGTGGGTGCAGCGACGTAGATCTTGGGGTGGGCGTGGTAGGCGCCGGCTTGGCCAATTGCGTCGACGCCCGCGCCGTGAAGCGACAGCAAAAGCGGCTGGTTGGGGCCCTGCTCGACCGGCGGCCGCACCCCGTAGTACTGCACCGAGCCGTCGTCCGGCGAGCGGAAGGTTTGGCGATAGGCCGCGTCCAGTGCCACGGTGGGCAGGTCGACCGTGAGCACGTAACTCTCTGGCCAGCCCGGGCTGTCGACCTGCAGGTGCAGGGGCCAGGTCTCGCCCGCGGCAGTCGGCGCAGCCGCAAGCTCCACGGCAAAGGCCAGCTGCGTGACCATGCCGCCGGCCACGCCGGCCAGTTCGGTGGCGGTAGCCTTGAAGTGGTTGTCGCCCAGCACCCGCGCCGTGACGTGCTGCACCGCGGCTGCGACGGGCGCGCCAGGGATCAAGAGCGGCACCCCGATCCAGCGCGGGCTGGCGTCGCCGACCCGCAGGTCGGGCCGAGTCAAGTCCAAACTGCTCAGCAGCGCCCGATGGGTCGTGGTGCGCAGCGACACGCCCAGGCCTTGACCACCGCGGCCGCGCACGACCAAAAGCGTTGTACCTTCTTGCAATTGCCCGGCAAAGCGCAAGGAGCCCGAGCCGTAGATGTCGCCGGGCAGCCGCTGCCCGCCCAGCCACGCGTCAAAGGCGCGGTCCAGACGCAGAACTACGCCCAGCGCCTGGGGTGTTTCCAGGGCAATGGCCGCGTACTGGTACTGGGTCCCGTTGCCCTTGGCCGGCAGCGCGCCGTCTTTGATCGACGCGGAAGTCCAGCTGGTACCGTAGGCTTTTTGGCCAGCACCCGGCAGTTCGAACGTACCCTGCTCCAGCGCTGGGCCGATCTGATCGCTGCCCGAGACCACCGCCGCCATCACCCACTTGCCTGGGGTCAGATCGGTGCCTTGGTCTGGGCCTGCGACCGGGGGAGGCGTCCACGGCGCGGTCTGGGTGTCGCCTCCGGTCGCCCCGTCTTGAACCGCGCCGGTGTCCGCGCTGCTCGACGCATCGCCGGCCGACGTGGTCACCGCGTGCACGCCGTCGCAGGCTGACAACGCCAAACAGGCCACCACGACCTGCAGACACAGCCAAGAATCGATTCTCGCACGCCGCAAACGCATGGGGCACCTCGCCGGGAGAGACACCAAGCCTATGCCTTTGCTCAGGTTACGTCCAGGCGGCTACGACGCGGGCAGCACTGCTTGCCGCCGCTCGCCCCAATGGCCGGCGGCGGTGGTCCACAAGCCCTGGCATGGGTTGCCACAGTGCGGGCACTTGCCGTCGCGCAGGTGGTAGGCGGTCACTTGGTAGCCGTTGCGGCGGATCAGCACCATGTGGCACCCGCTGCAGTAGGTGGCGCTGGCCTCGGCGTCGCGGACGTTGCCCACGTAGACGTGCTGCAGGCCTTGAGCCAGCGCCACGGTCCGCAACCGGCGCAGCAGCGCAGGCGGTGTGGGCAGGTGGTCCAGCATCTTGAAGTCGGGATGGAAAGCCGACAAATGCAGCGGCACGTGCGGCCCCAACTCGCGGGCGATCCAACCGGCCAGGTCGGCCAGCTCTGCGTCGCTGTCGTTCTCGCCCGGGATGACCAGGGTGGTGATCTCGGTCCACACCTTGGCCTCGTGGACCATGAACTTCAGGGTGTCGAGGACCGGCTGCAGATGCGCGCCGCACAGACGCTGGTAGAAGCCGTCGCGAAACGACTTGAGGTCGACGTTGGCCGCGTCGTACAACCGGCAGAAGCGCTCGCGTGCCGCGTCACCCACATAACCCGCGGTGACGGCTACGGTCTTGATGCCGCGCGCCCGGCAGGCCTGCGCCACCGCCTCGGCGTACTCCAAGTAGATGACCGGGTCGTTGTAGGTCATGGCCACCGACGGGCAGGCGTGCGCTTCGGCCAGGGCAGCGATAGCTTCAGGCGTGGCGCGGACTTGCAGGGTGTCGTCGTGGCGCGACTTGCTGATCGACCAGTTCTGGCAAAATCGGCAGGCCAGGTTGCAGCCGGCCGTGCCAAAGCTGAGGATCGGCGAGCCGGGCAGGAAGTGGTAAAGCGGCTTTTTCTCGACGGGATCGACGCACAGACCCGAGCTGCGGCCCCAGGTGGTCAGCACCATGCTGTCGCCGACTCGGCCGCGCACCCAGCACAGGCCGCGCTGCCCGTCGCTGAGCGTGCAGTGGCGCGGACACAGGGTGCAGCGGAGGCGGCCGTCGCTTTGATGTTCGCTGTAGCCCACCGGGACCAGGGACTCGTGCGGCCACAGGTTTTGGGCGGTCAGGAAGGGGTCGGCCATGGGACACCGCCTGTTCGCTGGCCCACTGCCGGTGGCAGGTGCCGCATGGCATCGTCGGCCGGGGCGAATTGGGGATCGAGCTCCAGTGCCTTGCGCAGCAGCTGGCGCGCCTCGTCCACGGCGCCGCGGTCGCGGGCATCCAGGGCCTGCGAGTAGGCCAGCAGCACCTCGGGGCGCAGCTTGTGCGACGGCTTCTTGGCCACCTTGGGCGCGGGCGGCGCCTCGGGCGGGCGCACCGACTGCAGCCCCTCGCGCAGGTTGCCGGCCAGCGACTGCTCGATGTCCATGAAATCTTCCAGCTTACCGTCGGCACGGGCCGCCTTGACCAGCGCCGCCGTCTCGACGTGCACCACCCGCGCGTCGATGCGCAGCTTGCCCATGAAGTCGTTGATGCGCCCGAGCACGAGGTACTGCGCCCCCAGCAGCTTGCCCACCTTGGCGGCGGTGGAGGGGTCGACGGCGCGGCCACGCTGAAGCTTCAGCTCGGCCAAGACCTCTTCCAGGCGCTCGCGCTCGACCAGCTGCACCCCTGGCTGGCCTTGCAGGTCCGTGATCAGCATTTGCGCCAGACCCTTGCGCATCGGCACCAGGTCGGCCACTTGCCCTTCGTAGTCGAAGTAAAGCAGCGCAGTGCGAATGGGCTGCTTGATGGCCGGCGCGGGCGCGGTCTTCGCGGGCGTTTCTACAGAGCGCACCGGGGCTTGCGCGGCCTGTGCCGCTTCGACTGGCAGGTTGGACGGCGCGCCCTGCTTCTTGGTGTGGGCCGAGACGAACACGAACTCGCCCTCGCCCATCCGCGCGAACTGGGGGTGCTGCTGGGCGTGGTACTGGCTGGCGGCGACGCTGGCGACGTTGGGCTTGATGAAAGCCGCCAACTCATCCGTAGTTACGACCCCATCGCCGTTGCCGTCAGCCGCGCCGCCCAGGCCCTGCAGAAAGAAATAGGTGAACAGGCCGTGGCCCATGTGCTCGTGGGCCTCTTGGCCGCTGCTGCCGGCAGTCAGCGCGACGCGTACCGGACGCTGCGTAATTTCCTTGAGATAGTGCTTGGTCTCGGGCGACAGGCCCACCGCGCGGGTGCCGATCGACAGCCCCGAGTAGCAGGCGTCGGCCACATACAGCACATGCTTGGCCGGGTACTGGGCAAACCAGCGCTGCAGCTCGGCCATCGAGATGGCGGTGGACGCCGGCGAGTCGCGCTGGCCCTCGACCGGCATCAGGTAGCCCATGGCCGACTCGCCCTCGCCCCGCGACAGGCCGTGGCCGGCAAAGTACACCAGCACGCGGTCTTGCGGGCCGACCTGGCCGGGCAGCTGATCGCCCACCAGTTTGGTGATGGCGGCGCGGGTGGCCTGGCCGTTGAGCAGGAGCGAGACCGAAAAACCATGCTCTTTCAACGCTTCCGCCACCTTCTGGGCGTCACGGACGGCCCCGCCGAGCTGCGGCAGGCTCTGGTACTGGTCGATGCCGATGACGACGGCGTGCGACTTTTTGTAGACCTCGAGCGGTCCGTCGTCGGCACTGTCGACCGCGACGGCGCCGAGGGGTTCGGCGCTGCGGGTGGCGGCTACAGCAATCCCGGCGACCAGGAGGCCAAGGCAGATCATCCATGGAATCAGGCTGCGGTTCATGGCCCCTGCGGTTGCCGGCGTGCGGACGGTTACAGGTCAAGGTTAGGACTGTGGCGGGGGGTTGTCGAGGGGGATGTGGAGGTGCGAGAAAGGTTGGATTTGGTTGGGTTTTAGTAGGATTCTTTTGGAGACGTCGACGGGGTGGCCCTCACCCCGACGCTTCGCGTCTGCCCCTCTCCCAACGCTTTGGGCGAGGGGCAATGAATTTCGAGGACTATCAGCCACTTTAGACGGGTACCAGCACACGATACAGCCGCGAACATGGAACTCATGCAGCAATCGAAAGCACGATACGATCATGAATTGTAGTCATTTTGACCTAGGACATCTCGACCTGGTCGGTCGCGGCGCGCAAATGGCACCGCCCGTGCAAGCACTTCCGCGATCTGGCGGGCTAGCGCATCGGGGTTGTTCAGGACGTCGTCGTTGCGAAACCGCAGGACCTGCCAGCCGTTCTCCGTCAACCACTGGTCCCGCAGCCCATCCTGCTCGGCCTGCCGTGGGTCGTCATGGACGCTGCCGTCGACCTCGACAACCAGGCCATGCGACAAGCACGCAAAGTCCACCACCCAACCGCCAACGTGGACCTGCCGCCTGAACTTGTAGCCCCCCACCCTTCGACCGCGCAGCACGTCCCAGAGGACATCCTCCGCCGCCGTCGACCGGACCCGCAGCTTCCGATTCAGGGCAATGTCAACTGGCCGGTGAGGCATCCCAACAACCGCAAACCTGAAAAGATTATTCCTAATTTTCCCCTTCGCCCAAAGCGTTGGGAGAAGGGGTGGCGCCGAAGGCGCCGGGGATGAGGGCCTCGAGCCGCGACACCATCCGCACTCCCTACTTACGGCACGTACGTCAGGGGGCCGACGATCTTGTCGGGGAGGCCGACTTGGGCGCCCGTAACTTGTACTAGCGGGCAGGCTAACTGGGTGGATTCTGTCGCGTTGGACTTGCAGTAAGAACTGTATGAACCGTTGCTGTCTAGCTGCCACTTGCTTTGAAACCCGAACCCAACGGCGACACAAGGCGCGCCAACGGGCCCAGAAATCATGAGATAGCTCGGAACGCCACCAGTCGGCTTGACGTAGAAGACGACTCCGGAAAGCAGCGGGAGATATCCATTGACATTGCCAGCAACCTGGATCGCTCCAGGCCCTGTGCACCCCCACTGGCTGAATTGGAGCTCCTCACCACTAAGTCCGTTCTGCGCCATGATACGGAGCACGTGGCCTGTTGAGGTCTGAATCGAAAGCCAACTCGTGTAGGTACCAGGCGCGATCGTACCCAAGACTGCGCCAGTCGCATCCTTGACCTGTGGCCCCGCCCCACCCGACTTCCCCTTCAACCCCGCCACATCGCTAACCAAACCCTCCACCTGCGTCTTCAGCCCCCCGCTAGCCGCCGCCGCACTCCCCGCGACCTTGGCGCTATCCGCCTCCAGCGCATACGGCACCGCCGCAACCTTGCTCCGCGGCAGCACCACCTTCTGCGGACCCACGGTCAGCTCGGTCCACAACTCGCTCTGGTCGCGCACGGCCTGCACGCACTCGGCCGGCAGGGTCACCTGGAAATTGCCCGTCCCCGCCTCGGCTTGCACGGGGGTGGCCGCGCACTTCTGGGTGCCACCACTGGCCGCGTCCCAGAACTTGACGACGACCTCCTGCGCGGTGGGGTACGGCTTGCCGTCCTGGTCGGTGAGGGTCCCGGCGTAGGTGAGCGGCGCCTGCTGCGGCGCCCCGGTCGCGGTGGCCCGGCCGACCCACAGCGCGGTGCCGGCCGTGGCTGCCAGCGCAAGCAGAATTCCTAGTACGTTGGCTGCCTTCATGGCCTCAGCCCTCCCGAGAAGCAGTAGCCCGCCGCGCACGGCCGCTGGATCAACCAGCCGGCGCCGCGGACCCGATAGCTGCCCTGCGCGGTCGCACCCACGGTGCCCAGCCCGCCGGTCGCTTTGTAGCCCTGCGGTTGGATGCACGCGCCGTTGCTGCAGGATTTTCCAGACTTGGCGCAGTCTTCCATGACCGTTGCCGCGGTGCCGCTGGCGTTGCAGATCGACTTTTGCGAGCCCTGGCAGAAGGTCAAGTTGGCCTGGCAGACCGCGGTCTTGCACGCGCCAGCCTCGCACACGCTGCCGCTGGGACACAGCGTGTTCTGGTAGCCGCCGCCTGGCTTGCAGGTGGCCACGGTGGTCGGGTCGGCGCAGACGCTGCTGCCGGCCTGACAGGCGCTGGCGACGCAGGTCCCGCCCAGACACACCTCGCCACTTTTGCAGACGGGGAGCAAGGTTGCCGCGCTGCCGCTGGCGTTGCACTGCTTGGGCGCGCCGCCGTCGCAATACGCTTGGCCTGCGGTGCAGACCTGGGGGACGCAGGTGCCGCCGTCGCAGACCTTGCCGCTGCCGCAGCTAGCGGGGCTCCAGGCCAGGCCGGTCTCGGAGCAGGTGGCGAGCTGGCCGTTTTGGCACTCGGTCTTGCCGGGCTGGCAGATGGGGGTAAGGCACTGACCTTTGTCGCAGATCTGGTCGTCGGGGCAGTTGCTGGGGTCGAGCGTTGCGGTGCCGCTGTCGTCGCAGGTGGCCACGGCGTTGCCGGCGCAGACCTTGTCGCCGGGCGTGCAAAGGACCACGGCGCAATCGCCGGCCACGCAAGCGGTTTTCTCGGGGCAGGCGTCGCTCTGCCAGCTCAGGCCGTCGCCGCTGCAGGTCTTGACGGTGGTGGTGTCGCCGCAGACGGTGACGCCGGCCTTGCACAAAAGCGGAACGCACACGCTGTCTTGGCAGCCCTGGCCCGCGGCGCAGTCGCCAGCGGTCTGGCACTCGACGCAGAGGCCGGCGCCCTTGTCGCACAACTGGCCGGCCGGGCAGTCCTTGCTGCTGGCGCAATTCTTTGGGGCGGGCAGGCACTTGTGGGCCTTGCACACGCCGCCCTGGCAGTCGCTGTCGGCCACACAGGCCACGCAGATGCCGGCAGTGGAATCGCACACCTGGCCCGCGGCCTGGCAGTCCTTGTCGCCGCTGCACGGGGTCTGAGCGACGCAGGTCCCGGCGAGGCAAAGGTCGTGGGCGCCGGGGCAGTCGGCGCTGTACTGGCAGCCGCTGGCGGGAATGTCGGCGGTGTCAGGGGAATCGGCTTCGCTGTCGACGGGTTCGCTGGTGTCGGTGGTGCTGCTGGCGGTGTCGTCTTGGGCCACGGTGTCGGTGGTGGTGGTGGCGTCCCCGTTGCCGGCCTTGGCCAGGGTGGCGGTGGGCGCGGGGTCGCTGCACCCGGCGAGGGCGAGGGCGACGAGCACACGCTCAACTGTGGATGGAACAAGGCGTTTCATGGCCCACGATTTCGTGGAGGTTGAGTGCAGCGTAGCCAAGGGAGGTGGCGGGGTCAAGGCGGCCGAGCTGGGAGCGGCGAGCGGCGCCTATCCGAACGCACCGACCATGCTATACTGCCAGAACGGCACAGCTTCGCGGCCGGTTCTCGGTTTTCATGCCCGCTGTCGACCTCAGCAGCTACGCCGCAGGCCTTGGCCAACGCGCGCAGGCGGCCCGAGCTGCCGACGCCGCGTGGCAAGCCGAGTCGCGCGCCCTGGCCCGGCGGGTCAGCGAGTTGCTGGTCGCACAGTTTGGCGCGCAGCGGGTGTGGCTGTTTGGCAGCGTCGCCCGCAGTGAGGCCGTTGTGGGCAGCGACCTGGACTTGTTGGTCGACGGAATTGCCGCCGAGCGGTGGTTCGAAGCCTGCGACGCCGCCGGGCGGTTGGCGGGCCGCGTGCCGGTTGACCTGGTGCCGTGGGCGCAGTGCCGACCGTGGATTCGCGAACGGGCGCTGGCCGAAGGTGAGGCCCTGTATGGCTGATCTTGCGGCGCCGCGGTTGCGGGTGTTGGCGGCCGAGTTGCGCCGCGAGGTCGCGCAGATCGAGCGGACCGTGGCCGAGATGGCGTGGGTTGCGACCGAGGCAGAGTCGGAATCCGCGCGCCGGGTGCAGATCTACGCAGCGGCGGCGATGCTGGACACGTTCTACACGGGTATCGAGCGCGCGCTGGAACGGATCGCCCGGGCTTTTCGCAGCCTGCCTGACGGCCCCAACTGGCACCGCGCGCTGCTGGACGAGGCGGCACTGGACATTGCCCAGGTTCGCCCCCCCGTGTTGCAACTGGAAACCACAGTGCTGGTTGGTCGCTACCTCAGCTTCCGCCACCGTTTCCGCAACTTGTACCTGTTCGACTTGGACGAAGCGCAGATCCGCCCGCTGGTGGACGGGGCGAAGTTGGCGGGCGACGCCGCTTCCCGCGACCTGTTGGCCTTTGCGCTGGTCCTGGAGCAGCTTGCGGAAGTGACGCAGGCTTGAGGCAGGTCGCGTGACGCTCTGCCGCGTGGCCCCGCCCTACAAAAACGCCAGCCCAAACGCAAACTCGATCCACTGCGCGGGCACGTCGATGCTGCGGCGGTCAAAGCCGTACTGACTGTCGAACAAGATCACCGGGATGCGGTAAGACAGGCGCAGCTCCAGCGGGATCTTGGTCCAGCCCTCGGGCAACAGGGTCAGGCCGGCGGCGCCGCCCAAGCCCCAGCGCAGGCCCACGTCCTCGCCAAAACCGTAGAGCGACATGGTGGTGACCGGCCCCGCGTGGACCAGGAAGCGCGCCGCCCAGCGAAAGTGGAACAAGTGCGCAGCTTCGACGGCCAAGTCGGGACCATGGCGGGGCTGCAGGCGCGTCAGCAGGCCCACGTCCCAGCTGCGCAGCCAGTGGCCGGCGGCGCCCAGCTGGCTCAAGAACTCCATTCGCACGCCCACTTGCGTGGCACTACCGGCGCCGTCGATGGCCAGCGCGGTCAGCAGCGACTCGTAGGTGAAGGGCGGCGGTGGCACCGGCAGATCCCCGCGCGGCAACACCGGGCTGTGCGGCGGCGCCACGGCCCAGGCTCCAGCTTGCGGCGGCAGCAGAGGCAAGAAGTTGCAAGCAAACTTGCTCGCTTGCGTGACCTGGCATGCGGCAGCGTCGGCCTTGTCCAGCGCGCCGCCCAGGGCCCAGTCGATCAAGCTGGCGCTGCCCATGCCCACCAGCAGGGCCCGCTGATGCTGCAGCAGACACGCAGTGACCTGCTTGGCCGCCTCCGCACCAGCCGGTTGGCTCAGGTCCAGGTCGCCGCAGTGGCCCGAGCGGCCCAGCAGCCAGCCGTCGCCAAAGGCCACCAGCCGGCGAGCGCCCGCGCGGGTGACCAGCGTGGCGGCCAGCCCGGCAGCGCTGTCGGTGTCGTGGTCGTAGCGGCTGTCTTCCAGGCCGCGCCCACTGCGCAGGGTTCGCAAGTGCCCGCCCGACAAGCCGTCTTGCAGGTAGTGCAACCCGGCGCCCTCCAGGGCCAGCGACGCCAGCGCCGAGGCCACGGCTTGCCGCAGCGGCTCGCCCTCCGGCTCGGTCAGCTGGCTGAGCCACGGCTGGGCGGCCCGCGCCAGGATGGGGTCGGTGTGGCGCGCCCACTCAGCCAAGCGGCTGGCCACCAGCTCGCCTTGCAGCTGGCAGCCCACCTGGCGGCGCACGCGCGCATCGAGGTCGGACCATTTCAGCTTGTAGAACTTGGGCTTGCCCGACGCCAGATCCTGCAAATCAGCGGGTGCCAGGCCCAATGTGTCGCGGCACGCCCGACTCGCCACCGCCTGGGCCGCAGCGTGAAAGCCCGTCCAATTGCGCCAAGCCTCGGCGCCAAAGTGATCGTGGTTGCGGAGCACCAGATCCAGGTAGTGCGGATTGTCGAAGCTATACGGCCCCGGAGCGTCGTGGGGCCCGCGCACAGCCGGGGCCCGCGCCAACGGCTCCAGCAGGGTGGGCGTCACGTCGCCCGGCGCCTCGCGCCATTGCGACAAGCGTCGGTCTACATCTTCTTCCAGCTGATCCCAGTCGACCAAATCGTCGGTCTCGCAAGCATCTTCACCGACATCGCCCACCACGCCGCCGGCATCGCCCGCCGGGGCCGCCAGCCAGCGCCACAGCCAGGCCACCAGCCCGCGCTGGGTCGCCTGAGTCAGGCCGGCGAAGGGCCCAAAATCCGAGACGTGGTCCGGCAGCGCCACAAAATCGCCAAAAGTCGCAGGGTAGTCGCCAGCCTCGACGTGATTGAGCTGAGCGGTGGCCTGCTTGTAGCCCGCAGCGCAATACACACGCCGGCCAACGGGTTGGGTAGGACACGCCACCGCCAAGGCCAAGAAACGCGCCGCCAGCTGGTCGTCGCCGGGCCGCAGGGCTTGCGCCAAGCGGAACTGGGCATCGCGGCAGGCGCGGTCGCCCAGCCACATGTGCTCCAGGTAGTCGAACGCCCAGGCCGACGGCGCCGCCAGCAACCCCACGGCCAGCAGCAGCGCGCGCAGGGACAGCGAAGTCCAGCGGGACGACGTTGGGGGCAAAATCGTCAAGCGCAATGGGTTAGTACAGACCCTGCACCGCGGCCAGGGCCGCCTCGACCAGCGGGTTGGGCCAAGCCCCCAGACCGACCGTGCCCAGCAGACAGACAACGATCGCCAACGCGAGCGGGCGCTTGACCGGCACCGGACCTTGCAGCGTGCTCTTGTTCACGAACGCCGCCCGCGCCACGCCCAAGTAGTAGAACAGCGCCACGGTCGCGAACAGCGCGCCCAGGAGCACCATCTCGCCGTGGCCGGCGCGCCAGGCCGCGGTGAACACGTAGAATTTGGCCCAGAAACCCGCAACGAACGGGATGCCGGCCAGGCTGAGCAGGAACATCAGCAGCGCCAAAGCGAGCCATGGGGAACGCCGCGCCAGGCCGCTCAGGTGCGCGATGTCCTCGCCTTCGCCAGCCTCGGCCACCGCGTGCGCCACCAAGAACATGCCCACATTCGCGAACACATAGGCAGCCAGGTAGAACAGCATCATCGCCGCGCCAAATTCCACCCCGCCCAAAAAGCCGAGCAGGATGTAGCCGACCTGGGCGACGCCCGAGAACGCCATCAAGCGCTTCAGGTTCTTTTGCGGAATGGCCACCAGGTTGCCGATGACCATGGTGATGACGACGAGGAGCCACAGCATCGGCCGCCAGGTGGAGGCCAAGGTCGGGGTCGCCACCAGGAAGATCGAGGCAAACGCCGCAAAACCCGCGACCTTGGGCGCTACCGACAAGAAGGCGACCACCGGGGTGGGCGCGCCCTCGTAGGTGTCAGGCACCCACATGTGGAAGGGCGCCACGCCAATCTTGAAAGCCATCCCGGCCAGCAGCAGCAGCGCCGCCACCGCGTGAAGCGGGCCGGGCTCGTAGGGCACAAGCTCGGCAAAGCGGCTGGAGCCCGCCAGACCGACCAGCAGCGCCGCGCCAAAGAAGGTCAGCGCGGTAGAGCCAGCGCCCACCAGCAGCAGCTTCAGACCAGCCTCGGCCGGCTTGCGACCATTTTCGCTCTTGCCAAAGGCGGCAAGGACATACAGCGGGATACCCATCAGCTCGAAGCACACCACGAACGAGGCCAGCTCGCGGCAGCCCGGCAGCAGCACCATGCCCGCCAGCGAGAACAGCAGCAGCGTGTAGTACTCGCCCTGGCGGTAGGGCCAGACGCGGGCGACGTAGTCCAGGCCGCCCAGCACCGCCAGCGCCGCCGCGCCGATCATCAGGCGGGCCAAGAACGTCGTCCACAGGCTGCCTTGCCAGACACCGGCCTGCACTTCGCCGTCGAGCGGCAGCGCCCACGAGGCCGCCAGCGACCCGGCCAGGATCGCCAGCGTCAGCCAGCCCAGGGTCGGCCGGTTCGACGGTTTGAGCAGCAAGTCGACCAGCAGCACCAGCAGCGCGGCACAGGCAAGAATCAGCCCCAGCATCAGGGGTTGCAGATCAGCGAGGCTCATCGGACACCTCCAGTCGGCGCGGGGGCCGCGACGGGCGCGGGGGCCGGAGCGGGCGCCATGGCCGGGGGTGGCGGAGGCGGCGGTGGTGGCGGCATGGCCGGGCTGGGGACAGCGGCACCGGGCATTCCCAGGCTAGGCGGAGCGCCCATTCCCGGAGCACCCATACCGGGGGCAGCGCCGGGAGGAAGGCTAGGCGGCATCCCCGGTTGCGGGCCGGCGAGCGGCATTCCCGGCCGCGGCAGCGCCCCTTGCGGCGAGCCGGGGCCCATCGGAGGCATCGGCTGCCCTGGCCCCATCTGGCCCGGCATTCCACCCGGCCCCATCGGGCCCGGCATACCCGGCGCCATCCCAGGCGGCATCCCGCCCGGCATACCCGGCATCGGTCCGGGCGGCAGCGCATTGGGCGCCCCAGCACCGGGCCCGGCCATCAGCGCGCGCTGCAGACCAGGATTGCCTTGTGGCCCGAAATTGGGCTGGTGCATCCCCTGCAGGTTCTGCGCGGTGGCCGAAGGCGGCAGCGGCATGGCGTCGGCAGTCGACACGATGCGGCCCAGGTAGGTCTTGGTGCACGGGTCGATGAAGTCGAGAATGAGCCGCGGCCAGATGCCAAAGGTCAGGATGCAGGCGCCCAGTATGATGAGCGCGCCCAGCTCGGTGCGGCGGGCGTCGGGCAGATCGTGGAACTCGTGCGACGGGCCGGGGCCCCAGAACACGTCGCGCACGACGCGCAGCACGTAGATGGCGGTGATGAAGGCGCCGATGATGCCGGGCAGTGCCCACCAGGCGGCCTTGCTCTGCCAGGCACCAAGAAACACCATGAATTCGGCCACGAAACCGGCGGTACCGGGCAGGCCCAGCGACGACAGGCCGCCGATGGTGAAGAACAGCGCGACCACCGGCATCGGGCCCGCAAAGCCGCCCATCGACGGCACCCAGCGGGTGTGGGCGCGCTCGTAGACCAGGCCGACCAGGGCGAAGAACAGGCCCGTCATGATGCCGTGGGCGAACATCTGGTAGACGGCGCCGTTCCAGCCGCCCTGGGTCAGCGTCGCCGCGCCCAGCATCACCACGCCCATGTGGCTGACCGAACTGTAAGCGATGATGTACTTGAGGTCCTTTTGCGCCATCGCCGACAGCGCGCCGTACACCACGTTGATGGACGCGACCACGCCGACCAGCGGGATCCAGAACTGCGCGCCCTCGGGCAGCATCATCATGCCGATGCGGATGACACCAAAAGCGCCCAGCTTCATGAGCACGCCGGCGTGGAGCATCGACACGGCGGTGGGCGCCGAGGCGTGGCCGTCGGGCGACCAGGTGTGGAACGGGAACACGCCGGCCAAGGTGCCAAAGCCGAGCCAGACCAGCGGGAACAGCCACTTCTGCAGGTCCAGGTCGTACTTCATGTTGCCCAGGACGCTCATGTCAAAGGTCTCGCCGCCCGCGGCAAAGAACATCGCCAGGATCGCGACCAGGATGAACGCCGAGCCGACCAGCAGCATGATGGTCAGCTTCATGGCGGCGTACTCCTTGCCGCCGATGTCGAACATCTTCCAGACGAACTTGAAGGGGCCGGCCTCGGCCACCTTGTTGCTGCTACCCCAGACGGCGATCAGCACGTACATGGGCAAAACGGCGATTTCGTAAAACAAGAAGAAGATGAACAGATCCTGCGCCACGAACACGCCGAACACGCCAGCCACCAGAGTCAGCAGCAGGGCGAAGAACTCCTTTTCGCGCTCCTTCAGGGTCCAGGTGGCCAGCACGCCCGTAAAGATGATGATGCCGGTCAAGAGCAGCAGCGACACGCCCCAGCCGTCGACCGCCAGGCGCAGCGTAATGCCCAGCTTGGGAACCAACGGATAGTTCTCGGCCAACTGCAGGCCGCCCTGCGCCGCGTCGTAGAAGTGGTAGACCGCCAGCGAACCGACCAGCGAGACGGTGGCGCCCAGCAAAGACACCAAGCGCATCGCCAGCTTGTGCGTGTCCTTGAGCGGCAACAGGAGCAGCGTCGCGATAAACGGGGCCGCGACGGTCATCGACAGCCAAGGCAGCGTGATCATCGCCAGCCTCCAAACAGAGCGAGAAGGGCGGCCGCGCCAAAGACCGCGTACAGGTAGTCCTGCACGTCGCCCGTCTGCAGCTTGCGCAGCTGCTGACCGGCGACGATGGTGAGCCAACCAAGGAAATTCATCAGACCGTCCACGATGTAACGGTCGATCCACGCGGCCGCCCGCGACGGCGTCTGGCCGCCGATCTCGTAGACCGACTGCCACAGCTCATCCATCAGCGAGCTGCGCGCCAGCTTGCCCAGCGGCGCGAACAGCCGCGGCAAGAAGCCCAGCGCGCCCATGCCGTAGACCAGGTAGCCCAAGGCGATGCCGCCCAGGCCCAGGCCGATGGCCGTGTACCCCACCGTCCCCATATGGAACTCGTAGGGCTTGCCAAACAGCGTCGCGAACGGCTGCGCGGCCCAGCCCAGGGCGATGGTCGGCACCAGCAGCACCACCAGCGGCAGGGTCATCGACAGGCCTGGGCCGTGCGCGTGCTCGCCGGCGTGGCTCAGCTGGCCCAAGAAGGCCTTGACCACCGTGCGAGTCATGTAGAAGGCGGTCAGGCCGGCCGTGAGGAGCAGCGCCGCCAAGGCGAAGTGGTCGCCGGACTCGTGCACGGCCTCCAAGATCAGGTCCTTGCTGTAGAAACCGGCCAGGCCCGGCACGCCCGCCAGCGACAGCGAGCCGAACACGAAGGCGATGGCCACGAACTTCAACTTCTTCCACAGGCCGCCCATGTCCTCGAATTCGTTGCTGTGCACCGCGTGGATGACCGCGCCGGCCGCCAGGAACAGCAGCGCCTTGAAGAAGGCGTGGGTGGTCAGGTGGAAGTAGCCGCCCAGCAGCGAGCCGGCGCCCAGGCCCGAGATCATGTAACCCAGCTGCGAGCAGGTGGAATAGGCCAGCACCTTCTTGATGTCGGTCTGGACGGTGGCCACGATGGCGGCGAACAGCGCGGTGAAGGCGCCCAGCTGGGTCATGAATTCGCGCACGTGCGTCGCGGCGGCAAAGATCGGATCGGCGCGGACGATCAGGTAGACGCCCGCGGCCACCATCGTCGCGGCGTGCAGCAGCGCGGACACCGGCGTGGGGCCCTGCATCGCGTCCGGCAGCCAGATGTGCAGCGGGAACTGGGCCGACTTGCCCATCACCGCCACGAACAGCAGACCGGCGACCACTTCGGCCACGCCGGTGCCCAGCGGCGCATCCCAGGCAAAAGTGCCGGTTTGGGCGGCCAGCACCAGCAGGCCCAAGATCAGGCCCGAGTCGGCGAACTTGGTGACCACGAAGGCCTTGATCGCCGCCTTGGCCGCCGCCGGCTTGGGATACCAGAAGCCGATGAGCAGGTACGAGGTGGCGCCGACGAGCTCCCAGCCGATGAACAGCTGCATCAGGTCGGGCGCCAGCACCAGCAGGTTCATGCTGAACAGGAACAGGGACTGGTAGGTGAAGTAGCGGCCCAGGCCGTTTGGCGGCTCGTCGCTCAGGTAACCCAGCGAGAACACCTGAACGCACCACGCCACCACCGCCACCACCAGCAGCATCGACACCGAGATGCCGTCGAGCCGGACGCCGACCTCGCCCAGGGGCCGGCCGGCCTGCACCAGCCACGCGGTCGAGTTTTGCAGGACTTCTGTGGGGTTGCCCAGCCAGGTGGCGAACAGCCAGCCGGCGATGCCCAGCACCGAGGTGGCGCCCAGGATCGACAACAGCGCGGCTGGCTTGCCGGTGCGGCGGAACATGGGCAGCACGCCGAACAAAAGCGTCAAGCCGGCGGGGATGCCAAGGGTGGCCAGCGCCGCCATAAGCAGCGGACTCTCAGTAAGTTGAGTCATTGACGCATCTCCCGGGCCTCGTCGACCTGCACGTCGCCCCGCGACCGATAGAGAAGAAGGACGATCGCCAGCCCGACCACCACTTCGGCCACGGCGATGGCGATGGTGAACAAGGCAAAGCTCTGGCCCACCGCGACACCTTTGTGCTGGCCCAGGCCCACGAGCACCAAGTTGGCGGCGTTGATCATGACTTCGATGGCAATCATCACGCCGATCGCGTGCTTCTGCGTCAGCAGGCCAAACACGCCGGCGCAGAACAGCGCCGAGGCGATGAGGAGGATGGCGATCATTGGCCCACCTCGTCGGTCGCGGCCAGGCCTTCGACGACCTGCCGCCCCATGTTGCGGTGACGAATCAACTTCTTGGCCGACGGCTGGCCGGGGTCGCGCTTGCGGGCCAGCACCACCGCGCCGACCATCGCGGCCAGCAGCAGCAGCGACAACACCTCGAACGCAAAGGCATACGGCCCCAGCAGCGACAGCCCCAGCTCGGGGATGGTCACGGCCTTGCCGGCCGGCGGGTCCGTCAGGCCCGGAGTGTGCAAGATGGCGTACACCAGGCCGACGAACAGCGCGATCGCCACCAACGCCGCCCGCACCGGCCGCCGCGTGGTGCGGAAGGCCGCCAGGTTGTCGTGTTCGCGGGTGAGCATCACGCCAAAGATCAGCAGCATCACCACGCCGCCCACGTACAGCAGCACCTGGATGGCGGCCAGGAACGAGGCGTCGAACTTGGCGAACAGCGCCGCGGTCCCGAGCAGCGACATCCCCAACCACAGGACGGCGTGCACCAGGTTCTTGACCGAGACGGCCAGCATGGCAAAGGCCAGCGTGGCGATCCCCAGCAGCCAGAGCGCCGGGTCTTGCATCAGCATCGCGAGGTTCATGGCGCCTCCGTTTTGGCAGGCTCGGCGGCGGGAGCGGGTGCCGGCGCGGGCTTGGGCGGCTCCTGCATCTCCATCAGCTTGGTGCCATTACCCCAAGTCAGCGGCTTTTCGCCATTTTCGTAGAGCTTGGCCATGGTCAGGACCAAGTCTTCGCGCGCGTAACCAGGCTCGTGCGGCACCTTGAGCATGACGATCGCGTCGAACGGGCAGACCTGCACGCACAGCTCGCAGAAGATGCACGCCGTCATGTCCAGTGTGAAGTCGTCCAGATAGCCGCGCTTCTTGCCGGTAACCGGCGATTCCTTCTTGGTGCTGGCCATGTGGATGATCTGCGACGGGCAGATGCGCTCGCACGCCAGGCACCCCACGCAGCGCTCTTCACCCTGCTCGTCCTTCAACAGGGCAAAGCTGGTGCGGTAGCGCTCTTGGCGTTCGCGAATGACTTTGGGGAATTGCACCGTCACCGGCTTGCGGCCGATGTTCTTGGCGGTGACTCCCAGCGCCCGAATGCTGTCGAGCAGGTATCCCATCGGTGACTCCTACGGCTCGAGCCGGCTAGCGCAGCACGAAATGGCGCCAAAGCGCAGCAAAAATCACAAGTCCCAGCGACACCGGCACCAGATAGAGCCAGCACAGCCGCATCAGCTGATCCGAGCGGAAGCGCAGCAGCGACCAGCGCACCCAGTACACGCTGGCGAACAGGGCCACAGTCTTGATGACCATCCAGTGCAAGCCCGAGGCGACGTGGAACGGGCCGTCCCAGCCGCCCAGGAAAATGACCGCGGCGATGGCCGAGCCGACCATGGTGTGCACGTACTCGCCCACGTACAACAGGCCGAATTTCATGCCGGTGTACTCGGTGGTGATGCCGGCCACCAGCTCGGACTCCGCCTCGGGGATGTCGAACGGGATGCGGTTCGACTCGGCCAGCAAGGCCATGTAGAACAAGACGAACGCGACGACGCCGGGGCCCGGTGGCCACAGCGCCAGCCAGCCGTGCTCGATCTGGAATTTCACGATGCCCGACAGGCTCATGGTGCCGGTGAACACCACCGCGACCAGGGACGTGAGCACCAGCGGCACGCCGTAGCTCACCGACTGCGCGACCGCGCGCATGCCGCCGATCAGCGCGAATTTGTTGTTGGAAGCCCAGCCCGCCATCCACACCGGGATGACCATGAGACCGCCCAGCGCCAGCACCCACAGGATACCCACGTCCAGGTCGGCGCCCACGGCCTCGGCGGTAAACGGCACCACCGCGGCGGTCGCAATCGCGAAGGTGGTCACCAAGAATGGCGCCAGGTCGAACAGCAGGCGATCGGCGCCGATCGGGTAGATCTCCTCTTTTTGCAGCAGCTTCATCAAGTCGGCCACCGGCTGCAGCAGACCGAATTTGCCCACCACGTTCGGGCCGATTCGCGACTGCATCCGCGCCGCCAGCTTGCGCTCGAGCCACATGCCCCACGCCGTGGCGGTCATCAAGACGGTGATGATCAACCCACCGTAGACCAAGCCGCGCAGCAGTCCTTGCATGATCACTCCTTGCACCCAAAGTACCGGATTCGTCTAGCGATCGACTTCGCCCATGATCGGGTCGAGCGAGCCCAGGATGACCACGACGTCGCTGACCGTGTGGCCCGGCAGGATCCACGGCAGCGCCGACAGCGCGTGCAGGCTGGGGGCGCGGATCTTGCAACGGTACGGCGCCGTACCCTTGTCGCCACCGCCCGCCACCACAAAGGTACCCAGCTCGCCGCGCGGCGTGTCGATACCCACGTAGGCCTGACCGGACATGGTCTTGAATTGCTGGGGCATCTTGATCGGCTTGCCACCGTTGATGCCGCCCTCGGGCAGGCCGGCCAACCCCGCACGCACCAGACGAATCGACTCGCGCAGCTCGGCGACCCGCACTTGGGCCCGCGCCTGGCAATCGCCGGCGGTGGCCGTGGCGACGTTGACTTTGAGCTCGTCGTAGGCGTGGTACGGCGCGTCGCGGCGCAGATCGAAGTCGACGCCCGAGGCCCGCAAGATCGGCCCGGTCAGGCCCAGCCCGAGCGCCAGCTCCTTGTCGATGACGCCGACGCCCTTGGTGCGGGCGACGAAGATGGCGTTGTTGCTGCTCATCGCCTCGTACTCGGGCAGGCGCGACTCGATGAGGTCCAGCACCTTGATCACTTCGCGGTCCCAACCGGGCGGGATGTCGTGGCGGTTGCCGCCGATGGTGTGGGTGTTGTAGTGGAAGCGACCGCCGGTGACCATCTCGAACAAATCCAAGATGTAATCGCGCTCGCGGAAGGTGTAGATGAACACGCCCGAGCCGCCACCCAGCGCGCCGCCCATGTCGAGCGCGAAGGTACCGAGCCAAAGCATGTGCGAGGCGATACGCTGCAACTCGGCAAAAATCGTGCGCATCCACCGGGCGCGCCGCGGCACTTCGACCTTGAGCAGCTTCTCGAACGCCATCACCAGCGCCTGCTCGTTGGTCATCGGCGCGACGTAGTCGTTCTTGTCGACGATCGGCACGCCCTGAGCAAAGGTGAGTTTTTCCAGAAGCTTTTCGACGCCGCGGTGCAGGTAGCCTGCGTACGGGATCGCCCGCACCACCACCTCGCCGTCGAGGATGAGCTTGATGCGGAACACCCCGTGCGTGCTGGGGTGCTGCGGGCCAAAGTTGAGCACCATGAGGTCCGCGTCGGCGTCCATCTGCTCGAGGCGGTAGCGGTCGGAAGTCGGGCCGGGATGGCGGGCGTTCATCAGCATCTCCAGGCGGTGGCTCTACAGGCGGTGGCGGTGCGGGCAGCGGCGGTGCATGTCCCAGCGCAGCGGCCAGGCAGACGGGCGAGGCGGCTAGCGCCAGGGACGGCAGGCCGTGTCGGCGGCATAGTCGCGGCGCAGGGGGTGGCCCTGCCAATTTTCGGGCAGCATGATGCGGCGCAGATCCGGGTGGTTGGCGAACTGGACACCGAGCAGGTCGAACTGCTCGCGCTCTTGCCAGTCGGCGGCGGCGAACACGCTGGCCAGGGACTCCAACGTCTCGCCGGGCTGCAGCACCACGCGCCACTGGGCCAGCTTTGCGCCGGCAGTGGGGCTGCGCAGGCCAAAGGCCACCTCGAAGGTGTCGCCGTCGGCCTTGGGCCAGTGCGACGCCACCACGTAGATGAGCAGCGAATAGCCCATCGCCTTCAAGGTGTTCGCCAGCTCCAGGTGACGGTCGCGCGGCACGATCGGCGCGTTGTCGGCCGGGAAGTCTTCGATCCCAAAGCGCTCGCGCAGCAGCGCCTCGACATCCAAGGCCGCCTGCACCGGCACGGGCTCGGCGCCGCGCCAGTCCAGCTCGCCTTCGGGCGCGTCGGGCGACTGCAGGCCAGCTTGGCGCGCTTGTTCGGCGCTGATCGCCGGATCGCGCTCGGGGTCGTCCACGCGGCGAACGGCCGGGCCGTGCATTTTCTCGGTCTCGGGGCGGAGTTCGGGGGCGTGCCACGTTCCAGCCTGCTTGGCGGCGATCTTCTCTTGCAGCCGCAGCATGCCGTGCATCAGCGCCTGCGGGTCGGGCGGGCAGCCGGGCACGTACACGTCGACAGGCAAGATGGTGTCGATGCCGGGCACGGTGGGGTACAGGTCGCGGTAGAAGTCGCCCGAGATGGCACACGAACCCATGGCGATCGCCCACTTGGGCTCGGGCATCTGGTCCCACAACCGCTTGACCTTGGGGGCCATTTTGACGGTGATGGTGCCGGCGATGACCATGACGTCGGCCTGGCGCGGGGTGGCGCGCACGATGGAGCCGATGCGGTCGATGTCGACGCGGGCGGCGGCCGTGGCCATGAACTCGATGCCGCAGCACGAGGTGGCCATGGGGAAGATGTACAAGGCGTTCTTGGCGCCCCAAGTCAGCAGCTGATCGATGGACGCGACCGCGACCGACAGGCCCGGGACGTTGATGAGGGTGGTATAGAGCGGATGGTCGTAGGCCTGACCCGACTCGTCGACTACTCGCGCCCCACCTGATTCACGCCTGGTCTGCGCCCCGGACCCGTTTGGCAACTGGCGAGAATCATGCGGGGACCCCGGTTCGGACCCGGAGAGTTGCGCTGATTCTTGATCGGATTTGAACGGATCCGGCGTTACTGCCATCGCAGGGCCTCCTTCTTCAGCGCATACAGCCAACCGAGCATCAAAACCGCCATGAAAATGCCCATCAGCACCAGCGCGGCCACGCCGAGCTTGCTCAGCACCAGCGCCCACGGGAACAGGAACGCCGCTTCCACGTCGAACAGGACGAAGAACAGCGCTACGACGTAGTAGCGCGGGTGGAACTGGATGCGGGTCTCGCCGACCGGCTCTTCGCCGCACTCGTAGGGACGGTTGCGCAAGCTGCCGGGATTTTTGGACTTTACTGCGAAGAGCTTGGCCACGCCCATCATCGTGGCGGCGATGACCATCGAGAACAGCACGAAGCCGACGGCGGCCAGCCAGGTCTGGACCTGGGAACCACCTGTAGCCGCTAGCGTTTCACCCATGAGGCCCTCCCGGCCGCAACGCAGGCCGATGGCGGCGCGGAGTTTAGACGCGGTGCGGCACCGCCACAAGCCGAACAGGGCCCTGGTTCGTCACGTCTGCGCCATAGGCGCGGTTTTTCGCGTGTTCTTGCGCGGTCTTGGCCGCCAGTTTGCCGTGGCGAGGCGGGCCAGCTAGCATCGAGGCGTGAGCCAGCCCCCGCCAACTCTGCCGCAGCGACCGATCGAATCGGCTAGCCCGCGCCGGTTGGCGTTGGAGCCGCTGCCGCCGGGTCGGTTGGCGGGGCTGCGACAGGCGCTGAGCAGCGCCGGTCTGGAGCTGACGAGCGGGCAGTGGCGACCGGGCGAAGTGCGGCTGGAGCTGGCGGTGGCCGGGCGCGCGGTGGTGGCGACGCTGGGCGAGAAAGACATGGAGCGGCCTGCATTTGTGCGGAGCGACCGCTTCGACTTGGGCTACCTGGAGGGCAACGGCACCGCAGAGCAGAGCGCGCTGGCCCAGCGAACGGTGCAACGCCTGGGTCAACTGGTCGACGGCGCCGATCTGACCCGCCACCTGCTGGGGGCGCTTCAGGGCCGCGACAGCGACGAAGGCCAGTCCGAGCTTGGGGATTTTGCAGTGGTCGCCGGGCCAGACCTGCGGACCTTTGCCGTGCAGCGCTGCAGCAAGCGCCCGGACGTGGGCCCGCGCCAAGACGGCCCGGCGCACGCGTGGGTGCAAGAAGGCGAGCAGTATCGCATCTATCGGAGCAGTCGCTGCCCGGACGACGCAGCGGTGGCGGCACGGGTGCGCGGCAGTGGCGCGGGTCCGCAAGGCCGGCTGCTGACGCTCCAAAGTCCCTGTCGCGATTGCGTGCTGCGCAGCGAGTGTGCGGGGTGCTGGGAGCTGGCGGCGCCGCTGGAGGATCTCGCCACGCAGCTGGCCAAGGCCCGCCAGACCTTGGGTCACGCCGGCCCGGTCGAGGTGTTGGGCGACGAGGTGCTTTCGCTGGCCAGCCCCGCGGGCAAGGGCGCGCCGTTGCTGCTGGTTTCGGGTGCCGATCTGGCGCGCCGGCCGACCCGACTGCAGCTAGCCCGACGCCTGCGCACGGCCCCGCGGCCGGCGGGCGTGCTGGTCTTGGGCCGCGAGCCCGGCCTGGTGGTGGCGGACGCCCCAATTCCCCTGCAGCCGGCGAGCGCGGCGCGGGTCGCACGCAGCCTTCTGGGCTCGGCGCTGCAAGTTCGCCAGGCGGACTGGCCGCACCGCGGCGTCGACCTGCATCAGCGCCAAGGGCAATGGTGGCTGTGGACCGAGGTCGCCCAGCCCGGCGATCCGCCGCCGGTGCGCTTGGAGCATGTCACCCTGGCGCTGAACCGACGCTGCGTGACGGTGTGTCGCTACTGTGATCTGCCGCTGCGCCTGCGCGAAGACATGCCGATCGCCCGGGTGTTTCGCGTGTTGGAAGAGGTGGTGGCGCTGGGCGGGGTGTCGCTGGAGCTGTTTGGCGGCGAGGTGACCCTGCGGCCCGATCTGATCGCGCTGCTCGCTCACGCCAAGGGCTTGGGCCTGCAGACGTTCGTCACCACCACGGGGCTGGGCCTGAGCGACAAACAGCTGCTGGATCTGGCGCGAGCAGGCATCACCGACCTGTCGATCTCGATCGACTCGGCCGACCCCGCGGTGCACGACGATCTGAAGGGGCGCCCGGGCATGTTCGACGCGGCCGTGCGCGCCGCCACCGAACTCAAACGTCTGGGCGCGCCGCACGTGGGCCTGAACACGGTGATTACTCCAGCAAATTTTGAGTTATTGCCGGGCGTGGTGCGCCTGTCGGCGCAGCTGGGTCTGGCGGGCGTGACGATGTTCTTGTGCCAGCCGGTGGCCGAGTTTGGCAACGCGACCCCGCTGCTGAACGAGCAGCAAAGCCGGAAGCTGATCCGCGAAATTCTGCCCGAAGCCCGGCGCCTTGGCCGCGAATTGGGCGTGCACGTGGGGGTCCGCCCGGCCATCGACAAAGAAGGCGACGACGGGGCCGGCCACGCCTGCGGCGACGCGACCGCAGCGCGCATCGCCCGCGGCGAATACAGCCGCATTTTCGATGGTTCGGCGCCGTGCCGCATCCCCGACCACTTGGTGTCGGTCCGCGGCGACGGCAGCGTGCGCCTGTGCAACCAGCCCGTCATGCAGTTCGACGACAGCTGCTCGGTGGGCAACGTCGCCGACGCCAGCCTAGTGCAAATTTTGCACAGCCCGCGCGCCGCCGAGTTCCGCCAGCAGGCCGGCACCCTGCCCTTGTGCAAATATTGCACCTTTGACCACTCGGTGGCGGGTGCGAACCCAGGATTGGCCACCCAGGCCGCGGGCGAAGGGGCGGCCGATCGCCGCAGGGCCCAGCCGTGACGGGTCCCGCGGCGGCCCAGCTGCTGGGACTTGCGCAGGTGGAGCCGCTGCATTTTGCGTCGTTCTACCAGCGCACACGGCTGTATCGCGGCGGCCTGAGGCCGGCCGTGGCCGAGGTGGTGCTGGACCTGACCCAGGACTGCCCGCTGGACTGTGCCTTTTGTCTGGCTGGAGCCGTGCGGGGCGGCGGTCGGCGCATCGAGTTGCCCCAGCTGCGCGTCTTGGAACGGCAACTACTCGGCATTCCGCGCATCTTGGTGGTCGGCGGCGAGCCGCTGGCGCACCCGGAGCTCCGCGCGGCCTTGGCGATCTTGCGCAACACGGCGGCCGAGGTCGAGATCATCACGGGCGGTGCGACCTTGCCGCTGGATGCCGCCAAGTTTGGCCATTGGGCCGACACCCACCTGCGCGGCGGACCGGGGCGGCTGGTGCTGACGCTGTCGGTGGATGCGTGGCACAGGCAGGCGGTGGGCGAGGCAGCCTTTGCTCGGCGTATCGAGCACGTGCTGGCCTTGGAGGAAAAGGCACACGACCGGTTGCAAGTCCGCTTCTTGGCGACAGATCCCCGCCTGACAACCGCTGGTTACGTGCGCCGCGAGGCGGTGGCCGAAGTGTTGGCCGACCTGCATCCGGGGCTGGCGGAGCGCTGGCAGCGCCGCTTTGGCGAGCAACGCGCCGACGACGTGTTCCGCCTGGGACCGGTGGTGCGGCTGGGGTCGGCGCAACAGAGCGCCGCCGAGCCCCTGGACGCAGGCGAGCTGGCCTTTGCCGGCGAAGTGGTGCTGACTCCGCGCGGCGAACACGGGGAGTTGCTGGGGTTGCGCGCCCTGCCGGCGACGTGGATGGACCGCGTGCCCGCCGGGTTGCAGCGCGGGGCGCTGGACCTGGACCACCTGGACCGTGCCATCGAGACGAGCGCGGTGGCCGAAGCGCTTGGCTTTGCCATTGTGCCGCAGCTACAGCAGCGCTGGCAGCACTGGCTGCAGGGCGAACAATCGCCTGAGCTTGCGGTTGATTTACGTACGGCGGCGGCGCTGCACCTTGCCGAGCAGTGGCCCAGGGTGCGCGAAGCGTGGCTGGACCAACAGGCGGCCCGTCTCGCCGCGACCTGCTCGGCCGAATTGCCGTGGACGTTTGCGGTGAACCGCCCTTGGCGCCGCGTGCACCTGCCGCTGCTGCGGCGCCTGTGGTCGCTCAAGTCCGTGCAAAACCTCGGGTTTGGCGAGCAATTGGTCGGCGAGCTGGTCCAGGCGAGCTTGCGGGCGTTGACCGAGCCAGGCTGGCCGGCCTTTGTGGGCTATGCCGCGCAGTCGGGGCTGCTGTGCGAACGGCCCGACGCGCCGATCCCTTTGCAAGACGTGCCCTTGGACACGGGCCTGGCGACGCCCTACCTGGGCGATGCCTGGCACCGACCGCGGCTGGTACTGCGCGCGGGCTTTGAGCCGCCTGACGGCCGGCCGGTGCTGGCGTGGGACGGGCTGGGCGCCGTGCCCTGGCAAGAGGGCGACGGCGAGCGGGCCACGGCCGAGTTTGCGACCCTGGCGGCGCGGATGCAGCAAGTGGTGCCCAACGTACTAGGCGAAATGCTTTGGCAGCAGTGGGTTGTGGCGCTGCGGCAGCAGGCGCAGCACTGGCGGCACGCGGGCCTGCACGATTTGGCCGACGCCGCGGAGGCTTCGCTGCGTGCGCCGGCGCTGCCCGCAGCCGAAGCGATCGAGGACCGCGACGCCGTGCTCCACTTGGTGGCCGGGCCGCGCGTGGACGGCTGGCCGGTTGCCGCAGCCGGGCAAAAGTGCTGAGATGGGCGGGCTCTTCCCTGCGAATTGGAGGCGAGGTGTCATGCCAAACCGTCAACTTTTTGGCTACTTGCTAGCATACCTTGCCGTGGGCGCCGCGCTTGGCTGCGAGGCGAACCCAGCCCCGGCCAGCGCGGTAGACGCGGCGAGCGACGCGACTGGCGATGCGGACAGCAGCGGCGGCGACAGCAGCAGCGCGGACGGGTCTCTTGGTGGCGATGGGACGGCGGGCGGCGACGTGGTGCCCAGCTGCGGCGACGGGGTGTGCTCGCCGGGCGAGACTGCGGCAAGCTGCGCCAAAGACTGCAAAATCCAACCGATCTGCGGCGACGGGGCCTGCACCAAAGGCGAGACCGCGACCAACTGCGCCAAGGACTGCACGGTAGCCGGCAGCTGCGGCAACGGCGTCTGCAACCCCGGCGAGTCGGTCAGCTGCCCCAAGGATTGCCCCACCGTGACGACCTGCGGCGACGGTGCCTGCAACTACCCAGAAAACGACCAGATCTGCCCCGGCGACTGCAAGGGCCAAGATCCCTGCGGCAACGGCAATTGCGTCAGCGCGCTAGAGAGCTGGTACACCTGCCCCAGTGACTGCCCCAACAAGCCCGCGTGCGGCGACGGCAATTGCGCCCCCGGCGAGGACAAGGGCTGCATGGAAGACTGCGGGCCAGTCAACGGCAGCTGCAAGAACATGTGCGGCGGCTCGGCCGGGGGCTGCTACTGCGACGAAATCTGCAGCCAGTATGGCGATTGCTGCCCCGACAAGGACAAGTGGTGCCCATAGTCGCACGCCCGCCGCGGATGGCTCGCTAAGGCACGGCGGGCGTCAGCGTGACCGGGTCGCCGGCAAAATCCAGGCCAAACGAATAGGCATCCAAGCTGCCATTGCCGTCGCTATCGAAGTCCGGCGGGCTGTTTTGGTACAACAAGGTCTTGATGCCCGCCGGATCCATGCCTGTTTCGGCATAGAATCCCGGGGGAAGGTTGTCGAGGATCGTGTCGAGGTCCGCCTTGGTGAGCCAGCCGCACAAACTCCCCGAGCTCAGCGAATTCATCGCAGCGCCCGACGGCACGGTGGCCTGGATGCGCGCGCCCTTGAGCTCGTAGGAAAGCGAGGTCGGGGCGGCCGTCATGGGCAGCGCAATCGTGGTCGAAGGACCGCCCGCCTGGAGTTTTCCGCCACTGACCTTGGCGTCTTGCCAGGCGGTCACGGGCGGGCACGTCGCAGAAGTGCTGGCCAATTGGTAGGCGCTGACGTCGGGCACAAGCGAACACGTCTGCGTACCGGGCTCAAAGGGCGCGCAAACCGCGCTGCCTGGGCCGGCCAAACTGGGGAGCAACTGCAGCTCGAACGCGCTGCCCGCCGTGGAATAGCCGTTGGCAACCAGGGCCATGACAAAGGGCTTGCCGTTGCCAAACGGCCCCTGGCCGCCGGCCAAGGTGAAGCCGATCATCTTGCCCAGGGTGTTGTCGATCTTGCCGTCACCGTTCAGGTCGCAGCCGGTGTCGCTCTTGGGTTGGACCCAGTGCAGCCAGACCGCATCCGCGGGATACTTGTTGGGCAGCGCGCACTTGGGGGCCGAGCAACTGCCAGCCGTACAGACCTTGCTGCCGCACGGCGTCTCGTTCCACGCCATGCCGTCGCTGGCGCAAGTGGCGGTCGAATTGCCAAAGCAACCGGTGGTGCCCGCGGTGCACAGCTGCGAGATGCACTTGCCCTGGTCGCAGAATTGACCTTGTTGGCCGCAGTCTTGCTGCTCGGACCAGGCCGATCCATCTGAGCTGCAGACCATGACGATGGTGCCGTTGCAGCCAGTGGTATTCGGCGCGCAGACGGGGACCTGGCACGCCCCGCCGCTGCAGACTTTGCCCTGGTTGCCACACGGCTCGATGACGTTCCAGCCGCCGTTGGCGTCGCACTGCACTGCATCCGTGCCGACACAGCCGTTGCCTCCCGGAACGCACGGCGACTTGATGCACTGGCCTTGGAAGCACGCCCCCATGCCAAAGGATGTGCAGTCGCCGCCGTCGAACCAGCCTTTGCCGCCGTCGCAGTACATGACCTTGTTGCCGTCGCACACCGACTCGTTGGGCTGACACACGGGGACCTGGCACGCGCCGCCGATGCACAGCAGGCCTTTGGCGCCACAGTCCTCGATGGGCGTGATCGCGCCCGCGTCGCCGCACTGCACCGCGGTCTCGCCCTGGCAACCCACGCCGCCGGGCAGGCAGGGCAACTCCATGCAGGTGCCGTTGAAACAGATGCCGTTGCCCTTGGGCGAAAAGGCGCAGTCGGTGGCGGTCTGCCACGCCGAGCCGGACCCGTTGCAGTAGTTGAGGTTCGTGCCCACGCAGGTGACTTCGCCGGGCAGGCACACGGCCTCGACGCAGGCGCCGTTTTCGCAGGTTTGGCCCTTGACGGCGCAGTCTTCTACGGTCTTGTAGCCGCTACTGTCGCACTGCACGATCTCCTTGTTCACGCAGCCCAACGATCCAGGGGCACACGGCAGCTTCTGGCACTCGCCGGCCACGCAGATCGCATCGTACATGCTGCAATCAAAAAGGATCTGCTGCTCCATGCCGTCGGGGCTGCACATCGTGACGGCCGTACCCTGGCACGCAGTCGTTTCCGGTGTACAGACTTGCGTCACGCACACACCGTTGGAGCAGCCCTGCCCCTTGGCGGCGCAGTCGGCGACGAGGGTGGTCTGCAGGCCATCGCCGCTGCATTGGACCACCGACTTGCCCTCGCAGAACTGCTGATTCGGGGAGCATTTGCTGGCCAGGCAGGCGCCGCCGCTACAAACGGTGCTGCCGCTGCAGGCGATGACCTGCCACGTGTGGCTGATCGGGTCGCAAACCCGCAAGGCCGAAACCGATTCGCACGCCGGTGGCTCGGCGTCGCAGGATTGTTCCAAGACGCACTTGTGGCTCTGGCAGGTGGCACCGTCGCCGCAGTCGCCGTTGACCAGACAAGCCACACAGGTGTCGCTGGCTGGGTCACAGATCAACCCCTTGGCTGCGCAGGTGTTTTGCTGGGTGCAGCCGAGGGTGTCGCCCGACGCGGCGTCCGTCGAAGCCGAGTCGTTGCTGGCGCTGTCGCCCAGGGCGGCGTCGGTAGCAGCCGCGTCAGCCCCAGAACTCGTGGTATCGGCCTTGCCAAGGTTTACCGGCTCGTTTCCGCAGCCGGCCAAGCCCCAAACCGCAGAAGCGACCAGAAGAATTTGTGACCAACGCCGGTGCGGCGCGCGTGAAAACATGCCAAGCCTCCAGCCCGCACGGTACGCGAGCCGGCGCGCACGCGCAACTTGGTGCGGGGCGTGATACGAACCCCACCTGATTCGCGCCTGTACGACTTTCCGGGCTCGCTCTGCAACTGGCGAGAATCAGGCGGGGACCCCGATTCGGGCCGGAGGAAATGCCCGAGTCTTCGATCCGATTCAAACGAATTCGGTATGACCTACTCGGCCGGCGGCAGCGGCGCGCGGCCCGCAGGGGGCGGCGAGGGCGGCGGAGCCACGGCGCTGGCGGGCGCGACCTTCTTTTCGGCGTGGCGCCACAGAGCTCCGGCGGCATAGGCGCGCCACGCCCACGGCAGCAGCTTGGTGAGCAAGAGCACCAGCCACAGCGCCCAAGCCAGCATGACCGCGCGCCAAACCCACAGCGGCAGCGACCAGACCTGGGCGGCCGGCAGCGCGCCGTCGATCCGATCGACATACCAGCGCAGCAGCGTGCCCGTCGAATTCATGCCGGCGACCTGCATGTCCACGTCGAGCAACAGGTTCTGGTGGATGGCGCCGTACAGCGTCGCCATCGCGAACAGGGTCCAGCCGGCCAAAGCGACCTGCAGCAGGTTGTGCAGCGCGTTGGGCAGCAGGCGCCCGCCTTCACTCCAGCCCTGAATTCCATAGCGGCGGCGCCAGCCAAGCACCACCACCCAGCCGACCACCACCAGCGCCAAAAGCGGCGGCAACGGCGCGAGGCCCAGGGCCAGGCCCAGCCAGTGCCGCGTCTGCAAAGGCAGGCCGCGCAGCCGGCCGAGCGCCAAGGCGGCGAGCAGCACCAGGGCGAATCGACTCCAGAACAGCACCGCGGCGCCCCACGCCGGTCCGTGCGTCCACAGCAGCCAGCGGTCGGCGCCCAGCTCCAACTCCACCGTGACGTTGGCGGCCGGGCCGCCCAAGCTCAGTTCGGGCACGTGCTCGCCCAGGGACCGGTCCCAGGGCTGCTGCCACGCCACCACCACCTGCTGGCGGCCGACTTCCAGCGGAATCTGCAGAACCCCCTTGTCTGGCCGCAGGTTGCGTTGCTTGCCGGCACAAGTCACCGTCTGCACGTCCGCGCCCGTCGGCAAGGTCAATTTCTGCCAACCCCCTTGCGAAGCACGCACTTGCAGCGTCAAGGTGGCCGACAGCAGCCGCTGCCCCGGCGTCACGCGATAGGTCACCGAGTCGATGGTGATGCTTTGCCCAGGTGCGCCGCGCGGGCGGTCGACCTGCACGGCCACCGCTTCGCCGGGATAGGGCCGCCACAGCGGTCGCAGCACCGCGTCGTCGGGGTCGCGGCTGTGGTCTGGCGCCAGACCCTGATGCGAGCAGCGCCAAATCGCCGAACATTCCAGGCTCCACGTCTCGGTCCACGGTTCGCCGCGCGGCGCTTCCAGCTTGATCTCGGCGCGACCGCCTTCCGGCATCGGCAATTGGCCGTCGAACTCGACCGCGTCGACGCCGCGCGCAAAATTCACCAGCACCCGCCGGCCCTTGTCGGGCTGACCGGGCACCACCTCTTCGACCCGCACACCGTCGGTGAGCACCACTTCGCCGGGCAACAGCGGCACCTTGACCAGCAGCGGCCGGTCCGACACCTCGCGCCGCACCACGGTGTGCACCTGCCACGGCAGACCCAAGTGCAGCTGGCGCTCGACGCGGAACCAGGGCGGCAGATCCACCGCGTTGTCGATGCCCTCGGCAGCTGTCGCCCCGCCAGGCAGGCCCGCGGGGGCTTCGCGGCGCGTCAGCTGGGCACTTTGCTGGGGCACGCCGGCCGGGTCCAGACCATCGATGTTCCAGTCCGAACTGACAAAGCGGACCCGATGCGCCAGCGTCTCAGCGCCCAACTGCAGGTCGACGACCGCCCGGCGCGGCAGCAGCGCTTCGACCGTGATGCGGTGAAAACCTGTTGGCACCCGCACTTGCAGCAGGCCGTCGTCGCCGCGGCGCAGATCGCGCGTCGGCTGGTCGTCGATCAGCACGCGCCGCACGTCCGCCGCATCGCCCGGGCCGGGGATGACCCACGTCGACGGCCGCTGGGCTGAAACATCGGCAATCATCTTGAGTTGCTGCCCTTCGGCGCGCAGCTCCAACTGCGAGGCCACCAGGCATGGGCCCTCGCACTGCTGCGCCGCCAAGAGCCGCTTGTGCAGCGTCTCCAGCACGTCGGATGGGGGCGCCTCGGCAGCCTGCGCGGGCGGCGACCAGAGGGCTGGGACCAGCAGGGCGGCCAACAAAACACCGGCCTCTGGGCCAACTTGCAGCGAGCCGAGCCAGCGCTTCAGCCGCCCCAGGTCCAGAAGGCGCGCGGTAAGCAACAACACCAGCAGCGCGCGCAACACCGCCAGCAGCAGATTGGCGCGGGGGCTCAGCAGCCACAGTTCGATGGTGTGGTCGGCGCGCACCGGGCCGGACCAGCCCAGCTGCCAACTGCTCCAGTGCCAGGTCGGCACGCCTGGACCGGTCTGGACCACGGCCTGCGGGTCCACTTGCTGCATGTTTTGATTGCCGTACGAGACCCAACGCCCCTTCTTGGCGGGCGCCTGGCGGGTCGTGCGGCTAGCCAGCGGCAGACCGCTCAGCGCGTTCGAATCGTGGTCGGCCCCATCCAGTTTGGGGACGGCTTTTTGCTCCGGCAAGTTGATGGCTTGCTGCTTGTCGGCATTTTCCTTTGTTTGTTCTAGGTCTTGCACGGCTTCGGCTGCGGCAGCTGGTGCGGGCTCTGGCGGGGGTGCGGCGGCCTGATCGGCGCGCTCCGATTGCACCAGCCCGTCGATGAAGCCCACACCGTCGCTACCCGCAACCTGTGGGTACAGACCATGACGCAACTGCGTGGCAGCAAAGCCAATTGCTACCGACACCAGCCCCACCAGCACCAGCGCGTGCCCCACCACCACGGCTTGGCGGAAGCGACCCGCCGGCAGCACCGCCAGCAGCCCCAGACCAACCAAGGCAAAGATCCACAGGACTTGCGGGGCGTCGCCCTGGTCATGGCACAGCACCAGCGCCACCAGCCACAAGCCGCCCCACAACCAGCCGAGCAGGCGGCCAAAGCCGATCGTGACCAGGAGAATGAAGAAGAAGTCAAAAAGCGTCCATGAATCCAGCCAGGTGCGCGGCAGGTGGTCTACACCATGGGCACTGAGCAGGGTCCAGCCCGGCGGCAGGTGCAAGGTGGTCCGCAGCGACTGCACGTCGGCATTCCAGCCCACCGCGCGCAGCTCGCCCGGCGGGCCCTTCATCCGCAACTCCGCATCTACGCTTAGGTTGCCGCTGCGCAATTCGGCGCCGTACAGGGCGGTCGCGGTCGCGCCGTCGCCCAGCGTCACCAGTTGATCCTGGCCGCCCACCGCCACGTGCCCCAGCTGCCAGCCGGCGCTGGCCTGGAGCTGCCAGCCTTGATGCATCGCGCCGGTCAGGCGATCGCGGCTGGTCAGCCCCTGGCCGTCCAGGTCCAGCCACCAGTCGCGCTGCAAATTCAACTGATTGGGCGCGGCCTGCTGCTCGCCGCGGCGGGGCACCTTCAGGGTCAGGCTTTGGCCCGGCGCAGCCACCAGGCAGCGGCCCTTCTTCCAATCGTCGGCCAGCTGTGTGCGCTCGGGATCCACCGGCGACAGGCCGCTCAGCTCGACCGAGCGCAAGGTCTCGTCGGGTTGCCACACCCAGGTCTCGGGCAGTTCCCACATGTCGCCGGCCAGTTCCGCCACCGCGATCGACTCGGTCGGCGTCGCCAGAACGCTATGGATTTCCACCGTATGCGTGCCAGGGCGAACATGCACGCGCAGCGCGCCGTCGCTGCCGAGCTGGGCGGGGATGGGGCTGGACAGTTGAGTGGGGCGGAATCCGGCGTTCAAGACCAGGC
This sequence comes from Myxococcales bacterium, assembly GCA_037441385.1. Lineage (GTDB taxonomy): Bacteria > Myxococcota_A > UBA9042 > UBA9042 > UBA9042 > SXRM01. The sequence goes on from JBBISH010000046.1 coordinate 34,053, forward strand.
CCAGCACGACTTCGCGAGCCTTTCCGCCCACTCGGAGCGTCAGGCGGGTGGTCTGGCGCAGGGGCACGCCGTCTTCGAGCCGACGCGCCACCGTGATCGAGAGCGAATCGGTCTCGGCGGCCGCCGCTCCGTCCTTTTGCAGCAACAGCCGGCCCAGTTCGTCGCGGCGCGGATGCTCGACCGCGGCCCCGCGCAAGCTGAGTTCGACCACAGCCACGTCGCTGGGTAGCGCCAGAATTTCTGGGATCTCGTGCCACGGCAGCCCGCCCAGCACCTGATGATGACCAGCTGGTACGCGGAGTTGCGGCACCCCGGCGGGGCTCGCCTGCACCAACGCGGGCTGGCCATCCAGGCGCACATCCTGCGGCCACAAGGTCTTGTCGCCGGGCAGACCCACCAGCGCACTGTGATCGAGCCAGACGTCGAGTTCGAAACTCCCGGCCTTTTCAGTCGCTTGCAGGGTCAGATGCCCCGGCCAGGCGCAGACACGACTGTCGTTGCCCAGCGAAGCGCACAGCAGATCGGGCTCGTCGTGCAGGACCCACGGCTGCCACGGCTCGAGCAGCGGCGGCACTGCGGGGGGCGGCGGCAGGGCAAAAGCCGAGCCTGCCATGAGGAATACAGAAAGAATTAGAACGAGTTTGGCGAACGCACCGCGCCGAATCCGCATGCCGGCCTCCCATGGGCCCACGGCCCGCCTGCTTGGACGCACGGGGCGGCCGCTGGTTTCGCCGTGACGAATCGTCGCGACGCGGCTACCATGATGCGCGTTTTTGCGAGGAGTTGAACCATGGCCACCGATTTTACCCGCTCGGCCGACGGCACCAAGATTCGCTGGCATCGCCTGGGCGACGGACCACGGCGCTGGTTGCTGCCGCCCGGTCTGGGGACGCCACCTTCGGCGTGGACCTTGTTGCGCGAGCGCCTGGGGCCCGAATATTCGATTCTCACTTGGGATATGCGCGGCTGCTACGATTCCGATCGGCCCGTCGACCGGCGCTGCTACGGCGTAGTCCACCATGCCGACGACGCCGTCGCCGCGCTGCGTGGCGCGGGCTGGGACGACGATCAGCCCATTATTCTAGGCGGTTGGAGCCTGGGCGTGCAGATCAGCCTAGAGACCTACCGCCGCATTCGCCAGCGCGTGGTCGGCATGGTGCTGCTGGGCGGTCCGTTCGAGCACACGCTGCAGGGGGCGCTACCAATCCCCTATGGCGATCAGGCGGTTGTGCCCCTGCTCAAGGTCTTGCGGCGGCCCGGCGCGCTGCTGTCGCCGGTGGTGCGCGTGGCACTGGCCCACCCCAAGGCACCCGAGGCCCTGTACCGCCTGGGCGTGGTCACCCAGCGCCATCCGCATTTGGCCAACGTACTAGAGGACTTCTCGCGTCTGCACCTGGGCACGCTGATCGAGCTGTCGCGCGCAGCCCATCACCACTCGGCGCGCGATGTGCTGGGGCACGTGACGGCGCCCGCGCTCATCGTCCACGGGGATCGCGACCAGCTGACGCCGCTGCGCGTGGGCCGCGAGCTGTTCGCGCGGATGCCAGGCTCGCGGCTCCACGTGGTGCAAGGCGGCACCCACTATGCGCTTTTGGAATTCCCAGAGCAGGTCAACGGCGTGATCGCTGACTTCTTGGACGAGCGCTTTGCCAGCTTGGGTCAGTAGAAAACTACGTAAATTGCTTAGTTTTCTGAAGAACTACCACCTGGCGAAGTGCTGCTCGGTCACGCCCACCGCACCGTCCACGCACCATTGCGGGCCGCCGGGCGGCTGCAGCGTGCCGTAGAACCGCCCGTACGGCTGCACATAGCGGCTTACGATCGCCAGCGCGTTCAGGTTCTGGCAGCGTGCGCCCCAGGGCTCGAAGCGCAGGTCCACCTGGCCGGGCTCGCGGCTGCGGATGTGCCAGGTCTGCCGCTCTGGATCGACCGGCAGCTCGAAGACCACGCCCCCCAGCGGCCAGACTTGCCCCTGACACCACAGCGCGTTTTCGCGCGAGTTGCCGCGGTCGTCGTCGTACACCAGCGCCGACAAGTTGAGGCCCAGCGGCTGCCCGTTCACATGCGCGGCCAGGGACGCCCACAGCCACTCAGTGCGATGCAGGTGGTAGCCGCGCGTCCAATCCAGCGTGGCCAGCCCGCTGGCTTGCCAAGTCTTTTCGCCAAGTGCAACGCTACCTTGCGCGATCTGTGCCGCTTCCTTGTGGGTGTAGACGCGGTGCCGCCCCAGCAGCGGCCAGGCCAGGGCCAGCGCCTCGCCGCCCTGGATGGCAAAATCGGCCGTCAGCCTGCGCACTTGTCCGGCGTGGGCCAGCGGCAGGTCCAACTTGACTTGCCAGCGCCCCGACCCGTTTTCGGCAAGGCCATTGTGGATTTCTAGTGTCTCGGTGGGCGTCTGCCAGCGGGTATCGCCCTGCAGCGACGACGACGCCACCCGCACGGCCCGCCCCAGCGGCGACATCACCTCGACCTGCCAGATGCGCTGCGGCTCGGCGAATTCTAGGAAATAGCCAAACAGGTTGCCCAAATACCCCACGTCGACTGCGGCAACGACCAGCATCCATTCGTCGGTCGTCCAGGATAGGTAGTGCCACTGCTTCAGGCGACCCGCGGGCGCGTCCAAGTTCGGCTCGGGCACGCCATAGCGGAAGCGGCCGTCGGCAAAGCGATCGCCCTCGACCAAACGCGTAGGAGGCAGCGGCAAAACAGTCCGCTCGCTCATGGCAACCACCCCACCGAGGTCGTGTCGCGCAGCTTGACCTGCACCGCGATCGACCAAGCGTCGGTCTTGCCATCGCCGTTGCTGTCCACGTCGGGCGCCACCTGCTGGCTCAGCGCTGTGGCCGACGGGATGGGCTGCTGCATCGCCCCCAAGGACTGGCTCAACACGGCCTGCACGGCTTCTGCGGTGACGGCGCCGCATACCACCGCGACATCGCTGCCCGGCGCGTGAGTCCACTTGGGCTGCGACACGCGGACCTCGCCGCGCTCGAAGCTGCGGTGCACCGGCAGCGGCAGCCAACTGCTGTCGGGCCCAAACCGATAGCCGCAAGGGCCGCCACTGGTGGTCGTGTCCACCGCCAGCGTGTCGTGGCGGCTGACCGTCAACATGCAGTTGCCGGTGTCGCCACACGTGCCGGTGCGCCGCCCCACGGCAAACGCGTCGCCGCTGGCGGTCTTGATCCAGGCGATGGTCGTGCCGCCGCCCTGGACCGCCGTGGCACTGTAGAGGTCCTGCCAACCGTACTTGGCCAAAAGGGCTGTGCCGGCAGCGGTTTGACCGCTACCGCAGGCCGTAGTGGCCGCAGCGCCGGTGGGCCAGGTGATGCCGACGGCGACCGCGGCCGTGGCATCGGCCGGGGCGCTGCAGGCCATCGCGACGCAGGCGCCCAGCGGGTCGTTGGCAGAGGGTTTGCAGTGCTGGGCCTGGAAGCACGAGTTGTCGCACACGTCGCGGCAGGCCCCCGCCACGCAGCGCTGGCCGGCCTGGCAGCCGATGCAGCCCGTGTCCTCGCAGGCGTCGATGCCGATGCAGGCCTGGCCGCTGGCGCAAGACCAGCCGCCGCAGGCAAAGCCGCTGACTGCGGTCGTGGAATCGCCGCCCTTGCTGTCGGGGGTGCCGCTGGCGGTGTCCGTCTTGCCGCCGCTGGACACGTCGCTGGTGCCAGACGAAATCCCCAGGCAGTTGGTGACGTTCAGGCCTCCGGCACGGTTGACGGCGCAGGTGGCGGTGCCACAGGACTCGACGACGTGCCACTGAAAGTCGTCTCCGCAGCGGGCGCGCGGGTGGCCTGCCTCGAGCGAGCAGACCTCGTCGCCAACCACGGCGCAGGCGGTGCCCTCGATCGAGGCGCTGAGGGTGGGCGAGCACGCCCCGCACAGCAGCGCGGCAGCCAAAAAGGTGAACAAGCGCAAGGTCATAGACCATCCCAGCGGGCAGCGCGGTCGACGCGGCGCTGTTCCGCCACTTCGCTGTCGAGCTTGCCCTGTAGTTCCCCAACTTCTTCAAGCCCTTTGACCAGCTTCTCGGTCAAGGTGGGCAAGTGCTGCCGGCCGATGAAGCGGGCAGGCGGCTGATAGCCGGCCGGCTGCCGATCGTCCGCAGGCAGGCCAAAACGCAGTGACAACGCTTCGACGTCGGCGTCGACCCGCGCGACCACCTGCCACACCAGCGGCAGGTCGGAAAGCGAGGGCTTGCCGCGCGACTCGCCGGCCCCCTGCGGCAGCTGTGCCACCGACAGCATCCAAGGCCCTGGAAAGGCTAGCTCTTTCTCGATCCGGACCACGTGACTGCTCCCCAGCTCGCGGGCCGCTTGCCGCAGTTGAGCCAGTTCGGCGGCCGAAAGCTGGTCGGCAGCATCGCTGGCCACAAAGCGACGGCGCAGCTCGCGCTCGGGATAATTGGCCAGGTCTTCGGCCAGCAGCTTGGCGATGGCGTCGACGGTCTCGCGCAGCTTGCGCTCGGCTTGCTGCAACAACTCGGGCGTGGTGACCATAGAACCCCCTGAACGTTAACGCCGAAACAGCCAGGTGATGCCGGCATCGACAGCCTCTGGCTGCACCGTGTAGAGCGTGACGGGCAACTGCACCAGCATGTCCAGCGCGCGCATCAGCTCGTCTTGGGCTTGGTCGTCGCGGTAGGTGGCAAAGCACAGGCCGTCGCCGTTCCAACCGATCGGCACAAACTGCCCGCGACGGCACATGTCTTCGGTAAAAAGCTGGCGCGGGTCGCCGGCGGCAAACGGCTCGGGCCAGGCCGCCTGATCGCGCATGCGAAAGAACTCTTCGACCGTCAGTTCGTCCGTCTTGAGCACATCGCCGTACAGCAGTTCCAAGAACTCGCCCAGACTCAGCCCCAGCACGGCGGGCGACAGTGTGGCGTCGCGGGCAAAGATCTCGGAGGGAATGCGCTGACTTTGCCGCGAATTTGGCCGATGCGGCCGTTCGAGGCTGGGAGCCGGCGCAGCCACCGCCGCTTGAGGCAAAGCCGGCCCTACTGCCGCTGCTGCCGCCGTCGCCGCCGCCGCAATCGGCCCCAGATTCACGGGGCCAGGCGCCGCCGACGTCGCCGAACTACTCGTGTCTTCGTGGTATTTCTTCTTCGGTCGACTCGCGGGTCCGGTCGGGATGGCCATCGCTGCCTCGCTCGGGTGGTCACGTGCACCAACGCCTGCATCCTACACATCTTGTGGTCCTGCGGAAACTGGCTGGCGCTCGGCTTGACTTTCGCACTCGACCGGGCAAGGTGGGCGCGCGGGGCGCTGGCCAACCGCAGTGCGGAGGAACGATGAATTGGCGCACAGCATGGACACGATCGGGCTGGGCCGCCGCGGCGAGCGCATGCCTGTTGGCCGGTGCCCTGAACGGTTGCGAGCCGATCGCGGTAGAGCAGACCGCAGCGCGCGAAGACGTGCTGGTCTATCGGCGCTCGACCTTGGTGCCGCCCGCCGACCCGGGCCAGCCCGCCCACCTCAAAGTGGTGGCGTGGAACATCAAGTACGGCGCCGGGCGCATCCCGTTCTGGTTCGACTGCTGGGGCGACCGCACCCAGATTTCCAAAGCCGAGGTCGAGGCCAATATGGCCAAGATCTACGACCTGCTCAATGAGTTGGACCCGGACGTGCTGATGACCGAAGAGACCGAGGTCAATTCCAGGCGATCGGCCTACTACGACATGGTGCAAGGCATCCTGGAGCACACCAAGCTGAACTATGCCGCCTACTTCCAAACTTGGAACAGCGAATATGTGGCATCCGAGGGCGTGGGGCGCATCGACCTGGGCAACGTCATCTTCAGCAAGTACCCGATCAAGAAGGCCGAGCGCATCAAGCAGCAAGACCGCACCGATCAAGACGCTCTGACCAAGATGTTCTACATCCACCGCGCTGTGGGCCGGGTCGAGATCGAGGTTCGCGCGGGCGAGCGAGTGGTCGCGCTGGTGGTGCACACCGAGGCGTACGACAACGACGGCACCAAGCAGAAGCAAATTCAACAGATCTACGATCTACTCCAGGCCGAGAAACTGCCCTGGGTGGTGGGCGGCGACTTCAACGAACTGCCGCCGACGGCGGTGCGCGTGGCGAACTTCATGGACGAACGCACCGCGGCCATCTGCTCGAGCGACTTCAAGCAGCCGCCCTACACGCCCGAGGTGATGACCAAGTTCTACAACGATTTTGTGCCGTACATCAGCCTGGAGCGCTACGGCCAAAGCGAAGCCGATCAGAAGCGCTACTACAGCCATTCGGTACTCGGGCCCGATGACGTCAACGACGCCGGCGAAAAAGGCTTCTGGAATCGCACATTGGATCACCTGTTCTTGAGCAAGCCCAGCACTTGGGTGGTCGGCAGCACCGACGTGGTGCAGCAAGCCGGACAGCGCGTGGGCGGCGAGACGGGCCTGGGCCCGGTCATCAAGAGCGACGTGCTCCGGCTCTCGGACCACGCACCGATCGTGGGGGTGTGGGAGGTGAAGCCATGATCTGCCGCCGTTGGTTGGCCTGCAGCGCGCTGCTGGGGCTTCTCGTTGCTGATTTGGCCAGTGCCGATCCGATGCTGCCCCGCGAGACCGCGGACGTGCGCGGCAACGACAGCGGCTCGGTCGGCCTGTTCAACCCGCTGCGCATCGGCTTTGCCCAGGCCGAGATCGAGCTGCACCCACTCGCGGCCTTGGTGGCCCCGCACGCCGACCTGCGCCTGCCCCTGCTGCGCGCCCAGCAGCCAGGAGGTTGGCGCACCGCGGCAATCCTGGGTCTGGCGCTGCCCAGCCCGGCGTGGCGACTGGAAAAACCGCTTGGATTTTCAGGAGACTTGCTACCCAGCTGCAAAGTCGCCGATGTGGATCCCTCGCTGGCCAGTTGGTGCGATCGGCCCGGCTGGATGCTGTCGCCCAAGTTCGGCGTGCAGATCTCCAAGGGGCTCGCCATGGACGGCGCGGTCGAGCGGGGCGTACTGACGGTGTCCGGCGAAGTCGCCACCGGCTGGCTGCTCTCTGGCAAAGCGGCGCGGCCGCTGGACGCCTGGGCGCCAGTCGCCGTACAATTCGCGCCATATATCGGCCGGTTCCGTGCCCAGGTTCGCGCGGGGTACGACCACGCGTTGGGCGACTACCTGCGGCTGCGCATCGAGGCCGCGGGCTACTACGTGGAACGGCCGGCAGACGACCCTCTATCGCCCTGGTACGCGAGTGTCCACCTGGGCGCCGATGTCCGCACGAGCGAGCACACGCGCGTGGCGGTGGGAGCCATCTACTGGAACTACGACAAGCACGAGCGCACCGTCCAGGTCGACGCCGACGGGTTTGCCAACGTCAGCTACGGTCGCTCGCACGAAGTGTGGCCAGCGGTGGATTTTTTGTGGATGTGGGGAGCCCCGGCGCCGTTGGGCCTGCCCCGCTCGGACGTGCCGCCGGCCGAGACTCACTGATCCAAACTCCACCTGATTCACGCTGGTACGGTTTCTTCGACCCGGCCTGCAACCGGCGAGAATCAGGCAGGGACCCGGTTCAAGCCCGAAGATTGCCGGATCTGTCGAGCCGACTCAGACGGAATCCGTGCGCGCTTGCGTAGCCCAAGTGGCTGTGTCTGTCCATGCGTGTCGGGATAATCTGGCCACGCCCGCGCTGGCGCATTTGGGCAGACAAATCCGTACAACTCAACAAGACTGTGGACATTCCGCCGCACGACCCCGGTTCAGTTGGGCCAGGCAAGCGGGCCGCACTACGGGTGCCGTGCACTGCAGTCGGTCTGCACAACCTGCGAGTAAGGGCCCGTCACGAAATAGCTTGAGCATTTCGGCTGCTGGGTGGGCCGCAGGCTTCCGGCCTTTGGGCCGATTCGCTGCGGCGACGAAACAACGGTGATGTTCGATCTCCGTCAGCATGTATAGCACCGGGCCCGTCCGCGTGGGCGCGAACGCCGCGGGCGCTGGCGCGGGCCAGAACTAAGATTCCAACCTAGTTCCATCAGGTTACAACGACAACCACAATGGGTACAGGCGTGGACCCGGTGGGGTGGGTAGGCTACGAACCTTGGTTCATGCCCCAAGAATCCTGCCGCCTTGGGGTCGATGCAAACGGGTCGGCAGGCGTTCGACCCGCCCAGCCGGCAAGCTGCACCCAAGAAATTCACCATGTTGAACTGGAGCGACCGCCGGCGCCGCCACACGCAGGCTCTTGAGCGTGCGGCGCGCCCCCTTTGGCCGGCTTCTGCCTGGCCGTGGCGCGGGGCTACTTGGGCTGGCGAGATGGGCAAGAACCCGCCCCAAAGGGGCTAGTTCGCCAGGTAGGCTCGCTCCCTTTGGGATCGCCGGACAAAGCACCGCCTGCCTTATACGAACCCCGTCTGATTCACGCCTGTACGGCTTCTCTGACCCGGTCTGCAACCGGCGAGAATCAGGCGGGGACCCCGGTTCGGGCCCGAAGAATTGCCCGAGTCTTCGATCCGATTCGGACGGAA
>JBBISH010000047.1:0-41968 GCA_037441385.1 Myxococcales bacterium
CAAGGTCGAGATCCTCGGTTCCCTGGGGCAGGGGCGTCTCTTGACGCAGGTGCCGTACTTCGAGGAGATCGGCGTCACCTCGCCTGCCGCCATCATCCAGGCATCAATGTCCATGTAGGGGAACAGGGTGGACGTCTTGTCGGCAAAGGCGCCCGAGCCGCTGTTTTCGAAGTAGGCAAAGCCCGTTCCCAACGTGCCCAGGAGAAGATCGGGCTTGCCGTCACTGTTCACGTCGGCCGCAGAACAGCCCAGCGACGGCAACCACAGCGTCGCATCGATCTTGCTGAGGACGATCTGCATGCCTGTACTTTTGTTGAGCAATGCCCGGATCTGGTAGAGCGTCTTTCCCGGCCCCAGCGACTTGTGCTCGACCGTGACCAGGTCGTCGCGGTCGTCGCCGTCCAGGTCGATGCCCAGCGCGCAATCGTTGTGCGTGTAGGTCAAGGCGTCGCCCAGGGCCAACTGGCCGGTGACGTCGATGAAATTCGCAAGTGGCTGATTCTCGAGGTTGAGCGGCGTGATGCCCGAGTACTCGGGGCCGCCCATGCCGACCGGCGGGCTGGTGTCGCTGTCGCTGGCGTCCGCGTCGCCACTCCCTGCCGCGTCCGGCGTGCCGCCTGTACTTGGGCTTGGGCAGGTCGCCTCCGTCTCGTAGACTGCAAGCACCTGATCTGCCTGCGTCTTGCCGATCATCGACACGCAGCCCGTCGGCCACCACACCACGATCTGGTCCAGGCTCGTCACGCTGCCCAGTCCAAAATGGCGCGGAAAGCTGCCGTGCGTGAGCGCCCCCGGACTGGCCGAGATCTCGTGCTCTTGGACGTGGCCTTGCGCCCAGACCTGCACGCGCGCGCCCACGCCGCCCAGCGAACTCTGGTTGCTCTGCAAGTCCACTTCCAACCAGTGATTTTTGAGGGAGTCATTGCGCAATACGCGTACGAGGCCAGGCGGGCTCAGGTGCACCACGTCCAGGTCGCCGTCGTGGTCAAAGTCTGCCGACGCCACGGCCAGCGGCGTGATGGTGGCCTCCGTGGTGGGCGCCCAGGGCACCGCTTGGGCCGTGAAGGTCGCGCCCTGATTGTGGAAAAGCACGTGGTGCCCAGGGTCCAGGTAGGGCGCCGGCTGGCTCTCTTGCACGGCTTGGGCCAGTTGCCCTGGCTTGGCCACCATCGAGAGGCTCGACCACAGGTCGGTCCAGCCGTCGTTGTCCAGATCGGCGGTCATCTGGCCCCAGGACACCGCGTACTGGCTGGGACCGGTGATGCCCGCGCTGGCGTCGGCCACTTTCCACGAACCGTTGGCCTGGCCGCGGTACAGGCTGATAGGGCCCACGTCGGCGGTGACGAAGTCGAGGCGGCCATCCAAGTCGAAGTCGGCCGTGCCGATGCCCATGGTGTGGCCATAAGGGCGCAAGCCGGCGGCACTGCCATGGGCCAAGTAGGTGCCATTGCCCTGGGACGTGAACCAGTGCGGCGCGGCAAAGTCGTTGCCGATGAACAGATCCGGCCAGCCGTCGCGATCCACGTCGTGCACGGCGGCCACCAGACTTGCGCCAGGGTCGTCCACGCCCGAGCCCAAGCTCGCGTCGATCAACATGCCCTTGTCGTTGTGCATCATCAGGTTGCTGGCCCCCAACTCGAACGACGGGCAGCAAGTAAAGGTGTTGATTGGGTTTGTCGCGGTCGCTGCCAAGCATTGGGCGCTGGGAGTCCCTTTGCCATAGCAGCACTCGATGTACACGCCGTCAGCGGCAAAGCAGGCGTAGTTGCCGGGTTGCAGGTTCATGATGCCCGTGCGCGTCAGGTGCAAGTCTTGGACGCCGTCGCGATCGGCATCGAACGCGGCGGGCGACCACGCCATTACACCCTTGGCAAAGGCTGGCAGTGTGGCGGTGTCGTCGGCAAAGCCCAGCGAACTGTAGCGGAGCAGATGCAAGCCGGTCGTGGAGCCCAGCGCCACGTCCAAGTCGCCGTCGCTGTCCACATCGATGGGCGCACAGTCCAGAATCAGCGTACTGGACGGCAGGGTCGTGGTCGAAACCAGCCAGGGGCCGCTGTCGTTCTGCTCGTACAACCGGGCAAAACGCTTACTAGTCGGCCCCGTCGGCTGTTCGACGACGAGCAAGTCCTGGTTGCCGTCGCCATTGAAATCCTGCCAGAGCACGCACGAATCCACGTAGCCGAGCTTGCCCAGGCCCACGGCCGCGGTGATGTCGGTGAACACTGGGGCCGCAGTTGCGGGCGGCGATGGCCAGCCCGGCTTGGCGCAATCGACGCCTGGCACCGGAAAGCCTTTCTGCGGGCCGAGCTTTGTGAAGTACGCCAGCTTGGTCGGTGGGCACACGCCCAGCCAACTTGGGCCGGCCGCGTCGGCATCTGCGACGTCCGCGTCGGCGCTGGCGTCGATCAGACCGTCTGGTGCGTCGGCGTCCAGCGCATCGCTCACTCCATCGGCCGTCGCCGTGACCTCGGCGAAGCTGTCGCTGGCATCGGCGTCTTCGGCATCGGCCTGCTGGTCTTCAATGGCGTCGCCCCCGTCGACTTCTCCAGTCAAATCAAAGGTTTGTAAGGTGTCGCTGGCCACGTCGGCGCTCGCGTCGCCGTCGAGGCTGCTGTCGGCGGCTGCGCTATCGGCTTGGGGGGCCGCATCGCCCGACGACACCGCACCTTCGCTGCACGCCGAAGCCAGGACGTACACAGCGATGGCGGCGAGTGCTCGGCGAGCCATGGGTGGAGTATACGGAACGGCCGTAGGGCCGGCAAACCCAAGTGCCGCGGTGGATTGGGGCGAGCCGCCGCAGCCGCCGCTGGGGCCAGGCCTTGCTCGGCTGCGCCTACTTGGCGGGCTTGGACGGAGGCTCGATGGGTAGGGCCAACTCGATCACCACCTTGGGGGTGTCGCCTTCTTCGTGATAGAGGTACGTGATCGTCATGCGCCGCTCGGCCGCGGCCTTGTAGCCGGCTTGTTCGGCTTCGAGCAAGAACACGGCGGCCGTGGCGGGAACTTCGCTGTAGGGGACCTCTAGCCAGCGGCGAACGATCGCGGGTTCGTTGGCATAGGGCTTGGTGTGGACCTGCAAGCCGCTGGCCGCCAATAGCACCTGACTGCGCGGAATCAAAAGCAGATCGATGCCCTGGTCGCGGGCCTGGCCCAGCGGTGCCAACGCCTCGACCACGTCGTATTGCGACTCCCGCAGTGGACTGGCCAGCAGCGCCGTCGCCTTTTGAATGGCGGGCACGAACTGGTCGTGGCTCCCCACCGCGAACTGCAGCGCCAAACCGCCAGGCCGTGTGCCGACTTGCAGTGACTTGGGCAGCGACATGGTCAGCGCCGACTTGGGCAGCTGCGCCCCAGGCTTGACGTCGACTACGCGCAACACCGCGTCGTCGCTGGTCTGATCGATCAGGCGAATCCGCAAGGTAGACGGGAGGTTCCAGGCGCCGATCTTGCGCGCGTCTTCGAACTCGATGTGCGCGTGCGAGGGCAGCGCATTGCCGCTCTCTTTGGCCTGGCGGTTGGAGCTGATGTCCATGCCGGTCAGGCGACGGCCGGTGGGGTCGAGCAGGACCGCGAACATCGCCACGCTAGCGATCGGCGCGCCGCCCGTGTCGTACGTAATGATGTTGTGCAGTTTGTCGTTCTCGGTGCCCGAGGCGGCGTGGACGACCTGCCAAGGGGGCTCGCCAATCCCCACGACCGCCGCGCCGCGCAGCGCCCAATGAACCGCGCGCATCAGACCGGTGGTCGGGCGCAAGCAGGGGACCACCACCTCTTGTCGGCGGACCCAGCACCCGCCATCCAGGTAGGCCAATTCGTCACCGCTTTCGTCGTCCTGCAACACCACTCCGCGACTGGCATCGAATTGCACCGTCGCCGTGCGCTGTTGAGCCCCGCTCATCACGACGCGCCAGGTCGACTGGCCGAGCTGGCGCCGGGCCGTGGGCTCGCCGACGGCGTCCTCGGCCATCCGCAGCGCCTTGGCCATGTCGCTGGCTTCTTTGATGACGAAGTCGCCCGCGGGCCCGGCCTGCGGATTGCCCATCGCTGTCCAAGTCGGCATGGCGGGCGCCTCTACGGCCGATGCTGCCTCGGCCGCGGCGACCGCGGTCGCACCTTGGGGTAGACCCACGCCGCCGGTGGTCGGTGCCGTCGCAGGCGCCTGCGCCGGGCCGGGTTTGAGCATCCAGGCTGCGCTGGCGCCAAGTCCGACCAGCAACAAACCCACCAGAGCGTTCTTTACTTGCGACGACATGGACTGCACACCGCGCACCCAGGTCGGGCGACCAAGGCAGGTTGGCGCAACGTCAGGCCGATTGCAAGAACCCGGATGCGGGTCGGGAATGCTGCCGGGCAGCCAAGGGTTTGACGCTCTGGCGGGTGGGCGGTACCCTTCGCAGCGCGGTTGGACCCGCCGCCCGAACCTTTTTCAGTGAGTTACGCCATGTTCGTTTGCTCTGTTCCGCGTCGCCCTGTGACTTTGCTGCGCTTTGCCCTGCATCTGCTGGCGGCCCTGGCCCTGGCGGCTCTGGTGGCGGCTTGCGGTCCTGGCTACCTGGATGCGGCCAAGAAGGTTCCGGCCTCGGACCAGAACAAGCAGGTTTACGAGGTGGTCAAGGCCTATCACGCTGCCGTAGAGAACAAGGACGTGGAAGCCCTGCGCAAGATGATCAGCCAGCGCTACTACGAAAACGGCGGCACCACCGACGATCCGACCGACGACTACGGCTACGACAAATGCATCCAGCGCATCGAGATGCTGGTCAAGAACGTCAAGCGCGCCCAGCTGAAAATCCGCTTGGTGGACATGCAGGTGTCGGGCGACGATGCCACGGTCGACTACCAGTACGTGGGCCGGGCGCTGCTGACCGAAGGCAACGTGGACGCGTACCGCACCTACGACAGCTTCTCGCGCATGAAGTTGGCACGCGAAGACGGCCGTTGGATGATCACCGGGGGATTGTAGCCGGTGAGCGCACGCATGCTGTGGCTGCACTGCGCCGTTGCGCTGGCCACGGTGGCCGTCCTGGCCGGGCCGGTGTGGGCCGAACAAACCCCGCTGGAACGCGAAGTGGGCGACGCGCTGCTGCACGGGCGCATGGACGCCGCGCTCAAGGCCGTTCAGGCTACTGCGTTGGACCGCGGCAGTCCGCTGGGCCCTTCGACCCCGCTCTGGAAGGTGAATTGGAGCCCCGGTGAGGCCCTGGCCGTGGCGCGGTATTGTCAGCGCGGTGGGGACCACGAGGCGGTGCGCAAGCTGCTGCGCCCGCAAGTCGAGAGCAAGAAACCGGATCCGACCGCCACGCTGGTGCTGGCCGAGACCGAGCGCCAGACCGGCAAGGCCGAAGCGCGCCTGGCCCTGCTCACGCTCGCGGCGCAGGCCTGGCCGACCAATCCGCAACTGCGGGTGCGGCTTGGCGAACAGATGATCGATCTGGGCCAGCAAGTGGCGGCGCGCAAGCTGTTGGATCCGCTGGCCGACGACTACCAAGATGGCAAGTTCAGCGACACCGCGGATTTGGTGGCGGTGGCCGAGTCTTTGATTCTGGGCGGCTACCCGCGCGACGCCCTGAGCGTGCTGCAAAAGGCCGAGGAAGGCGCCGCAGAAGCCGGCGAGGTGGTGCAGGTCGAGTTGGCGATTGCCGAGCTGTTCCTAAGTAAATACAACTATCGCGACAGCGACAAGGCCTTCAAGAAGGTGCTGGCCATCGACCCAAGCCACCCGCGCGCCCAGGTGGGAATGGCGCGCATCGACCTGGCCAGCGACTCGGATGTAGGCAGTGCCCGCCGACGCGTGGACCAATTGTTGCAGCAAAATCCATCGTTGCTGGATGCCATCAGCCTGCGCGCCGAGGTCGCCCTGCAGGACGAAGACTGGCCGGCGGCGCGGCAGATGGTGCAGCGCGGGCTGGCGCAGCGCGCCGATGCCTTGCAAGTCCGCTATGTGCAAGGTGCTCTCTGTCAGCTGACCGACGACAACGCCTGTTGGAAAGAGGCCGAAGCCGCCGTGCGCAAATTGAACCGCGACAACGGCGAGTTCTACCTGGTCGCGGCCGAGTATCTGGTCTTGGGGCATCGCTACCGCGACGCACAGAAGCTCTTGGCGACCGCAATTGCCCGCGATGGCGAGCTGTGGCCGGCTCACGCCGCGATGGGCGTGGCGCTGGCCCGGGAAGCGGACGACGTGGGCGCGAAAAAACACTTGGAGATGGCCTACTCCGGTGACCCGTTCGATGTGCGGACCGCCAATCAACTCCACGTGTTGTACGACGACTACCTGCAGAACATGCAACTGGTCCCGGGCCCGGCGGTAGACGTGCGGTTGCACAAGCGCGAACGCAAAGGCCTGGAGCCGTCGGTGGTGCCGTGGCTGCAAGGTGCCGTGGAACAGTTGGCGCAGCTGTATGGGTTCAAGGCCGAGCGGCCGTTGCAGATCGAGATTTTTCCTGACCTGCAAGCATTTTCGGTGCGAACGGTGGGTCTGCCGCAGCTGGGCGCCCACGCGGTTTGCTTTGGCCACCTGGTGACATCGCGCTCACCGGCCGCGGAGCCCTTCAACTGGAAGATGGTCCTGTACCACGAGCTCTCGCACGTGTTTCACATGCAGGCCAGCGGGGGCCGCGTACCGCGCTGGTTGACCGAGGGCCTGGCGATGATGGAGGCCGCGTGGCTGGACCCGCGCTACCAGCAACGCGACGACCGCCGCGCCTGGGACCGCTTGCAGGACGGGCGGCTGGCCAAGCTGGCCACCTTCAACTTGGCGTTTTCGCAGGCGCGGTCCATGCAGGACATCTTGGACGCCTACGATCAAGCGATGCGCACGGTGGATTTTCTGGCCGAGCGGTACGGCAAAGACAAGGTGCGGCAGCTGATCCTGCAGCACACGGCCGGGTCGAATACCCTGGCGTTGCTCAAGAAGATCTACGGCAAGGACGCCGCAGAGTTGGACGCCGAGTTTGCGGCGTGGCTGCGCGAGCGGCTGGGGCACTTTGCCCGCGACTTTCGGCCACGGGTGGACGCGGAGGCGCGCCGGCTGGGCGTCAAGCAGGACAAGGACAGCGATGAGCCCGCGGCCGTGCCCAAACAGCGCGATCCGCTGCGGCAGGCGCTGGCCGAGGCGATGCTGGCGATGCAGCGCGGGGTTGATCCGCGGCCGATGTTGCAGCGCGCCCAAGCTACGTCGCTGGCGGGCCTGCCCGACGACGCGTGGCGCGACCAGTGCGCGGCGCAGTTCTGGCTGATGGAACTCAGTCTCCACGCGGGGGATCGGCCTGCGGCGGCCAAAGAGGCAGCGGCGCTGGCCGCCCAGCCCGGCGGGCGCTGCGATGGCGTGCGCCAGCAACTGGTGTTGGCGGCGGCCAGCGGCCAGGATCCCAAGGCGGCGGTGGCGCATCTGCGGGCGGCCCAGGCGATCGACCCACGGGACGGAGCCTTGCGCGAGCGGCTGCGCTTGGCCCAACAGAAAGCCATGCCTGCGGCGCTTGGGCCAGGCGGCGGCGAGGCGGCCACTTGGTACGCGGCTTTGGCGGGCAGCAAGCCAGCCGTACTGCTGACCGATGCCGAGAATTTGGCGGCCGGCGAGCTGCACCAACCTCAGCCCGTCGCCGATCTGGCCGATCTGGCCTGGCACCTCGCCAACGAGGCGACCGACACGACCGTGCAAGTTCAGGCCAAGAAAGCGTTTTATCACGCTGCCGACTGGTACGACGAACGGGCTCCGGCGACAGCGCTCGCGCCGTTGTTGGCCGCCCGTGCGCAAGTGCTGCAAGGCCAGCCCAAGGCCGCACTGGCGCTGTTTCGCCAGGCGGCCGATCGCAGCGCGACCGAGACCGAGCAAAACGCCGTGTGGTGTGAGCTGGAAAAGGTGGCGGGCCGCGCCGGGGCCAAGGCCGATCAGGCGGAAGCGGGCCGCCGGTGCCAGCGATCGACGGCGCCCAAGTGAGCGGCCGCCGCCACGCCGCTGGCCCAACCGGTATAACCTGGCGGGTCGCGGCCGAGTCGGGCCCCACCGCTTGACCCCAGCTTGGAGCGCGGCCGACAATGGCCAGCGGATGCACCCCAGCGAGTGAGGCCATGGCCGACATCTACGAAGTCTACAACCGCTGCGGATCTTGCCGACATTTTGTGGTCCTCCACACCGATCGCATGGGCCGCACCATGGGCGAGTGCCGCGGCCGGCCGACTCACCCCGAGGTGCCGGCCCACGAGTACGGCTGCCCGGAGTATCACCTGGACCGCGAACGCATCTTGCCAGGGTCGCCGGTGCCCGAAGACGCCGACCTGGCCCCGCGGCTGCGCGAGCAAGCCCGCCGCACCGAGCTGGCACGCCACCGCTTTGAAAGCCGCCCAACTGTACGCGTGCGAATGGTGCGGCCTTCAGACATCGAACCCGTGCGCCGGCGCCCGGATGCGGTCCCGCTGGCGCTTGCCGACGACCTTGCAGACCCGCAATCGGAGTCGACCGAACTCCGCCAGGACACTATGCAACGTAGCGAACTGAAAGCCTTGTTGGCCGAGGTGCTTGAGGAAGCACTCGGCGTTGCCGACGCACCCATTCATCCGCGCTACCACGGTGGCAAGGTGGTGATCCAGCCCGCCAACCCCGAGCTGCAGGCCAAAGAGATCGACATCGAAGTCTTCTTCCGCAAAATCGTGACGATGCGCGACAAGCTGCGGGTGCTGGAGCAGCGGATCAACGCGTCGGACAAGCTGGAGACGGCCGAAAAGGTCCAGCTGCAACAGTACATCACCGGCTGCTACGGCTCGATGACGAGTTTCAACTTCTTGTTCCGCGACCGCGAAGACTGGTTCGTGGGCGAGTCGGGCAAGTAGCCGTGACGCGCGCGCTGCAACTCAGCCGGCCGCTGGTCGCCTTTGATTTGGAGACCACCGGGTTGGACGTGGAGCAAGATCGCATCGTCGAGCTGTCGCTCGTCAAGCTCACGCCCGATGGCGAGCGGCAGATTCGGACTCGCCGCATCCATCCGGGTCGGCCCATCCCGCCCGAGGCCACGGCGGTCCACGGAATTGGCGACGCCGACGTGGCCGACTGCCCGCGGTTTGGCCAAGTCGCGAAAAGCCTGGCCGAGTGGCTGCGCGGCTGCGATCTGACGGGTTACAACATCGAGCGTTTTGATCTGCGACTGCTGGCCGCCGAGTTCAAGCGCGAAGGCATCGAGTGGCCGGAGTCCGGTACCCAGACCGTGGATGCCTTTGTGATCTTTGCCAAAAAGGAGCCGCGCGATCTGACGGCTGCGCTGCGTTTGTACTGCGACCGCGAGCTGGTGGGCGCCCACAGCGCCGAGGCCGACACCCTGGCGTCGCTGGACGTGCTGCTTGGGCAGATTCGCAAGTACGACGACTTGCCGGACACCGTGGCGGGCCTGCACGAGTACACCCATGCGCGCGACCCCAGCTGGATCGACGCCAGCGGCAAGCTGGTGTGGAATGCCGACAATCAAGCCGCCATCGGCTTTGGCAAGTACAAGGGCAAGGCCCTGAGCGAGATGATGGCGATGGATCCCGGCTACTTGCGCTGGATGCTGAGCAAGGATTTTGGCGACGATGTCAAGGCGGTGCTGGCGCAGGCGCTGGAGCGGCGCTATCCGGTGCGGCCTCCACTGGTCGACAAGCCAGTTCTGTAGTTAATTGCAGGCCTTCGACTTCGACTCGGCCTCGTCGTCGGTCTTCCACTTGACGGTGTTGTCGCGGAAGCACGTGGCGCTCTGGAACTTGCCCGTCACGGTGTACTCGACGTGCAGGCCTTCGAGCCGGTTCGAGATGTAGCGCTCTTCGTACTTCTTTTTGCCGCTCTCCATCCACACGGTGTGCTGGCCTTCGCGCTTGCCGTCTTTGTGCTCGTATTCCTCTTTCTTCTTGCCGTCTGCGAAGTACCACGTGGTGGGTCCGTGGCGGCCGCCGTCTTTCCAGCCGCTCTCTTCGGTCTTCTTGCCGTCGCTGTCAAAGTACACCGCGTGGCCGTGCTTCTTGCCGTTCTTGTAGTCGACTTCGCTTTTCTTCTTGCCGTCTTTGTACCACTCGAGGCACTTGCCCTCTTCCTGATCGTCTTTGAACTGGCACTCTTCTTTCTTTTGCGCGTTTTCGTACCACGCCAGCCGCTTGCCGTCGCGCTTGCCGTTCTTGTACCAGGTCTCGGTCTTTTTCTGGCCGCTGTCGTACCAAAACACCCAGGCGCCCTCTTTGTTGTAGCTGGGGTGGTAGCAGTAGCGCTCGGTCTTGGTGCGGTGCAGCGACGTGCCGGCCGGGCAGGCGCCGTCGGCGTCTTCGGTCGGGGCCTGATCCTGCGGCGACGTGGGCGCCTTGGGGATCGCTTTGCCTGCCGCGTGGGCTGTGGGGGCAGCTAGGGTCGCGGCGCCCGCCAACAGGAGCGCGCTGAGCCAGCGGTGGTGGCGCGCGCGGCCAAACGTTGCCGAATCGAACCCAGCTTTGCCAAACATCATTTGCTTTTCCGGATGCGGCGGTGCCGCGCTTGCAGTGGGCCAATAGTGTGCCAGACTCCGGTCGCCAAGCATAGAACCCTGGCAGGCCCCGGCGGGCTCTACTATACTGCAGCGGTGGCGCCGCAGCGAACGCGCCCACCGAATCAGCCGCAAACCAGGCGAGAGGGCAGATCCGATGCAGCGGACCGAAGGCAAAGGTGGGCGATTTTCTTACGTTGTCGCCAGGTTGGCCGCAGTGCTGGGCCTGGTGGCGGGCGCGGTGGCCATCGTCGCGGCGGCGCCCGCGGAGGCCAAGGTCGAGTTCGGCGGCCCAATCCACTGGCAGACCTATGATCAGGGCCTGAAGGCCGCCGGTGGTCACAAGAAGAACGTGCTGCTGTTCTTGCACACCGACTCGTGCCCCAAGTGCACCCTGCAGGGCGAGGCGTTCAAAACCAATCGCGATCTGCAGAAGTTGGCCAAGGACCTGGTGATGGTCGAGGTCAACGGCGGAACGGCGCCGATCGACTTGGTCAATCGCTTCGCCCGCTTTGGCAACTACTATCCGCGAATCGTGTTCCTGCAAAGCGACGGCACGCCGATGGACAGCATCATCAGCGCCAATCCCAACTTCCCGTACTACTTCCAGCCCAGCCGTCCCGAGGTTCTGATCGAAGCGATGAAGAAGGCGATCGCCACGCACGCGGCCAGCGGCACCAAGGCGCCGGTTCGCCACGCCAAGGGCTAAGCACCCGTTACTATTGTTACTATTGTAGAATCATGCAGCGCCACGACCGACTTGGATGCCTGCGGCCGCGTTGGGCCGCTGCGTCCATGCCTACTCACTACATAGGGTCATGAGCTGCTTGGCCTGGCTGTCGGGCCCCGCCTGCAGCGCCACTTGGGCATGCTCGCGGCACTTGGCCTTGTCGCGCTCGCCGTACCAGTAGATGGCGGCCAGACCGCTGTGCGCCTTGGCGTAGCCGCGCGCGGCCGCAAGAAGGTACAGATCTTTTGCCATCTTGCGACGCTCGCTCGGCGAATGGCGCGCTCCGTAGATGATCGAATAGCCCTCGCGGTACAGGCGCTGAGTTAGGCCTTTGGGGTCGGGCGGATCGACCGGTTCGGCGGCCGCGTCGGCCACTTGTCCGTGGCACTGCGTCACCAGCGCGCCTGCAGCGGCGTCGGCCGGGTGCGCCGCCAGGGCCAGGCGCGCATAGTGGCGGCACAAGGCCTGACTGCCCGCTTGGGCGTGAACGGCGGCCAGGGCCAGATCGGCGTGCGGGTGCCCTTGCTCTTTGGCGACCTGCAACTTGAGCACGGCATAGGCCGGCCGGAGGGCCGCATCGCGGCGTGCCTGCTCTAGAAATTCGCCAGCCGCGACGGGCTGGGGCAAAGCGGCAACCGGGGGTGGTGGCGGCGGTGCGACGGGCGGCGGCGGCGCAGGTGGTGGGGGCTCTGGCGGTGCGACCGGCGGTGGGGGCGCGGCGGCAGCAACTTCCGCTGGCGTGGGTGCGACTTGCCCATCTGGCGCCTCGATCTGAGCCAACTCTGCCGGCGGCGCCGCGGCGGCCACCTGCCCAACGGGCGCCGCAACGGGGCTCGCTTCCGCGGCCACCGCCACCGCTGGCGCCGCCGGTGCCGGCCCATCGGCTGGTGCGCTTGCGGCGACAGCACTGGGGGTTCCGGGCGGGGTCACGGCGGCTGCCTGGGCGATCGGCGTCGGCAGTGGCTCAGGCGCAGGGTGTGTGCGCGGCTTGGGCGCCAGGCCCACGGCTGCCGCCACGACAAGAGCAAGCAAGACCGCCGCTTGGAGTGCCAAACCGACACGCCGCGACCACCCAGAGCGCCTGGTCGCTTCCTCCGGCGCGGCAAAAGCGTGGTCGGACAAGTCGGCGATTGGTCGCGGTGGTGCGACTGTGGGTAACTGGTACGCCGGCGGCGGCGGCAGATGCGCGGCCAACTGCGGGTCGTGATGCAAGAAAGGCTGCAGGACTGCGGCGAGCCAAGGCCGCTCGTCGCTTGGCTGCCCGTGAATCACCACGGCGCTTTGGCGCTCACTGGGGATCTCGGCCAAAAGCACCTGATCGGGTGCGCGCACGCCGCACCACAGCTGGCAGTGCGGGGCCTGGCGCCGGCTTTGGGGCTCCAGCGCGAGCAGCGGCGACACCTCGAGCAGGGCGTCGCCTTCGGGATTGGCCAGATACAGGGTGTTGGCCAACAGGTGCGCCGTCCAGGTGGCGGCATGGCGGTTGGGCTCGACTTGGGCGCCAGCGAGCAGGTGCAACTCCCCGCGAAAGCCCCCGCGACGCACGGTGGTCAGCGACGCCACCTGCAGTAGCCGCCACTGCGCCAGCCAGGCCAAAGATTCTAGAAGTCCGGCCACCAGGCCCACGCTGTGACCGATGCGGGTGGTGCGTGTGAAGTCGGCCGCGCTGGCCTCGATCGGGTGGCTGGTGGCAAACAGGCACTGGCGCAGCTGTTCAAGCCCCGACGGCCGATTACCTTGCGGGGTCCGCAGCCAAAGGGCGAGCGGGGCAAGGATGTGCGCCGGTTCTGGCGGGGCCGATGCCGCCAGCGCCGCGAGCAAGGGCCACCACACCGAGCGGTCGGCTTCGTCCAGGTTCGCAAGCGCCTGATCGACCTCTGGGGCCGCCGGGCCGCGGAGGTAGTCCGCCACGGCCAGCGCTGCCAGAGTGCGCACCACCACGTCCACGGTCAGGATCAGGCGGTGTTCGGCCTGCCTCTGCCCAGACGCCAGCAGCAGGTGCTGCCACGCTGCGGCGATCGGCAGGGGCAGCGATCGTCCAAGTTGCTGCTGCTGCTGCGTCAGCCCCGCCAGCGGTGCCAGCATGACGGTGGGCTACGAACCTTTCTTTCGGCTGAGCGACGCCATCAGCGCCTCGCCCAAGCTGCCCACGCCCGCGTGGGTCGCCACAGTGCTGGCTTGCTGCTTGAGCCAATCACTGGCTTCGTTCTGCTCGCGCGCATGGACGGCGGCGGCCTTGGACAGGCGGACCTTGCCGTCCGGGCGGGCATCCAAGACCACCGCCTCGAACGTGGAGCCCACGGGCAGGTTGCGGCGCGTGTCGGCGCCGGTCGCCAGGCCCAGCTCACTCACCGGCACCAGGCCGCGACCCAGTTGCGGCGGCACGCCCCAAGTAACGAATACGCCAAAGCTTTCGTGCTTGTCCACCGTGACCGTCAGCACCTCGCCCATGGCCGGGACGCGCGCCTTTTCGGCCCGCTGGTTGCTGGGGGCGTTTTGCAGCCCCTCGGCTGCGCCGCGATCTTCGAGCTGCAGCGCCACGCCCACGATGTGCAACCCGGCTACATCGCTGGGCTTCTTGGCCGAAGGATCGAGGATCTTGCTCAAGTTCTCGGGCGCCACGTAGGCCAGCGAGATGCGCCGCTGAGCCGCGTCGACCGCCAGAACGCGCACGGTCACGCGCTGTTCGGCCTGGACCACGTCGCTGGGGCGGTTCACGCGGCGGCCAAAGGCGCTGACATGCACCAACCCTTCGACACCTGGCACCAATTCCACAAACGCACCGAACAACTCCACGCGGCGGACCTTGCCTTCGAGCACGACGCCCGGCAGCAGGGCCGGTAGCGCGCCCTCGAAAGGATCCGCGGCAAGGGCCCGCATCGACAGGCTGATCCGCAGGCTGGGCCGGCCGCGGTTGTCGACCGACGGCTCGACGCGCATCACCTCGACCTCGACCTTCTCGCCGGGGTGCACCACCTCTTCGACCTTGACCCGGCCGTAGGCCAGTTCGCTTGCCGGGATCATGCCTTCGACGCCACCCAGGTCGACGAACGCGCCGAATTCACGGACGTTGGTCACGGTGCCCTTGAGGCGAGCGCCGACCACCACCGCGGCCCGGGCGTCTTCGGCTTTGCGCTCTTGCTCTTCTTGCAGCACGGCGCGGCGCGACAACAGCACGTCTTTTTGATCGCGAATCTCGAGCACGCGGAAATCGAAGCGCTGCCCGACCAGGGTGTTGGGGTCCTCGACGCGGCGCAGATCGACCATGGCGTGCGGGCAGAAGCCTTGCGCGCCGTTGCCCAGATCCACCACGTAGCCACCCTTGTTGGTCGCGGTGATCACGCCGGCGATCGGCAGGCCCGAGCGCGCGGCTTCGTGCAGCACATCCATATTGACGGTGCCGCGGCCGATATGCCGCGCAATCTCGATCACGCGGTCGCGGATGCGCACGACGTGACCCTCTACGGAATCGCCTGTGCCCACGGTCAGTTGCCCGTCCTTGCCCCGCATGCCGGACAGGTCGAGCAGGCCCTCTTGGCCGTCGGGGAGCAGCAGGGTCGCGGTCTTCTCGCCCAGAAATACCACCTGGCCGCGGACTTTGTCGCCGGGCTTGTAGCGGTTGCGGGTAGGTGAGGCATTTTCGGCGAGCAGGGCGGCGAATTCGTCGGCGTCTTGCGGAGTGAACTTCATGACCATGGCAAGGGAGTCCTGGGCGACCGTGCGCCGCGAGCGCTTGTAGCGCGGCAAGCCCCCTGGCTGCAAGTCCTTTGCCCGGTGATACGATCGCGGTTTGCCAGCAGCGCGCCGCCGGGCTAGCATGCGCCACCGCCGTAGACCGCCCAAGGTCCAGCAAACTTGCAGAATCACGGGAGAACGCTGATGAACTACCGCCGCCTGCTCGCCCGCACCGCCGTTGTGTTGGCAGCCTTTGCCGCGCTCCTGATGGCCGGCTCGGCCTTTGCCGTCCCCAAGACGACTGTCGTTGGACTCGCCACCAATCCGCCGGGGGCCGAGGCGACGCTCCTAGAGCCCGCGCCAGCGCAGCTGCTGGGCATCACGCCGCTGCCCAAGGCCAAACTGCCGCAAGGGCCGGTGAAGATTCAGTTTCGTCTCAACGGCTATCAAGACAAGGTCGAGACGTTCACGATTGGCCCCAAGCCGATGACGTTCACGGTCGAGCTGGTACGCAAGATCGCGCCGGCCACCCTGGATCTGGGCGGCGACGCCAGCGCCCAAGGCGCCGACATCACGGTGGACGGCGATGGCAAAGGCAAGCTGCCGCAAAAAGTCCAGGTGCCACCGGGTCGACATCAGATCGTGGTCAAGAAAGCCGGCTTCCAGCCTTGGGAAAAGTGGGCGGACGTGACCGAGAACCAAACCGCTACCTTTGATATTTCGCTCAAGCCGGTGGAAAAGGCCAAGGGCTCGGTGCTGGTTTCGTCGTCGCCCACCGGCGCGGACGTGGGGCTCAACGGCGCCCCCAAGGGCAAGGCGCCTCAGCTCATCGAGAACTTGGAGCCGGGCAGCTACGAGGTCGAGCTGACGCTGGACGGCTACAAGCCGGCCCACCAGACCGTGGCCGTGCGCGAAGGCGGCCGCGAGACGGTGTCGCTGACGCTGGACGCCACGGCGGCGCCCACCGGCGAACTGACCGTGCTGTGCGACGCTCCCAAGGCGATGATCGCCGTGGATGGCGAGGACAAGGGCGCGCCGCCGGTCAAGGTTGCGGGTCTCAAGGCCGGCGATCACATCGTGATGTGCTCGGCGCCCAACTACCCGGCGGCGTCGCAGTCGGTCACCGTGCGGGCCGGCGAGGTCAAGACGGTGCAGTTGAGCCCGCGCCAAGCGGTGGCGGCGAGCCGCGGCTCCCTGTCGGTGATTGCGAATGTGCCCACGGGTAAGGCGAAAGTCGGCGAAGTGACCAAGAACCTGCCGGCCCAATTCGATGACTTGACCCCAGGCAAGTATCTGGTGACCGTCACAGCCGAGGGCTACGCGCCGTGGAGCAGCACCGAAGCCGTGGAAGCCCAGAAGACCACCGAGGTCAAGGCCGAGCTGAAGGCGATGGGCAAGATCACGGTGACCGTGCCCGCGGGGCGCCGCGCCAACGTGTACATCAACGGCGAGATCAAGGGCGCCGCGCCGGTGACGGTGGATCTGCCGATCGGTGCGCACAAGGTCCGCATCGTAGAGGATGGGCCGAACCCGGCGATCGAAGAACACGACGTGCCCGTGGCGGCCGGCAACACCGCGCGCGTGGACGCGAAACTGGTGCCGCCGCCGGAGCCGCGCATCGTCCGGCGCAGCAACCCAACCTCCGCGCACGTCAACGATGTGGGCAAGGGTACGGTGCAAGTGGGCGTGGGCATGCCGGTGCCGCTGAACTTTGCGGTGGCGGCGGGCGTGGCGCCGGATGTGTCGGCCGGCCTGGACATCGGCGTCTCGGGCGTGATCAATGAATTCGTCTTGACCGGCGCCTACAAGCTGGCCGGCACCAACGCCTTCGCGGTGGGCGTGCAGGGTGGTCTGGGCGGCGGACTGGGGCCGAGTGACCGCAACTCGTTCACGGCCTACGTCAAGCCGGTGGCCTCGCTGCTGCTGGGCGATTCGTCGGCGTTCTCGCTGTACGCGCAGTTCCGCTTCTTCTCGGATACCAACAAGAACCCCAAGATCCTGGATACTGCGACCGCCAAGATGGCCTCGCGCGTGACGGATTTTGTCATGCCGGTGGGCCTGCAGGGCGAGTTCAAAGTGAACAACTCGCTGAATGCCTACGTCCGCATCGAGATGGACTTTGTCCACCCGGCGGCGCGGCGCATCTACGACGAGAACGACTTCACCGGCGGCCTGAACCAGAAGTTCGCGGCAGGCGCCGGCTTGACGTGGTTGCTCAACTAGTCAGTATTTCTAGATAAACTAGACGTTCGGCGGGCGGCGCGGCGGCGGGTTGGGCGGCACGGCCTGGGTGCGGCCAAAATCGCCCTTGCCCATCATGTCGATGGCCATCATGCGCTTCATCTGTTGCTCCATGCCGTCGACCGAGCCGTCCAGGAAGATGACGTTGCCCTTGCCTTGCTCGGCAAAGTGCTTGACCGCCTCGGTCCACATGAAGAACAGCAAGAACGACGGGTCCAGGCCGGCCTGGGTCATCTCGGCGATCGACTGCCGCACACCCTTGGCCATCTCTTCGCGGAATTGCGCCACGCCTTGACCCTGTAGGCGGCTGGCCTCGCGCTGGGCTTCGGCCGAGATCTGGATCGCGCGACCCTCGGCTTCGGCGGCCTTGGTCTTGGTGATCAGCAGGGCCTGGCCTTCATTTTCGGCGGCGGAGCGCAGATTGGCCGAGGCCACCACGCGCGCCATCGAGTCCATGATCACCTGATCGAACACGATGTCGTTCATTTGCAGGTCGATCAGGTGATAGCCCCAGGTCTCTAGACTGGCGTCGAGTTGGTACTTGACCTCGTCGACCAACTCGCGGCGCAGGCTCAGGATTTCGCTCTGGCGCTTGGTGGCCACGAACGAACGCACCGCGCCTTCGACGGTGCGGACCAGGGCGCGCATGAAATCGGCGTCGCTCTGGAACTTGAAGGCCACGTTCTTGATGGTCTCTTCTTCTTGGTTCAGCACGGCGTACAGGAGCATGGCTTTGAAGCCTACGCTGGCCTGATCGGCGGTGATGGCCTGGAACTCGAGTTCAGCGGAGCGGTTTTGCACCGAGATGCGCTTTTCGATTTTTTCGAGGAGCGGCACCTTCAGGTTGAGGCCCGGGTACATCACCCGCTGGTACTTGCTGAACATGGTGACCACGCCGACGTGGCCTTGGTTGATGGTGACGAACGATCCCCACAGGACGACGAACCCGGCGAAGAGCAGAAAGCCGATGATTGGACCCATGGTCCCTCCCATGTGCACGGAGCTGCGCAGCGCCACCGATGCTACACCCGGCGCGGTGCGGCGCAACCATGCCGGACAAGGCCCTGAGAGTACAGCGGGAATGGCTTGGCCTGCGCCGACCAGAGCCCGCATTTGACAGGGGCGCCCAGCTTGTCTAGCGTCGCACGCGCGGCATGGCGGGCAGATTCGCCCAGCAACCGCGGCAAGCCCATGATTTTTGCCGAAACTCGCGAGGGGCGCCGCTTCGTCGGCGAAGTTCCGCCCGGCGTCCCGTTGATGGCGACCCTGCGCCAACTGGCCGACAGCTACCGGATCGACTCGGGCTGGATCGAGGCGACCGGCTTGGTCCGCGACGCGATCGTTTTGTGCGTGGGCGAGGATGGCCGCTACTCGGTGCCGCGGCAGCTGGCGGGCTTTGCGGCGCTGGGGTCCTGCAAGGTGGTGGTGTCGCACAAGAATGGCGCCCGCGATCTGGTGGCGACCGCGTTGCTGCAGGGCCAGGACGGCGCGGTGCTGGCCGGGCAGATCCAAGAAGCGGTCTCGGCCTCGGTCGAGTTGACGGCGCAGACCTTTGACGACATCACGTTGCGGCGCTTTGAAGACTTGGACACGGGCCACTGGCGCTGGATGGATGTGGCGGTCAACGTGGTGGCGGGCGATGCCAAGGCGGCGCGCTCGGGGCGGTTGGCGATGGAGGCACTGCCGTCGCGGCTGCTGGAGCCCGAAGAGATGCCGCAGCTCAAGGTGGGCGATGCGTTGCAGCACCCGGCGTTGGGGCTGTGCGTGGTCACCCAGGTGCACGATCAGGACCGGGTCGCCATCCAGATGGAATCGGGCAAGATCGCGCAGTTGCATCTGGGCGTGTTGACCCTGAGCCGCGCCGGCCAGAAGCAGGGCCGTACCGTGTACGAGGTGCAGGTGCGGCGGCGCACGACGTAGGGTAACCCGACGACGTTGCTGCCTAAATCGAGCAAGTTCCCCTCCATCCCGAATAGGCGCGCCATGGACGTTCGGACGGCAATTCGCACTCGGCGATCCCACAAACAATTCACCGGCGCGGCCGTGCCCGACCAGGTGCTGAGCGAGTTGGTGGAGCTGGCGACATGGGCGCCGAACCACCGGCTGACCGAGCCGTGGCGCTTTGCGGTGGTGCGCCACGAGCGGTTGCCGGCGCTGCTGCACGCGATCGAGCACGGGCTGCGTCACGAGGGCGGCGACGAGCAGAAGATCGCCCTGCAAGTGCAGAAGGCGAAGGCCGTCTTGCACGGCGCGGGTGGGGTCATCACACTGCTGCGTCACGCGAGCCCGGACGATCCGCTGCTGGATCGCGAGGATTATGCGGCCTGCGCGTGTGCCATGCAGAACATGCAACTGGCGGCGTGGGAACAGGGTTTTGGCTCGTTTTGGTCGACGGGCGGGCATTTTGTCGGGCGGGCGCTGCGTGGGTTTTGGCGGGCCGAGCCGCACGACGAAGTGGTGGGGGCGCTGATCCTGGGCGTACCCAGCGGCGAGTTGCCGGCGCACCGACGCAAGTCTCTGCAAGACCTGATGTATTTCGTGTAGGCCGGGAGTCCGATGTACCGCTTCGAACTGCAGCACACCTGCGCGCAAACGGGCGCCCGCGCTGGACTCTTGCACCTGACCCACGGCGTGGTGCGCACGCCGATTTTCATGCCGGTGGGCACCCAGGCCACGGTCAAGGCCGTGCTGCCGCGCGACGTGCGCGAGCTGGGCGCCCAGATTATCCTGAGCAATACCTACCACTTGATGCTGCGGCCGGGCGCGGAGCGGATCGCGGCTGCGGGCGGGCTGCACAAGTTCATGGCGTGGGACCGGCCAATCCTGACCGATTCCGGCGGGTTCCAGGTGTACTCGCTGGCCAAGATCCGCAAGGTCACCGACCAGGGCGCCGTGTTCCAGAGCCACATCGACGGCAGCAAACACGTCTTGGATGCCGAGCGCTGTATGCAGCTGCAGGAGCAATTCGGCAGCGATATCATGATGCAGCTGGACGAATGCCCGCCCGCCAAAGCCGAGGACAAGGTGGTGCTGCGGGCGATGAAGCGCACGGTGGCGTGGCTGGATCGCTGCCTGGCGGCGCGGCGGCGGCAGGACGAGTGCGCGCTGTACGGCATCGTCCAGGGCGGCGTGAACCATGCCCTGCGCACGGCCCACGTCGAGCAGATCTGCCAGCGGCCGTGCGAGGGTTTTGCCATCGGCGGCCTGTCGGTGGGCGAATCGAGCGAGGAGATGTGGGCGACGTGCGAGCACACGGCACCGCAAATGCCCAAGGATAAAGCCAGGTACCTGATGGGCGTCGGCACGCCGGAGGACATCGTCCGCTGCATCGGCTACGGCGTGGACCAGTTCGACTGCGTGATGCCGAGCCGGAACGCGCGCCACGGGGTGGTGTTTACGCACGACGGCAAGCTGTCGATCAAGAATCGCCGCTTTGCCGAGGATGATGGCCCCTTGGATCCCGACTGCGGCTGCATGACGTGCACGACGTTCTCGCGGTCGTACCTGCGGCACCTGTTCGTGGCGGGCGAGGCGTTGTCGGCGACCCTGCTGACGATCCATAACTTGGCGTTTTACGTAAAGCTTTCGCAGGATGCCCGCGCAGCGATCCTGCAAGATCGCTTTGGCGACTGGCAGCGGCAGACGCTGGCGCGGCTGGCCTCGCAGCGCTGGGCGCCCAAAGGCTGAGATCACGGGGAGGAGAGAGCGATGACGGCGACGAATCACCTGCGGCTGGAGGCCGGGCGGACCGGCCTCGTCCTCATCGATTTTCAAGAGCGCCTGCTGCCGGCGATGGCCCACGCCGACGGGTGCCTGCAGAACGCCGTGCGCCTGGCGCAAGGGGGGCAGTTGCTCGGGATGCCGACGCTGGTGACTCAGCAATATCCAAAAGGAATTGGCCAAACGGTCGAGCCGCTGCGGCAGGTGCTGGGCCCCGACACGCCGGTGCTGGACAAGCTGGAGTTCTCGGTGCTGCAGAACCACGCCGCCGCCCGGCTGCTGGCGGGCTGGAGGCTGCAGGGCCGCGACACGCTGATCGTCGCTGGCATCGAGGCGCACGTGTGTGTTTGGCAGACCGTCGCCGACCTGCGCGCCGCGGGCTGGCAGGTGCACGTAGCGGCCGATGCGACGAGTTCGCGGGCCGTAGAGAACTGGGCGATCGCCAAGGGTTTGTGGCAGTCGGCCGGGGCAGTGTGTACCTCGACGGAGGTCGCGCTCTTTGACCTGGTGCGCGGCGCCGGGCACGGCCAGTTCAAGGGGATCTCCAAGCTCGTCAAGTAGTGCAATTGCTCGACCCGCGCCAGACGTGCTAGCCTGCCGCGCCCATTGGGCCATTGCCCAGGTCGAATGCACCCCATGTCTGAACGCGTCGCCATTACCTTCCAAGACGTGATCGCCAAGCTGAATTCCTTCTGGAGTTCGCGCGGTTGTCTGCTGGTCCAACCCTACGATCTGGAGAAGGGCGCCGGCACCTTCAACCCGGCCACCTTCTTGCGCGCGCTGGGGCCCGAGCCGTGGAACGCCGCCTACGTAGAGCCGTCGCGGCGGCCGACCGACGGGCGCTACGGCGAAAACCCCAATCGCCTGCAGCACTACTATCAGTATCAGGTGATCTTGAAGCCGTCGCCCAAGGACGTCCTGGAGCAGTACCTGGACTCGCTGCGGGCGATCGGCATCGACCCGCAGGGCCACGACATCCGCTTTGTCGAGGACGACTGGGAGTCACCGACCCTGGGCGCCTGGGGTCTGGGTTGGGAAGTGTGGCTGGACGGCATGGAAGTGACGCAATTCACGTACTTCCAGCAGTGCGGCGGTCTGGACCTGCCGGTCATCAGCGCCGAGATCACCTACGGCCTGGAACGGCTGACCATGTACCTGCAAGGTAAGGAAAGCGTTTATGATTTGGTGTGGACCTATGGCCCCGACGGCCGCGCGGTGACCTACGGCGAGATCCACCACGAGGACGAAGTCCAATTCAGCGCGCACAACTTCGAACACGCGGACGTGGCCCTGCACCTGCACCTGTTCGAACAGTTCGAGAAATCGGCCCTGGAACTGGTCAAGCGCGATCTGGTGCTGCCTGCCTACGACTACGTGATGAAGGCGAGCCACGCCTTCAACGTGCTGGATGCTCGGGGGGCAATTTCTGTGACCGAGCGACAGAAGTACATCGGCCGCGTCCGCAACCTCGCCCGCCAATGCGCGGTGGCCTACGAGGCGATGCGCTACCGGCTGGGGCTGCCGATGTGCCCGCCCGAGCAACGCGAACCGCTCCTTGCCGCGCGCCAGGCCCAGCTCGCCGCCGAGGCCGAGCGCGCCCGGCAGGCTGCCGAGAAGGCGGCGCAAAAACAACAGAAAGCCCAGAGCCCCGCGGAGGTGCGCAAATGAACGCCTCAGGCAACGCAGCACCCCTTCTGATCGAGATTGGCAGCGAGGAAATCCCGGCCGGCGTCGTCGGCAACGCCGCACGCTGGCTCCACGAGCAAGTCGCCCAGCTCACCGGGTTGGCGGCGGATCAGGGACAGTACCTGTATACGCCACGGCGCATGATCTCGTACTTCCCGCAAGTTGTGCTGCGTCAGCCCGACCGGCACGAAGTCGCCATGGGCCCGGCCCTCAAAGCCGCCCGCAGCGACGACGGCCACTGGACCCGCGCCGCCGAGGGCTTTGCCAAGGGCCAGGGCGTCGCCATGTCCGACCTGGAGGTGCTGGACACGCCCAAGGGGCAGTACATCGCTGCCAAGAAAACCATCGTGGGCAAGCCGACTTCGGACCTGCTCGCCGAGGCCTTGCCGCGCCTGCTGCGCCAGATGCCCTTGCCCAAGCGGATGCGCTGGGGTACCGAGCGCGAGGCGTTCGTCCGGCCCGTGCACTGGCTGGTGGCGCTGCTCGGTAACCTACCAATCGAGTTCGAATTCGCAGGGATGCGCTCGGGCACTACCTCGCAAGGGCACCGCTTCTACCACCCGGGCCCGGTCGAGGCTACGGCCGAGCTGCCGCTGTACAAGCTCCGGCTGCGCGAGGCCCAGGTCATCGTCGACCCCGAGGAACGCAAGTCGGTCATCCTGCAGGGGATTGACGGGCTCTGCCGCGAAGTGGGCGGGGTCTGGCGGCAGGACTTCGACACGCTCGACATCGTCGTCAACCTTACCGAGTCGCCCCGGCCGCTGCTGGGCACGTTTGACCCCGGCTTTCTGGAGATCCCGCCCGAGGTGATCTTCACCACCCTCCGCGAGAATCAGAAGCTCTTCACCATCAACGATCAGCACGGCAAGCTGACCAACCGCTTCATTGCGGTGGCCAACACGCTCAGCGAGGCCAGCCGCTCGGTCGTGGCCGCCGGCAACGCGCGGGTGGTGTCGGCCCGCCTGGCCGATGCGCGCTTCTTCTACCGCGAAGACGTCCGCACACCGCTCGCCGAACGCGTGGCGGGTCTGGGCGACCGTATCTGGCTGGCGGGCATGGGCTCGATCGGCGAGAAGGTCAAGCGCATCGAGAGCCTGGCCACAGGCTTCGCCGAGCAGTTGTGCCCGGGCGCCGTGGGTCAAGTGGCCCGCGCCGCCTACCTCTGCAAGGCCGACCTCGCGACGCGCATGGTCTTTGAGTTCCCAGAGTTGCAGGGCGTCATCGGCGGCTACTACGCCCGCGCCGACGGCGAAGAAGCGGCCGTGGCCGAGGCGATCGCCAGTCACTACCAGCCTCGCTTTGCTGCCGATGCGATTCCTGCGACCGTGCAAGGGCAGATGATTGCCCTCGCCGACAAGCTCGACAGCATCGCCGGTTGCTTTGGCCTTGGGCTCGTGCCGTCCGGGACGCAGGATCCCTACGCACTGCGTCGGGCCGCGCTGGGCGTGTTGCGCATCTTGGCCGAAGGGGGCCACGCCCTACCGCTCTCCAAGGCGGTGGCGCAGGCGGTGGCGGCGCTGCCCGAGACGGTGCGCGCCGGCAAAGAGGCCGCGATTGCCGCGCAAATCCTGGACTTTTTCCGGGGTCGCCTGGCGTCGCTGCACGCGGCCGATCACCCGGTCGACGCGGTGGATGCGGTGCTGGAGGCCGGTTTTGACGCCGTGGGCACCATCGCGCCGCGCCTGCAAGCCCTGGCCGATCTGCGCGCCGCTGCGGACTTCGTGCCCCTGGCGGCCGCCTTCAAGCGCGTAGGCAACTTGGTCCGCAAGTCGGCCGGCGACGGCGACCTGGGCGCGGAATTCGACGCCAAGCTCTGTGAAAAACAGGCCGAACTGGACCTGCACCACAAGCTCGACAGCCTGGCCGGCACCAGCGCAACGCGCCTAGCCGCGGGCGATTTTGCCGGGGCGATGCGCCTGCTGGCCCAAGTCAAACCCGAGGTCGACGCGTTCTTTGATGGGGTGATGGTCATGGTCGACGACGCGGCCGTGCGCCGCAACCGCGTGGCCCTGCTGGGCCGCTGCGCGGCGTTGTTCGCCCAGATCGCCGATTTCTCCAAGCTGCAGGGTTAGGTGACACACGTGGCTTGCTGGCACCGCCCCAACCGTTTGTTGCGCCGATTGTGGCGGCTATTGCCGGCGCTGGCGGCCTTGGGACTGGCCGCGTGCGGCGACAATCCCGGTCTGCCCGAAGACACCGGCCTCGCTGTGCGCTACCCAATGGCGCTGGCGGCGGTGCCGTCGGGCGAACTGCTCTTTGTCGTCGGCGCCAACTTCGACCGGGCTTTCCGCGCCGGCAAGGTGCGCGTCCTGGACACCACCCGCGACGTCTTTGTGCCGGGCTCGCTCGAGATCCCGGGCTACGCGGGCGGGGTGGCCCTGCAATACCCCGAGGCCAGCACACCCACCGCGGGCGGCTCCAACCCGGCCTTGCCCGAGCGGATGCTCGTGACCTCGCGCGACGACGACAGCATCAGCTGGGCCAGCTTTGACAACAAGAGCGCCAGCCTCAGCTGCGGCAGCCACGACGCCTACGGCCGCTGCGACAGCGGACACCGCTTCGGCTTCCCCGAGGACACCACGCCGATCGGCAATGATCCCATGGGCATCGAGGTCGTGCCGTGGGATCCGGGCTACTGGCGGGTCACCGTCGTGTCGTCCGCCTCGGCCAAAGCCACCGTCTTGCGCATGGACAGCAAGGGCCACTTCGACGTCGTGGACCAAATCGCTTTGTCCACGGGCCTCTACGGCGTCAAGACGGCGCCCGGCACCGGCCGTACCTACATCTCGACCATCGGCGCGCCCTACCTGCATGTCCTCCGCGTGGACGCCGATCCAAGCCGCAAGACGGGCTACAAGGTCGTGGCTGAGCCCACCCTGGTGCTGCCCTCGCTCCTTGCGTCGTCGTACGGGCGCGGACTGGCCCTTTCTTCAGACGGCGCCCGCCTTTACGTGGCGGATCGCAGCCCGCAGGCGGTGCTGGAGATCGACGTGACGCCGGGACCCTCGGGCGCGCCGCGCAACGCTATCGCCGCCGTGATGACCATTGGCCCTGGACCGTCGGAGATCGCCGTGGCGCCCACCGGCCCCAACGGCCGCGATCTGCTGTATGTCAGCTGCTTTGGCGACGACTCGGTGTGGGTGCTCGACCCGTACCTGCGCCAGACCGTGGACACCATTCGCATGCCGCACGGTCCCTACGCACTGGCCGCGGTCCACGTCGCCGACCAGGGCCAGACGCAAAAGCAGTGGAAGCTCTACGCGGCGCTCTTTGGCGCGCACAAGCTGGCGGTGGTGCCGATCGACCCCACCTCGCCGATGCGCAACACGGTGCAGAACCTGCTGACGGGGAACCCATGAAGCGGCCGAGTTCGTTCCCCTTTGGGGCGGTGATTGCGCTGGCCGCGCTCGCGCTGGCGGCCTGCACCCAGACCACGACGCCGGTGCTGCGTGGGCTGAGCGGCGGTCGATCGATCGCGTTGGCCTGCGTCGACTCCAAGGGCCTGCACGACGACTTTGCCTGCACCAGCGATGGTACGGTGCGCGCGCTGGTGGGCGGCGGGTCCAAGGGCACGTTGTCGCTGGCCATTCCCAGCGGGCCCAGCTGGGTCGACCTGTCGTCGCTGGTGCCTGGGCTGACGCCGCTCCGCGTGCCGGGGCCGCCAGTGGCGCTCGCCGTGGACGCCACCGGGAGCCAGGCTTTTGCCGCGATCTCGGCCGGGACTGGGGCGCAGATCGCCCGAATCGCGCTGAGTTCGCTGCCCAGCGGCTCGATCAAGTACCTGGACAGCGTGAAGGTGGACTACGAGCCGACGGACCTGACGATCGTTCAGCGCGGCACGTCGTATTGGCTGGTAGTGGCCGACCCGAACGGGCAGCAACTGCACGCCGCCGAGCTGGCCACCTTTGGCGCCACCGCGCAATGGACAACGTGGTCGGTGCCCGGCAGCCCGGCGAGCCTGGCCTGGTTGCCCGCCAAGAAACAGCTGTGGGTGGGCCACGTTCAGCACGGCTACGTCACCGTGATCGATGTCACTACCGGGGCGGTGGTCGGCACCCCGATCTCGATCGACGCCGCCTGCCGCGATGGCTTGGACAACGACGGCGACGGCTTGGTCGACCGCATGGACACGGGCTGCGACGGCCCCGACGACGTGAGCGAGACCGGCGCTGAAGTGGGCAACTCCCTGTGCAGCAACGGCATCGACGACGACGGCGACGGCCAGACCGACGCGGCTGACCTGGGCTGCCAGGCCGCGGCGGTGGCCGATGGCGTGGTCGACGGCTGCCGCAACGGCAAGGACGACGACGGCGACGGCAAGACCGACTTCCCCGACGACCCCGGTTGCGCCGGCTTTGCCGACTCCAGCGAAAACAGCGACGCCGCACCCTGCGCCGATGGCCGCGACAACGACGGCGATGGCCAAACCGATCTTGCCGACAGCGACTGCCAGGGCAGCCCGGCCGGCACCGAGTGGCCCAACCCGCAGACGGTGCAACCCAGCGCGGTGGCAAGCGCTTTGCCCTGCGCCAACGGCCTGGACGACGACGGCGATGGCCTGACCGACCTGGACGACAGCGGTTGCTTCAACAGCGCCAGCGGCAGCGAATCCGGCCCAGACATGGCCCCGGCGGCACGTATCGCGGCGTCGTTCGACGGTCGCTGGGTCGCTGTAGCTCACCAAGGCCGCCGCGAATTGCTGCTCATCGACGCGGCGTCGCGGACCCTGCTGCTGCCCAAGCGCGGAGAGACCGTGCCGTATCTGCGCACTTCGCGCCTGGACGAGCGCGACGGCGTCATGGGCCTGGCCCTGGGGGCACCGGTAACCGCCATCGCGCCCATCACCTACAGCGGCCGGTCCGCGTTTGCGGCCGTTACCACTCCGGGCGGTCTGTTCGTGGTCCGACCCGCGGGCGACGACGCCAGCCTGGCCACGGTGCAGCTGGTGCCCTCGGCCACGCAGACCGCGACCACCGTGGGCAAACCGGCACTCGTCATCGGCGGGACTGCCGTCGATTTGGGTGCTTCGGTGCCGACCCGCTATGCCGCGTTGGGGCCGCTGCGCCTCACTTCCACGGCCGCGGGCACCAACTACTACGGCGTCCTGCCCAGCACCGAGACCTATGAACACCGTACCGAGCAATGGCGCCTGACGTTCCAGGGCCTGCTGCCTGGCGGCCAGCGCAGCACCGGCCAATGGCGCGGGCCGGGCCGCCTGCACGACCCGACTGCCGATTTTTGTCAGTTGGGCATCGTGCCGGGCGATCTCGTGGTCTTTGCCGCGTCGAGTCAGGCCGGCTGCCCCAGCAAGCCGGTCGCGGTACCGGTCTTGGCTGTCTATGGCGATACCCTTGAGCTCGACACCGCCGGCGTGCGCGAAGACATCGTGCTCACCACCGCCGACCAGACCAGCTACGACCTGGCCAGCAACGCGGCTTCGCTGCTCAAGCCGGCCAGCCTGCCGCCGCCGCAGTGCGCCGCGGCTGGGCAAGTCGCCTACAGCGTGCGCTCGGCCGATTGGCTGCTGGTGGGGAGCCGCAGCGGGCTGCTCAGCAGCCGCGTGGTTCGCGATGGCCGCTGCAGCGACCTGCCAGCCACAGAGCTGCTGGGCGCGCGCCTGACCGAGCCCAAGCTCCGCGCGCAGAGCAACGGCACCCCGCAGCGCCCCGCGTCGTGCCCTTATGCCGGCGGCGTGCTCGACAGCGCCTTTGTTCCCACGCCGACGTCCACCCCGATGTTCGCCGGTCTGCAGATTCAGCCGGGGTGTCAAAACCACACCGACGCCTCGGGCAAGCCGGTGGTGGGCGTGCTGCCGTCCCTGCGCGACGAGACCTGGATCTTCAACGTGACCGCCGGCTTCCGGCCACGAGTGACGGCCGTGGGCTCGGCGCCGACGGCGGTGGTCTCGGGCCCGGGCCTGGCGCGCGCCTATGTGGTCGATGGTGGCGCGGCGACCTTGGGCGTCGTCGAGATTAGCACCGGCAACTTGCTGGCAACGCTGCAATAGCGACCGCGACGTCGCCCGCCAAGATCAGCACGAGTTGGGGCAGATCCTGCCGCTTGGTCGGCAGAATCGCCGAGATCATTTTTTGCACTTGCGCGCAAGGTCGGCTGAAGTCCCGCTGCGGGGACGCCGAGTTGTGGGTCGCCCAGCAGCGAAAAACCGCACCGTCGCGAAAAAATTTCGCGCCCGCCGATCTGGGACCTAGTTTTGCCCTTGTACGGCGGTGACTTGGGCGCCAAACTGCCCGTCGTGGAGCAGCACCTGCACAGAGTCGCCCACGGCCACGCCGCCGATGCCCGCGACCGCCGGACCGTCGGGCCGCCGCACGATGGCATAGCCGCGCCCCAGGGCCGCCGTGGGGCTCAGCACCGCCAAGACGTCGCGCCGCCGCTGCCACCATTGCCGGCGCTGGCTCACCGTCGCCCGGCCCGCCGTCACCAGGCGTTGGTGCAGGGCCTCCAGCTGCCGCCGCTGCCCCGCCAACTTCCGCAGCGGATGCGCGATGTGCAGGCGCGACCGCAGCCGCTCCAACTTGCGCCGCTCGCCATCCAACTGCCGCGCCAACCCCCGCGCCAGCCGCTGCTGCAGGTCGCCCAGCTGCACCGAGCGCATCGCGGTGACCGCATCGCCGTTGCCCAGGCGCGCCCGCAGCTGTAGCAAGTGCCGGCGATCATTGGCCAGCTGCCGCTGCACCGTTTGGGCCGCTCGTCGCTGCCACTGCTCCAACCACGCCACCAGGTCGGCGTGGCGGGGTACCACCAGTTCGGCGGCGGCGGTGGGGGTCGGCGCGCGGCTATCTGCCGCCAGATCGGTCAGCAGGGTGTCGATCTCGTGGCCCACCGCGCTGACGATGGGCGTCCGGCAGGCCGCCACCGCCCGCACCGCGACTTCTTCGTTGAAAGCCCACAGGTCCTCGGCGCTGCCGCCGCCGCGACCGACGATGATCACCTCGGCCCAGCCCAGCGCGTCGACGAGCTCGATACCCGCCGCGATCGACGCCGCCGCGCCCTCGCCCTGGACCTTGACCGGCACCACCAGCACCCGCACCGGGCAGCGCTGGCGCAGGATCCGCAGCATGTCGGCCACCGCCGCGCCCGTCGGCGAGGTGACCAGCGCCACGGTCTTGGGCAAATACGGCAGCGGCTTCTTGCGCCCGGCCTCAAAAAGCCCCTGGGCGTTCAGCTTTTCTTTCAGCTGCTGCAGCGCCAGCCATTGGGCGCCCTGCCCGGCCGGCTCCACGTTCTGGGCAATCAGCGCATAGGCGCCGCCGGGCACCCACACGTCGATGCGCCCGCTGACCACCATCTGTTGGCCTTCGCGCGGCAGGTGGCGCAGGCGGGCCGCCACGGTCTTCCACAGGCGCACGCTGAGCTTGCTGCCGGCGTCTTTCAGGTCGAAGTAGTAGTGGCCGGCCGAGATCGACACCCGGCTCACCTCGCCCTGCACCCGCACGGCCGGCATGGGCGACAGAAGACCGCGAATCTGCTCGTTGACCGCGGTCACGCTCAGGGCAGCAGTCGGCGGCGCGGCTTCGTCGTTCCAGGCCATGCGGCAACCCTGCGGTGGCTAGAGGGTGGTTCCGACGGGCCCGCGATTGGTGCCCAAATCCAGGGCCTGCCGAATGTGCTCCAGGTGGGCGGCGGTCAGGCGGAAGTGGTTCAGCAGAGTGTAGTTGCCGCGGATCGGCAGCTCGCGCGGCGCCGGGTCGGCCGGGTCGAGCACCAGGATCTCCGGGTTGCCCGCGTCGTCGGCCACGTCGGACACCACCGCCGTCAGTTGCCGCTGCGAACCGCGCTTGCGCTGCACCACCACGATGTCGCCGGCTTCAAAGCTGCCCGCGGGCTCCACCGCCACTTTTTCGGCAAAGGTGTCCAAGAACACCACCAAGTTGGCGGTAGTCCAGGTGCGGCGGCGCTCGTCCAGGGTGGGGGCCGGCTTGCTCGCCAGTCCGTAGGCCTGCGGGTTGCGGGTGCGGTGGCGGACCAGGGCCGACTTGAGCGACAGGTCGCTGGCCAGCGCCCGCTCGAGCAGATCCAGATGGCTGCCCGAATTGGCGCGCGGATCGTCGACTGAATAGGTGGTGGGAGTGACTTTGCGTCCCAGATGGTCGCGGGCCGTGGCCAACAGCTGCTGCGCCACCGTCTCGACCTTGGCTTCACTGTGCGGCTTGCTCCGAACGGTCGGTTCGCCAGTGGTCGGCACCGGGGCCGGGCTGGGCACCGCCGGAGCAGTGGCGACCGCCGCCGCGACCGCATTGGCCGGGACCGCGCCCTCTTTGGCGTCGTCGGCGTGACCGGCGCTGATGTGCGTCGCTGCCCCCAGGTCGCGGCCGATGACCCGCACGCCCATGTACGCCACCGCCGCCGCCAGCAGTGCCAGTAGCACCGTCGAGTGGTTCCAGCTCAGCCTGCGCCGCCGTTGGCCACCCAACACGGGTCGCGATCGATCTTGGTGGAGCCGCAAAATCACCGGGGTGCGCCTTGGCAGCGCCCGCATTGCGCCCAAAGGCGCGCTCCAACTCAGAGCAAGGGGCGTGCTGCGCTGGCGAGGTACGGCGCGGGGCCCAGCCCGTCAAGGCGCGGATCGTAACTGGCGGGGATAACGCAGCTTTGAAAAAGCCCTTACGGATCGCCGATCTCGGTGGGCGGCGAAGCGATCGAATTGACGCTGAAAGCGGGGTTATCCACAGCGTTGTCCACAGGCTCAATGGCCAAAGGGCACGCCGTACGCCACCCGGTCAGCTCTTGGCGGGCTCGCTGGCTGTGGGCGGATTTCCGGTCCGATTTCCCAAGTTTGCGTGCCCCTGGCTCGGGCTCCAGCGGGCTGAACAGACCAAAATGGACGTTCGACGGCTGGAAGGACGGCGCATCGGCATCGAGCACGTGGTGCAGCAGCGCCCCCAGCGCGGTGGTGGGCGGCGGCAGCGGCAGCTCGCGACCCCCTTGCGCCGCCGCCAGCGCCAGCCCGACCCATAGGCCACTGGCCGTCGACTCCACGTAGCCCTCTACCCCCGTGATCTGCCCGGCAAAATGCAGCCGCGGCTCACTTCGCAGCGCCATGTTGGCCTGGAGTAGACGGGGGCTGTCCAAGAACGTGTTGCGGTGCACCGAGCCATAACGCAAGAACTCGGCCTGCTCCAGCCCTGGGATCATGCCCAGCACGCGCCGCTGATCGGCCTGGCGCATCTTGGTCTGGAAACCGACCAGGTTCCAGGCGGTTTTGTGGCGGTTCTCGGCCCGCAGCTGCACCACCGCGTAGGGCCACCGGCCCGTGCGCGGGTCGTCCAGGCCCGTCGGCTTCATCGGCCCAAAGCGTAGCGACTTCGGACCCGAGGCTGCGATCACCTCGACCGGCTGACAGCCTTGGAAGTAGTGAACATCCTTTTCAAAATCCTGGAGCGGCAGCGGCTCGGCCGCCAGCAGCGCCTCGACAAACGCAGTGTACTGGGCCTTGTCCAACGGGCAGTTCAGGTAGTCGTCGCCGTCGCCTTTTCCCCAGCGCGAGGCCGCAAAAACCTTGTCGCGATCGATGCTTTCGTCGGCCACGATCGGCGCAATGGCGTCGTAGAAGGCCAGCCGCTCGCGGCCGGTGCGCGCCGCCAACTCCCCCGCGAGGGCGTCGCTGGTCAACGGCCCGGTCGCCACCACCACGGTGCCCTCGGCCGGGATTTGCGCGACCTCTTGGCCGATCACTTGGATGTTCGGATGGTTGCGCAGCCTGGCCTCGACCGCTTGGCCGAACAGGTCGCGGTCCACCGCCAGCGCGTCGCCGGCCGGCACCCGGTGCTCCTCCGCCACGCGAAAGATCAGTGAACCCAGACGGCGCAGTTCCTCGTGCAGTAACCCAACGGCATTGTTGGGGTTATCGCTGCGAAACGAGTTCGAGCAGACCAGCTCGGCAAAGTAGTCGGCGGTCTGGGCGGGCGTGCGCCGCGTGGGCTTCATCTCGTACAGGCGCACCGGGATGCCGCGCTCGGCCAACTGCCAGGCGCATTCGCTGCCGGCCAGTCCGGCGCCGATGACGTGGATGGGTGAATTCAAGAGTTATTTTCCAAGGATGGCCGCGTCGAACTGCGCGACGATCGGACAGTGGTCCGAGCCCATGACGTGGGCATCGATCCGGGCTTCGCGCAAGTGCGGCGCCGCGGCGGGCGAACACAGCGCCAGATCGATGCGCCAACCGATGTTCTTCTGCCGCACGCCAAACCGCTGCGACCACCAGCTGTAGGCGCCGGTGGCCGTTGGGTGCACGTGCCGGAACGTGTCGGTCCAGCCGGCTGCCAACCAGCGCTCGACCTCCGCACACTCGATGGGCAAAAAACCCGACGTTTCGCGGTTGTCCTTGGGCCTTGCCAAGTCCACGGCCTGCGGCGCGGTGTTCCAGTCGCCCAAGACGACCACGGCGTAGCCCGCGGCGACTTCCTGGGCGGTCAGATCAAATAGCCGTTGATAGAATGCCAGCTTGTAGGGTACGCGGTCGTTGCTGCGCTTGCCGTTCGGCAGGGTCGCGCCGTTGCCGTTGGGGAAATAGCCCGACACGACCCACAATGCGCCAAAGCGCGCCCACAATACCCGACCTTCGCAATCGAATTCCGGGCTGTCCAGGCCAATGCGCAGCTCGTCCCAGCGCTGGCGGGCGTAGATGGCGACGCCGCTGTAGCCGGCCTTCTCGGCGGCGACAAAGGCGGTGTGCCAGCCGGCGGGATCGCGCACCTCGGCGGGCAATTGCTCTGGCTTGGCGCGGACTTCTTGCAGGCACACCACGTCGGCGTCGCATGCGCTCAGCCAAGCGCCAAAGCCCTTGTCGCTGCACGCTCGCAAGCCGTTTACGTTCCAGGATGTCAAGGTCAAGTTGGCCATGGGCGCGCAAGCTAGCCGCACGCCCTTTGGATTTCAACCCGCCTGGGGGCAACTGCTTGCCGCGTCTGGTCCATGCTGCCATGATCCGCCGGTCGGCGGCTGCACGGGCTCCCGGCGTTGCACGCGAGGCCGAATGCTGCGCTACCTGGTTCCGCTGCTGCTGCTCCTGACGGGAACCACGGGTCTTGTCTACGAAGTGGTGATGGGGCGCCTGCTGTCGCTGCATCTCGGTTCGTCTGGCGCGTCGCAGGCCGTGACCTTGGCGACCTTCTTGGGCGGCATGGCCGTGGGCGCAGCCTTGGCCGACGGGCCTGGGCGGC
This sequence comes from Myxococcales bacterium, assembly GCA_037441385.1. Taxonomy (GTDB): domain Bacteria; phylum Myxococcota_A; class UBA9042; order UBA9042; family UBA9042; genus SXRM01. Next base: position 33,711 of record JBBISH010000047.1, read on the forward strand.
GCCTGGTGCAGCGTCTGGGCCGGCCGCTGGATGCATACGCCGCACTGGAGGCCTTCATCGGCGCTTGGGCACTGGCTTTTCCGCTGGTTTCAGCCCAAGGTTTCAAGCTGTTCGTGGCTGTGGCCGGCGGCCTTGACCCCGCAGGTGCGGCGACGACCGTGGTCAAGCTGCTGCTGGCGGCGGCGCTCATCCTGCCGCTGACCACCGCGATGGGGGCGACGCTGCCGGTGCTGGCCGCGGGCGTGCAGCGGGCCGACGCGGCCCACGGCGCGCAGCTGGTATCGCGCTACTACGTGGTCAACGCCAGCGGGGCGACCCTGGGCGCCGCGTTGGCCGGCTTCGTCCTGCTCGAAGCGCTGGGCCTGTACCAGCCCCTGTACTTGGGCGGCGCCGTCAACTTGTCGGTCGCTGCAGTCGCCCTGCTGGCGGCGCGGCGGTGGCCGGTGACCGCGGCGGAGCACACCGCCACGGACGAGGCGGTGGCGGGCGACGGCGCTCCCCCTTGGGACCTGATCGTCGCCGCCTTTGCGACCGGCTTTGTCGCGCTGTGTGCCGAGGTGCTGTGGACCCGCCTGGTTGGGCTGGTGCTCGGCTCGTCGGTGTATGCGTTTGCGTTCATGCTTGTCGTGTCGATTTTGGGCATCTCGCTGGGCAGCGGCGTGGCGGCCACCCTGATTGGCAGAGGGGCCAACCCGGCGCGCACGCTGTCTTTTTCTCAGGCCGGCGCGGCTGCCGCCACCACGCTGTTGCTGGTGCGCCTGGATGCGCTCCCGGTCGAGTTGGCCGAGCTGCGCCTGTCTTTGCCGCCGCGCGCCGACCTCTACGCCACGTTCCTCTGGGAGTCCTGCGGTTGGGTGGCGCTGCACTTGCTGCCGGCGGCGGCCTGCCTGGGTGCCTCGTTTCCCGCACTTCTGGCGGCGGCGCGCGCGCGCGGGGCCCGCACCGATCGCGCCACGGCGCGGATTTTGGCCGCCAACACCCTGGGCAACTTGCTGGGATCCTTGGGCTGCGGCTTTGTGCTGATGCCCGCCTTGGGTATCGAGGGTGCGCTCATGCTGGGCGCCGTGTTGTCGCTGGGCGTGGCGATGCTGACCCTGCCCAAACCACGCGCGATCCTGGATTTGGCCGTGCCAGGGGCGACCGCGCTCGTGGCCGGGCTGCTGCTGGTGGTGGCCGCGCCCGATGGGTTTGCCCTGACGGCCGGCCTCTTTCGCCTGCGCGACAAGCGCCCCGAACAGATCCGGCCGCATCTGGCCACCTTGCGCAAGCACGTGCAGGTGCTGTTTCGCCACGATGGCAAAGACGCCACCATCACCGTCAACCGCGGTGCCGACGGCTACATGAGCCTGCGCACCAACGGCAAGAGCGACGGCGGCACGTCGGTGGACATGCTGACGCAGATCTATTCGGGCTTGCTTGGGGTGGTGCACCGGCCCAAGGCGACGCAGGCCTTTGTGGTGGGCCTGGGCACTGGCCAAACGGCGGCCGCGCTGGCGGCCTTGCCGCAGATGCAGGTGGTCTGCGCCGAGCTGTCGCCCGCGGTCGTCGATGCGGCGGTCCTGTTTGCCGACGTCAACATGCAGGTGCTGCAGAACCCGCGTGTGCGCATCCAAGTCGCCGATGCGCGCGAGATCCTGCGCACACTGCCCGACCACAGCTTGGACATCCTCGCCAGCGAGCCGTCGAACCCGTGGCTGGCCGGCGTGGCCGACTTGTTCACCCAAGAGGCGTTTGCCCGGATTCGGCAGAAGTTGCGCCCCGGCGGCGTGCTGGTGCAATGGCTGCAGTCCTACGAGACCAGCGACGAGGTGGTGCAGCGCATCGTTTGCACGCTGCACAGCGTGTTTCCCCACGTGGCCATCTACCGCCTGACTTCGGGCGATCTGGGGCTCGTGGCCTCGGACCAGCCGCTCACCTTGGACCTGGAGCAGGTGCAGGCGCTGCTCGCTCACCCCGCCGTGGTGCAGTTGTTCGATCGCTTGGGGCGGCCCGACCTGCCCAGGACCGTGGACCAAGTGCTGCTGGGGCAGCTGTGCGGGGCGCGCACGATTGAGCAACTCTGCACGGGCTTTGCCGATCCGCTGCGCGAAGAGCACCCGCAGATCGAATACCGCGCCCCCCGCGATTTTTTTGCCGCCGCCTCGGCCAAGGGCATCGTGCGGCGCTTGGACACGCGCAGTAGTGGCAATCCAGCCCTGCTCGGCGACAGCGAGTTGGTCCGCTGGCTGGCGCAGCACCCCCTGGACGAGCCGCGCCGAGGGGCCCTTTTCAAACACATCAAGGCGGTCAACCATCCGCTCGACACGGCGCTGGGTGGGGCGCTGGTCGAACCAGCCAAGTTGCCCAAGGCCCTGCGCGCCGACTTGGAGGGGCTGCAGCCCTTTGCCGACGCGCCGCCCGCCCAGCGCGCCACCACCTGTGCCAAGCTGAAGAACACCGCCGAGTGGCTGATGAATCAGCCCTACACCATCCTGGGACCGGCTAGTCGCGACCCGATCGCCCAAAGCTGGGCCCAGGGCTGTCGCCGGCCCTGAACGACCGATCGCAGTGGATTGCCCATGAGAACCATTGACGTGCGCCTGCCGGCTGAGCCGGGCGGCCCCACCCCAGAGACCCATCCCGAGTTGCTGGCCCGCACCGCCGAGGCCCTGGGCCTCACGCCCGCCGACCTGGGCAGCGTGGCCGTGCGCCGCCGTTCGCTGGACGTGCGCCGCCGTCGCGAACCGACTTGGGTGCTGCGGGTCGACGCGTTCCTGACCAGCGAAACCCCGCCCGACGATCCGCTGCCGCCGCTGGTGCGTCCGCGACATTTGGCCAAGTCAAATCGGGACTTGCGGCCTATCATCGTCGGTGCCGGGCCGGCCGGACTGTTTGCGCTATTGGCCTTTGCCGATGCCGGGATCGCCTGCACGCTGATCGACCGCGGTGGCCCGGTCGAGACCCGCAACCTGGCGGTGCGCGATCTGCGTGTGCATGGGCAACTCAACCCCGAGTCCAACCTGTGCTTTGGCGAGGGCGGCGCCGGCACCTACTCGGACGGCAAGCTGTACACGCGCAGCAAGCACCCGCGCGTCCGCGAGGTCTACGAACGCCTGGTGGCGCTGGGCGCCGGTCGCGACATCTTGGTGCACGCGCACCCGCACATCGGCACCAACCGCTTGATCAAGATGCTCAAGGTGTTGCGCGAGGCGATGCTGGAGGCCGGCCACACCCTCCACTTTGGTCGGCGCGTCGACGATTTGCTGATCGACACCAACACCGCGCCCCCCAGCGTGCAAGGCGTCATCCTGGACGATGGCAGCGAAATTCGCGGTGGCCCCGTGATCCTGGCGACGGGCCACTCCGCGCGCGACACCTACAAGATGTTGGCCGGCCACGGCGTGGCGATGGAGCGCAAGGACTTTGCCGTCGGCGCCCGCGTCGAGCATCCGCAGCACCTGGTCGACACCGTGCAACTGGGCCAACTGGCAGGCGATGCCGTCGTGGGGCCGGCCGAGTATTTCGTGGCGCAGACCGTGCCCGGCGGGCGCGGCGTGTACTCGTTCTGCATGTGTCCGGGCGGCTTCATCCTGCCTTCGCCGACCACGGCCGGCTGTTTGAACGTCAACGGCATGTCCAACTCGAACCGCGGCAGCGGCTACGCGAACGCCGCCCTGGTCGCTCAGCTGAAGGCCAGCGAGTTCTACTTCGCCAAGCCCGGCGATCTGGACGGCGATCCCGAGTTCGGCGCCCACGTCGCGGGCGGGGCGCTCTTGGGCGTGGCCCTGCAAAACCGCTTGGAGAAAGCTTGTTTCGTCGCCGGCGGCCAGAACTACTCGGCGCCGGCCCAGTATCTGACCGACTTTGCCCAAGGCCGCGCTTCCAGCGAGCTTCCCGCCCACTACACCTACCGGCCGGGGCTGGTGCCGGGGCGCATTGACCAGTTGCTGCCGCCGCGCCTGGCCCGCGATCTGCAGCTGGGCGCCCGCCAGATCGATCGCCTGCAGTTCCGCGGCTACCTGTCGCGCGAGGCCGTGGTCGTGGGCGTCGAGACGACGACGTCGAGCCCGGTGCGGCTGATCCGCGGCGCCGATCGCCAGTCTGTGTCGCATGTTGGCCTGTATCCGTGTGCCGAGGGGGCCGGCTACGCCGGGGGCATCGTCAGCTCGGCGATCGACGGCTTGGAAGCGGCCGAAGCGATCCTGGCGGCGGCAGGCCTGGTTACGCGCGCCGCTGACGCTCGGTCCCCGGAGTAATCGCCAGCATTTCCGGAGCCTTGTCGCGCACGGCCTGCAGGTAATAGTCGGGCTCGCGCAGGGCCTCGAGCCGCCCGGCGTCGCACTCGGCCTCCAGCCACTGCTGGATCCGCCCCAGCCACGGCCCGGCCTGCAGCTGCGTCTGCTCCAGCACGTAGGTGCCCAGCCCCTTGGGCAACGGCGGCACGCGCTGGGTCTCGGCGATGATCTCTGGGATACGTCCAGCCAATTCCGCCGTCAGCCCCTTTACTTCTGCGATACGCCCGGCGCGCTTGGTGGTCCAGTCCGAGCGCGAGAAGGCCAGCACATCGTCCAAGTGGTCGCCCAGCTCGCGCACCAAGCGCCGCACCGCGCTGTCGGTCCAGTCGTTCAAGTAGGCATTGGCGCGGGCGTGGTGGGCGATCACGTAGGTGACGCGATCACGGAGCTCGGTCGGCAACTGCAGCCGCGCCGCCACCCCTTCCATCAGCAGCGCGCCCACGGCTTCGTGGCCAAAGAAGTGGACCTTGCCGCCTCGCACTGTCCGCGTCAGCACCTTGCCGGTGTCGTGCATCAGCGCCGACCAGCGTACCACCAGGCGCGGCGGACACTTCTCCACCACCTCCAGCGTGTGGCTCCAAATGTCCTTGTGGTGCAGCGGGCAGCTCTTGTGGAAGCCGGACATCGCCAGCGCCTCGGGCACCATCACCGTCATCGCGCCCAGATCCGCCAGTAGCTGCAGGCCCTTGGCCGCGTGCGGCCCCAACAGCACCGTATGCAGCGCCCGCCGCCAGGTAGGGCGATCGACCAAGAGCCAGCTCGCCGGATCGCGCCGCAGCGTCCGCACCACCTCGTGCGAGGGCTGCAGCCCCGTCCACGCCGCCACCGCCGGCCAGCGCAATGCCTCGCCAAGGCTCAGCCCCGCCTCGCCTTTGCGCGGCCAGCCGGTCTGCCAGCGCAGGCGCCCTTGCTCCACATCGGCCAGCGACTCACCCAGCCAAGTCCCGTCGCCCAGTTGCGCGACCGCCAAGGCGCGGATCGGCTCGTCGGTCAGCCACTGCGCGACCACGTCGGACCAGGTGCCGCTGTCCGACCCCACTTCGATCTGCAGGGGCAGTCCCGCCGGTGGCGGCGGCGCGTCCGGCCGAGTGAGCACGCGCCAGAGGCAGAACTCCTCAAGAAGTTCATGGTGATCGGGTAGTGCCGCGGGGTTGAGCACCCAGTCCGCAGCCAGGCCCTGAACGGCCGGCCAGCCGCGCAGGGCACAGTCGCCGGCCGCCGTCATCCACGTGCGCAGCGCGGTCATTTGTTCTGGTGTTCCAGCAGGGTAGACCCACTCGTTGCCCAGCGCCTCGCGCTCTTGACTGCCCACCACGCGCACCTCCCGCCAGCTGTGGACTTGGCGGCGGCGGCGGTGTAACCGGCCCGGCGGTCGCGGTCAAGGGGTTGCGAAAAGCACTTGCTGGTTGACACCACTGCGGGCCGATGGTACTACAATTGAGGAGTCGCGTTGCCTTCCTCCGTCCCCCCGGGGTAGGCAGTGGGGCGACCGACGAGCAGGTTGCCCGCGAAAGCGACAAAACCGGCGGAATCGTCCGCACCAAATGGCTTCAGGGTCGCGCACTTTGGTTCGCGGCCAGCCCGGTCCGGCCGGGAGCTGAATCCAGCAACGTTGAGTTGAGACGAGTAGAAAATACGAGTTCGGTTGGGAAGTTGTGTATCCCCCAGTGACCGGTCGGCCGCCGCGTCGTTACCCCAGCGACCTTGGCCGAGCACCGCAACGACCTGACACCCAGACCCGCAGTTCGGCAACCGTCGGGCCCGGGAAGCGACAACCAAGGACCAGCCGCCAACGCCTGCGAGCGCCTCAAAACGCCAGAGGGCGCCTAAAGGGGAGACGATGAAGAAGACCCTTCCGAAGTTGAAGAAAAGCGCAGCCGACTTCCTGTCTCCGGAAGAGGGGGCGATCAGCGAGAAGCAGGAAGCGCGCGTGTCGACCTTCTTGACCTTGTCGAGCGGCGACGGCAGCGTGCTGCCCGGCGGCGACGTGAACCTGTCGGCCGAGCACTGCAGCCACGGCTCGCACGGTTCGCACGGTTCGCACGGCAGCCACGGTTCGCACGGCAGCCACGGCTCGCACGGCAGCCACGGTTCGCACGGTAGCCACGGCTCGCACGGCTCGCACGGCAGCCACGGTTCGCACGGTTCCTGGTAGCTGGCGACCTGCCTCGCAGGCCGGTGGTGCAGAACGGACGCGCTCCGGCCAGCCGGTCTGCACCAGAACCGGAAAGCGAGGCGATTTCGCCGCGGCCTTGGCCGAGTCCCATGGCATTCGGGGTTCTTCCCGAGTGCCATGCCTTTTTTGCACCCCTACCCCTTCACTTCCGCTCTGGACCGCCGTCTCTCCTTCGCGTTGACGGAAGCCGCTGGCCGGTGCCCGTAGAGGGAGTCGGCCAACTATTGGGCACTCGTTCTGAAGTTCGTTCTGCCGATCGCGTCTCGAACGCCCAGTGGGGCGCAAGCGAACGCCTACCGCGACGCCACGCGCCGAGTTCGACGGCTTGGATGCGCGGGGAAAGTCCAAACTGATCGGCCATCTAGCCGAGCTCCAGACCCAGGCCCTGGGCCAGCGGGCTCCGCAGCCGTTCGAGCAGACGTTTGTGGGCGCGCCCCAACGCATCGGGGCTCTCGCCGGCCAAGGCCGCGGCCTCGTTCAAGCTGCGATCGCCGTAGTACACTTCGCGCAGGACCAGCGCCTCGCGGGTGCTCAGATCGCGGCCGATCTGCTGCAGCACCTGGCGCACAGCCACCGGCGTAGAGGTGCGCTGGACCGACGCGGTGGTCTGGCGCGCCGCAAGCAGGCGCCGCAGGTGGGCTAGGCGCTGTTCGCGGCGCAGCAGATCGCGAGGTTGGCCGTACATGCGCCAATAGGCGTGGGTCAGCGCGCGCGGGCCGCGGGCGGGATCGTAGCGGGCCAGACTTTGGGCAAAACCGAACAGGGCCTCAGCGCGGAGCTCGCCCGCCGCTTCGCCACTGTGGGTCAGCCGGCCCGCGATCGAACCGGCCAAGGTCAGAAAGTCCAACGGGCGGCTGTGGCAGCGGGTCTGGAGGGCGAGCGTTGGGGTCGCGGTCACGATCGAGCTCCCAGGCGTCGAGGGTCGGCGCGGCTGGCAGAAACCCAAGCAAGATGTATGCCGGCCCAGCGGATCGTGCCGATTGCCCTTTGGTTGCGCCGGGATCGATCACCGATCGTGAAGTGAGCGAGCCACAGCGCCCGGGGCCGGCAGTCCCCAGGTCCGGCCGTCGCGATTTCGTTGACGCCGGCTGCGCTTCGATTATCGTCACCTCGCCGGCCCGAGCCGGCCGCAGGGCGCGATGCACAACAGCAAGAATCGAGTGGGTAACATACGGAATTGTTTGACGGTCCTGGCCGCGCTGGTCGGAATGGCCGGCTGCGAAGGCCAAGAGACCCCCAAGAAGCCCGATGAGGCGGCGGCTCCCCAGGCCGGTCCCGCCCCAGTGGCGGCGGCCGCGGCGGCACCTGCTCCCAAGCTCGCCGACATCGTTCAGAAAATCGCGACTGCCGCCAAAAAGGCTGGCGACGACGAAGCCGCCACGGTCGCCAAGCAGCTGAAGTCCGCGGGTGCCGACAAGAAGGTGCTGGAGCTGGCGGCGCCGGCGGGCACGCTGCGTTTCTATAGCCGCGACGGGACGTTGAGCAAGGACGGCGCCGACGTCTTGGCGTTGCTGGCCGACCTCGATCGCCACGGCATCGACAAGTCGGGCTATCGACTGGGCCAGATCGATCAGGCGACCGCGGCTGTGACCCAAGCCTTTGCCGAGGAGCGCAAGATCCTGCTGACGCTAGAGAAACAGCCGCGGGCCGCGCTGGTGGCGGCGGCGGCGGCGCTGTGGCTGCGCGGTGGCGAGGGCAGTGCGGTGTCGCTGTCGCGCGCCGGGGCCGAGCAACTGGGCGACAACGGACTGCGCGCCCTGGATGCGGCCCTACCGGCGCTGGCGCCAGCGGTGCAGAAGTCGCGCGAG
>JBBISH010000048.1:0-41482 GCA_037441385.1 Myxococcales bacterium
TACCACGCCGCCGCCGCTGGCGGGCTGGATCCTGCGGAGCGAGGGGCGCTTGCCGCTGCCGTGGCTGGGCTTTGTCGCGGCGGGGGCGCTGCTGGCGCGGGCGCCGCTGGCGGTGGGCCCTGGGCCGGTGCGGGTTGGGCGGCTGGTCGTCGGCCTGGCGGGGCACGCCGCGATTGCGCTGCGGACGCCGGGGTCACCGCGCTTTGACGATTTCTGGTGCTCGCTGGCGATGCCGGGGTCGCTGCTGGCCTTTTTGCTGTGGGCGCCGGTGCTGCTGACCTGGCTCTGGGAGCGGCGGCCCGGCGTGTGGCTTGCGGCGATTGGGCGCAATTCCCTAGCGATCTACCTCAGTCACGTGCTGTTCCTGCGGCAGGGCTGGGCGATCGGCGCGCCGCTCGGGCTAGGGCCGGGGCTGACGATCGCGGCGCTGACGATGGCCGCGGGCTGCGCGATGTATCTACCTATACATAATCGACTTTTTGCTCAGCCGTGACCCTTCGCCTTGAGCCACAACGCCGATCCGTCCATCAGCCAGGCCACCGCGACGTGGATGGTGACGCCGCCCCAGATGCTGCGGGTGTCCATGGCCAGGGTGCCGAGGACGGTGCCAGCCAGGATTGAGCCAAGGCACTCGGGCAGTGGTTTGCCGAAGTGGATCATGCAGTAGGGGATGGACATCGCCAAGATCGCCGACGCGCCCATGTCCGCGGCCAGACCGCGCAAGATGAAGCCGCGGAAGAAGAATTCAAGGGCAAAAAACTGGATGCCGTAGCCGATCTCCCACGCGATCTGGCCGCCGACGCCGACGTGCGAGGTGTGGAAGGGGTAGTGCATCTGGAACTCGGGGCTCTGCGCCACGCCGATGACCGATAGCGCCACAGGGAGGAAAAGCAGCGCGTAGATCGGCAAGTGCTTGGCGTAGTCGCGCGGCGCCATGTAGAACTCGCTGAGAGGCAAGCCAAAGACGATGCGCACCACCCCGGCGGGGATGACGACGTAGCCTTGCTGTTCGTGATCGGCAGCAGAGAGGTTGTCGAGCAGCGGGGCGTAGGGGGCGAGCCAGACGCCCAGGCCATTGTCCAGCGCGAAGGCGGCATCGACGGCGGCGGCGGCAAGGCGGGCCTGGACCTGCTGATCCATCACGACAAAACGCAGGGTCACCAGCATCAGCGAGGCCGTGACGGCGGTGATGACGGCGGCGGTGCGCGCGCCGACTTTGCCGACCCGGGCCTGGCCGCGATCGCGGGCGTCGATGCGCGCCCAGGCCTGGACGAAGAAGGTGTGGAGGATGTGTGCGATGAGGTTGCGGCGGGGTGCGGTGGCGGTCATGGGGCAGGCGGTTTAGCGCGTTTGGCCAGCAAGGTCCAGCAGGCCACGGCGGCGGCCGCGCCGGTCGCGTCGGCAAGGAGGTCCCACGCGTCGCAGGAGCGCCCAGGGACCCAGCTTTGGTGGATCTCGTCCAGGCCGCCAAAGGCCGTCGCGAACACCCAGGCTTGCAGCGAGGCCCGGCGGCCGCGCAGGCCCAGCCGCCACAGCGCCCCCAACAGCGCGTAGATCGCCGTATGCACGACCTTGTCCGGCGGCACGACCGCGAGCACGGCCAGCAGCCAGCCCGGCAGCCCGTCGAGCACAGGCCGCGCCTCGGGCCAGGTCCGCGACGACGACCACCAGATCGTCGCGCTCCAGGCCAGGGCCGGCGCCAGCCGTAGCCGGATCGCAAGGTTGCGGAGATTCATCTTAGATTTCATAAATCTGACACAAGGGTGCTTCGTGTCAGACCAACTGGCCACCCAACGAATTCTGGCCCACCAGGTCAATCCGCACACGGCCCAGCCGGCCGACGAGCGCCGCGAGCTGATCCGGGGTGTCGACCGGCACGTTGACCTTCAGGTTCTCGGGCGTGCGCCCCATCACCTGCAGGCCGCGGCTCTCGCGGACCTGGCTGAGCTTGCTCTGCGGCCCGGCCTCGTGCAGACGCGACGGCCCCTCGAACAGCACCTCGACTTCGCGACCGTGGAAGCCGGCCAGCCACTCGGCCGTCATGGCGTCTTGCACAGCCTGCAACCGCTGAAGACGGCGCTTCTTTTCGGCCAGCGGCACGTCATCCTTCAGCTCGGCGGCACGCGTCCCCGGCCGGGCCGAGTACATGAAACTGTACAGGGTGGCGTAGCGCACGCGGTCGAGCAGCTGCATCGTCATCTCAAAATCGTCAAGCGTCTCGCCGGGAAAGCCGACGATCAGGTCCGTGGACAGCGCCACGTGCGGGGCGATCCGCCGCAGCTTGTCCACCTTTTCCAGGTAGTCGTCCACGCCGTGGTGGCGCCGCATCCCTGCGAGCACGGCCGGCGAGCCCGACTGAATCGGCAAGTGGAAGAACGGCATTAGCTTTTTGCAGGTGGCGAAGGCTTCGATCAGCGCGTCCGTGCAGTCCATCGGGTGCGAGGTGGTGAAGCGAATGCGCTCCAGGCCGTCCACCGCCGCGACTTGGTGGATGAGCTCGGCAAAATCGACCTCGCCCTCGCGATCTTTGCCGTAACTGTTGACGTTTTGACCCAGCAGGGTGACCTCGCGCACCCCTGCGTCGACCAGCAACTGCACCTCGCGAACCACGTCGGCCGCCGGCTTGCTGACCTCGCGGCCGCGGGTAAAGGGCACGATGCAGAAGCTGCAGACCTTGTTGCAGCCCTTCATCACCGTGACCATCGAGGTCACCCGGCCGTCGCTCGGCGCCACGGGCTCGGGGAACGCGTAGTCGCGGCGGTGGACAAAGGCGGTGGCGGCTTGGCGCTGGTTCTGGGCGCGGCGGGCCTCAACCAGGCCGGGCAACTGCGCAATCTGGTCCGGCCCCACCACCAGATCCAAGTGCGGCAGCTTGTCCAGGAGCTTCTGCCCCTCTTGCTGCGCCACGCAGCCCGCCATGCCAAGGACGAGATCGGGATTGAATTCTTTGAGCTTCTTCCACACACCCAGCAGCGACGTGACCTTGTGCTCGACTTTGTCGCGCACGGAACAGGTGTTCACGATGGCCAAGTCAGCGCGCTCGACCTCGCTGGTGGGCACATAACCCGCTGACGCCAAAGCCTCTTGCATCCGCTCGGTGTCGTACACGTTCATCTGGCAGCCCATCGTCTCGATGTAGACATGGCGCTGCATCTGGCTGCCGATCCCCTCCAACTCCGCCTGAGCGTGAGCCTTTTGGGCAATCGAAAGGGAACTGGCTCCGGTCAAAGTCATGGCGCGGCCGTTGGCGGGCAGCGAGCCCGCGCAGAAAGTTTTGCTAGTTCGGTAGGTTAGAGACCACCCAGGCTGGGATCGTGCAGCGTCCAGGCATAGCCCTCGAACCGCATCGCGACCTTGCGCTTGTGGCCGGCGCCGTCGCCGATCTCCAGATCCTGAGCAACGACGCGGTCGTCCGCCGCAGTCGCCACCAGTTGCAGCGTCTTCAGGTCGGCCAGGGCGAACACGACCACCGGGTCGAAGGGCGCCGCCTGGTCCAGCGCGGTCCCCTTGTCGGTCGCTCGCGGCAACTTCTTGAGCAGCAACAGGTCTTGCCCCTTGAGCCCAGCCAACTGCGCCCGCTTGACCAGGGCCGCCCGCGTATCGCTGGACAGCTGCCCCCAGGCCGCCGCCACGTCGCCGCGCCGCATCGCCGCCACAAACCGCTGGCAGCCGTCGACCGCCGGGTGGGTGCGCCGGCTGACGGACACGGTGTGGGCCTTGACGCTCGCCGGCTCGCCCTGCAGCTCCTCGAGCTGGGCGCCGCCACAACTGGCTGCCGCAAGGCCCAGAACCAGCAGCGCGGGCCGTGCAGAAAATCGCAAATTCGTAAGTATCATCATAGATCTGACACAAGGGTGCATTGGGGAGATGCTGTGTGGGGATGCGGGCTAGAAACCGGGCTGGCGGGTGGCCGTGAAATCGCCCTTGAACGCCTTGCCGGCCGCGCCCTGGACGTTGATGGTGCCCGTCCACACGCCGTCGGTGAGCTTGTCGACCTTCAGGTCATCGTTGTTGTCTTCCATCATGCACTTGCCGGTGAGCGACAAGTTCGAATCCAGGGCCAGGCCGCCGATGTACTGCTCCAGTGGCAGCACCAACAGGCTGACGGTGGTGTCGCAGAAGCCCTTCACCGTCGACTCCGACAGGCCCAGCTTGCCCAGGATCGAGTTGCCGATGCCCGAGGCGATGCCGGCGCAGTTCACCAGTTTCTGCATGGCGCCGATGAACGTCGTCTCGCCCGTGATCTTCTTGAGGACCACCTGGGTCAGGACGAACAGGATGAGTTTGCCGTAGTTGAGCTTGATGGTCGACGAGTCGATCGACAGCTTCTTCTGCTCAGACACCGAGCCCGTCAGCGTCCCCGAGAAGAAGTCGAGCGGGAAGTTCGGGTCCGTAGAGGCCTTGGAGGCATCGAGCGAGAACTTGCCACAATCCGCGTAGTTCGGATCGTTCTTGTCGCAACCCAGCTTCCAGTACAGGTTGACGCCGGTGAAATCGATCTCACCCTTGATGAAGAAGTCGTTGGTGACCTTGTAGATCTTGAGGACGCCAATCATCTCGAGCTTCTTGACGATCTGCATCACGTCCTGGCCCATCTGGAAGAAGCTCTGCAGCCAGGGCGGGCTCTTGTTGAGCAGCCAGTCCGTCACGACCTTGCTCAGCGCGTCCTCGAACAGCCCGAACGCCGCGTCGACGACGATCGACGGCAGCACCTGCTTGACCAGATTCTTGACTTGAGCAATCAGGAAGGCGCCGGGATCATAGAAGATCTGCACGGCCGTATCGAGGATCTGCCCCAACTGCCCAGGGATCGCCCCGGTGAAGTCGAAGTGGTTGATCATGTCGTACGGGCCCGCCGCCTGCAGCGGCAAAGTGGCCAGCGACACGGTCACTTCGGTGGTCTGCTTGTCGATGACCAGCACGGCGTCCGCACAGCCCGCCGCCGCCAGGTGACCCGCTAGGTCCTTGCCGATCACGTAGACGCCGTACTTCTTGTCTGCCGGAAGCGGCGTAAATTCAGGCGTATCCGTCAAGATCGTCGTCTGGCTGCCCACCCAGCCCTCGCTGGGGTACACCGGCTTGAAGCCGACGCAGGCAAACGGCGACGGCATCACGCGCACGGTGACCTGGCCCAGCGAAACCTGGTTGTCGTACAGCATCTTGACCTTGATGCCGCCCTTGGGGTTGTCGGTGACGGAGATGACCACGTCGACCGGATCGGCGGCCTCGCAGCTCACCCGCAGCTTGTAGTCGACCGCGGGGCTTTTGTTCGCGTCAAAGACGTTGCCGGTCAGGCCCGCACCATCCGTGAAGGTGTTCGCCGAGTCCAGGGCGCCCGCGCCGGGGCCGTTCATCCCGTTGTTTTCAATGATCTCCCACATCACCGCCACGCCGTCGGCCGGGCCGCCGTGGGTGTAGTCGATGACCTTGGCGTAGATCGGCAGCTTCCCGCTGGGCGCGAGCATCTGCACGACCTGGGTGTTCAGCATCAGGATGATCTCGCGTTTGAGCGGGATATCCGCCTGTTCTCCGGCGTCGGGCGTGTTGTCCACGTCGCCGATCGGCGCGGTGTCGCTGACCTTGACGTCCTTCTTGGTGTTGAGGTTGCCGCCGTCGCCAAATAGCCCGGCGTCGGGGTAGACCACCGTGCCGACCTGGAGCGTGTCGCTGCAAGCCTGGGTGCCAAACGCGAGGAGGAGCCACCAGGCGATCGGCCAGACTACTCGGCGGACATGGGCCAACATCGCAACCTCGCAGCGAATTGCCGAGTCATCTCGGCCTGGGTCGGCGCCATCGCACACGGGTGGCTGGGGCGCACGCAAGAACCCACCCTGAGCATACGGCAAATCGGCCGGTTTTCAATGCCGAACCGCGAGCGAAGGCGACGGCGGGGACTGCGGTTTTGGGTTGACCGCCCCGGACCGCGGGCGTACCATACCGCGCCCCTGAACAGGGCATTTGGCCGGTCTCGCGAATTCTTCAAGCAGCGCAGCGCCCCTCACGTCGAGGTGGCCGCGCGCGAGCGGTCGAGAGCAAAGGAAAGAATATGTCCGCAAATACGCAAGGTTTCATGATCGACGAGGATTTTGAGAAAGCATTTCTCGAGTGGGAAAAGCAGCAGAACGTGATCGAGGGCGAGATCGTTCGCGGCAAGGTCCTGTCGGTCAACAAGGACTTCGTGATCGTCGACATCGCCTACAAGAGCGAAGGTCAGATCCCGCTGGCTGAATTCACCGAACACGACGGTTCGATCAGCGTCCAGCCGGGCGACGAGATCGACGTCTACGTCGAGAACCGCGAGAACGACAACGGCCTGGTCGAGCTGAGCAAAGAGAAGGCCGACCGCCTGCGTATTTGGGACGAGATCGCCGAAGCCTGCGAGAACGAAGAGCTCGTCGAAGGCGTCATCACCGGTCGCGTCAAGGGCGGCCTCACGGTCGACATCGGCGTCAAGGCGTTCCTGCCCGGCAGCCAGGTCGATCTGCGCCCGGTCCGCAACCTCGAGAAGTACATCGGCCAGCGCTTCCACTTCAAGGTCATCAAGTTCAACAAGAAGCGCGGCAACATCGTCCTGAGCCGTCGCGCCCTGCTGGAGAAGCAGCGCGAGGCCCTGAAGAGCCAGACCCTCGGCAAGCTCGAAGTGGGCATGGTGGTCGACGGCATCGTCAAGAACATCACCGATTACGGTGCGTTCATCGACCTGGGCGGCATCGACGGCCTGCTGCACATCACCGACATGAGCTACGCGCGGGTCAACCACCCCAGCGAACTGTTCGAAGTCGGCCAGGAAGTGAAGGTCAAGGTCCTGAAGTACGACCCGGATCGCGAGCGCGTGAGCCTGGGCCTGAAGCAGAACTTCGAGGATCCGTGGCTGACGATCGAGCAGAAGTACCACGTGGGCATGCGCGTCAAGGGCAAGGTCGTGAGCCTGGCCGATTACGGCGCGTTCATCGAGCTGGAGGGCGGCGTCGAGGGCCTGATCCACATCAGCGAGATGTCGTGGACCAAGCGCGTCAAGCACCCCTCCAAGGTTTTGTCCATCGGCGACGACGTCGAGGCGCAGATCCTGGACATCGATCAGCGCAACAAGAAGATCTCGCTGGGCATGAAGCAGATCGAGCAGAACCCGTGGGACGTGCTGGCCCAGACCTACCCGGTCGGCAGCAAGGTCAAGGGCGTGGTCCGCAACATCACCAACTTCGGCATCTTCATCGGCATCGAAGACGGCATCGACGGCCTGTGCCACGTGACCGACCTGAGCTGGTCGCACAAGGTCAAGCACCCGCAGGACATCTACAAGAAGGGCGACGAGCTCGAGGCGGTGGTCCTGGCCATCGACCCCGACAAGGAGCGCTTCAGCCTGGGTATCAAGCAGTTGCAGTCGGATCCGTGGTCCGAAGTGCAGCGCAAGTACGGCCGCGGCTCGTGCCACGAGGGCAAGGTCGCCAAGATCTTGGACTTCGGCGCGATCGTCGAGCTGGACGACTACATCGAGGGCTTCCTGCACATCAGCGAAATCGCCGAGGAGAAGGTCGACAACATCCACAACGCGCTGAAGGAAGGCCAGACCGTCAAGGTCAAGGTCATCTCGGTCATCCCCGAGGAGCGCAAGCTGGGCCTGTCGATCAAGCGGGTGGACAACGATGACGACGAGTCGTCGTTTGAGAACCCGACGGCTGGCGCGACGACGATTGGGGACTTGGTTCGCGAGAAGTTCGGGAACTTGAAGCTGAACTAGTTCAGCTTCGCGTTCGCCGTAACGCCGCCTCACACCCCGCCGGCTACGCCGGCAGCCTCCCCGCTCGCCCGGAGTCCACTGGACTCCGGGCGTGGCGCTTTTTGGCGCCACCGCGGGGTCCCCTTCTCCAACGCACTGGAGAGAGGGGCTTTCTTTTCGGGGGTTCGGGTGGGGTCGATTTGTGCGCGAAGTGCGGCGGTGGGGCACGGCGTGATGTCGCGCCTGTTCGGCAAGTTCAAGAAGGCGCGCAAATTGGCAGAGTTGCTGATTTGCGGCAGCCTTAGATCGGTGGCCCGACCTGCTGCTCGCCAGCGAGGCACGGCCAACCTGGCGCAAATTCGCCAAATCTCTAAAGGTGTTGTGCAGCCCAGGGCCCGGTCAGCGCCTCAGCCACCCACGCGAAACCGAAGCACGAGGCGCTGCGCGGGACCGTTGGGCAATGCGAGCCGCACCCTGGTCACTTGTTCGGCTGCGCAGCGAGCAAGTCCACTATTGCGGGCATGTGGCGGCAAGAGCTTGGCTTGGGTAACCAATCCGTCACCGCGAAGCAGGGCCTGCACGGTCAACTGCGTAAACACTGGATCATCCGCGTTCAGCAAGTAGCAATTGGCCACCCGCTTCCAGGTCTGGCGGACGATGTCTTGCCCAGCCTTTTCGGCGGCGTCTGGCACGGCCCGGTCGGCTTTGGCCCGCGCCTGGGCCGCCTGGCAGCGCCCGTTGTCGTCGAGCAACGGCTGCCAATCGGGCAGGCCGTCTGCCGGACTTGGCGACACAGCTTGACCAAAGCCATTGCCAATGCTGACTTGCTGCGTGATTTCGTCGAACTTCAGGGCAATCGGATACGTCATCGCGAAGGGCCGTACCGTGAGGCCGTTGTATTCCATATCGGCCCAGATGTGGGCGACCAGGGCGTGGTCAAGCACGAATTCGGCTTGCGGGTTAGCGCGATAGCGCTCGTCCACCGCGGCTCGCAAGCGCAGGCGGCGCTGGCCCGTGGGCGTTGGCATGGCACAATCGGTCGCACCGGCCGGGGCATCGACGCCGGTCAAGCGCACCAAGCCCTCGGCGTCGATGGCGAAGTCGTAGCGCCCTCGCTCGTCGTCAAGCGGCACCGCAAAGGTCGGGCTGCTCATGTGGACGTAGAAATAGGGGCCGCGACCGACGCCGTCGGAGTGCGCGCACAGGAGGTGCTTGCCGTTCTTGGCCACCTCAAAGGCCTCGCAAGTGCGGCCGAACCAGCCATCGGCGCCTGGCACGGCCCGCGCCGCCACCAGCAACTTGGGCAAGAAACGCGGCGGGGCAGCCACATAGAGCGACCCGGCATCAGAGAAGACCAAGCCCTGCGACTTGGGCAACCACTGGATCTGCCCGACTGCCTGCGTCTCGGACAGCTCGATCGGCCGCGCGCCCGCCTCGATGGACGACACGACCACGCGGCGCCGCATATAGTCTCGTTCGAGATGCGGTTGCCGCACGCGCTCGTCGGGCTCGTCGTAGACGACAAACTCCCAGGCACCGTTGGGAGACATCACGGCGGCGCGCGGTTCCGCAGCGGAGGCGGAGCCGGGCCACGCGAACAGGGCCAAGGCCGTTACCCAACGGAGGTTGAGCAGTTGCAAGCGCCCACGCCACCCGGTGCCGACCGCCGCGCCATCCATCGCACACCCGCCAAAACGGACCCTCTGGGCCATTGCACTGAGGCTACGCCGCGCGCGCGGCCCGCGTCAAAGCGACGCCCTTGCGACGGCAGGTTGCGAAGGCAGGCTGGGGGCCATTTTCTACTCCCCGTAATCACTGCGGAACGTGCGCCGCGTCAGCGATGCAGGCCCCAGAGGGGTGGCGGCGCGCGGGAGCGTCGCCACCGCCGGGAGCAAGAATCCTGGATTCATCCAGGGTTTCGCAACGACCGGCGGCCGCAGCGCGACGGTCCGGGCAGGTAGCCCCGATGCCAGCCCGCGCCCTGCGACCCGGACCGGGACGCCCAGAACACCGCCCGCATGCTCGATAAGCCAATCCCAAGGCAGGGACTATTGCCCTGGGCGCCAAGCGGTAAAGTCGTAAAGCGACTCCTCGGTGCGCTCGCTCCGGCCCAGCAAAGTCGCCTGCGCCGAGCGGCCGCCATCCAGCCACAGGCGCTCGCCGCGCAAGTCCGCCGGCAGCGCGGCCGCTACGGGCCCCGCACCGGTGCGCCCGTCGTAAGAGAGCAGCGTTGGAACCCCCCGCAACTGCAGCTGATACAGGCCGGCCAGCAGTTCCTCGGAGCGCATCTGCATGGCGTAGCGACGGTCGGCCCCAATCGTGGTGCCCAGGTAGGGCGGGTCGAGAAAGACCAAATCATCCATCGTTGCGTCGTGGACGGTCGCCAGCCAGTCCCCGGCGCGGACCTCGCACCGCCCAGCCAGCAGCCGATGGGCCTGGCTCACCGCGGCGCGCAGCCGGTCGGGATGTACCCCCAACCGCCGCCGGTCGGCCGACTGCGAGAAGTCGCCGCGCGCCGAAAACCGCACCGCGTTCTTGACGCAGCGTGCCAACAAGTAGTGAAGATCAAACGGGTCACGCGTCCGATTGAAGCGCTCGCGCACCGCGTTGTAGCCATCTGGTTCGGCCCAGCGCAGGGCGTAGGCGTCGGCCACGCGGTCGGGTGCGCGCAGGATTTCCGTCCACAGTTCAGCGAGTTCAGTCAGAGCGTCGCCGATCACAAAGCGCTCGGCCAGGCCGTGACTCGCGGCGTACAGGGCCATGGCCGCCGAGCCCGCGAACGGCTCGTACAACACCCTGATTGGGCTAGGAAAATGGCGGGCAATCTGTGGGGCGAGCCGCCGCTTGCTGCCTTGGTATGGGATCGGCTGCTTCAGCATAGCCGCGATCTTGAGGGAGTTGGGTTGCGCGGGCAAGCGGTCTACAATCGCCGCGCGCCCAGGAAGCAATCGGGAGTCGACCGTGCCTCACCCATCAATTTCAGAGTATGTTCATGGATCTGACACGAGGGTGCTTTGTTTCAGGAGCAGTATTCTCGCGCTCTCAGTGTTGGTCGGATGCGCCAGCAGCGACGTCGCAGCACCTGCGTCGGTCCCGAGCGTTGGGCCCGTCGCGGGCAAGGTACACACCACGTCGAAAGCCGGGAACGTCTTGCTGGCGCCGCGTGCCATGGTGAACGGCGAGTGGCTGGCGCCCACCGGCGCCTGCGTAGGCCTGACGCAGATCGACTACCCGCCCGAATTCGCCTGCCCGCTGGCACCCTTCGGGAAGCTTTGGGTGCGGCAGCAGGCGGTGGGGGCCACTCCGGGGATTCCCGCCTGGACCGTCGAGCTCGAACTCGCCCAGGACGCGACCGTGCAGGGCTTCGAGCTCGCTGGAACGTGGTCGGTACCGGGCGCCAACCGGTGGTGGTCCCAGGGCTTCCAGAGCTGGTCGCAGTCCGGCGTCCTCGCCCTGCGCGACGCGCAACCCAGCGAAACAGCGACCGCTGCGGCACTGGCCGTGCGCGGCGACAGCGAGGTGATGCGCACCGGCGCCGAGCTCAGCTGGTGGTCGACCGAAGTCAGCGGCGACAAGAATGCACTAGTCGTGTCGGCCCTTTCCGCGGACACTTGGCGCAGCTGGGTCCAGGTGTGGAGCGCCCAAG
This sequence comes from Myxococcales bacterium, assembly GCA_037441385.1. GTDB lineage: Bacteria > Myxococcota_A > UBA9042 > UBA9042 > UBA9042 > SXRM01. The sequence goes on from JBBISH010000048.1 coordinate 11,364, forward strand.
GCTCCGGGGGAATCCGCCTCGTCTCGGGCGCCACCGGCGAAGCCGTCCACGGAGCAAAGGGGCAGATCGTCCGCAGCGAGCCGTGGGTCATCCTCGGCACCACCGACCGCAAATCGACGTGGCAATCCGTCGCCAAGCTTTGGAGCGGACGGCGCGACGATCCGGAACTGGGTTGGAACTCGTGGTACGAACTCTGGGATTCCGTCAGCGAGCCCAGCTTCCTCGCCAACCTCGCCAAAGCCAAGGAAGTCCTCGCCAGCCCCGCCGCGCTCGCCGCCTACCCGACCGCGGGGCGCCGCATCGTGCTGGACGACGGCTGGCAGGTGGCCTGGGGCGACTGGCGCAGCAACGATAAGTTCCCCAGCGGTCTCAAGGGCTTGGTCGACAAGGCCAAGGCGGACGGCTTCGCGATGGGCCTGTGGCTGGCGCCGTTGCTGGTCAGCGAGAAGCTGCCCATCGTCGCCGAACACCCAGACTGGTTCGTGGGCGGCGCGGTCTACAATCACCTGAAGAACGGCAACATGCGCGTCCTGGACGTGACCCATCCCGACGCAGCTGCGCACCTGTCCGCCGAGATCAAGGCGCTGGCCGACGCCGGGCTCACGCTGCTCAAGATCGATTTCCTGTTCGCCGGCACCTGGGAAGGCGCCCGCCACGAGCCTCTGACAGGAATGCAGGCTTATGTCAGATCATTGGAATTGATACAGAAAGCCGCGGGACCCAAGGTCAAGCTCCTCGCCGTGGGCGCCCCGCCGCTGGGCACGATCGGCCGGGTCGGCGCATGGCGGCAGGGCAGCGACATCGCCCTCGAAACCTTCGGTGCGGTCTGGGCGTTCCTCCCCAGCCAGTTGCGAACGCTGTCGGTCCGGTGGCCGTACTGCTTTGCGGTGGCGTGCGACGCCGACCCGGTCCTGCTCCGCAGCCTGACCGCCGACGAGGTCGGCTTTGGCGCCCTGACGGTGGCGGCGGCCGGCGGCGGCTGGTGGCTCAGCGACGACCTGACCAAGCTGCCGGGCGAGCGCCTGGACCAGGCCCTGCAGACGCCGTGGACCCAGGCCGCCCTCCACGGTCCGGCAATCCCCGAAGCCGCGCTGTCGGGCCTGCCCCCAGCCAGCTTGGTCAGCGGTCTCAAGGACTTTCTTGGCAAGCAGAGCACCCATGTCCTGCCCACGGTGTGGCGGCTCGGCACCGGCCAGCGCGCCGCCGTCAACCCGACCGACGCCCCCATCACGGTCGAGGGAACCGCCGTCCCACCCCACGCCGCCCGGCCGCTCCCCTGAGCCCCGCCGCAGTTGCCCAAGCGCAGGGGTGGATGGCCCGATCGCGCCGGATCCGGCGAGCACCGCCCCACCGTCACCGGACCCGATTGCCGCCCCAGGATTCTGTGCTACGCTCGCCCTGGCGGCAGGGCCCTTGGGCACGGTCGCTTCGGCCCCGGCGGTCCCCCACCACCCTGGAGCCCGCATGGCACGCCTGCTGATCGTTGATGACGAGCTCTCGCTCCGCGAATTCCTGACCATCTTTCTCCGCAAAGAGGGCCACGAGGTCGAGGTGGCCAGCAACGGCCAGCGCGCCCTGGAGCAGCTCCAGCAGGGGCACTTCGACCTGGTTCTGACCGACCTCCGCATGCCCCGTATGGGCGGCTTCGAGCTCCTCGACGCCATCAAGGCCAGCGACTGGAACACGCAAGTTATTGTCATGACAGCGTTCTCTAGCACAGAGACCGCCCTAGATGCCATGCGCCGCGGGGCGTACGACTACATCGTCAAGCCCTTCAAGCTCGACGAAGTGCGCCTCATCATCCAGAAATGCCTCGAAAAATCGCAGCTGGTGGCCGAAAACCAGCAGCTCAAGAAGAAGCTGGCGCAAGGCTCGGCCAAGAAGGCGCAGTTCATCTGGAAATCCAAGGCGATGGACGACGTGGTCCAGCTCATCCGCCGCGTCGCCAACACGCCCTCGTCCGTGCTCATCCAGGGCGAGTCGGGGACCGGCAAGGAGCTCGTCGCGCGCATGCTCCACGACGGCAGCGAACGCAAAAGCCGTCCCTTCGTCGCACTGAACTGCGGCGCCATCCCCGAACAGCTCATGGAGAGCGAGCTTTTTGGCCACGTCCGCGGCAGCTTTACCGGCGCCACCAAAGACAAGAAGGGTCTTTTCGAGGCGGCGAGCAGCGGCACCATCTTCCTGGACGAGATCGGCGAGCTCAGCCTGGGCCTGCAAGTCAAGCTCCTCCGCGTCCTTCAAGAGCGCGTCGTGACCCCAGTCGGCGATACCCGCGAAGTCCCCGTCGATGTCCGCGTGGTGGCGGCCACCCACCGCAACCTCCGCGAGTCTGTGCAGGAAGGGCGGTTCCGCGCCGACCTCTATTTCCGCCTCAACGTCATCGAAGTCCGCATGCCACCCCTCCGCGAGCGCCGCGAAGACATCTTGCCGCTGGCCCGCCACTTCCTCACGCAGTTTGCACAGCGAATGGGTCGCGATATCAAGGATTTCGATCCCGAGGCCGAGGCGATCCTCACGACGCTCCCGTATCCGGGCAACGTCCGCGAGCTCGAGAACCTGGTTGAGCGCGCGGTGGCCCTGGAGCCCGGCGATCGCATCTCGCCCACTTGGTTGCCCGATCCAGGCCAGTCCAGCTGGCTAGGCGGCACCGGAGCGAACGCGGCCCGCGAAGAGGCCGTGCTCAAACCCGTCGATCAGGTGCAGCGCACCATCGAGTCTGTGGACCGGTGGCTGGAAAAGACCAACAGTCCTGTTGACCTAGAGGCCCTCATCGACCGCTTTGAACGCGGGGTGATGGACGCGGCGCTGCGCCAGACCGCCGGCAACAAGACCGATGCGGCCCGCCTGCTGGGTCTGACCTTCCGATCGATGCGCTACAAGCTCGCCAAGTACGGTGCGGACAGCAATTCGTAGTCCGCGGACCGAACTCTCGCAACACGGAAACTTGAATCGGCTTGGCGCCCACGGCCAGCGGGGACCGCCTTGGGTTCGTGCCAGGCGCGGAGCGCTGACATTTTTTGTCACCCAGGTGCCGCATCGCGTCCATCCTGGCCCGCGCGAAGGGGCGATGCGGCAGCGAGTGGCACTCATTTATCCAAACGTTTTCATAGTTCTAGAACGAATGCGCCAAGATTGGCATCGCTCGTGCAAGAGTAGCGTGTGCGGCCGCACCGCCGGTCGCGAGAGCCTCCCTCGCGGAACGCTCTAACGGGTATCCAAAATGGCAGCGGTCATCCGGGGCCCGATGGGTACCCCAACGTGACAGCGGTTGGCCGACGGCGAGTGCCGGACGGGTCAGCGTGGCGCAGTTGCCGGCAACGCCGGTCAGGAGTACAGACAATGCTGAAGAATTTCCGTAACGAAAAGGGCTTCACCCTCATCGAACTCATGATCGTCGTGGCCATCATCGCGATTCTGGCCGTCGTCGCCGTGCCCCAGTTCACCAAGTACATGCGCTCGGCCAAGGCTGCTGAAGCGAACGAAATGCTGGACCTGATCAAGAAGGGCTCGGCCTCGTACTACAGCGCGCCGCGCACCGAGAAGGGCACCGGCAAGAAGATCGAGTGCCAGTTCCCGGCCAACGCCATCGGCACCCCGACCGGCACCTCGTGCTGCATCGACCAGAACGACGCGGACAACGACGAGCGCTGCGACGCCAACCCGCTGAACTGGAACAACGCCACTTGGTCGGCGCTGAAGTTCGCCATCACCGATCAGCACTACTTCATCTACAGCTACCAGAGCTCGGGTCTGTACGGCCAGGCCATCTTCACCGCCGAAGCCAACGCCGACCTGGACTGCGACACCACCATGTCGACCTTCCAGCTCGTGGGCAAGGGCGATCCGAAGTCCACCGGCGCCGAGTGCGACATGCAGGGTTCGGCCGCCATCTTCCGCGACAACGAGACCGAGTAAGTCGGCCTAGCGATAGGAAAGTGCTGGGGGCTCGGGCGGAAACGCTCGGGCCCTTGGCCTTTTTGGGGCAGCTAGGAGCGTGTCGGGATAATCCCGGCACAATCCTAGCGCCGCGTCTTGCGCGGCGGCAACTGGCTGAAATCGCACGAATTCACTTCGGGCGATTTTCGGCCAGTTGGACAAACGAAAAAGGCTAGGAGACTGGCGACACCCAATAAGATCATAATGTATAACTAAATGAACATGTAGTGTCGCCCATTTTGCCTACAGGCTCCTAGCCAACCTGCCGCGCGACCGCCTGACCGCACAGCGTCGCCAGAGCGAGGATCGAGGTCTGCGGGTTGACGCCCGTATTGGTTGGAAACACGCTCGAATCGGCGACCCAGAGCCCCTTGGTGCCGTACAGTGTGAAATCGGGAGCCACGGCGCCGCGTTGCGGGTCGCTCGCCATCCGGCAAGTGCCAAAGAGGTGCGTCATCGCCATCGGCCACGCGCGCGGGTCTACGGACGCCTCGCGCTCGAACTGGTCGATCTCGTCAAGGGTTCGCAGCTCGGCCGCCGCGCCGTGCACGCCTGGCATGGCCACCTCGGCCCCCGCCGCCACCATCATCCGCGCCATCACCGCCACCCCGCGGCGCACCTTGTGCATGTCCGCCGGTGTCAGGCCATAGCGAACCTGCAGCGGCGTCAAAAGCCCAGGCCGGACCGTGCCTTCCGCTTCAGCGCGCACGGCGACGCCCCAATGCGCCCAGTGGTCCAGGTCGTCGATCGCCCGCGCGAGCGAGGCCCCCACGCCCTTTTGCCGCATCGCCGCCAGGGCCGCATCGTAGCCCAAGGCTTCGAACTTCAAGCCCTCTTTGCGCAGGCCGATGACTTCGTGCCCCTGGGTCGCGCCTTGCCACATCCGCACCGGTTCGGCAAAGCGCCCCGTCAGGGACGCGCCGGGGTGCCCCATCAAGTGCTGGCCCACGTGGCGGTTGCCCAGCCCCGCTTTCTGCAGCAGCGCCGGGGTCTGCAGGGCGCTCGCGGCCAGCACCACCCCCTTGCAGCGCACTTCGACCGGACCCTGCGGCGACTGGACCAGCAGCCCGTGAGCGGCGCCGTCGCGGTGTAGGACCCGCAACACCTTGTGATCGGGAAGGATCTTGGCGCCAGCGACCTCCGCGTCGCGCAAATAGGTCAGGTCCATGCTCTGCTTGGCGCCTTGGGGACAACCCTCTAGGCACTGACCAAACCCCTTGCATCCCAGCGTGTTGCGCGCGATCGGCCGGTGCTCCAACCCTAGCGCCTCGGCGCCCTTGGCCAACAGCAGGTTGTTCGGGCCGGCGATCGCATCCGGGGTGGGCTGGATGTGCAGGTCGCGCTCGATCTGGTCAAAAAGGTTCTGCAATCGCTGGGGTTCCAAGACTTCGCTCAGCCCCGGATCGGCGGCGACCCAGGCGTCGCGCACATCGGCCGGCAGGCGCCATGAGATCGCGCCGTTGATGAGCGAACCGCCGCCGACGGCCCGGCCCTGGATGAGCGGCAGCATCGCCCGGCCCTGGGCGACCACACCGCCCAGATCGCGGTACAGGTGCGCCAGGGCGAAGAAGCCGTCGCGGCCAAGGTCTTGCGGTTTCGCGCGAGATCCCTCTTCAAAAACAGCGATCTGACACAAGGGTGCTAGGTGTCGGGCGACCGCGGCGCCGGCCGGGCCAGAGCCGACGACGGCCACGTCGCAGCAGATCGGCGGGTTCATCGCAGGTCAGGCGGCGCGTCGTCGCGGGGCACGAACTCGTCCCAACCGTACTTCTCGGGGTACTCGCGCCAGGGCCCTTCGCAGACCGGATTCCACGAGCACCTTTCGCACGGCGGGCCGTGGAGCTTGCCGGCCTCCATTCGGTAGCGCTCGTAGTCGCCGATCTCGATATCGCCGTCGTAGACCGTGGTGCTCGGCAGCCGCGGCTCGATCGCCGCCCACTCGCGCCCGCGCAGGAAGCAGAAGGGTACCGCCTCGGTGATCGTGAAGATCCCGGCGGCGCGCACGATGTCCAGGGCCAGCGGCAGGTAGCGCTGCACGTCGCGATAACGCGGCACGGTGTCGTCCCAGGTGGCCGCGGCGGTGCCCAAGGCGTGCACGAACGCGAACTGAATCTGGCTGACCTTCAGCGACACCAAAAGCCGAGCAATTTGAGGCAGAAACGTGACGTTCTGCCGCGTAATCACCGTCTGAGTGAGCACCCGCTGGCCCATGTCGGTCAGGTTCTTGATCCCCGCCGTGCACTGCACGAACGCGCCCTTGGCCCCGACCAGACCGTCGTGCAGCGCCGCGACGTGCCCGTGCAGACTGGGGTTGAACTCGGTCGCGCCCGCCTCGACCAGCGCTTGCGCATAGCTTTTGTACGCCAGCCGACGGCCGTTGGTCTGCACCTGGATGGTGGTGTAGCCCATATCTTTGGCGGCGCGGATGATCTCGGGCACGTCATCGCGCACGGTGATCTCGCCGCCGGTCAAAAGCAGCCCGTCGCAGTGGGCGCGGGCGTGGCGCAGGCGCTCGATCGCCTCTTGCGTGGTCAGATCCAGCACGTGATCGCGCTTGTCGCCCTGCACGCAGAACACGCACTTGTTGTTGCAGCGAAACCCCAGCTTCAGGTCAAGTTTGTACGTACCGGCCGGCACTTGCGGCGCGGGGAACAGCACCTCGGACGGGCTGCTGGCGGGCTCGGACATACTCACCTCGGCAGACTTGGGCCCCGCTTGCGCTGGCCTGGCGACCGCTTCAAGCTACCCTGTCGGGGCGGGTGCGAGCAAGCGCCAAAGCCGCGATCGGACAAAGCCATGGCACGAAGTGGGCCGATTTGCACGCTGGCCGCAGCGCTGATTCTGACGCTGGCCGCCTGCGCCGCGCCGCCGCGGGTGGAGCCGAAGCCGCCGCAGGTGGGCGAGGTGCTCACCATCGAGGCTACCGACTGGCGCACCGGTCAGCCCGTCGAACTGGCCCAACTCCGCGGCAAAGTCACCCTGATCGAGCTGTGGGCGACCTGGTGCGGACCGTGCGCCCAGGCCCTGGCCCACCACAGCCAGCTCTACCAGCGGCTGCAAAGCAAGGGCCTGCGGGCGCTCGCGATCAGCCTGGACGAGGACCGCGACGCCCTGGTCCGGTTCCTGGCCAGCCGCGAAATTCCGTTTGCGATCGCCTGGGATAGCCAACAGCGGACTGGCGAGCGGCTGCGGCCGCCGCTGCTTCCGACTACCTATGTGCTGGACGTGGAGGGCAAGATCCTGGGCATCTACCGCGGCGGCGACGATGCGGCGCTGCGGGCCATCCGCGACCAGGTCGAGTCGGCGCTGGAAAAGCCTTAGATCTAGCTATTTTACTTGGTGCAGCGGCTGACCGGTCGCCGCGAGCGCGGCTTCGAGCATCGCTTCCGCCAGGGTCGGGTGGGCGTGCACGGTCAGCGCGATGTCCTCGGCTGTGGCCGCCATCTCGACCGCCAGCCCGGCTTCGGCAATCAGTTCGCTCGCTTCCGGCCCCACGATGTGCACCGCCAGGATGTCGCCCTTTTCGCCCGTGACGATGCGGGCAAAGCCGTCGCCCGCGTTCGCCGTCAGCGCACGGCCCAGGGCACCAAAATTGAACTTGCCGGTCTTGTACTTGACGCCCGCCTTGTCCAGCTCGGCCAGCGTCGGCCCCACGGTGGCGATCTCGGGGTCGGTGTAGACCACGTTGGGGATGCAGGCCACGTCCATCGCCGCGCCCTGGTGACCGGCGATCACCTCGGCCGCCACCTCGCCTTCGCGGCTGGCCTTGTGGGCGAGCATCGGCGCCCCGGCCACGTCGCCGATCGCGTACAGACCCGGCACACTGGTCCGCAACTGCTTGTCTACACCGATAAAGCCGCGCGCGTCGGCCTGCAGGCCCACCGTCTCCAGGCCCAGGCCCGCGCTGTTCGGCCGACGCCCCACCGCCACCAGCACCTTGTCCACGGCCAGCTCGACCGGCTGACCCTTGGCGTCTTCTAGCTGCAGCACCGCGCCGCCGCCCTCGCCCGGCCGCCAGCCCTTGGCCTTGTGCGAAACCAGGTACTTGATGCCCAGCTTGGCGTGCTTTTGCTGCAGCGGGCGCACCACGTCGGCGTCAAAGAACGGTAGCACGCGCTCGGCCGCCTCGACCACCGTCACCTGCGTGCCAATACGCGCATAGACCTCACCCAGCTCCAGGCCGATCACGCCGCCGCCGATCACGGCCATCCGCGCCGGGATCTCACTCAGGGCCAGCGCGTCCGTCGAGTCCAAGATCGTCTGATGATCAAAGGCAAAACCCGGGATCTGAATCGGCGACGAGCCCGTGGCCAGCACGATCGCCTCGGTGTGAACCGTCTCGGTCGTGCCGTCGGCCTTGGTCACCTGCAGCCGGCCGGGGCCGTCCAGCACCGCCTTGCCCTGCAACACGTCGACTTTGTTCGCCTTGAGCAGCTGACCCACGCCCGACGACAGCTTGCCCGTGATGCCGTCCTTCCACGCCACCATCTGCTTCAGGTCCACCGAGATGTCCTTGGCGATCACGCCCATCGCCGCGCCGTCCTTGGCCTTTTTGTAGGTCTTGGTGGCGTGGATCAGCGCCTTGGAGGGGATGCAGCCCACGTTCAGGCACACGCCGCCCAGCTTGCCCGCGTCGATCACCAGGGTTTTCTTGCCGAATTGCCCCAGGCGGATGCCGCACACGTAGCCGCCCGGACCGCCGCCTACCACCACCGCTTCGTACGAGATCGCCATGTCGAGTCCTTTGCCGGCCGCCAGGCCGCTGGCGCCGCGCATGGTCCGCCGGCCGCCGTCGCCGGTCAAGCACAGCCACGCTATGCTGCTGCGCGGCCGCACCTCCCTGGCGCGCCCAAGGATCGCCATGCGCTTCGACTCTGCCGCCCTCTCGCCCAAAGACGCCTACGCCCTGCTGATCTCCACCATCGTGCCGCGGCCGATCGCCTGGGTCTCGACCCTGGATCGCGCCGGCCACAGCAACCTCGCGCCCTTCTCGTTCTTTACCGGGGTGGCCAGTCGGCCGCCGCTGCTGTGCCTGTCGATCGGCCAGCGCCGAGTGGACGGCACGATGCAACCCAAGGACACGCTTGCCAATATTCAGGCCACCGGCGAGTTCGTGGTCAACATCCCCAGCGCCGACCAGGCCGCGGCGGTGAACCAATCGGCGGCCGAGCTGCCGCCAGGCACCTCCGAGCTGGAGGCCCTGCAACTGCCCACCGCGCCAAGTGTTCACGTCGCGCCGCCGCGGGTGACGAGCTGCCGGATCCAGCTGGAGTGCAAGCTCGACCAGATCGTCTGGCTGGGTCAGCCCGCTACCCAGGCGCTGGTGGTGGGCCAGGTGCTGTGCTTCCACATCGATGACGCCATCTGGAGCGACACACTGCACGGTGTGGACCCGCTGGCGCTGGATCCGCTATCCCGGCTTGGCGGCAAGGCTTTTGGCACGACTGGTCAAGCGATCGAGCTGGAGCGGCCGGATTGGTTGGCGACGGGGTTCTCGGCGGCGGTGGCGCGGGATAAGGCAGTCAAGTAGTTGGCCTACAAGCAAGACCCCACCGCCGCGCCCTCGCTCCCCGGCTGCCCCAGCTGCACGCACTTCTTGCCGCCTGGGCATTTCCAGCCCGACTTGCCCGTCATGTCGCAGATCTGCGTGCAAGTGCTGTTGACGCACACCATGCCCTTTTGGCAGTCGATCAAGTACTTGCAGGTCTGCCCCAGCGTGGCGGCCCCAGCGCCCAAGCACACGAGCACGCCGCCACTGTAGGGGTAGCACTGCTCGTTCGGCTTGCAGGTCTGCGATCCAAAGGGATTGCACGGGGTGTTGCTGCACTTGCCGCAATCGCCGGGGCAGCCGTCACAGTCCTCGTTGGCGCCGCAGGTGCCGTCGCCGCAGCTGCCCGGACAGTCGCCGCAGTCGCTGGGGCAGCTCACGCAGCTCTCGGTGGGTTCGCAGATCCCGTTGTTGCAGGCGGTGGCGCACGATCCGCAGTCGCTGGGACAGGTTGCACAGGTCTCGCCGCTGCCGCACTGGCCGTCGCCGCACTGGGCCGTGCACTCGCCGCAGTCGTACGGGCAGCCCAAGCAGTCCTCGCTTTCGCCGCAGAACGTGTCGCCGCACACGGTGTTCGGTACGGTGATCTCGGGGCCGCTGTCGGCGGCGGCGTCAGTCTTGCTCGCGTCGGTCTTGCCCGTGTCGGTCTTGCCCGTGTCGGATTTGCCTGCGTCGCTGGCGGTGGCATCGCCCGGACCGACGCCAAGGTCGCTGCTTGCGCTGTCGCTGACCTGCACGTCGCCGGTCTGGGTGTCGCTGCTCACTTGGGCGAGGTCGGCGCCGGCGCTGCTGTTCAAGCTGGCGCCCGAGTTGGGCGAGCCGCAGCCGGCCAGTGCGAGCAAAGCCGCGAGCAGGAATCCAACCAGGCGGCGGCAACGGCAAGTCATCGAAAATCCTTTGCACACCCGGCAGTGTCGCCGCCAAAGCTTAGCAACGCCCAGGCAACGGCTCAAGCTATCGACTTCGGGCCGGCTTGGCGCGACAATGGACACCGATGCGGCACTGCACTTGCCGCCCCTTCGCGGAGGACTCATGGCCCGTACCCTCGCCATGATCATGGCCGGCGGCAAAGGCTCCCGGCTCGCGCCCCTCACCTCGCACCGCGCCAAGCCTGCTGTACCGTTTGGAGGACGCTACCGCATCATCGACTTCGTGCTGTCGAACTTCATCAATTCCGGCTACTACCGCATCCATGTACTCACGCAGTACATGGCCAGCTCGCTGATCCGCCACCTGAACCACACCTGGAACTTGGGCGGCACCCTCTCGGACCAATTCGTTGAGCCGGTGCCCGCGCAAATGCGCCGCGGCGAGCACTGGTACGAGGGCACGGCCGACGCCATCTACCAGAACTTGAACCTCATCCACGACGATCACGCGGACCACGTCGCGGTATTCGGCGGCGACCACATCTACAAGTTCGACGTGGGCCAGATGGAGGCCCACCACGTCGCCATCGACGCCGACCTGACCATCGCCGCGTTCCCGGTGCCCAAGGCCGAAGCGCGCCACTTTGGCGTGATCGAGGTCGACGCGAATGGCCGCATCACCGGCTTCCAAGAAAAACCCAGCGTGGACACGGCGGCCACCATCCCCGGCAACCCCGAGCAGTGCCTGGTGTCGATGGGCAACTACTTCTTCAAGCGCAAGGTCTTGGAAGAGGTGCTGATCCACGACGCCGAGCTTGACGAGAGCAGCCACGACTTTGGCAAGGACATCATCCCGCGCATGGTCCGCGACGGCGCGCGCGTGTTCATCTACGACTTTGCCACCAACGTGGTGCCCGGCGAGGCCGCCGACGCCAAGCCCTACTGGCGCGACGTGGGCACGCTGGACAGCTACTTTGACGCCAACATGGACCTGCGGGCGGTGGTGCCCACCTTCAACCTGTACAACCGCAAGTGGCCGATTCGCTCGATGCCGCACCAGCTGCCGCCCGCCAAGTTCGTGCTCGCCGGCAAGCAGCGCGAATTCGGCCAGGTGGTCGACTCGCTGGTGTGCGAAGGCACGATCGTGTCGGGCGCGATGCTCGTGGGCGTCATTGCCGGTGTGGACTGCTACTTCCACCGCTTCGCCAGCATCGAGAACAGCGTGCTCTGCAGCCGCGACCGCGTCGGCCGCCACTGCTGGCTCAAGAACGTGCTCGCCGACACCAACGTGGTGATCTCGGAGGGTGTGACCATCGGCTACGACAAAGAGGCCGACGCCCAGCGCTTCCCGTTCATCACGCAAAAGGGCATCGTGGTGCTGCCCAAGGGGACCTTTGTGCCCAAGGACGGCCCGATCGAGGTCGCCTTGGACATGGCGGCCATGCTGGAGCAAGACCAGGCTACCTCTGAACAATTCAAGGCGCTGCGCGACCGCATCGTGGTCACCACGCGGCACTCCAACGATCCGATTCGCGCCAGCCAGGCGTGACGGGCAACGTCGATCGGGTGGTGCGATCGACTCAGCACAGGGTGGGGGCAAAAACATGGTCGGCCCATTGCGCGTGGCGTTCGCCGCGGCGGAAGTCACGCCGTGGATCTCGACAGGCGGCCTGGGGGAAGTGGCCGCGGCGCTGCCCAAAGCGCTGGCCCACCGCGGCTGCGACGTAGCAGTCTACGTGCCGCTCTACACGGCGGTGCGCGCGACCATCGCCAACAAAGGCGCGCGGCTGGTCGACACCGGCGTGGTGTCGCAAGTTTGGATGGGCGGTCACCGCCTGGACAGCCAGATCTTTCGCATCGTTGCACGCGGTGAACCGCTGGAGCACCCGGCCTGGAGCCACCACGACGAGGGCGAGGACGGCGAACCGTCGCAGCGCGGCCGCCTTCGCACCTATGCCGTGGATTGTCCTGTGCTTTTTGAGCGCGACGGCGCCTACGGCCACCGCGACGACGCGGCGCGGTTTTCGACCTTTGCCCGCGCTGTGCTCAATACCGCCCACCGCCTGCTGGGCGGCCACCCCGACGTCGTGCACGCCCACGACTGGCACGCGTCGCTGTTGCCGGTCTATCTGGCGGGGCCCTACCGGCGCCTGCTGCCCACCACGGCGTCCGTGCTCACGATCCACAACCTGGCCTACCAGGGCACCTTTCCGGCGAGTGAGCTGGCCACGATCGGCCTGGGTCCCGAACAATTTCGCCCGGATATCTTGGAGTACTACGGCGCGATCAACTGGCTCAAGGGCGGCATCGCCACGGCCGACGCCGTCACCACCGTAAGCCCGCGCTACGCCGACGAGATCCGCACCCCGGCCTATGGCGAACGCCTAGAGGGCGTGCTGCGCGCCCACGGCAGCCGCCTGTACGGGATCCTGAACGGCATCGACACCGACATCTGGAACCCGGCGCGCGACCCGTACTTGGCCAAGGGCTACAACGCCCAAGATCTGTCTGGCAAGTGGGCATGCCGGCAGAGCCTTTTGCAGATGGCGCGCATGGACCCAGAGGATAGCCACCCGGTGTTTGGGGTGGTATCGCGACTGTCGGCGCAAAAGGGCTTGGATTTACTCGCGGACTTGGTGCCGTACTTGGCATCGCGGTCGGTGCGGCTGATCCTGCTGGGCAAGGGCGAGCCGGCCCTGCAAGAGCGTTTTGAGCAACTGGAAAAGCAGTTCCACAGCCACGTGCGCGTGCGCATCGGCTTCGAGCCCGATCTGGCGCACGTCCTGCAAGCCGGCGCCGACGCGATCTTGATGCCGAGCCGCTACGAACCCTGTGGTCTCACGCAGATGTACGGCATGCGCTACGGCACGGTGCCGATCGTGCGCGCGGTGGGCGGTCTGTACGATACGGTCGTGCCGGTCACGCCGCGCAGCGTGGCCGAGGGCACCGCCACCGGCTTTACCTACGATCACGACACCTTGCAGGGCCTGCAGTGGGCCGCGGATCGCGCCCTGGACGTGTACTACAGCCAACCGAATGTGTGGCGCCAGTTGATGCTGACGGGCATGGCGACCGACTTTTCGTGGGACCGCTCGGCCGACCGCTACCTGGCCGTCTACGGGCGAGCGCTGGGGCGGGTGCGCCGCGGCCGGCGAGGTTGATTTCCTACGAACCCCGGTTCGGGCCCAAGGAATTGCCAAAGTTTTTCGAGCCGACTCCAAGGGATTTCGCATCATGCACCTGCGCGGAACAACTTTGACTTTTGCCTGGGCACTGGCCGTGGCGGCAGCGGGATGCCAAAAGGACCCGGCCGCCGCCCCGGCGCCGGTCAAGTCGGCAAGCCAGGCTGCGGCAACCCCGGCAGCCGCGACGCCCAAGGCCAACCTGGCCGAGCCCGCGAGCCCCACCCAGGCTGCGGCCGAAGGCCCGCAAGGGGGCCCGCTGCTCCGCACCTGGCTTGGGGACTTCGCGGCCAGCGAACCCGTGGCTGTGGTGGCCTCGGCCGAGCGCGCCGTGGTCGTGCAGGCCAACGCCGCAGGCCTGCGCGCGGCCGCGATCGACAGCTTGGGGCGGCCCATCTGGCAAACCTCCGCGGCCGTGGAAGGCGGCGAACCCGTTGCGAAGTTCCAACGCCTGCTGGCCGTGCGGGCCGGGGTGCGCACTTGGGCGGGCCCCCAACTGGGGCGCATGCTGGCGCAGTGGTCCGCCACCGGCCAAGGCTCGGCGCGCCGTCTGCCGGCCCCCCTGATCGGCCTGGTGGGCCAAGACGATGGCGCGCTCGTGGTCGTTTTGCAGCAGCCTGCCGGTGCGCGCGCCGCGCGCCTGCACAGCGAGGGCGGCTCGGAGTGGGAGCTGGCGGTGGCGCTGCCCGGCCCCGTCACCGCGGCCGTGGGCACCCTGCGCGGCGACGCACTCCTGCTGGGTCGCCCGCCCGCCGGGAGTCGCAGCGGCTGGTGGGTGGCGCGACTCGCCGGCAGCGACGGCCACCTACTGTGGCAGCGATCGGTGGACCCCAAGCAACTCCCCACCAACGCAGAGCTTCTGGGCGCGGCCGAAGCACCAGGCGGCTTGGCGATCCTGACGGCCGGGCTCCACCCCAGCGACCGCAACGAGCCCTGGTCGGTGGTGCGCGTCGACGCCAATGGCGCGGTCTCTGGCGTGGAGCAAGCGCCGCGGGCCGCCCCCGAGGCGGAACTGGCTGGCGACGCCAACCTGCTGCTGCTTGGCCAGGCGCGCGACGGTGGGCTGTGGTTGGACGCTTGGGGCGCGCGCTTGCAGAGTCAATACCGCGCTCCGTGGCTGGGGATCGAGACGCCGCGGGCCCTTGCGCACGCTGGCGGCCAGCAACTGTGGGCGGTGTCCAGTGTGTGGACCGGCAAGGGTGGCGACCGCTTGCTCCTCAGCCGCGTGCAGTTTGCCGTGGGCGCCTTGCACCCCGGCCCCTGTCAGCACTCGACCTGCACCGCAACCTGGCAAACGGGCAAGGACTGCGCCGAGTTACCTGTTCGCGACGGCAGCCCGTGCGGACCGGGTGCCGAATGCGTGGCGGGCCAGTGCGGCGGCGGACCGCGGCGGCTCGCACCGCAGGGACCCGCCTTGTAAGGGTGTGGCGATTTCTGCGGCCCCACGCGGCGCAGCCCGCCGGGCAAATGGCGGAGATTCCTGGCGATTCTTGTGCACGACCGGCAAGTCGAATGGCGAGCCGCAAAAGCCGTTGCGTCGGCGCCGTCGATCACCTAACCTCACGCCTGCGGTGCTGCCGGCCCCATGGTCGCTGGTTCGCCGCCCACCGTTCATCCTGCGCCGAAGGCACGTCCACCCCATGAGCTCCCCCCCGCTCGACTCCCAAACTGGCCTGAACTCGGTCCTAGAGGCGCTGGCCGCCGAGGGGGACCATTTTGCGGTGCTCCAGGTGGCGCGCACGGCGACCCCCGCCGAAGTGCGCGATGCCTACTTCCGGCTGGCCAAGGTGATTCACCCTGATCTGCCGGCGTTCTTGGTCAGCCCCAAGCTCCGCGCCGACGCCACCCGCGCTTTCCAGGCCATCACCATTGCGCATGCGATGTTGAGCGACACCGCCAAGCGTGCCGCCTATGTGCAGTCCCTGGACGCCGCGAAGGCGGCCAAGCTGGTCGATGCCATGACGGCGCCTGTGCCGCAAAGCGCCTCGCCCAGTGGCCGGATGCAGGCGCAGATCACCCCAGAGACCGCCAAGGTGTACCTGGCACGTGGTCGCTTGGCCGTGCAGCGCCGCGATTGGCAGGTGGCCCAAGACGCCTTGAACTTGGCCTGCCGGGGCTTGAGCGACGGGGAACTGCTCGACGCCAAAATGAATTACGGCTGGGCCATCTTCAACAACACCGCCAACCCCGAGGCGGATCGCATCAGCCGCCCGCGCGACCAATGGATGGAAGTGGTCGACAGCAAAGATCGATCGACTGCCGTGGCCCAGTCGCACTACTACCTCGCCGTGTGGAACAAGATGCACGGCGACATGCGCGAGGCCTCCAAGCACGTCGAAGCGTGCCTGGCCCTGGACCCGCGCCACATCGATGCCCAGCGCGAAAAACTGCTGCTGGAACGCCGCAAAGCCGGCTCCCCAACGACCAGCCCCACCGGTCGATTCGACGCCGTGCCCGAGCGTCGCACCAGCCGCACCGCCTCGGCTTCGGTGCCGGCGCCGACCAAAGTGCCGCTCAAGAAGGAACCAAGCTTCTTCGAGAAGCTCTTTGGACCCAAGAAAAGCTGAAGTCCCGCAACATCCGCGACAAAGCTACAGCAACCGGACGCGGTCGGTCAGCTCTAGCCACAGCGACTTCCCCGCAAATCCAGGAACTTCTGCGCGAACCCGACGCAAGAGCACCACCAGCCAGGGTCGCTGTGGAGTGCGGTCGGGCAGTTGGTCCGTCAAGGACGCCGGCACGGCAAATTCGCCGTCGTCGCGAAGGTTGCAGCGCAACCAGCTCAAGGTGCCGGGCTCGTCGCTGCCCACCAGCAGCTCCAATTCGGCGGTGCCGTCGATCGAACCCCAACGCAGCAGCAGCGGCTCGTCGCGTCCGACGCCCTCGACAACTCCTTGACGTACGGCCACTTGCCCGATGTGACTGACCCGCACCGGCCGCGGCACGGCCACGGTGGCCGCAAACGCCGCTGCGCCGTCGCCGCCGGTGCCTTGCAGCGTGAGCGAGCCCGCCTGCAACCACGTGCGCGCCTGGTCGATCGCCAGATCATAGCGAACCCCCCGCGCCGACTCGATAACGGGAGGCACCAGTTGGACGCGCAGCGGCTCGCGCTTGCCGCCGGCGCGCAGCTCCAGATTGCCCACGTCCAGCAGCTGCATCCAACTATGCGGGCGGGTGGCGCTTGCGGCCCCCAGCGGGCGGTTCGCCTCGGACTGGCGCACGCAGGTGTCGACCGTCAGCGGCGACGCCGGACTCGCCGGCTGACCGACCAGCGTGCCGAGCAAGCCCAAATCGCGACGATCCACGTCGGCAAACACGGCGGCCACGCTGAGCCGATCGCTGCCCGCGGCGGGATTTTGCCATTCGATATGACCGTTTTCAAAGCGCAAACTCACTGCAGCCGCGCGCTGGCGCAGGTCGTCGGCCTCGCGCGTCTGCTCGGGCTGCGGCGTCTGCGGCGGCAAGTCGCGCGAACACGCCAGGGCGAAGGGCAAGAACAAGAGCAACTTCAAACGACTAGCGGCCATGGCCGGCCAAGGATAGCACGGCAGCGGCGGCTGTGGCATGGTGTGCGCCAAGATGCGCCCGCCGCGGCGCTCGTGGTGGAACCTTGCCGATGCGCATCATCGCCGGAACAAGCAAAGGAATGCGCCTGGTTGCGCCGCCGGGCCTGAGCGTACGACCGACGAGCGATCTGGTCCGCGGCGCCGCCATGAGCCAGCTGGGCGGCTTCTTCCAGGGCCAAGTGGCGCTCGATCTGTGCGCCGGCACGGGTGCGGTGGCGCTGGAGTGGTTGTCGCGCGGCTGCAGCCGGGCCGTAGCGGTGGAGCAGAGCCCCGAAGTGGCCAAGCTTCTTCGAGAAAATGCCACACACACCCGCCTGGCCGCCAAGCTGGAAGTGCTGGTCGCCCCGGCCGAGGCGGCCCTGCACAGCCTGGCCAAACGCGGCGAGAAGTTCGACCTGGTCTGGTTCGATCCGCCGTACGACGCCGGCCTGCACCCAGCCATCCTCAAGTTGTTGGCCGAGTTGCCCGTGCTGCAGCCCGACGCGGACGTCTTGGTCGAGAGCCGCAATGGCCTGGACCCGGCTTGGCTGGACACCGACTGGGAGGTCGTGTCGACCCGCCGCTACGGCGCATGCTGGCTGGACCGCCTGACCCGGAGCGCGCCGTGAGTTCGCTTCCCCCGCCAACCCCGATTGCGCAAGAGGATTTTCGGCTGGAGTCCTACGACTTCGACCTGCCGGAGTCCCTGATCGCCCAGCGCCCGGTGGAGCCGCGCCATGCCGCGCGCCTGCTGGTGATCGACCGGCAGAACGGCGAGTTGCGACATCAGCGGGTGATCGACCTCCCCAACCTGCTGCCCAAGGGCGCGGTTCTGGTGGTGAACGACACCAAGGTGGTGCCGGCGCGGCTGCGGGCGCACAAGGCCAGCGGCGGCGCGGTCGAACTGCTGCTCGAGCGACCCTTGGGGGCTACCGACATGGGCCTGCAGGGTCAGCCAGTGCTGTACAAGTCCTCAAAAGGCTTGAAGGTTGGCCAGGAGCTGAGCATCGAGGGCGGTGCCCGCGCCGTGGTGGTCGACGTGGGCGAAGGCGGCCGCGCGCGCGTGGATCTGAGCGGCGCCGACGATCTGGCCGAGCTGCTGCAGCGCTGCGGCCACGTGCCCCTGCCGCCCTACATCCGCGGCGGCCGCGACGACGACGCCGACAAGCCGCGCTACCAGTGCACGTATGCCCGCCATGCCGGCGCGGTGGCGGCGCCCACAGCCGGGCTGCACCTGTCGACCGAGCTGCTGGCCGCGCTGCAATCCGCTGGAATTCCTGTCCTTTCCATTACGCTGCACGTGGGCCCCGGTACGTTTCTACCGTTGCGACAGAGCGACCTGAGCCGCCACCAAGTGCTAGCCGAACGCTATGCGGTGGACGACCAAACCGCCCAACAACTGAGCGATTTTCGGGCTCAGGGCCGGCCGATCGTCGCCATCGGCACCACCACGACGCGGGTGCTCGAACACTTGGGACGGCGGGCGGACGGTGGGCAACTGCCGGCCGGGATGGGCGAGACCGACGTGACCATCGTGCCCGGTCATCGCTTTGCCGTGGTCGACCACCTGCTGACCAATTTCCACCTGCCGCAGTCCAGCCTTCTGGTCCTGGTGGCGTCGCTGCTGGGCCGCGAGCGGACCCTGGCCGCGTACCGCTGCGCCGTGGACCAGGGCTACCGCTTCTACAGCTACGGCGACGCGTCGCTCATCCTGTAGCAAGGGCTGGGGCTACTCGCCCAAGACCTGCTTCTTCAGGTCCTTGTCGTTCGGATTGGGGCCGAACCACATCGAGAACATGTCCTTGGCCAGGCCCTTGTCCGGGCTGCTGAACTTGACGGCGCTGCCGATCTTGAGCGCGAAGCCGCCGGCCGGCGTGTAGATGAATTGCATGTCCAGGTTCTTGCTGATGTCGCTGGGGAAGGCGGCCTTGATCTTGTCGACGTCGGCGGCAATGCGGGCGCGCTCGCCGGCCGGCACGTTCTTTTCCAGGCCGGTGTCGATGGCCTCGCGCATCTTCTCGGCGCCGATGCCGCGCATCATGTGCAGCCACATCATCTTGGGCTCGTCGTTGTTGATGAGGGCGCTCGAGCTCTTCTTGGGGTTCGCCATGTACGCGCCCATGACGTAGATGTTCATCATCCACTTGGTGCGCACGCCCACGCCCACCAGCTTGACCGCTTGACCAGCAGCTTGGGTGTCGTTGGGGAAGTTGTAGCCCTCGATTTCGGTGGCCTGAGTCGGCGCGGCCGACAGCATCAGCGAGCCGAGCGTGGCGGCCAGCAGCAATTTCGAAATCCCAAGGAAGTTCTGGATCATCTTGGCCTCGTGGACTGCGGCGTGCACAGCGCGCAGCGGTGGTGTGGTGCCCGCCCCGAAAGTGGCATGCCCGCGAGCACCTTGCCCGCGCCGGAGCGGCGGATGTAGCATCCTGACCAGCAGGCCAAGCATAGCGCAGACCGGCGGTCATCGTCACGCGTCTGAGCACGGCGCCAAGTTGGTAGGCCGCAGGGCCATGGCAGCAGCGAGGACGCAATGCGCAAGACGTGGATCATCGTAGCTTTATTCATCCTCATCGCCGTTGGCGCCGCCGTGGCGTGGTTCACCTGCGGCAGTTGTGGGGGCCGCAGCAGCCTGCTCGCCGACCTGGACGCCGAACAAACGGTGGGCGGCGCGGAATTGCGCCATCTGGACCAAAGTGCCGAGCGGCTGCTCGCGATGCTGGACAGCTTGCCGCCGACCCTGCGCCCACCCGAGGCGAGTCGCAGCGCGATCGTGGCCAAGCTGGGCGCGGATCCGGCCGTTGCCGCAAGCTGGGCCGGTTGGGGCGTGGATCCCGAGCGCGGCGTCGCAGTAGCCGTGGATCGCCGGCTGATGCGCCACCCAGGCGGCCGCAACGAGCCCCTGCCGGTGCTGCTGCTGCGCGTGCCCGATCGCGGCAAGTTCCAAGCGACGCTGGGCAAGCTGGGCGCCGACATCAAGCTGGGCAAGCAGGTGGGTGCCGCGCAAGACCTGGAGATCAACAACGAAAAGGCGTGGCTGGGCCAACGCGGCGACGATCTGGCGGTGCTGCCGCTGCCGCGCAGTCTGGATGCGGCCGAAGAAGCGACGTTACGGGCCGGCTTTGAAGCCTTTTTGCGTCCCAGCGGGGCCAAGCTGGCCAGTCAACCCCAGTTCGCCGCGGCGGCGCGCGAGGCAGGCGACCGCCTGGGCCTGGTTTGGCTGGACAGCAAGCAGCTGGAGTCGCTGGAGAATGACCAGAAAGTCCGCGCCGACATTGGCTTCTTTGCAGGTCTGTTCCCCAGCGCAGCGGTCTGGCTGAGCGACTCGGCCGGCCTGCGGATCGCGACGAGCGAGGCGGGCCATCAGGCTCTGGCCGAGGTGCTCAAACCCAAGCGCAACCCACCCAAGTGCTCGCGGCTGTTGCCCAAAACCGGCTGGAGCGCCGCGCGCGTCTCGGTCAACCTGGTCGACATGATGACGGGTGTGGGCAAGCTGTTGCCACCGTCGACGCCGAGCGAAGCGCGGATGGCGCTGCCCGGCGCGACCATGGGCTTGGCAATGATCGGCTTGTCGTACGGCGACTTGACCGAGGCGCTGTCGGGCCACGTCTGTGGCGGCGTCGAAGTCGCGTCGTTGATGGCGCTGGCGGGCCAGGGGCCCAAGGCCAACCCGGCGTGGCTGGGCGTGGTGGGCGTGGTCGACGCGGCCAAGGCCGACGCGCTGCTGGAGCGGGTGATCGGCCTGGCGCAGGGCAAGGGTGGTCTGCAGCCGCGCGCGGTGCAGGTCAAGGGCAAGAAGGGCTGGCAGATCGACGCCGGGCCGCTGTCGTTGGTGGTGACGCGGATCGACGACACCATCCTGGCCGGGCCCAGCGTGGCGGCGATCGAGGCTGCGGTGGACCGCAAGGAGTCGGAATCGCTGGCGAGCACTTCGCTGGCGGCGGCGCTGGACGGCGACGTGGTCTGGTCCACGGTAGCGGACACCCAGCCGCTCATCGACCTGGCGCGCACCGCAACGGCCATGGGCGGCAAGGACGCGGTGGCGATGATCGACAAGATGACCAAGGACTTGGCCGGTCAGCGCTATGCCGGCACCTCGCTCAAGCTGGACGGCGACGGCCTGTTGCTGCAGGCAGTGGGCGATCCGCAACTGCAGAAAACGGCGCTGGGTGCGGTGCCGATCTTGGCCGCGATCGCCATCCCCAACTTCATGCGCTACACCGAGCGGGCGCGCGAGGTCGAAGCGCGGGTTGAACTGCAGCAGATCGGCCGCGGCGCCAAAGTGTACTTCGAGACGCCGCACCCAGAGGCAGGCAGCGCCTGCCAATTTCCTGCCTCGGCACCCCAGAACCCGCCGCAGAGCTGCTGCGACGCGGCGATGGACAAAGACGGCGACAAACGCTGCGACGAAGGGACGTGGCAAGCTGGACCCACGTGGACCGCGCTCGCGTTCTCGCCCAGCGGGCCGATCCGCTACCGTTTCAGCTTCGAGTCCAGCGGCACCTTGGGCGACGCGCATTTTACGGCCCGCGCCTACGCCGAGCCGGGCTGCAGCGGACGCACCTCGGTGTTCGAGCTGACCGGCCACGGCGAGGTAGGCAGCGACGGAGCCTGCACGGCGGTGATCGACAGCGAGCCGCGCGCCGTCGACTAGTTGCCCCAAGTCGACTAGTTTGTAGGCGGCCTGGACTGGTCGATCCCGGTCGCGGCCTGCGGGGGCATGTCATGGCTTCGGGCAAGCAGTATTCGCGCCAAGAGCTGCAAGAGATCCTAGAGGCTGCACTACGCAAGCAGGCTCAGCCCAGCGATTACGGCCACGACGAGTTGCTGGAGACGGCGCGCGAGCTGGGCCTGAGCCCAGAGCAGGTGGCGGCGGCCGAGGCCGAGGTGACGGAGCGTCGCGCGCTGCAAACCCTTGCCGATGCACAAAAGGCCAAGGCGCGTCATGGCTTGACCAATCACTTGCTGACCTTCGCCCTGGTCAACTTGGGCCTGCTCGCGATCAACGTCATGGTCGGGTCGCCGTGGTGGTTCCAGTGGCCTCTGGTCGGCTGGGGCTTGGGGGTCGTGGCGCACGTGCTCGCGCTGGCGCGGACCAGCGACCAGCAATGGCTGGCGCGCGCCGAACGGCAGCGCGAGGTAGAGCGGCGCAAGGCCGAGCGATTGCAGGCCAAGTTGCGGCTGGAGCAGCGGGTGGTGGAATTGCTGGCGCCGCAGACGGCCAGGAAACGCCCCGGAGAACGCGCGTTGGACGAGGCGGTGGACGAAGCCGTGGATCGCGCCCTGGGCATGGCGGCGCAGGTCCTGCAGCGCGTGAGCAATCCCAAAGATCGCAAGCCCCCAGGCGACCGCCACTGAGCGACGCCGCGATCAGAGAGTCTTGCTGTCCAAGCGGCCCAGCGTCTCGCGCGCGGCAGCCAACGCTGCAGCTTGGCCGGTCTTTTCGGCGTGCAGCACGGCCTGTTTGGCGGCCAGACGCGCACCCTCAACCTGGCCCAAGTCGTGCAGAGCGAGCGCCTGCAGGCGCAGCGTCTCGGCCAAGACTTCCAGGCGCCCGACGCGGCGCTGGGCCTTCTCGCTGTCGCGCAGCAGCTGCAGCGCCTCGCCTGGGCGCCCCAAATCCAGCAGCACGTTGCCCAAGTTGGTCTGTGCGGTAGCGGCACCCAGGGAGTCGTCCAGGTTTTCGCAGCGCCGCCAGACCCGGCGATAGACCACCTCGGCATCCGCCAACTGCTTGCTGCGCCAGGCCAAATTGCCCAGCGACAGCTCGGCCATGGCCGCCGCGGCGCCGTCGCCCGCTTCGTCGAAGGCGTGCTGAGCGCGCAGGTAGTTGAGCTCGGCCAGTGCGTGCTCGCCGCGTCGCGCCGCGGTGTGCCCAAGCCAGGTGTGCAGACGACCGATGCCCAGCAAAAGCTCGCGTTCGCCGTGGGTTTCGCGCCCTGCCGTCTCTTCAAGCGCCCGCCGCGCCAGTTCCTCGGCCTCGGCCTGTCGCCCGCAACGGAGCAGCACCATCGCCACCAGACTCAAGGCGAAGATCATCGCGCCAAAGCCCGTACCGGTGTGCCGCGCGTCGTCGACCGCCAGCCGCAGCGCCGCCAGAGCGTCGTCGGGTTTGCCCAAACTGTCCAGGATCTGGCCGCGAACGCAGCGCGCTCGCACCCGCTCGCTGGCCAGGTCGTCGCGGTCGCCAGCCGCCGCGATCGCAGCCTCGGTCGCTTCCAGCGCGGCCGCCAATTCGCCAATGCGGAAGCCCGTTTCTGCTTGCCCAACGCGCGCGCGAACTAAGGCCGCCTGCGAAGCAGGATCGCCCTGTGCCCGCCAGCCCTGTGCCACTTCGGCCGCCAGCGCGTAGGCGTCGAAACCATCGCGCGTGGCAAAGGCGCGCACGGCTTGATCGGCATTGCGCAACAGATGGCGGACCGCCTCTTCGGCATCGCCGGCCTGCAAGTGGTGATGCGCCAAGCGCGCACCCAGGCTCGGCGGCCGCGCGCCCGGCCAACCTTCGAGCCACAGGGCCGCGCGCCGGTGTGACTGTTGCAGGGCCTGCCGCGGCATCGCGGCCAGCAGCAACTCGCCCAAGGTGGCGGGCCGGAGCGACCATTCGCGGTGACCGGCATAGGTCTGGGTACGGTTCTCGACCAACAGGCCGGCCTGTACCAGGCGATCGGTCTCGCTGGGCCGGATCTCGCGCTGCAGCAAGGCTGCCAGCATCCCGCGCGGCGCCGTTCCGCCGGCCACCGCCACCGCCTCGAGCAAAGAGCGTTCGCTGGGCGCCAGGCGGCCGACGCGCCGCATCAGCAGCTCGGCCAGCGATCGCGCAAGCAGTTGATCCAGGTCGGACTCGCCATGCCAAACCCACTGATCTTCCACAAGTTGCAGGCGTTCTTCGTCGACCAGCGTGTCGATGGCCTGCTCGATCCGGCCAGGCAAGCCCTCGCCAAAGCGATGCAGCGCGGTGGCCAAGCCATGGGGCACCGGATACCCGCCGCACAGCGCTTCGACCAGCTCGGCCGTCTCGTCGCTTTCCAAGCGCTCGAGGTCGACGGTCACCACCCGCGACGGCGGCAGCTGCAGGGCCTGCAGCACCGGATCGGCAAGGTCTGGGCGCAGCGGCAAGATCAGCGCCAACGGCAAGTCGGCGCACGACCGCGCCAAGTGGGCCAGCAGTTGGAGCAGCATCGGCTTGGCGTATTGCAGGTCCTCCACGACCAGCGCCATGGGCTGTTGGCGGCACAGGCCGCGCACGACCGCGACCCAAGCTTCAAAGGCAGCGGCAAGTTCGGCATCGCTCGCCGGCCGTGGCGCTTGGGCCTCGCTGGCGTCGGCGTCGTCCATCCCCAACATCCGCAGCAGCGCCTGGGCGCGCCGAGCCGAGCGCTCGGAGTCGTCTTCGTGGATGCCGGGCAAGCGCGACACACGCAGCGCAACGGTCTCGTCTTCGGTCGACACCACCGCGTCGCGAACCAGGCCAGCCAGCGGCTGCCACCCACTGGGCACACTGAGCGGACTGCAGCGCACCAGCTCAAAACGCCAGCGATCATCCGTGGTTTCAAGGCGTCGCAGCAGCTCGCCCAACATCCGCGACTTGCCGACCTCGCTGGGCCCCACCACCGCCACCGTCAGCAGCCCTTGATCGCGCCGTACACGCCGGCAGGCCCGCTGCGCCACCGCCAACTCGGCCGCGCGCCCCACGAACGGCCGCGCAGGGTCGCGGTTCATGTAGTCGCCCAGGGCCTGCAGTGCATCGCGGCGCCGCAGAACTTGGCGCTGCCGGCCATCGCCACGCACCTCGAACAGGCCGCGGCAATCGCGCCAGGCCCCGTCGCCCACCACGACCGTGCCGGGCTGGGCTTTTTGGCAGGCCGCGCGCGCCCGTTCGACCACATCGCCGGCCAAAAGCGTCATGCCCCAGGTGATGCCCGTGCCGCGGCTGACCAGCGCCCCCACATCGACGACCGCGCGCAGACTGGCCGCGGCGGTGGCGGGGTGGCGCGCGGTCATGGCCAGCGCCGCGTCGACCGCCCGAGCGGTGTCGCCCTCGCGCATGCCGCCCAAACCGAATACGGCCACAGCGTCGCTACCGATCAGCGCCAAGGTGCGGCCACCTTCGCGCGCCACGGCGGTCACAAAGGTCTCTGCCAACTCGGCCAGTTGCGCGCCCTGCACGTCGCCCAGTCGGGCCAGCAGCAGCGCGGCGCTCGATGGCCGCAGCGCACCCAAGACCGACGACGACGAACTGGGCCCCTGCAGCAGCGACGCGCCGCAGACTTCACAATCGTAGCGCTCGCCAGCGCGCTCGGTGCCACAGGCCGAGCAGTGCTCCGCCGGTACCGCGCTGCCACAGTGGACGCAAAACCCGCCGCCAGTCGCGGTGTTGCCGCAGCCCGGACAATGACTACTGTCGCCGTCGGCGCTCCAATTGGTCCGACCCAGGGCCCGGTCGAGCGCCAGTGCGAATTCGGTCACGCTGCCATGGCGATCTTCGGGGCGTTTGCTCAGGGCCCGGCGCAGCTCGCGGTCGACCGCCGCCGGAATCGAGCGCGCCTGCTCGGGCGTCAGCGGCGGCGGCTCGTCGATCAGGTGGGCGATGAGCATCGCCTGCATGGTCTCGCGCTGATACGGCAGGTGGCCGGTCAGCATCTGATAGAACATCACCGCAAGAGCATACAGATCGGCGCGCCCGTCGACTTTTTGCGCTTGGATCTGCTCGGGCGCCATGTAGGCCGGCGTGCCCAAGATGGCGGTGTCGCGCGTGACCACATTCGAGTCGCTGCTGACCATCGAGCGTGCCAGGCCAAAATCGGCAACTTTGGCGAGCACTGCACCGGTGGCCAGGGTGCGCAGCAGCACGTTGCCCGGCTTGATATCGCGATGGACGATGCCCAAGGCGTGCGCCTCGGCAAGGCCAGCCGCGATCTGGCGCGTCAAATCGACCGCGATTTCGACCGACAGCGCCCCCTCTTGCAGCATCGCCTCCAGGCTGCGGCCCTCGACGTACTCCATGACCAGGTACCAAGTCTCGGCATGGCGACCAAAGGCGTGGATCCCGACCACGTTGGGGTGCAACACCCGCGACAAAGCGCGCGCCTCGCGGCGAAAACGCGCCTCGGCCTCTTCACTTGCGGCAATCTCGGCGTGCAGCAGCTTGATCGCCACCAAGCGGTCCAGGCGCAGGTCGCGCGCCAGGTACACTTGCCCCATGCCGCCGCCGCCCAGCGAGCGCTCGACCACATAGCCGTCGCCAAGCGTAGCTCCGGGCGCGAGGATAGGGGTAACGGTGGGCATGCGGGCGGGGCTCCGGCAGGGCGCGCGCACGATAGCACGGCGCCGGCAGCCGGCACAAAGCACTGGGCCGGACGTGCCCCAGCAACCCGACGCAGGCATGGTCAACGCGCACCGATGTGGTACGCTCGCTGCCGATTCGGCGCATCGGCAAGTCGATCGAGGGCAGAGGCCACACCAAATCCTTGGAATTCGGTTCAAACCGCCTGGGGATTCTCTGGGCGCGAACCACGGACTCTGCCTCCTTTCTGGCCGCTGCCCATCGCCTGGCAGGCCCTTCATGCGTGAATTCGTTGGGGTTGGTATCATGGCACGCTTTCGCTACATCGTCGCAGGGCTGGCAGTCGCCGTCGCGGCAGGACCGTGCACCGCTTGGGCCGAACTGGTCCCCGCCGTCGACGCCGCGGCATCGGCCACGCCATCGGCGCTTCCGGCCGAGATTTCGCCCAGTTTTGAGCAGCCGGCGGCCCCCGTGGCGGAGCCACCGGTGGCCCGAGTGAACGGCCCGCGCATGGTGGTCGAAGAGCGCGCCGAGCCCGAAACCCCAGGATGGCACCACGCCTTTGACCTGACGGCCCGTCTGCTGGCCGATGGAGTCAGCGCCATCGAGACCCTGGGCCCGCTGGCGACCGACCTGCGCCGCACCAGCGGCCCGGCCCAGATGGATTACCGCAGCCGCGCCGGTGGCAAAGTGCTGTGGATTGGCGACGGCTTCGTTCGCCGGGCCGAGGGCCGGGTAGAAGTAGAGTTCCGCCGGAGCGACCTGAACACGCCCGAGACCGACCTGAACGGCACGCAACTGCGCCGCGGCGGCGTGGAACTAACGACGGGCGCCGGTCGCTTCACCGTGGGTCGCACCGTGTCGCAGTGGGGCCTGGGCCTGGTGGCCAATGACGGCAGCGACGACCCGCTGCAGTTTGGCGGCAAGCGGGGTGGACACACCGTCACCCGGCTGGGCTGGGCGATCCTGCCGGCGGCGCTGTTCCAGGCCGGCGACCCCACTGCGGCGTTTCCGCTGGCCTTGGCGCTGGGTTACGACTGGGTTGGCCGAGACGACTTGGCCAACCGCAGCGGCGACAGTGCCCACAATGCGCTGGCCGCCCTGCTGTATCAAGGCAGCATCCTTCACGCGGGCGTGTACGGCGTCCTTCGCGACCAGCGCGATGCCTTGGGGCTGAACACCGAGGCCAAGATCCTCGACGGCTTTGTGCGCTGGCGCGTCGACGCCCAGCAAGGCCGCTACGCCCTTTTGGCCGGCGAGGGCGCGCTGATCCAGGGCCACACCGGCTGGATGAAGACCGTGGGCAACAGCGATGGCTTGGACATCAAGCAGTTTGGTGGTGTCGCCCGCGTCGAGTTGGGCTCGCCGTTCTGGTCGACACGCATCGAGGCCGGGATCGCCAGCGCGGACGCCCGCCCGCTGGACGGCACCTTGCGCAACTTCCGCTTTGCCAGCGACTACCACGTGGGCTTGGTGCTTTTCCCACAGGTGCAGCGCGCCATGGCCGACAACGCCGCAGCCAACCTGGGCGATCCCAAGTACAGCGCCTACCCGCCGGCCGGCGTGGAGCGTCTGGCGACCGGGGGCGCGGTGACCCAGGCCAGCTACATCCACCCGGTGGTGCGCTGGCAAGTTTCGCCGATGGCCGCGGTGCTGCTGGGCGGTCTGTGGGCCGAGTCGCCCAGCGCGGTCGCCGACCCCTACCGCACCTGGCTGGCGGGCGGCCGGCCGACCGGGCCGCGCGGGGGCGTGGGCTCGCGCGACCTGGGCATGGAGTTCGATGCTGGGCTGGAAACGGTCCACGGCACAGCCAGTTGGCTGCAGTTGGTCGCGCGGCTGGACGCGGGCGTCTGGTTCCCGGGCGCCGCCTTCAACGACGCCGACGGCCGACCGATGGCCGCCGTGGGGGCTTGGCAAGGCACATTGCTGCTGCGAAGCCAGCTGTAACTGGCACCATGAAGAAGCACGGCCACCGTGCGCGCCGTCTGGCAAGTCTGTTCGCGCTTCCCGCTGGGAGAACCACCATCATGCGCAACTTATTGACTCTGTGCACAATCACCGCCGTACTGGCCGGGTGCACCAGCTTCTTCGAGCCCGAGAGCAGCGAACCCTACGGCTTGGCCCAGGCCGACAAGAGCACGCCGGGCCCGCAAGTGGTATTCGACCCGCTGCGGTTGCCCCAGCCCGAAATCCCCTTCCCCAACGATTTGGCCCTGCGCCGGCGCAGCGACGGTGGCACGTTCGTCAACGTCAGCAACCAGAGCGAAACACGGGTGGATCGGCTCAACCGCGAGCACTTGGACGACATCGACGGCTTCTCGGGCCTGTCGCCGATCCAGGTCGCCTTTGACGGGCCGGTCGATCTGACCACCGTGACCGACAACAGCGTGTTCGTGGTCAATATTCAGCCGGGGAGCGCGCGCTTTGGCGAGCGCTTGCCGCTGGATTTGGGTCGCGGCTGGTTCCCGCAGACCGCGGTGCCGCACGCGTACTTCCCGCGGGATCCGTACGCCAAGTTCGATAGTTTCATCATGCCGCCGACAACAAGGTCGACAGCGACGGCGACGGCGCGCCCGACAAGTGGGTGTACCACTACGAAGTGGAGACCCACACGCTGGATATCCGCCCGCTGATGCCGCTGCAGGCCGGCGCGCAGTACGCGGTGGTGGTCACCACGGACATCAAGGGCTGGGACGCCAAGGGGCGCTACGGGCCGATCCGCTCGCCCTTTGACATCGTCAACCACGACACGCAGACGCAGGACTTGCGGCGGGCGCTGCCGTCTCTGGCCCAGGCCGGCATCCAGCCCAAGGACATCGCTTTTGCCTGGACGCTGACCACCGGCGACCTGTCGCGCACCTTCCGCGCCCTGCGCGACGGTCTATACGGCAAGGGCAGCTTTGCCTGGCTGGACAAGGAGTTCCCGGCCAAGATCGGCGCCGTGTACGACATGGGCATTTCCTTTGACGGCGACGGCACCTATGGCGCCCTGGGCGCTCCGCCCTACCCCAAAGTGGCGTGGGACAGCACCTGGGTCTTGCAGGGCGCGTACATGCAGCAAATCGTCAAGTTCATTGGCAGTTTTGTGCCGGCCGGCGGCTTTGACCACGTCAGTCACCTGGTGTTCGGCGACTTTGACACCGTCAACCTGCGCGCCACGCCCGACAACGTGTGGAAGTTGGACGTGCAGACCGGGGCGATTCAGGCCGACAAGGCCAAATTCCACGAGAAAGTACCGTTCATGTTGATCGTGCCCAAGACGACCGAGCAGCACAAACCGCCGTTCCCCGTCGTGGTCTACGCCCACGCCACCGGCACTTCGCGGGTCGAGTGCCTGCTGATGGCCGACCGGCTGGCGCAGGCCGGCATTGCGGTGTTCTCGATCGACGCGGTGGGCCACGGTCCGGTGCTGACCGATCCGATCAAGATGATTTCGGAAAAAGGCGCCTCGTTCATGCCGGTCATCCGCTCGCTGCTGCCGCAGCTCATCTACACCGACTACGCGACGCGCTTCCCGGCCAGCATGAGCGACGACGACGTGTTCAAAGAGTTGATGAAGAACGGCTTTATCCAGCAGCTGGCCGTCAAGGGCCGCGCCACCGACGACGACGGCAACTGCAACAAAGAGGGCGGCGAGGCCTACTACGCGCCCAACGCGTTCCGCTTGCGCGACGCCATGCGCCAGACGACCTTGGACTACATCGTGGCGGTGCGGATGTTGCGCTCGCTGACCGCGGCCAACGTGCCCACGCC
>JBBISH010000049.1:0-41403 GCA_037441385.1 Myxococcales bacterium
CAGTGGCTTTGTCGCAGCTGTCGGTAGTGCACGGCTTACCATCGTCGCAAGTTCCGTTGAGTCCAGCGCATTTTCCGTCCTTGCACACATCGCCGGTCGTGCACGGGTTGCCGTCGTCGCAGGTCGTGCCGGCCGGGGTGTGGACGCAGCCCGACTTGCTGTCGCACGAGTCGGCCGTGCACGGGTTCTTGTCGTCGCAATCCGGCTTGCCGGCGCCGCCCACGCACTTGAGGCCCTGGCACGCGTCGCCCTGGGTGCACGCGTTGCCGTCGTCGCAGAGCAGGCCCGCCTGGGTTGACCAACTGCACTGACCGGCGCTGCAACTGTCCACGGTGCAAGGGTTGCCGTCATCGCACGAGACGCCACCGCAGATCACACCCACGTCGGGAGTCGTCGCGTCGGCTGTGGTGGTGTCGGGGGCCACGGTGTCGGGCGCAGCGGTGTCGGGAGGGGTGGCATCGGGAGCGGCGGTGTCGGGCATGGCCGTGTCTGGCGCCGTGTCGGCGGGCGCGGTGTCGGGCGTCGCCAACGTGTCCTCGGTGAGCGTATCTTCGCCGCCGCCGACGTCAGTGGCGCCATTGCTGTCGTTGCCTGCGCCGGTGTCCGTACCCTGCGCCGTGTCGTCCGTGCGCGGCTGGGCGTCCGCGTTGCCGGTCGCGTCGTCGGTGCCGCTGGCATCCTCGCCCGTGCTCAGGTCTTGGCCAAGCCCGGTGTCGCTGCCGCCAGCGTTGAAAATGCCGGACCCGGTCGTGTTGCTGGGGTCGTTGCCGCAAGCAGCCAGCGCCAACGCGGCCCAGACAGCGCCAGCCAAAGTCCAATTGAATTGCCCTTTCATACGCACCCCACCTGATTCACGCCTATACGCTTCTTCTGACCCGTTGGGCAACTGGCGAGAATCAGGCGGGGACCCCGGTTCGGGCCGTGAGAATTGCCCGAGTTTTCGATCCGATTCGGACGGAACTGATATCATTTGCGCTCCCGCGCCACGCTGTCCGCGCACGCCGATTTCACACCTTATCCAGCCCGCCCAAGTGGCGCAAGCCGAAGTCCCTAGCGACATGCGGAGATGGCCTGATCCATGTCCGCGCGCTGCCGCCCGATTTGCCGCGCCAGCTGCCATTGATTGCGTGCGCGCACCAAGTTGTGCTCGCCGCGACTGGCAAAACGGCTGGCGTCCCAGCCAAAGTAGCTTTCATTCAGCGCATCGCAGGCAAAGCGCGCGGCGAGCTCCAGCGCAATGCGCTGCACCGCCGGGACCAAGGCGGCCGTTTCGGCTGGCTGCAGCCACGACGCCACCGCGGGCAAGTAGCCCTGCATCGCCGACGCAAACAGCCCCTCGTCGAATTGCGGGTTGGGGTCGTCTTCGCGGCCAGGGTTGCACCACGAGCGCATCGCGTCGCCCAACTCGATGTCCAGACTGGCCCAGCCCATGGTGTCCAGATCGATGACGCCGCACACCGTGTCGCCGGAAAAGAGCAAGTTCGAGACCTTGAGGTCGCCGTGAATCAGCCGGCGTGGCAACTGCGGCGGGCGGCCCCACGCCTGCCACATCGGCTGTAGATCACGGGCAATCTCAGACACTTCACGGTAGTAGCGGTGATCCGCGTGCCGGTCCAGCGCCGCCGCGAGTTTCGCCAAGTGGGCGTCGGTGTCGTGCGCCCCGGGGCGACTGAAGGCAAATTGGTGGCGGCTGTCGCGAACGGCGCTGTGGAAGCGGCCAATCATTGCGCCGGCGTGGCGGGCCTGCTCGGCATTCTCTAGGCGGTGGAGCGTCTTGCCGGGCAGCCGCGTCATCACCCGCCACGCCTCGCCGTCGACCACCAGGCCAGGCTCGCCGGTGTGGGTGGCCACCAACTGGGGCACAGGCACGCCACCTGCGCGCAATTCGGGCAAAAGCGCCGCGATGTCGGCGTTGACGGCGGGGGCAAAGATAGGATGCAGACGCTGCAGGATGAAGCGGCGTCCCAGGGCATAGGTGGCATTGATGAGTCCACCGGCCAGGGGCTCCACACGGAGAGTTGTCGCAGGCGCGTGCCCGTCGCCGTCGTCAAGTGGATCGTAGCCGCCCAGAATCTTCAGAAAATCGGTGGACATGCCGCGATCGTACACCGGCCAAGGCCGCGACGGCAATTCGTCCGCGCGGTCGGCGGCTGGATTTTGCAGCCACGTCCTCTACGATCCGGGGCCACTTGGGGGCGAGGTAGCGCATGCTGTCGGTGATTTTGAGTAGTTGTCCGCCGGACGTGGCCGCCACGCTGGCGCGTGCGCTGATCGAGCGGCGGGTGGCGGCGTGCGTGTCGGTGCTGGCGGGCGCGCAGTCAACCTACCGATGGCAAGGCGAGGTCCATTGCGACCCCGAGGCGTTGCTCCTGGTCAAAACGCCCAGCGAGCACGTAGAGGCTTGCATGGCCGCGCTGCGCGACCTGCACCCGTACAGCGTCCCCGAATTGGTCGAGATTCCGGCCGGACGCGTGGGGGCCGACTATTTGGCCTGGGCGCTCGCCACGACACGCTCAGCGTAGGGGCCGGCGCGGGTCGCCGCAGCTACGACGCGGGACGCTGCAACACGGTGTCGTGTAGGCAGGTTTCGTCGTCGGTTTCGGGATAATCCGTTGAGTAGTGCAACCCGCGGCTCTCGCGCCGGGCCAGCGCCGACTCGACGATCAGCAACGCCACCGCCGTAATATTGCGCAGTTCGATGAGGTCGGGCGTCAGCAAGAAACGCCAATAGTCTTCGCGCACTTCTTGCTCGATGAGCTGCAGACGCCGCTGGGCGCGCAGCAGGCGCCGATTGCTGCGGACGATGCCGACGTAGTTCCACATCAGCCGGCGGATCTCGTCCCAACTCTGTGTAATCACCACCTGTTCGTCGGGATCGCCAGCGGCGCCCGTGTCCCACTCGGGCACGCGGAGCACGTCGGGGCTGCCCCCCGCGTCGCCCATGCGCTGTTTGGACACGCCGATCGCGGCCGCGGCGGCGCGCTTGCCGAACACCACCGCTTCCAGCAGCGAGTTCGACGCCAGACGATTGGCGCCGTGCAGGCCCGTGCAACTGACCTCGCCCACGGCAAAAAGCCCGGCAAGGCTGGTCTGGCCCTCGTGATTGACCAGCACGCCGCCGCACTGGTAGTGGGCCGCAGGTACCACCGGGATCGGCTGCATGCGCATGTCGATGCCCAGCTCCAGGCAGCGGGCGTGGATGGTGGGGAAGTGGGCTTCCAGGAACGGCGCCGGCAAGTGCGTCATGTCCAAGAACACGCAGTCGTCGCCTGAGCTTTTGAGCTCGGAGTCGATGGCGCGGGCCACGACATCGCGCGGCGCCAGCTCTTTGCGCGGGTCGTAGCGGACCATGAAGGCTTCGCCACGGCGGTTGCGCAAGATCCCGCCCTCGCCGCGAAGCGCCTCAGAGATCAAGAAGTTGCGCTCTGTCGGATGATAGAGACAGGTGGGGTGAAATTGGAAGAACTCCATGTTGGCGATGCGGGCGCCGGCTCGCCACGCCATCGCCAACCCGTCGCCCGTCGCCACATCGGGGTTGGTCGTGTACAGGTAGGTCTTGCCGGCGCCACCCGTCGCCAGGACCACGGCGTTGGCGGCCACGGCCAGAACGCGATTATTCACAATATCCAGAGCATACACGCCCAACACGCGGTCGTTGCGCCCGCCCGGGGTGCCGCGCCCGGTGCCGCGCGCCAACCGGGCCCGCGTGATGAGGTCGATCGCCTGGCAGTGCTCCAGGACGCGGATGTTGGGATGCGCGCGCACCCGCGCCGCCACGGCTTGCTCGATCGAGGCGCCGGTGGCGTCGGCGTGGTGGGCGACCCGCCGCGTGGAATGGCCGCCTTCACGCGTCAAGTGCAGCAGCCCGTGGCCATCGCGATCAAAGTGCACGCCCTGAGCCACCAACCAGTCGATCGCCGCGGGGCCTTCGCGCACCACCAGCTCTACGGTATCGCGACGGCACAGGCCACCGCCAGCGACCAGCGTGTCGCCCAAGTGCTGATCGAAGGTGTCGTGGCGCGGATCCAGCACCGCCGCGATGCCGCCCTGGGCCCACACGGTGTTGCTCTCGGTCAGGCCGCGCTTGGTCAGCAGCGTCACAGAGGCGTGCTCTGCCGCCTCCAGGGCCACGCACAGGCCGCCAATGCCGCTGCCCAGCACGACAATTTCGCTGGTCAGCTGGTTCGACTCGCTCATCATGGGGTAACTCTCTGGCTGCCGGCAGTCAATTGAGCTGGATCTCGACGCGGAACAGCATGGAACCGCACAGGATCTCGTCGCCTTGCTGTAGCCGGTGCGGCAGGCGATGCACGCGCACAAAGGTGCCGTTCAAGCTGCCGCTGTCGATCACCTGCAGCAGGCCGCCGTGGCCGATCTCGATGCGCGCGTGGCGCCCACTCATGAAACGGTCTTGCGGGAAGCTGAGATCGGCGCCCTCGCGACCGATGGTGATAACGTCGCGGTCCGTGGTGAACACCCTGCCAGGCAGCCCGCCCGCGAGCAGTTGCGTCACTTGCAGGCGCGGCGGCGGCAACGGAGTGCCAAACGTTTCGCTGGGCTGCTCGCCGGGCGGCCACGGCTCCGAGGCGATGTCCTCGGCCAGACGGGCCAGGAGGTACTGCTCGCCAGCGAACACGACTTCGCCCGAACGGATCAGGGTAGGCTCGCGCGAGCGGCGGAAGACACCGGTTTCGCCTGGAATGTCGACAATGTCCAGCGTTTCCGGGCTGCGGTCGAAAATCACGTGGCGGGCCGCCAGCTGCGGATCCCCGGCAAAGCTCAGGTCGGCCTGGCGCCCCAAGGTCGAGGTGCCAAACGGCACTTCGCAGGTTGCGCCCTCGGCGCCCGGACCGCGCAACACAACTAGCCGAATTTTAGCCGGTTCTAGCGGGCCAAGCGGTGCGGGCCCACTGGGGGGCGGCGGGATCGACGGCAAGCCAAGCACCGCCGACGCGCTGGCCGAGCCAAGCACGCCGCCGCATTTGCCGCAAAACTGGAAGGCCTGTGGCCACGACGCGCCACAAGTGCCGCAGACGATGTTGCCCATCTTGGCCTCGCGCGGGCAGGCGGCCCGCGGCGTGCCGATGGTTCCACAGCCGGCGAGCCGGTGCAACGCTTTGCCGCGGCCCACCGGCCAAGGTGCAGGGAAATCGTGTTTGGCCCAAGTTGCGGTACACTGCCCGCCCATGGGTGCCGACGGAGCCAAATCCCCAAGCAAATCCGAGCAGCGAGCGGCGGCCGCCAAGGTGGCGCAGAACGTCCGCAACCCCAGTCGCGGCGCCGAGCCCAAGCGCGGCTGCCTGAAGCGGCTGCTCGTGTTGATGCTGGGCCTGGCCCTGGGCGGCGCCGGGATCGCCACGGCGGGCTGGCTATGGGTCGACGCGACCTTGCCCGACGTGTTCTCGCTAGAGGCCTACCGCGGCCTGGCCAAAGAAAGCACGCGCGTCTATGCCGCCGGGGGCGAAGTCGTCGCGCGTTTTGGCGACGAAATTCGCACCGTAATCGGGCCCGAGCGCATTCCACCCACCGTGCGCTACGCCATGGTCTGCGCCGAGGACTCGGCCTTCTACTCGCACCCAGGCCTGGACGTAGCGGGCATTGCCCGGGCGCTGTGGGTCGATCTCACGCAAGGCCGCTACGCGCAAGGCGCTTCTACCTTGACGCAGCAGTTCGCCAAGACGCGCTTCCTGGGCCGCGAAAAGACGTTTACGCGCAAGCTGAAGGAACTGGTGCTGGCCCGCAAGCTGGAAACCCATCTGACCAAAGACGAAATCCTGACGCTCTACCTGAACGAGGTCTATTTTGGCCACGGCCGCTACGGCATCGAAGAGGCCGCGCGCTTCTTCTTCGGCCGCTCGGCCAGCGAGCTGGATCTGGCCCAAGCCGCCCTGCTGACTGGACTGGTGAACAGCCCATCGCGATTGTCGCCGCTGCAGCACCCCGATCGCGCCAAAGCCCGCCGGACCTACGTGCTGCGGCAAATGCTGGGCCACGGCTACATCGCCCAGGCCGACTTTGACCGCGCCGACGCCGCGCCGCTGCCCAGCGTGCCCGCCGAGTCGCTGGGCGTGGGCGGCGACTGGTACCTGGAAGCAGTGCGCCGGCAGGCCCTGGAGAAGATCGACAAGGCCCAGCTCTACGGCGGCGGCCTGCGCATCGAGATCGCCATGGACGTGGGCCTACAGCAAGCCGCCGAGCAGGCGGTGCGGCGCGGGCTGCAGAGTATCGACGCGCGCTACAAGGTCGCAACGCCGCTCAAGCACTACGATGATCCGGCCTCGCTGCAGGCGGGTCTGGCCAAGCTGACGGCGCAACAGGGCGACCACCCCGCGGCTGGGCGCGTGCTGCTGGGGGTCGTGCAAGAATTCGACGCCACCGCCAAGGCGTACGACATCAATTTGGGCAGTCTTACCGGCACGTTGGCGGCGTCCGATCTCGAGCGGTACCGCGCGGTGGCCGATGCCGCCAAGGGCGAGTCGCAGGGGGCGGCGGTGAGCCTGAAGGCGGGCGACCTGATCCGCGTGTCGTTGCGCGAGAACACCCCCAAAGGTTGGACGCTGTCGCCGGAATTTGGCCCGCAGGCGGCCCTGGTGGCGATCGATCCCAAGACGCGGCTGGTGCGAGCGCTGGTGGGCGGCGACGACTTTGATCTGCACCCCTACGATCGCACGCGAGCGCTGAGGCAGCCGGGATCGACCTTCAAGACCTTTACCTATGGCGCCGCCATCGAAGCGGGCCTGGTCACGCCCGATACCGAGCGCGTCGACGCCGCGGTCGCCTATCCCGTGGGCAGCAAGAGCTGGACACCTCGCAACTTTTCCGGTTCGTACGACGGCAAGTCCCACACCCTGCGCGATGCCCTGGCCCAGTCGATCAACTCGATCGCCGTAGCGGTGGCCCAGCAGGTTGGCCCCGAGCAGGTGGCCAAGTTCGCGGAGCGCATGGGAATTCACAGCCCGCTCACCCCGGGGCTGCCGCTGGCGCTGGGCGCAAGCTCGGTGACGCTGCTCGAGCTGACCAACGCCTATGCCACCATCGCCGCCGACGGCCGCCTCGCCGAGCCGATCCTGATCACCCGCATCGTCGACCGAACTGGCAAAGATCTGGTCCTGGCGCCGCGCGAGCCCGGCCAGATCGTTGCCGGCGAAAACGTGATGCGGCAACTGACCGACATGCTGGGCGAAGTGGTGCGGCGCGGTTCGGGCAAAGAGGCGCAGAACGCGGGCCGACCGGTGGTGGGCAAGACTGGCACCAGCAACGCCAGCCGCGATACCTGGTTTGTGGGATTTTCTGCGGACTTGTGCGCCGGCGTGTGGGTCGGCTACGACGATCGCAAAGAGATGCCCAAAGCCACGGGCGGCATGCTGGCCGTGCCCATCTGGACGCAATTCTTCAAGCAGGGGCTGGCGGCTGTGCCGGTGCACCCGCTGCCGCGCTTGCCGCACATCATGGCGGGCGCGGTGGCCAACTTGCCTGGCCCGGCGGTGGATGCAGAGGCGGGGGCCGCGGACTTGGACGACGCGGAACTAGCGCCCGATCAGCCGCTGGCGGCGCCCGCCGATTTGCCCAAGCGTCGCGGTGAAGTGCCCGTCGACGACGAGGCCATCCAGTAGGCGAGCGCCGTGGGCTTCAGGTGATCAGCACAAATAGGCCTTCGTGCTTACCGCCGCGATTCGTCCGCCCCAAAGGCGGCGAATTTGCGGCCCACCCAGCAGGAGAGGCGAGGCGGAAACACATTTCCGCTGATCGCCTCAACCCTTGGGCGGCTCGTACTCGGTCACGGCGTCGCTGAAGAAATCCTTGCCGAACTCGGGCATGGCGTCCGCGGCGGCGCGCTTGGCCTCTAGCTTGGCGGCAACGGCTGCGGCGAGCTGGATGTACAGCCCAGTGAGTTGCGAGTCCGGCTCGGCGATGACGATGGGCCGGCCCTTGTCGGCGTTGGGCGAGACGCCCAACTCGATCGGCAGCGCAGCCAAGAACGGCAGACCGTGCTCGGCGCAGTGACGATCGCTGTTGGAAGGACCAAAGATCGCGTAATCTTTGCCGTTATCCGGGCAGTGAAAGTAACTCATGTTCTCGATCAAGCCCAGCACTTCCACCTGCAACATGCCGAACATCTTGACCGCCCGGAGCACGTCGGCAAACGCCACGTCTTGCGGCGTCGACACGACCAACGCCCCGTCGAGCGGCACCGTCTGGCCCAGGCTCAGGATGATGTCGCCGGTGCCGGGCGGCAGGTCAACGAGCAGGTAGTCCAGCTCGCCCCATTCGACATCGCGAATGAACTGCGTCACGGCCTGCCCAACCATCGGCCCGCGCCACGCCACGGCCATGTCGTCCTGGATCATGAAGCCGATCGAGATCGCTTTGATCCCATACGCTTCTGCGGGCACGATTCGGCTGTTGGCGTTCACGGTCGGCTTGGCGCCTTTGAGGCCCAGCATGATTGGCACGCTGGGGCCGTACAAGTCCGCATCCAACAGGCCAACGCGCGCACCGGTCTTGGCCAGCGCGATCGCCAGGTTGGCGGCCACGGTCGACTTGCCAACACCGCCCTTGCCGGCGCCTACGCCAAGGATGTTGCGGATATGCGGCAGACGGGCCGGCGAGGGTCGCGGCGCGCCGCCGTGCGGGTGGGTGTGTGCCATCGGGTCTCCAGGTCTGGCCGGTGGGCCAGCGGCGAGGCCTTGTAGGCAGCCTGCAAAGCGCTGTCAACGCGTCGGCGCCACGTGCGCAAAAGCATTGTCGGATTCTAGGGTAGCGGGGTCGAGTGGGACCACAGCGTCGGCCGCAACCTCGGCCTGGCCCAGGTGACCCAGCGCAAGTACCGACACTGCCAGCAGAACCAGCGCCGCCACCAGCGCCGCAAACACCCAAGGCGTCTGGGCTTGGCGCGCCAGTTGCATGTGGCAAATCCAATTCCTCTGGTCCTCTGGACTCAGGCCCAACGGCGGGGCGGGTGGCAGCGACATCGACTCCTCCGCGGTGGGGATCGGCGGCACGGTTCGCCCGGCCACAGGTGTGGACGCACAAGGAGGCGCCGCGATCTGTGTCGGTTTGTGGGTGGGCCCCCATCGACCGGCAGACGACCATTCTTGAAAGTCTTGGTCGGGCGTGACACTCTGATTCTGGGCGACAGGAGGAGGCGGGGCGACGGCAATGGCGGCAGACCGCGCATTCTTGGCGTACCAGGGCGTTGGCGGCGGTGCCTGGCAAGGCTGCGGCACGCGGACCGGTTGGCGATGGCCCCAGACGGCCGTGCGCTGGCTCGCGGCGTGGGCGCTGGTTTGGGGCACTTGCGCCTGTGGCGACGGCAGCGATCGCGGGCTGCTGAGCAATGGCCGCAGCTATCCAGACGACCCGCCCATGGGTCAAGAACTCCGCCTGCTGCCTACTGATCTGCCCGATGGGGTGACCCGGCTCAGGCTGGGCGTGACGCCCTACACCACCCGCGAGCGCGCCGCGAGCGACATGGCCGGCGTGATCGCGTACATGCAAGAACGCCTGGGAATGCCCGTGGATCTGGTGGCGGCGTCGAGCTACCAAGAACTCGTCGGCATCACGCAGCGCCGCGAAGTCGACGTGGCCCTGCTCGCACCCACCTCGTATGTCGAGGCCAAGGCTCTGGACCCAAACTTGCAGTTGGTCGCGCGCACCTTGACCCACGGCGCGCCAGAGTACGCATCCTACTTAGTGGTG
Organism: Myxococcales bacterium; assembly: GCA_037441385.1. GTDB lineage: Bacteria > Myxococcota_A > UBA9042 > UBA9042 > UBA9042 > SXRM01. The sequence continues at coordinate 9,700 of JBBISH010000049.1, forward strand.
CGGGTCGACGACCCGGCGCGCGCCGTGTCGGACCTGCGCGGCCGGCGGGTGGCGTGGGTGGATCCGCTGTCGGCGTCGGGGTACTTGTACCCTAAGCAGGCGCTGCACGAGCTGGGCATTGATCCGGCAAAGTTCTTTGGTGGTCAGACTTTCTACGGCACGCACGAAGATGCGGTCGCTGCGGTCATCGACGGTCGCGCCGATGTGGCCGCCGTCGCGTCGGGAATCTTCGAGCGGATTAGCCGGGTGGGCGGCGGCGACGTAGACCGCGGCAGCCTGCGCGTCTTGCACAAGGCCGGCCGAATCCCCTACGACGCCCTGGTGGTTCGGCCCGATATCCGTCCATCGGGGGCGCAGAAGATCGGCTGGGTCTTTGTCGGCCTGTCGACGCGGACTCCCCAAGGGCGGCGCATCTTGCGCCCCACCTGGTCGATCACCGGCTGGATCCCGGCCGAGGACACGGTCTACGAAAGTGCCCGCGCCACGCTGAAGCAAGCCTTGCCACCGGTCGCGGCGACCGCCACGGGGGCCAGCGATGGCCAATAGTCCCGTGCCACCGCGCCACTCGGGCGCCCAGCTGTCGGGGCGCATGGGCCTGACCTTGGCCTTGACCGTGCTGCTGACCCTGGGACCGGTGGGTGCCGTGGGCATGGCGGCGGTGGGTCAGGGCCTGCGCGAAGAGGCCCGCGATCGGGCCGGCGCCGTGCTGCTGACGCTGTCGGCCCCCACCGCGCTGACGCTGGCCGACTATGCCATGGACCGGCTGGACTCGTACCTGGCCGAGGCCGCGCGCCCGACGACGCAAGATGTGATGGTGCGCGTGTTGGTGGTGCTCAATACCGAAGGGCAGATCGTAGCCGCCTCGACTGCGGCGCTGCAGCCACCGGCTGTCGCGGGCCTGTCCTTGGCCAACGCCAGCGAATTCCTCGCCCGCGCGGCCAGTTCGCGCTACCCCATCTGGCAGCGGTTCGAGCCGACCGACGACCATGCCCTGCTGCTGGTGTCGATGCCGGCGGTGTCGGGGCTGCGCTGGGGAACCTTGGTGGGCCTGTTCGATTTGTTCCCGATCGAGCAGCGCATCCGGACTTCGCAGATTTGGGTGACCTTTGCGCTGCTGACCTTGGCGCTGCTGGTGGGTGCGACGTCGTACGCCGCGTTCCGCCGCATCATGGTGACGCCGCTCGAACGGCTGAGCGCGGCCGCGGCGGCGTTGCAGGCCGGCAAGCGCCATGTGCGGCTGGACTGGCAGCGCAACGACGAATTGGGCATGGTGGCCGACAGCTTTGACCACATGGCCGGCGAGATCGAGCGGTATACCGAGAGCTTGGAGCAAAAAGTCGCCGAGCGCTCGGCCGAAGTCGAGGCCAAGAACACGGCGCTGCAGGCGGTCAACCAGCAACTGCAGAAGGCGAACGCCGAGCTGGAGCGCCTGGCCCACGTGGATCCGCTGACGCTGGTGCCTAACCGCCGGTCGTTCGACCAAGCCTTTGAGCGCGGGGTGGGCCAAGATGCCGGCCCGTGGACGATCTTGATGTGCGATATTGACCACTTCAAGCAGGTCAACGACCGCTTTGGCCACCGAGTCGGCGATGTGGTGTTGCGCGAAGTGGCCGCGATGCTGCGCGAGGGTGTGCGCGGAGGCGACGTGCTGGCCCGCTACGGTGGCGAAGAATTCGTTGCCATTTTGCGCGGCACGGACCTGGCGCGCGCGCGCGAGGTGGCCGAACGCCTGCGCCGCGACGTGGACCAACACGACTTTGAACCGGCGGTGGGCGTCGCAGTCGGGCACTTGAGCATCAGCATTGGCCTGTGGGAAGGCGGTGATCCCGACGTATCGCGCGAAGTGGTGTTGGAGCGGGCCGATCAAGCGCTGTATGCCGCCAAGAAGGCGGGCCGCAACCGCGTCGTCGGCTGGTCGCCCACCATTGCGGCGGCGGCGCTGCGCGGCCCTTCGACCGTGCGCATGGGCAAGCCAGGACGCGGCCCCACACCGTCAAATACCGAAAAGGACAAGACTTCTTAGCGTGTCAACTTGCACGAAAGGGCCGAGGTGCATACCTTGACCGCGCGTCGAATCGGACTAACTTGGTCCGCGACGCTGGCACTAGCGCCGCCCCTATCAGCCTGCCCCATCGCGAATCACTGGGCGGGCCCCTAACCTGGAGAGATCATGGCCTTCGTTCAACCCGCCCTTCCCTACGCCAAGAATGCCCTCGCCCCCTACCTGAGCGAAGAGCAGATCGAGTTCCACTACGGCAAGCATCACGCGGCCTACTTCACCAACCTGAACAACCTGACGGCCGGCAAGCCGGAAGAGAGCAAGTCGCTTGAGGATTTGATCCTGACCGGCGCTGGCGGCATCTTCAACAACGCCGCCCAGGCCTGGAACCACACGTTCTACTGGCACTGCATGGCCCCCGGCGCGGGCGGTGCCCCCACGGGCGCGCTGGCCGCGGCCATCGACCGCGATTTTGGCAGCTTCGACGCCTTCAAGGACACCTTCAGCAAGTCCGCGGTGGGCGTGTTCGGCTCGGGCTGGTGCTGGCTGGCCAAGAACGCCGAGGGCAAGCTGGTGATCCACCCGTCGCAGGGCCCTGCGGACCTGCCGATGAAGCACGGCCTGACAGCGATCCTGACCGTCGACGTGTGGGAGCACGCCTACTACATCGACTACAAGAACCTGCGCGCCAAGTTCGTCGAGGGCTTCTGGGGCGTGGTGAACTGGGACTTCGCCAACCGCAACTTTGGCGGCTAGGGTGAGGCTAGCCCCGCAGGGCGCCCACGGGCGAGCGTCGGCTTGGCTGCAAACGGGACTGCTGCCCCTGCTGCTGGTGCCGGCGCTGGCATGGGCAGCAGGTCGGCCGACCAAGGCCAAGTCCCATCGTCCGGCTGCGACTGCGCGGGCCGCGCCGGCGCACCCTTTGGCAGCGGCGGCGGCGGTCGGGGTGGCCGAGCCCCTATTTGACCCGTCTGGCAAAGCCCTGGCGGCGTGGCGGGCGGCCCTGGTCCGCGCCAAGGCAGACAAAGGCCAGGCGCGAGTCGCTTTCTACGGGGCTTCGCACACGGCGGCCGACCTGTGGACCGGCGAGCTACGGCGCATGTGGCAGGCCGAGTACGGCGAGGCTGGCCACGGCTTTGTGCTGCCGGCCAAGTGGAACCTGGGCTACCGGCAGCAGGATCTGGTGGTCGACGCGTCGCCCGGCTGGCAAATCCTGCGCCACAAGCGCGAGATGGGCGCCGCCGTGGGCGAGTACGGCCTGCTCGGCGTCGCCATGCAGAGCAGCGATCCCAATGACTTCGCCGAGGTTCGCACCACCCACGACAACCCAATCGGCCGCAAGTTCAGCCAGTTGGAAGTGTGGGTGCAGCCCCAGGCCGGTGGCGGCGGCTTGCGGGTCCTGATCGACGGGCAAGAGACCCTGGTGGCGACTTCGGAGAAAGCCGAACCGTACGCGACCTTCAAGCTGGCCGACGCGCCGCACACGGTGCGACTGCAGCCCTTGGGCGACGGTCCGGTGCGGCTGTATGGCGTCACGGTCGATCGCGCGGTGCCCGGTGTGCTCCTGGACCAACTGGGCATCCCGGGGATGCGCGCCGAGATCCTGCTGCACTGGAGTGAAGCGCGCTGGGCCGAACAGCTGCGCCGCCGCCACCCGGATCTCGTGGTGCTGGCCTACGGCACCAACGACGTCACCGAAGAGGGCGAAACGATCGAGCGCTACCTGGCCGATTGGCAGCGCGTGCTGGCGATGGTCAAGCGCGCCGCGCCCGACGCCGCGTGCTTGATCGTGGGTCCGACCGATCGCTTGGTGGGCAAGGGCAAGGACCGCCAGGCCGCCCCGCGCACCCCGCAGATCATCGCCGCGCAACGGCAGATCGCCAGCGCAAGCGGTTGTGCCCATTGGGATCCGCAGCGGGCCATGGGCGGCCCTGGGTCGATGCTGCGCTGGCAAGAACAGGGCCTTGGCCAGCCCGATGGCGTCCACTTGAACCGCGCCGGATACAAACGTATGGCGGAACTTTTTGCGGCAGCCCTGGCCGCGCAAACCGCGCCGCCCTAATGTTTTGGGAAGAAGCACCTTGACGGAATGGCGGCAACGTGTTTCGACTTAGGGTGGGTGGCGGCAGTAGCGTCGCCATCGCCGGCCGGGGGCCCGGACGTTTGTTCCCCAACCTCACTGGAGGTCCAGCATGGATATCACCGTTGTCCTGAAGCTTTCGCCCGCGAATCGAGTCGAAGCGACCGAGGCGTATGTGCGCCGTCACCTCGAAGCCAAGCTCTCGAAGATCGAGACGCGGTGGGGCAAGCCGATCACAGCGCGCCTGGTCGCCGAGGAGCAACCCTCGGGGTTCGCGACGACCCTGGCGCTCCTTGGCGAGACCGAGATGGTCGCCAAGGCCTTTGACCTGAAGCTGCCCAAAGCCGTGGACCTGACGGTGAACAAGATGGTGCGCCAGTTCGAGATCGCGTCGGAGATGCGCGAAGGCCGCGAGCGCCAACGCCGCACGACGCTGGCCAAGCCGGCCGAATTCTAGCTTCCCTGCAAATTTGTCCCCGCGCATGGCACAGGTCCACAGATTGACGTAGGATGTGCCCTGCGCGGGGGCAGCGATCGCCCACCGGGAGTTCAGCGTGGCCAACGCTAGGAAGCAACCCGGTTTGCACGGCAAATTCCGTATCATTCTTGCCTTGTTGCTCGCTGTGGCAGCGTCTGCCTGCACCGACTGGAACAGCGAAGGCGGGACATCGCCGTTTGTCCAGACCACTGGACCCGCGGGTTACGCCTACGATGGCAACGGCCAGGGCGACGGTGCGCTGCTGCATTGGGATACCTGGCAAGCCCCGCCGGCCGACGCGGTGGCAAGCGCCGATGCCGCCACGGCCGACACCGAACCGGTCTACGACTGGGACGCCCTGCCCGCGGATGCCACGGCAGACACGGCCGATGCGGCAGCAGCGGATGCGCCGCAAGTCTACAGTTTTGATGGCAAAGGCGATTTCGTCGGCTGGCCGGACATTCCGCCGCCGCCCGATGTCGAGTTGGACGCCCAGGATGGCGCGGACGACGCCACCGCCACCGACGCCGACGACGCGGGCGCGGATGCGGCGGACGCCATCGAGCCCGCCGACGCGATCACGGCCGACGACGCCTGGCCGACCGATTCCATCGAACCTGGCGATGCCGTCGTGCCCGCCGACACTGTGATCCCGGCCGATTCGTACCAGCCGAGCGACCCCTGCCCCGGCTCGTTCGCCTGCCCGTGCGCGCAAGACACCGAATGCCAGAGCGGGTTGTGCACGAACCTGGGCGGCGGAACCCTGCAGTGCACCAAGGTGTGCGGCAGCGACGGCTGCCCCGCGGGCCTGGAATGTACGCAAGTCTTTGGTGCTTCAGGGGATACCCTGATGGTCTGCATGCTGCCCGTGCTAGACGCGGGCCCGACCGACGGCGGGGCGGGCGATGCCGACGACGCCAGCACGACCGATGTCAGCATCCAGGATGGGCTGGTCGACGCGATCGAGAGCGATGTCTGGGACAACGAGTTGCCGATCGACGACAGCTGGCAGACCGACAGCAGTTTGCCCGACGTCGACCCCGGCGACGGGTTCGTCAGCGACGGCACCGGCGTGCCCGATAGCGTCGACGACAGCGTACAAGACCAAAGCACCGGCGAGGTCACGCTTTTGCCCGACGGCGCCGCCGCCCCCGACTGGCAAGGCTACGGGGACCTGAGCTGGCCGACCGACGCGGACATCTACGCTGGCGCCATCGGCTCGTGCCTGTCCATGTACCTGTACCAGAACGAGAGTTGCGGCGACACCCACCCCAGCGCCGCCTGCATCGACGGCATCGTCGCGGACGGCAGCCTGTACACGCAGGCGATGTTCGACCCGCTGCGCCAGTGCGAGAAGGCCGCCTGCGTGGACCTGTGCGCCAGCGCCACCGACAAGACCTGCATGGAAAAGTGCATCGCCAAATACTGCGCGCCGCAGTTCTTCGCCTGCACCTCGAACGCGATGATCGGCACCAGCACGTGCGCCGACGCGTGGAAGTGCTCGCAAGACTACCCGGGCAAGTTCCTGACCATCAGCGCCAAGTGCTACGCTGCGGCCAACGCCACCGGGCAGCAACAGTTCTCGGCGGTGATCAGCTGCGCCACCCAGCCACAGACGGCTTCGTGCGTGCCGCAAATCGCCACCTGCTTTGGCGCCAGCCCCGCCGGCACCGAAAACTGCGGCAATACCTCGGCTTGTATGAACGCCTGCAACGGCGACCAGTCCTGTTCGTGGTCGTGCTTGGGCAAGGCCTCGCCGCAGGCCGTGCAGCTCGTCGACGACGTGTGGACCTGCTCGGTGCAGCAGTGCCAGCCCAAGTGCGCTGGCGCCGAGCCGTGCCAGACCGACTGCCTGAAGTCAGCCTGCCAACAGCAGCTGGTCAAGTGCCTGACGAATTAGAGAAAGCTCAAGGTTCTACCGGCCGCGGCGGCACCGCCGGCTGCCCCGCCGGTCGGCGCTGAACGTTCGCCGACTTGTTCAAGGCCTCTTCGACCTGGCTGCGCACCTTCTCGCGCTTGGCCGTGGCCAGATCCTCTTCGATCGTGACCCGCACGTCGCCGAGCTGCAGGGCTTCGTTGACGCGCACGTCGACCAGCTGCACCAGCCAAAACCGGTGGTTCGGACCGCGGATCAGGTCGGACGTCTCGCCAGGCTTCAGGCGGGGCAACACTTCGCGCCATTGGGGCGGCATCTGGTGGAATTTCAGGTAGCCCAAGTCCCACGGACGCGCTTCGCCCAGCGCAGGCGCCTTGGTCAGCTTGACGTAGACCGGACCCACGGCCTCGCCGCGCTTGAGGGCCGCCTGAGCTTCGAGCATCGGCGCTTCCTCGCGACCAAAGAGCTGCAGCACGTGGTACTCGGTACGGATCTGCTTTTGCTCCCGCTCCCAATACTCTTGGACTTCCGCCTCGGTCGGACGGGTTGGATCCAGCACCTGGCGGCGGAAGTATAGGTCGGCCAACCGTTCGCGACGCAGCGAATTGCGCTGCACTTCGATCTCGGCCAAGTCCTTGACGACCGCCGCATCGGTGTCCAACCCCTGCCGCACCGCCTGCTGAGCGGCAAGCTCGCGCTGGATGATCTGCTCCAGGGCGGCCGCCTCTTGCTCTTGGGTCAGTTGCACGTTGTTGCGCGTGCGGTTGCGCAGCGAAAAGCGCACGTCGTCGGTCGTGATGAGCACGCCGTTGACGGTCGCCAGCACGTCGCCGGCCACGGAAGTCGCCGGCTTGGGCAGCTCGGCGGCGCACGCGGGACAGGCCGGGCAGGCAGGTTGCACCGTGGCGGCGGAATCCGGGGTGGCACGGCTGCAACCGGCCGCCCAGACCATCAACAACGCTAGAGGGATATGTGCTCGCATGGGTTCCAAGGGCGGGTCTCGCCGGCAAATGGTGCGCCAAGAGGGCAGAGGGCCCGATCGCAGCCGCGATCGAGCCCCCCACAGGTAATACGAACCCCATCTGATTCGCGCCTGTACGGCTTTTCTGACCCGTTGTGCAACTGGCGAGAATCAGGCGGGGACCCCGGTTCGGGCCCGAGGAATTACCCGAGTTTTCGATCCGACTCGGACGGAATTGGCGTCACTTATGGCAAGTCACGCAGCTCTCGGCCTCGTCGCCGCTCCAGGGGTCGGCGGGCGTGGGATCGTAGGTCTGCGCGGCAAAGTGCGCCTGCGCGGACAGCGAATCGTGGCAGCCCCAGCAGGCCAGGCGGTTGGGCTTGTTTGCCCAGGTGCCGCTGGTGGTGTTGGCGGTGTGACACAGCTCGCAAGTGCGCACGTCAGCAGGCAGTTTGATGTCCCAATTGCGGCCGGCGTCGGGATCGCCGTTCGCATACCACACCGTCTGCAGCGGGAAGTTCAGCGCCGAGCCGTTGTGGATGGCGTGGACACGCCGCGAAATCGGGTGGCTGCCCTGCCAACCCTGGTTCAGCACGGTGTTGCTCAGATCCTTTGGATTCTGCGGTTGGTAGTCGTGGCACGCGCCGCACTGATCCAAGGCCTGGTCGCGCAAGATCTTGTTGTGGCGGGCTGGGTCGAGAACCAGGCCCACGCCGTTGCCATTCTGGTGGCAGGTCTGGCAGTTGCGGGCAACCGGCAGCTCTTCGGTGCTCTGCTTCACCGTGAAGTTGAAGAACGCGACGCTGGGGGTGACGTAGTTGTCGCCGTCGACGCGATAGCGGTCGCCGATTTCGACGCTGACGGTGTAGGTGCCGGCCGGCAGATCGTCGACGGGGTCGAGTTGGTAGGTGACCTTGTCGGCGGTGCGGGTGACCTTGGGGTCGTCGATGGCGCCTGCGGCGGTGCGCTTGGCCAACACGTTCGAGGCTGTGCTGGAGTTGGTGCCCGTCGCGGTCACGTTGCCACCGAACACCAGGGTATTGAACGTGCTGGCAGCGAACTGCACCGAGAACACCCGGCCCAGGTTGCGGCTGCGGATCGCGAACTTGCCCGTCGCCTCGTCGATGTAGGCGATACCGCGCGCCTTGAAGGCGGCGTTGGCGTTGAAGGCCGCGACCAATTCCGCAGCCGTGACGGCAGCTTTGTTGGCATACGCCGAAGCAGCCAGGGCGACCGTGGCCACACCGGCGACCGGCTTGTCGCCACCGGTGGCGTCAAAGGCCACGAGCGGCTGGCCCGCGTCGAACGTGACGGTCAGGGTCGGCGCCGAGTCGGAGGTCAGGTCCCACGGGCCGACGGTGTTCGACAGGATCTTGGCCCGGGCGGCCATGGTCAGAGCCGGCGAGCGGTAGGCGCGCGGGCCATGGACAAAGAAGCCCGAGTCGCCGAACTTGCCGTTGGGCGTCTGACAGGTGGCCGGCGGCAGGGTCGTGGGCGCGGTGCCCGTCCAGCAACCCTCGGCCGCGCCTTCGATCATGGTGGTGTGGTCGATGGCTTTGCCGGTCTTGGCGTCCTTGAGAACGACGGTGACGACGGGCGCGTCGCCCGCCTCGTAGTAGGTCTTACCGCTCTTGGGCGCCGACATCGACAGTTCGATGTTGAACTCGGGAACGTTGCGCGGGTCTTTGCCTTCGATGGCGTGGGCTTCGATCACGCCCAGGCCAAAGCCACCTTCGTCGTGGCAAACCATGCACTTGTTGTCGGTGGCCTGAGCGCCGCCCTTGTGGCCCACGCCGGTGGCGAAATCGACGGTGTCGTGGCAAGAGCCGCAAGCGGCGCGCGACGGAACTTTCCACGCGTCGACGTTGGCGCCGCTGCCGCTGTGGCACTTGGTGCAATTGCCCAACTCCGCCGGGAAGCCGGCCTTGTACCAGCTCACCTTGGCATTGCCGTAGCCCCACAGCGCATAGGCGCTGGCGAGCGGGCCGTTGTCCTTGCTCTCGTCCGCGGCGGTGCCGGTGTTGTTCCAGAACTGGCGGTCGGGGCCGCCGATGCTGGGAAGCTGACCACCGGCGTGGATCTTGTGGATCATCACCTTGGCGTCCAGGCTCTGCTTGCTCTGCGCGTCGAATGTCGACGGGTTGTGGCAGGTGACGCAGTTCTCGATCGACAGGCGATCGCCGCCATGGCCCTTGAACTGCGGGCCGTGGCAGGCCTGGCATGCCGCGGTGTTCACGATGTTCTTGGTGGCGGGCAGCTTGGTGATCGTGGTGTCGGGCACAAAGTCAAAGACGGCGTCGGCGGTGGGGCCGGCGTGTCCGCCCGTCATGATGCTGACGCGGTGGGTCAACTTGCGGTCGTAGCCGACCAACGCGCTGCCGGCCTTGCCGTCAACGGTGGCCTTGGCCAGATTGGTCACGAATTCATAGGTGTAGGTGCCATCGTTGTTGTTGGTGAGGAGGCCGGTGGTGGTGCTGCTGCCGCTGGACTCGCGGTAGGCCTGCACCGCCGTGTCGCCGTCTTTGGCCGGCCAGGGATCCTTGGCTGTCGCCGAGCCGGACACGGTCTCGATGCGGTAGATGTAGTTGACCCACTTGGTGAACGCTTCGCCCGCGGTGGCGTCGGGGCCGGCCAGCTTGGCGATGTTGGCCGTGACGGCCGCGACCGTCTTGACCGGCTTGCCGGCGGTGTCGTCGACCTTGAACTTGACGGTGACCTTGCCGGCTTCGTCGGCGGTGGCGGCGGTGATGGTCATGACCGCGTCGCTCTTGCCGGCGGTGGCGTATTCGCCGCTGGTCTGCAGGTGGGCCAGACCGTGGAAATTGGTGATGCCCGCGCCGCTGCCGTTGGCGCCGGCGGGACCCACGGGGCCGGTGGGACCCGTGGCGCCGTCTTTGACGGTGACCGTGGTGCCATCGGTGCAGGTGATCGTCTTGCTGCCGTTGCCATTGTCCTTGACGGTGCAGCTGTTGCCGTCTTTGCCCGGCGCGCCCGTGTCGCCGGTGGTGCCGGTCGCGCCTTGCGGGCCCGGTTCGCCGGTGGCGCCCGTGGCACCCTGCGGTCCGGCCACGCCTTGGTCGCCCTGGTTGCCGGTGGCGCCATCCTTGATGACGACCGAGGTGCCGTCGCTGCACGAAACCGTCTTGGTGCCGTCGGTATTGTCCTTGACCGTGCAGGTAGTGCCGTCTTTGCCAGCGGCGCCGTCCTTGCCGTCTTTGCCGTCTTTGCCGGCCGTGCCGTTCTGGCCGTTCTGGACCGTCACGGCGGTGCCGTCGGGGCAGGTGATGGTCTTGGTGCCGTCGCCATTGTCCTTGGCGGTGCAGTCCGAGCCGTCTTTGCCGGCCTTGCCGTCCGCGATCTTGACCTCGGTGGTGCCACAGGTGATGGTCTTGGTGCCATCGCCGTTGTCTTTGATCGAGCAAGTCGCGCCCGAAGCGCCCGCGGCGCCTTTTTCGCCTTGAGCGCCCTCGCAAGCCAGCATCATGCTGCCCGCGGCGAGCAGGAGGAGGGTACGCGAATTCACCGCGCGCAGAATCTGTTGCATGAGGTCACCTCGTGGTTTTCGCCCGATAGTCCGCAGCGGGCGGTGCGGCGTTGGCGGCACGACACGGGGCAGAAGTGCTCGTTTGGCAAGCGTCGGCCACCCCGTAGGCGTAGCATAACTGGCGGTGGGCGCTCGAGACAGCCAAGGCGTTGCGGGGAACGGCCAGAATAGCGCTGCTATATTGAGGTGTTTTACTATTCAGCCAGCTGTCCGATTGCAATGGCGTGACCGCCGTTGCACTTCGGTGACGAAGCAGGGCCTAGCGAGCGCGGCGCACCGCGGGCGAAAGGAGCGCCTGCGTGCTGCGAATTTGCGCGGGCTGGCCACCCTGGGGCGCCGTGCGCACCGTGATCTCGGGGATGGTCACCGAGCACCACTCGGCAGGGTCGTGCACGTGGCGGATCGCCACCACGCCCGGCGCGTGACCGCCCGTCAAGCCCTCGATCCACAGCGTCATGGTGCGGCTGCCACGGAAGGGCACGGCGATGATCTGCATCTTGGCGCTGCCCATGGACTGTTGGCCGTAGATGAGCTGGCCCTTGTAGTCCGACAGGGCGTCTTCGGTCTGGCGGATCGCCACCGTAGCCGGCACGGCCACTAGCGCGTAGTACTCGAGCGGGTCCTTGTCGGCGTCGAGCTCGATGCGCAGCTGCGATTGCTGCCCTACAGCCAATTCGGCGTGTTCCACAGCGACCTTGGCAAAGCGCTTTTCGCTGGCGGCGCGCAGGTCCACGGTGCCCGGGCGGTCGATGCGGGCCATGCCGCCGCGGGGCAACGCTAGGTCCGCCGCCTGCGAAATCGCCACTACTTCGCCCAGTTTCACCACCACGGTCTTGCCGCCCATGTTCAGCTTGACGGTGCCCTGCTCGGCCGGGCGGGCGCCCATCATGAGCAGCAGATCGATGAAGCGCGGCAACGCGGCCGGTTGGCTGTACACGCCCCCCAGGAGCGCCGGCCCCTGCAACATCCCAGGCTCTTGGCTCAGCACCATGCCGCGCGCGATGACGGCAAACAGCTTGTCAAAGGTGGGCTTGCCCGCCTCGCCCGCCGCCCAAGCCGCCTTGGCCTGGCCCATGAGCCACTGCAGCTTGCCCACGCGCTCAAAGGCACGCAGGAAGCGGAAGGTATCCAGGGCCTTGCCCAACGCCACCGGGTCGCCGCCGTCCAGATCACCCAGTGCGGGCCCCAATTTGTCCACGGCAAAGCGCTGCACGGCATCGTCGGTCACCGTGCGGAAGAGGACGTGGCCGTCCACCTCGACCTCGACGACCTCGAGTCCGTCCTGGGTCTCGTCGTAGCCGGCGACTTCGCTTGGCTTCTGCTTGCGGGCGGCAAAGCCCTGATCCAAGTGCTTGGCCAACGCGTCCAAGCGCTTGCAGGCATCGGGAGCCTGATTGCACAGGCCGGGCGCGTACTTGACTGCCCTGCGCGCGATCTGCAGGTTGCTCGCGACCCACGCCGTCCAGCGCGGGCTGGGCGCCATGTTGGTCCACGGCCGCATTTGTTGGCTGCCAGCGTCGTACAAGGCGTCGAGCTGAGTCATCGCGTGATCGAAGCCGCTCGAGAGCTGTTGACGATAGCCGTCGTCTTTCAGCAGGTTGCGATCGATGGCCGCCATGAGGGTGACGCGCGTGGCCACCTGGGCCGACAGAGCCTCGGCGTGCGGGAACCACGACTCCATGGTGGTGACGACGTTGCTGACGATCCCTTGCATGAGCGGCCCAGGCCCGCCGTAAACAACCAACTTTTCGCCAGGTTGTACGCTGATGCGGCCACTGCCGCCCACTTCGAGCCGCGACCAGGTCACCGGCTGCCGCGCCACGTCGGCCACGGACAGCTTGCGCCGGTCATGGGTCTGCCCTGCATCGTCGACCAGTGCGAGGTCGATGGTGCCGGGCACCGCCGGCCAGGCAATCAGCTGCGTCTGAACACCAGAGGCCACGGGCCGTTGCACCGGGGCCGCGAAGCCCGCGCCCGACAGGTGCAAGAACATCGGCCGCTGCTGCTGATTGTGCGTCACCACGCGCAGTTCCAGCTCGCCGCCCGCGACGATCGCCCGCGGGGCCTGCGCCTCGACCCACGCCTGCCGCGCCAGGTCCGTCTGCGCCTCTGCCGTGACCCAAGCCATGTCACGCACGGGTGTCCAGCGCAGCCCCAGGCGACCGGTCTGCGGCGGCGTGGGCACTTGCACGCTGACCTTGCCGTTGGCATCGGTGCGAACCACCGCCACAAACGTGACCTTGATCTCGCCCTCGCGCACCACTTCGCCCTCTTCCTCGCCCGCGTCCTCGTCGCTTCCATTGGGCGGCGGCGGGGCAGCGGACGGGCGCGCCATCCGCGGCGAAGCGGCCTTCATTTCCATGGCCATCGCCTTGGGCGCGCCCCCCCCGCTCGCATAGCCATAGCCACGCCCGTAGCCAGCGGAAGCGCCATCTTTCTTGGCCTTGGCCGCGTCGCGGGCCGCCTGCCGTTCGGCCTCGCGCTCGCGCTTTTCTTCTTCGCGGGCGCGACGTTCTTCTTCCTTGCGCTGACGCTCCAGCTCCGCTGGGTCCACCCAGCCGTCCAAGTGGCGCCCGGCGTTGCGCAGGCTGTCGCCCACGGCGGAATTCAGAGGCCCAGCCGGGTCTTTGGCGGCGACGCGGATGTCGTACGCCTCTAGGATGCCTGCCACCGCCAGGGGCCGGCCGGCGCGGTCCTGCGCTTGCAGTTGCACGGTCACTTCGCTGTTGGGGCGCGCCTTTTCGGGCACCAAGATCTTGGCCTGCACGTCGGGCGGCGGGAACGCGAAGGCATAGCCCTCGACAAAGTGCCCTTTGCTGGGGCCGTTCTGCGCCACACCGCCCACACTGACCAGCGCCGGAGCGTTGCCGACCCCAATCTGCAGCACCGTACCTGCAGAGGCCTTGCTAGCGATTTCTACATGTTGCGCCACGTAGCCGCCGTTCTTGTCGGCCTTCCAAACCATCGCCACGGCATGATGCAGGTCGTGCCGCACGGTCACGGCCAACTGCCCGCCATCGGCCACCAAGCTCGCGACCTCAAAGGAGTCTTGCTCCGAAGTGCCGCCCGACCGCACGGTCCACAGCGCCCGACCGGGCAGTTGCTGGGTACCCTCGTAGGGGGCCAGGGTGACTTGGTGCGCGTAACGCACGCCCTTGCTGACCGGAATGAGCTCGCGCTCGACGTGCCCCGAGCCTTCGAACTGATAGCGCAAGCTACCTTGCGGGGTGATGACCTCGATCTGGAACGGGCCCGAGTGGCCGCCGATCGAAATGGTGCCGGCCAATTCGCCACCGCGCACTTGCAGCTTTTGCCGCGGCCCGGCGACCACGCCATTGCAGCCCGACAGCATGCAACGCGGGATCACCTCGACCTCGCCGTCGTACGGCTGGTTGTCGACGCGCAGTTGGTTCTTGAACGACAGCCCGTTGCCCCAGCGCTGGCCCACGCCCGCGGCGTTGCCCAGGAACCAACCAGCCTTGACCTTTTCGAGCTGTTCGGCCGCGGTCAGGCGCTCAAAGCTGTAGGCAAACGACAGGGCGCCCAGCTGGCCTTCGACCACCGCAAAAGTGGTCGAAGTCTTGATTTTGCCGTCAGCAGTCGCCAGGTCGACGCGGTACTCGCCCAGGTCCAGCTTTTGCGCGCGGCCGTCTTGCAGCTGCACCACCGCCAAACCGGCATCGTCCAAGACCACGTCGACGTCGCGGGGTGTACCGTCGCGCTTGGCCCAACTGAGTTTGCACTTGGAGCCACCGCGGCCGGGCAGCAGCAGGCGCGCGCGCACAACTTCGTCGGGCCAGAACTGCGGCTGATCCATCGTCAACGAGGCGAGTTGCAGCGCCATGTGCGGCGCAAGGTGGCTAGCCACCCCCAAGACGTGGTCCGACTTGTCGACCTGGAACAGGCGCGTGTCGCGGGCATCGGGTGCCGCGCTGCCGCCGTCGCGGCCGACCAGGGCGACGAGCAGGCCCAGCGCCGCGGTCAAAAGCGTCAGGGCAGTGGGGCGAGAACGGCGCGGCGCAGCGGAAAGAGCCAGAGCGGATTGCATGGTGACCTCGCAGAAAGACAACGACAGACCTTGGACGGGCAGCAGCCGCGGACGATCTACTCGGAGGGCCCGCGGGGCTTGTCCTCGGTGACGGCGATGACCCGCTCGACGACGTGGCCCACTTGGCGCTTGCCGCCTGCGGCTGGCCGAATTCCGACCAGCTCCGGGCCCAGCGCCCCCTTGCCGGCGGCGGCGCGGCCCATGGCGCGCATGACCTCGTAAGCCTCTGTCCGGTCAACGCATTCTTGGCAACTCAACACTTGACTGGCCGGCGCACTGTAGACCAAGTTGCCGTCCTTGAACAGGCGAACCGCGGCGGCGTCGCGCTGCAGCTCGTCGGCGTCGACCCCGCAGACGGTCGCGGAAAATCGCTGGCGAACTCGAAGAACCCACACCGGCATGGCGGCCTGCTTGGTTGGGGTCTACTTGTCGTGCGCAACGGGCAACCCCGCCGCCGTCCAAGCCTTCCAGCCGCCGTCCAGCGAGATCACCGCGGTGTAGCCCATCCTTTGCAGCGAGTCGGCGGCCAGGGCCGAGCGATAGCCGCCGCCGCAATAGAGCACCAAAGTGGCCGTCTTGTCTGGGAAACGCCCGATCGCGTCGCGCTCGATCACCCCGCGACCCAAGTGCTGGGCGCCGGGGATGTGGCCGTCCAGCCACTCGCGGTCCTCGCGGACGTCGACCACCTGAACCGGTTTGCCGCTTGCCTGCAGGGCCTGCAATCCGGCCAAGTCGATCTCGGTGACCTGGGCCTTGCTGGCTTGAACGAGCGCCAGAAACTCGGGCGAGTGCTGCACGGGAACTCCTTGCGGCTCCGGTCGGGGCCGCTGCCACGGATCTAGAAGCGCATGCCCCACTTGGCGCGGAACATGAACCACCGCCACGTGAGCCACGAGGCCACGCCCGCGGCCACCAGCGTGAGCAGCAGTGAGTGCACCAGAAAGAACGCTGCGCCACCGCCGGCCCAACCCAGCACCGCCATCCAGCCCAGGCGGGCAGCCTCGGCCCGCTGTTTTGGCAACAACTCTCCCATCGCTACTTCTCCTTGGCAGGCCCGTCGGTGATCGACAACTCCAACCGATACTGCCCTGGTTCTGTGGTGGCCGGCAAGCGCAGCTTCTGCACCACGGCCAACCAGCAGGCGGTCCAGGGCGTGTGGGACAACGGCAACAGCAGGCGCGGCACGCCCACGATTCGGCCTGCCTTGATGTCGACGGCAAATGCCGCCTGCAAGTCTTCGCCCTCCTTGGCCAATTCAATACAGCGCCGCAGCTTGGACTGGGCGCGCCCAAGGGCCGCGTCGACCTCGGGCGGTACGTGCGGCAGCTCGGGCTCGGCTGGCGGCGTCGGCGCGACCGATGGCGGCGCCACCGGCTCGGGGGGCGGCACGGGCTGCGGAGTCGGCGCGACCCGGCCGGGCGGCGCTGGCCGGCGCGGTGGACTGCCCGGCAGCAGTTCGTCCTCGGTCACGAACTCGCGCAACACCTGGTTGATCGCGTCGCGCGCCGGCAGGGGCAATTCAGAGGCCAGATCAAAGGCCGCCCGCCGCATCGGGCCCAGCGCGCCGCTGTTGGCCACAGCCGAGATGACCACGGTCCAAAACAGCAGGCTCCAGAAACAGCCAAAGCCGCCTTTGGTTTTCTTACCTTGCACGGCCATAGCCGCGGGTCGCTGGGCGCGGCGGTTGGGGGCACTGGGCCCGGCGGCCACTGGGGGAACGGTTACGCTGCCGCCAGCCGCGCGGGCCATTTGGTCAAAGTCGATCGGATCGACGCCCAGCAGCACGGCGCCGCATTGCTCGCAGTTGGTGCGGGCGCGCGCGTTGCGTGCCTGACAGCGCGGACAGCGGCGGTCGCCTTGGTTTGCCATCATCCAAATTCCGTCCGAGCCGGATCGAGGGCTCGGGCCATTCTTCGAGCCCGAACCGGGATCCCCGCCTGATTCTGGCTGGTTGCATACCGGGCCAGAGGAAATGTACCGGCGCGAATCAGCTAGGGTGCATGTCAGCCCCCCTTTCTGCGCACCCATCTGCTGCGCTCATGATCGGACGGCCGGTTTGGATTGGCAACTGGGGCGAATTTCGGTGGTGGACCCTGACTCGGGTGGCGAGCGGGAATCAGGGCGCCGGCAAGTAGTCGTGCGCGCAGCGGACGCCGAAGGCAGGATCGATCGTCGCAGGCGGCGTATCTTCGCGGAAGAACACGGCCATCACGCCAGCGATGGTCCAGGCCGAACCGCCGCGCAAAATGCCGACGCCGGTGGGGCCGGGGCCCTTGGGGTTGTCCGCGGCAACGGTCTTGTAGTCGGGGACATAGTCGTCGCTCACCCACTCGGACACGTTGCCGGCCAGGCCCATGAGGCCCGACGGAGCGTGCCAGCCGGCGCCCACGGCCCAGGTGCCGCCCGCGCCGCAGCCCACGCCGTTGTTGTTGAAAATCGCTTGGCTGCACGTCACCGCCCCACCGCCCCATGGGTAGACTTGGCTGCCGGCCTGGCAAACGCCGCCCACGACCGCGCAATCGGTGCCGCGGGCGGCGCGCTCCCATTCGTGTTCGGTCGGCAGGCGTTTCCCAACGTATTTACAGTATTTCGCCGCCATGTCGCGGTTCAAACAGTTGACCGGGTGATCGCTGGTACCCGCCAGCTTGCTGTTGCAGGTCGCCCCGGTGATGGCGGTGCAGGCGCCAGCGGTGACGCACTTGGCGTAGTCGCTGACCCGCACCTCGGAAATGTCCACGAAAAACGCACTGGTGGTCGCTACATGCAGCGGGCGGGCGTCGTCGGGGCACATCAAGCCCACCGCTTGCGGATCGCAACCATACTCGGCCTTGGCGCCCGGAACGAACACCGACCCTTTGGACAACAGCGCGTGGGTACAGGTGCCCCCGGTACTACAAATCATGTTGGGATACGTGGCATCGCAGGCCGTCCACTCGGGCGCGGCGCTGTGCCCGCAGCCCTTGCTGGGGCTGCACGTGTCCAAGGTGCAGCCGTTGCCGTCGTCGCAGTTGAGCGGGACCTTGCCGGCCTGGCAGGCGCCGCTGGCGCAAGTGTCTTGGATCGTGCACGGGTTGCCGTCGTCGCACGGGTCCGACGTGGCCTGGTAGACGCAGCCGTTCTGCACCACGATCGAGCAATAGTCCTTGGTGCACGGGTTGTTGTCGTTGCAGACCTTGGCCTTGCCAAGGCAGGTGTTCGTGGCCGTGCAGACCGAGTCCACCACGCACGGATTGCTGTCGGTGCACGGTTTGCCGACCTGGCTGGCATGGCTGCACCCCGTGCTGGGGACGCAGCTATCCGCGGTGCACTCGACGCCGTCGTCGCAGTTGATGGCGGTGTGCGTGCAAGCGCCGCCCTTGTTCAGGTCGCACGAGTCCTGGGTGCACACGTCGCTGTCATTGCAGGGGTTGCCAGCGCCCGTGCAGGTCCCCGTCTTGCCACAGGCGTCGCCCGCGGTGCAGGGGTTGCCGTCATCGCAAAATAGGCCGGCCAACACAACGTGGCTGCAGGTTCCGCTCGCGCTTTCGCAGGCGTCGCTGGTGCACGGGTTGTTGTCGTTGCACAAGACGGGCTTGCCGATTTGGCATTTGCTGCCGGCGCACTGGTCGCCCGACGTGCACGGATTGCCGTCGTCGCAGGAGACGAAGTTTTCGGCGTGCTGGCACTTCGTGATGGGGTCGCAGCTGTCGTCGGTACAGGGGTTGTCGTCGCTGCAATTCATCGGATCCAGGCCCTTGCACTTGCCCTGGCTGCAGTAATCGAACAAGGTGCAGACGTTGCTGTCGTCGCAGTCCGCGCTTGAGAACTTGTGCACACAGCCGTCCAGTGGACTGCACGAGTCAAATGTGCAGACATCGCCATCCCAACACGACAGCGCGGTCGTGCTGGCGCAGGCGCCAGTCTCGGCGTGACAATAGTCCCCCACTGTGCACAAGTTACCGTCGTCGCAGGGCAAGTTGACCAGCACCTGATGAATGCAGCCGGCGGTGGCCAGGCACATGTCCGTGGTGCAGGCGTTCAGATCGTCGCAGTTCACGTCGGGGTTGCCGCTGCACACGCCGCCCTCGCAGGTGTCGCCGCTGGTGCAGGCGTTGCCGTCGTTGCAGGCGCCGGTCTTGATGGTGAACACGCAACCCAGGTCGGGCGCGCAACTATCGGCCGTGCACGGATTGCCGTCGCTGCAAATGACCGGCGATCCCTGGCACTTGCCGCCCTGGCAGTGTTGGTCCTCGCTGCAGGCGTCGCCGTCCTTGCAGGCCGTGTTGTCGGCCACCTGGGCGAACTGGCAGCCGCTGCTCGCCGTGCAAGTATCGGTGGTACAAGGGTTGCTGTCCGAACAGGTGACTGCCGTGCCCTTGCAGCCCCCCGCTGCGCACGCGTCGTCTTTGGTGCAGGCATCGGCGTCGTCGCAGCTGCCCGCCGCCAGCTGGTGGTTGCAGCCGAGCTGCTTGTCGCAGCCGTCGCTGGTGCAAGGGTTGCCATCGTCGCAATTCGCAGCTTTGCCGGCACATTGGCCGCTTTGGCAGAGATCGCCGGCGGTGCAGGCGTCGCCGTCGCTGCAGGGGACTTGGCCGGCGCTGGCGTGGCTGCAGCCGGTCTTGGTGTCGCAGCCATCCACGGTGCACGGGTTGCCGTCGTCGCAGCCTACCGCTTCGAGCGAGGTGCAAACTCCCTGCACGCACAGGTCATTCTTGGTGCAGGCACTGCCGTCGTCGCAGGCACCGGCGGTGGCCGTGTGCTGGCAGCCCAGTCCCACGGCGCAACTGTCGTGGGTGCAGACGTTGTGGTCGTCGCAGTCTAGCGCGGGACCGCCCTTGCACGTTCCGGCCGCACACGCGTCGTCTTGGGTGCACGGGTCGCCATCCTGGCAGGCAGTGCCGGTCAGGGACGTGTGCTGGCAGCCTTTGGCGGCCACGCATTGGTCTTGGGTACAGGGGTTGCCGTCGTTGCAGCCGTTGCTTTCGCACAAAATCGGCGTCTCGTTGGTGCAGCCCAGTCCGGCCACCAGCAGCGCCAAGAAGAAGACAACCCAATTGCGCATGCAGCCCCCCGCGTCGGGCCATGCAGGCCCGATCGTCCTGAAACAGGCGACCGCCGGGGTTCGATCGCGATACCAGGGGAGCTTGGCACAGGTGCGGACGGCTCGGCAAGCCGCTACGGGCGCAGGGGCACAAAGCTGGCATTGCCGTCGCGCCACACGAGCAGCATCGCCATGTGGCCGGGCTGCAGCATCTGCGCCAAGTCGGTGGGCGCGCTGACGGGTTTGCGGTCAACCTCTAGAATCAAGTCGCCACGTTGCAGGCCGGCCCGCGCTGCGGCGCCGTCCGCCTCGACCTCGGCCACCACCACCCCGGCCAGCCCCGGCGGCAGGTCGTGGGCGCGCTGCAGCTCGCTGGTGAGCGGCTCGACCAGCAGCCCGGCTTGGGCCGTGCCCGGCGCGACCGAATTCTGGCGGGTGCGGCGCGGATCCGGCGCCTCGGCCAGGGTCGCCTGGAGCACCAGGTTTTTACCCTCGCGGATGACCTCGACCTCGACTTTGGCACCCACGCCGGCCTGTGCGACGGCATTGCGCATTCGCAAGGGAGCTTCGGTGGTAGTGGCGCCGATGCGCACCAGCACGTCGCCACGCCGCACCCCGGCCCGGTCGGCCGGCGAGTCGCGCTGCACGTCGGTGATGAGGATGCCGCCGCGGTCGCCCACCGCAAAGGCCTCGCGAAGTTCGGCACTTAGGTCCTGTACGCCCACGCCAAGCCAGCCACGCACCACGCGTCCCTTTTCGAGCAGACTTTGCATCAGCGGCCGGACCATGTTGGCCGGAATGGCAAAGCCGATGCCCACGCTGCCGCCCGAGGCGCTGGCAATGGCGGTGGCGATACCGACCAGTTCGCCGCGCAAATTCACCAGCGCGCCGCCCGAGTTGCCGGGGTTGATCGCCGCGTCGGTCTGCACAAAGTCTTCGTAGTCGGCGATGTGGACGTTGGCGCGGCCCTTGGCGCTGACGATGCCGTGGCTGACGCTTTGGCCCAGGCCAAACGGGCTGCCGATGGCCAACACCACCTCGCCCAGGCGCAGTTTGTCCGAGTCAGCAAACTTCATGGCCGTTAGGCCACTTACGTTACCCTGCAGGCGCAGCACGGCCAGGTCCGAGCGCGCATCGCCGCCGACCAACTCGGCGGTTAGATCGCGGCCGTCGGCCAGACGCACATGGATGAATTGTGCGCCCTCGATGACGTGGTTGCTGGTGACGACAATGCCCTTGTCGTCGACGATGACACCGGAACCGAGCGAGTGGCTCTGCGTTTCGTCGTGGTCGCCACCGCGCAGGCCCCAGAAGCGCCGGAAAAGACGCTCTTCTTGTGTGGGCGCCCGCCGCTGGATGCGCGTGGTCGAGATATTGACCACCGACTGCACGGCCATCTCGGCCGCGTCGGCCATTTGGTCGCTATCATGCTGATGCCCTTCGCCGGCGGTTCCGGTGGCGGCGGTGGGTGGCGCCGCGGGCGCCGGGGTACTCGCCGGCCTGGTGGTCTTGATCTCCGCGCCTTGCGGTGTCGGCCGGCACGCCAGCGCCAGCAGAACCGCCAGCGCGAGCAGGGGCCCCAGCCGGGTGAGGTGGACCGTCGCCATGATCAGGGCTGCTGCGCCGCGAGGGCGCGGACGGCAGCGGCGATGCCGTCGGGCTGGGGAATGCTGTGCTTCTCGTAACCCCACGCCAAGCCCACACCCGGCACGTCCACGCCGGCCAGCAGCCGTGGCGGCGCCAGCAGCTCATAGAAGCACTGGTCGACCACTTTGCGGATCACATGCTCGCCAAAATTGGTCACCTCGGTGTCTTCATTGACGACCAGCAGCCGCCCTGTCTTCTTCACCGAGTCAACAACGGCCTGCTCATCAAAGGGATATAGCGTGCGCAGATCGATGACCTCGACGCTCAGGCCTTGCTTGGCCAGATCGTCGGCGACGTGGGCGCACATGACCAAGCCGCGACCGTAGCTGACCACGGTCACGTGCTCGCCTTCGCGGGCCAGGCGGGCTTTGCCAAACGGCACGCGGTAGTCCTCGACCTTGGGCCAGTGCGGCACCCAGCCGGTACGGTCGCCCACGGGCGCATCGATCGCATGGTGCAAGGCTTTTTCGTCGGCGGGCTCGCCGGGGATCAGTTCGTCCCCCTTGGCGCGCATCAGACCCTTGGGCGCCATGAACAGCACCGGGTTGGGATCGGCGATCGCCGAAAGCATGAGGCCGTAGGCGTCTTTGGCGTTGCTGGGCATCACCACCGTCCAGCCCTGGATGTGGGTGGCCATGCTCTCGAAGCTGTGCGAGTGGTACATCGAGCCGTGGATGCCGGCGCCAACCGGGGTCATCACCACCAGCGGCACGTGGTACTCGCCGGCGCTGGACCAATGGGCGTTGCCGCAGAGCTTGAGCAAGTCGATGCAATTGAAGATGTAATCGCAGAACTGGATCTCGGCCACCGGCTTGCCGCCGCCATAGGCAATGCCCAGGGCCATGCCGATGATGCCGCGCTCGTCCAGGGGCGAATTCCACGCCGTTTTCAGGCCTTGGGTACAGGTGAACACGCCGCCCAGCGGGGCGCCCACGTCCTCGCCAAAGATGTCGGTCACGCCCAGGTGCTCTTCGCCGTAGTGCAGCGCGAGCCGAATGGCTTGGGCCATGTTGGCCATGAGAAACCTCTGGATTATTGTCTAGTTGCCCGCCGGTCCGCGGTAAAAAACGTGCTGGAGGACGTGGTGCTGGTCCGGCATCGGCTCCTTCTCTACGGCCGCAAAGGCGTCGTGCAAAGCACTGTGCCAGCGGTCCCAGACCACCTTCAACTCCGCTTGCGTGGTCAGGTTTTCTTGCAACAGGCGCGCTTCGTAGCGGGTCAAGCAATCTTCTTCGTCGTGCAGCGCCGCGCCCGAGCTAGACGAGTGGCCGTACAGACGCGAGACATTGCCCTGCAAGATGAATGGCTTGCGCTCGTTGCGCACGTAGTCCATCGCCTCGGCAATCGCGGTCCAGGCGGCGATCGGGTCGTTGCCGTCCACGCAGGCGTTCCGGATGCCAAAGCCGTCGCCGCGGCGGTTCAGCTCTTTGAAATTCTGCACGGTTTTGGAAGGCGTCGAGATGCCCCAGCCGTTGTGGGCGATGCAGAACAGCACCGGCAGCTCGCCGCCCGGACGGGTCGACCAGTTCATGCCGCTGTAGAAGTCGCCTTCGGCCGAACCGGCGTCGCCGCCCGTGACGATCGAGATGCCCACGCCACCGTGGCGGCGCTGCAAGTGCGCGGTGCCCGGCGCCACGGCGTACTGGGTCTCGATGGTCGGCGTGACGGGCACGATGTTCCAGGCCTTGATCGCAAAGTGATTCACAAAGTTGCGGCCCTTGCTAAAGGGATCGGTCGCCGTGCCGCGCATCTGCCGCAGCACGTCGATCGGCTCGCCGCCCATCGCCAGCACCGTGGGCGAACTACGGTAGTGCAAGTGCAGATAATCAAAGGCGGGGCCGTGGCCCTTGTGGACCAGCATGCCCAGCGGCACGCCAAAGCCCTCTTCGCCGGGCGCGCCGATCCAGAAGTAGCCGTGGCCGGTCCGCATCATGCGGATCAGCATCTCTTCGGTGGCGCGCGCCTTGACCATCAGGTCGTGGATGCGCAGCTTGGTGGCCTCGTCCAAGGCGGGCGGGGTCCAGCGCGTAGCAGTCATCGGGGCTCCGTGGCGCGGCGGCGACTCCGCGCGGGGCCGGGGATTTTAGCACATCGCGACCGGCGGTGCACCATCCACCAGCAGCCGCCCATCCAGGAGCGCGCGCGCCAGAGCAAGGGCAACCGCGACCTGGGTCGAGTCATTCCACTGCGCCAGCTCGGGGCGGCGGCGAATCGGCCTGGATGCGGCAGGCGGCACATAGGCGGTCATCAAATTCAAGAAACTCCCCGCCGGCAGGCGCGCCGCCAGTTCGTGCAACAACGGCCGCGTGCAGCACTCCAAGTGCCCGGGCATCAGCAGGTGCCGCACGACCAAGGTCGGCAGTCCCGACTGCATGGGCGTTTGGCCGGCAAGTTGAAACGAACGTTCGACCAATTCGGCGTAGTCGAAGCCGCGCACCCCCGCCAGTCGCGCCGCGCAGGCCGGATTGCCGAACTTGTGGTCGATGACCCAGGTCGCCACCAGCCCATCCAGCAGCTCTGCCGCCTGCGGACTCAACAACCCATTGCAATTCCAAACGATTGGCAGAGGATCGCGGCACTCCTGCAGTGCGGCCAGCACCGCCGGCAGGCTGGGCGTGGGATCGCCGCCCACAAAGGAAAGCGTACGGGCGCCTTGGGTTTTTCGCTTGGCGATGCGTGCCGCCAACCAGGCCCCGCTCAGCTCCACCGCGCCGTGCCGCTCGGGCTGGACCACGTGCTCCCACTCGCTGCAGAACAGGCAGCGCAGCGAGCAGCCGCCCAGATCCACGAGCATGGTCGGCGAGATCGCCGGCTCTTCGCCCAGCGACAGCAACTCCTTGTAGACCCAAGCCCGGCCGTCGAGGCGACAAAAGGCACCGCTGCGACCTTGGTTGCGATCGACGCGGCAGTCGCGCGGGCACAGCCGGCAGTCGCGCAGCGCCGTTTGGGCCAGTTCCGCGCGTTGGGCGATGTCCACTTTACACGCGGTGATGCTTGGGCTTTTCGGCCGCGACGTCGTGCTCGTGGTTCAGGGCGTGCTGGGCCCGGTCCGACTTGGCGGCCGCTTCGATGGCGGTGGCAAAGCCCATCTCGGCCAAATGCAGCGTGCACGAACTTAGCTCGTTCAAGGCGTTGCGCAGCGGATCGACCTGGCCGGTGGCGATGGCGGCGCGCACGCTGGCGATCGCCGCTTCGATGTCGGCCGCCTCGTCGGGGTCCAGGCGCTGGCCGGCGGGGCCCTGCAGCTGGCGGCGGGTCGCGGCCATCACTTGCTCGGCCTCGACTTTTTGGTCGACGAAGCTGCGCTCCTCGATGTCCTTCTCGGCGTTGTCAAAGGCCGACTCCAGCATCGCCTCGACCTCGGCATCGGTCAGGCCGTAACTTGGCTTGACTTCAACCGTTTTTTCGCGGCCGGTGCGCATGTCGCGGGCAGTGACGTGCAAGATGCCGTTGGCATCGACCAGGAACTGCACGTCCAGGCGCGGCAGGCCGGCCGGCATCGGCTCGATCGGGATGACGAAGCGGGCCAAGCTGCGGCAATCGCGGACCAATTCGCGCTCACCCTGCACGACGTGGATGACCACACCGGTCTGGTTGTCGGTCGAAGTGGTGAACTCGTCGCTGGCCGTGGCGGGGATCGACGAGTTGCGCACGATGATCTTGGCCACCGCGCCGCCCATGGTCTCGATGCCCAAGGATAGCGGGATCACGTCCAAGAGCAGCTGGTCGCGCCGCCCCGTGGTCATGATGTCGGCTTGCACTGCGGCACCCAGGGCCACCACCTGATCCGGGTCGATCTCGGTGTGGGGCGGCCGACCAAAAAGCTCGGCAACCCGCTGGCGCACCAGGGGAATCCGCGTGGAACCGCCCACCAGCACCACCTCGTCCAGGTCGCTGGCCTGCAGCCCGGCATCGGCCAGGGCGCGCTGACACGGGGCGACGGTGCGCTCGACGATCGGGGCGATCAGGGCCTCGAAGTCCGCGCGCGTCCAGGTCAATTCCAGCGGCTGCGCCCGCAGCGGCTGCAGGTCCACGCTGACCGTGGCGGTCTCTTGGCTGGACAAGGCGATCTTCAGCGCGATCGCGGCCTTGCGCAGGCGCTGCAGCAGCTCGGCCTGGCCCGCAGGCTCCAGGCCCGCTTGCCGCAGCGCCGCCACCACCGCGCCCACCATGGCCAGGTCGATGTCGTCGCCGCCCAGGTGGGTGTCGCCGCCGGTGGCCAACACTTCGGTCAGGCCCTCGTGCAGCTGCAGGATCGAGATGTCGAACGTGCCGCCGCCCAGATCGAACACCGCGACCTTGCTGCCCTGGCCTTTCGAATCTGGGCGCTTGTCCAGCCCATACGCCAGCGCCGCCGCCGTGGGCTCGTTGACGATGCGCAGCACTTCCAAGCCCGCCAGCCGACCGGCGTCTTTGGTGGCCTGGCGCTGGGCGTCGCCAAAGTAGGCCGGCACGGTGATGACCGCGCGCGCCACGGGCTTGCCCAAGGCCAACTCGGCACGACGCTTCAGCTCTTTGAGCACGAAGGCGCTCAGCTCGGGCGGCGTGTAACGGCGGTCGCCCACTTGGATGCGCACCGCCTTGGAGCCCGGCTCGGCGTGGACCTGATACGGCAAAAGCACAAGCTCGTCGGCCACTTCGGCGGCGTCGCGCCCCATCAGCCGCTTGACCGAGTAGATGGTGTGGCGCGGATCCAGGTGCACGCGCTGGTCGGCCGGCACGCCGGTCGCCAGCAATTCCCCTTGCTGATCAAAGGCAATGACCGAGGGGACCAGGGGACCATTGGGCCCCGACAGCACTTGTGGCTGACCGTTCTCGTCCACCCAGGCGACTAGGCTGTTGGTCGTGCCCAGATCGATGCCGACCGCCAGCTCGCTCTGCGCTGGCGCAGCGGCCGGGCCGCCGATGAGGATCGCCATGACGTTCTATCCTTTGGGGGCGCTGGGCGCTAGGCGCGCTCGGGCACCGTCTTTTCCAGCAGTTCCTTGCAGCGGGCGCGGAGCTTGTCCAAATAGGTCAGCCGACCCAGCGAAGTCCGCAGGCGCCGCCGCGCCGTGGCCTCACCAGCCGGGTCGCCGCCCGCGGCGTCCCAAAGCTCGGCATCTTCGCGCAGGATCTCGCGGATGTCGACGCGATCGCCCTCGAGCTCGCCCAAGAGCGACTGCAGCGCGCGGCGATTCTGCTGCGGCGCTTCGGCCAACTCGTCCAGGGTCTCGTTGCGCTCGAAGCTGAGGGCCAATTCCGCCGCGCTGGGCTTGTAGACCTCGTCGGGGCGCTCGCCGGCCAGCTCGACCACGTAGTGGCAGCGCTTCTCGAAGTCGCGCAGCACGCGCCAGGCATCGTTCAAGAGCGCCGTGTGCTTCTGGGCTTTTTCGACCATGGCCGCGCCGTCGCGCAGGTAGCGATCGGGATGCAGCTGGCGAATCAGCGCCTTGACCTTGGCGTCGGTCGCCGCTTCGTCCAGGCAGATTTGTGGCTTGAGGCCAAGAACTTCAAAGTGATTCGGCATGGCTTCGCCCGGCGCCGGCCAGCGGTTCAGCACCGCGCCGCCGTGGTCGCCAATGACGTAGGGGCGCAGCGCCGCGGTCAACGGGCCAGCCGGGGCAGTGCTCAGGAACATCTCATTCATAGCCAACACTCCATCCGGGGGCGCGCCCACCTCTGCAACCTGGCCCGCGGGAGCCGGCTTGGACAGGGCGGTTGGGCGTCGCTTGGGGGTGCGGCGGCCAGAAGACTGCGCCGCCAGAAGGGATTACACGCTGAACGAGGACCCGCAGCCGCAGGCGGCCTTGGCGTTCGGATTCTTGAACACGAAACCCTTGCCGTTCAATCCCCCTTCGAAGTCCAAAGTGGTGCCGCGCAAGAACACCAGCGACTTGCGGTCGACAAAAATGCGCGGCGCGTCGCCGAACACCGAGTCGCCGAGGCGCGGTTCCTTTTCAAAATCGAGCACGTACGACAGACCCGAACAGCCGCCGCCGGTCACACCCACGCGGACGCCCACCAACTCGACGCCCTGCTCCGAGGCGACAACCCGCAGGCGGTCGATCGCTTCTTTGGTGATCTGCACTTGCGAGGCTAGCGGGGCCGGAGGCGGCGGCATGGGCGCGGCGGGGGCGGTGGCGGGAGTCTGGCTTTCCATGATGATACCTATGGTTGCGGGCCGCAGGGGCGCGAGTTTAGGCGTTCAGCTTGTCTTGCTTGGCCTTGTAGTCGGCCAGGGCGGCGCGGATGGCGTCCTCAGCCAGGACCGAGCAGTGGATCTTGATCGGCGGCAGGTTCAGCTCTTGCACGATGTCGGTGTTGCGGATCTGCGCCGCCTCTTCCAGGGTCTTGCCGCGCACCCACTCAGTCGCCAGCGACGACGAGGCGATCGCCGAACCGCAGCCAAAAGTCTTGAACTTGGCCTCTTCGATCACGCCGCCGGCGCCCACGCGGATCTGCAGCTTCATCACGTCGCCGCACTCGGGCGCGCCGACCACGCCGGTGCCGACCGTGGGGTCGTCTTTGGGCAGGGCGCCCACGTTGCGCGGGTTGCTGTAGTGGTCGATGACCTTGTCAGAATACGCCATAGCAAGTGCCTCGTTACCAAGTAGTTCTGTCGGTTAGTGTCCGGTCCACTGCACGGTGCGCAGGTCGATGCCCTCTTGCACCATCTCCCACAGCGGGCTCATGTCGCGCAGGCGGTTCACCACCTCGACCACCCGGCCGATGGTGTAGTCGATCTCTTCTTCGGTGTTGAACCGGCCGATGCCAAAGCGAATCGAGGTGTGCGCCAACTCGTCGCCCACGCCCAAGGCCTTCAGCACGTAGCTGGGCTCCAGCGACGCCGACGTGCAGGCCGAGCCCGACGACACCGCGATGTCGCTGATCCCCATCAACAAGCTCTCGCCCTCTACGTAGGCGAACGAGACGTTCAGGCTGCCCGGCGCGCGGTGCTCCCAGCTGCCGTTGAGGTGGATGTGCTCCAGCTTGTCTTGCAGACCCTTGAAAAGGCGGGTCCGCAGCGCCAGCAGTCGCGCGCTCTCGTCGGCCATTTCGCGCTGGGCGATCTCGGCGGCCTCGCCAAACGCCACGATCAGCGGCACCGCCAGCGTCCCCGACCGCAGACCGCGCTCGTGGCCACCGCCGTGCAACAGCGGTTCCAGGCGCACCCGCGGGGCCTTGCGCCGCACCCACAGCGCGCCAATCCCCTTGGGGCCGTACATCTTGTGGGCGGTGAAGGCCAGGATGTCGATGCCCAGCTCTTCCACATTCAGCGGGATCTTGCCCACCGCCTGGGCGCCGTCGCAGAAGAACAACACCCCGCGTTCCTTGCAGATTTTGCCGATCTCGGCCAGCGGCTGCACCACACCGATCTCGTTGTTGACCGCCATCACCGACACCAGGATGGTCTGGTCGGTAATCGCCGCCTTCAGCTCGTCCAGGTCGACGAGGCCGTCGGGGCCCACGCCCAAGAACGTGGTGCGGAACCCCTCGCGCTCCAGCGCGTGGTGCGCGTCGAGCACCGCCTTGTGCTCGGTCGCCACGGTGATCAAGTGGTCGCCCTTGTCGCGGTACATGTGCGCCACGCCCTTGACGGCCAGGTTGTCCGACTCGGTGGCGCCCGAGGTAAAAACAATCTCTTTGTCGGTGGTGGCGCCAATCAGCGACGCCAGCTGCCGGCGAGCCTTGTCGACCGCGTCTTCGGCGATGCGGCCGAACACGTGGGTCTTGGAGGCGGCATTGCCATACTTCTCGGTGAAATACGGCAGCATCGCCTGCACCACGCGCGGGTCGCAGCGGGTGGTGGCGTGGTTGTCCAGGTACAGCGGCAGTTGCACGGCCATGATAACTCCTAGCAGTTCCTACAGATTGGCCAAGGTCATGCGGTCCAGCACGTTCATCATCTCGCGCTGCAGGTTGTCCAGCGGGTTGCGCAGATCGCAGTCCGCGATGCGGTTGCACTCCAAGATGCCTTCGCGGCAGGGCGCCAGCGCCGGATCGCCGTCCAGGATGCGGACCACCTCGGCCACCGTGATGGTGTCGGCCTCGCGCGCCAGCCGATAGCCGCCCGCCTTGCCCAGCGTCGCTTGCACCAGCCCAGCTTGCGCCAGCCGCGCCAGCACCTTGGGCGTCAGGTCGACCGGCAGGCCAAAACGACTCGCCAGCTCGCGGGCCGACAAGGCGTCGCCGGGCTCCAGCGCCCGCAAGGCCTTGAGAGCCACGAGCGCGTAGTCGGATTTTCGCGAGAGGCGGAGCATCGGGACCGTCGGCCGCAGAAAGGCGACCAATCTGGTCCGATATTAGGGGTCCCGGTCAGCGCTGTCAACGAACATCTGTTAACTGCGCGACCGCAAAGGCCTTACGGGAAACCCATGCCGCTGCCGCAGGTGCCGCCCGGCTTGCCCGAGATGCAGTTCATCATGGTGTTGCAGCTGTTGCCGCCAAGGCACATCGGGTCGGCCGGGGCCGAGCCGCCGCCGCCAATCAGGCCGCCCAGGCAGTCCATGGGGTTGCCGCTGCCGCCACCGCCGCTGGAACCCCTGGCCACTTTCTACTGTAGACGGCCCCCAGGACCCGCCATCCTCCGATGAAAGCCGCACCCACCGCCAGCTTCACCACGCCGTCAGAATGGCCAGCGAACATCAGGACGCCCAATCCATGCGCCCGTAGTTGCAGCCCCCGCGTCAGCGAAGCGAGCCCGCATGGGTGGCGGCGCGGCAAAGCGTCGCCACCGCCGGGAGCAGGAAGCCCCGACTCCGCCAGCCCCAACTTCGACCGGTGGCCGCGGCGCGACGGCCCGGCGTAGACACCTCGGCACCCTGCCCGACCGCCGTTCGCCGGGCCGGGACGCCCAAAGTCCTGTGAAAACGACCAGTAGAAATTGCCCCCCAACGCGACGGCAGAGCGCGACCGTGGACTTCGCGGGCGTGGCGGACGCCTCGGGCTGTCGGTACTTCCAGTTCTAGGCCGGCAGCCTTGGTCGCCCCGAAGCTGAGCCGGCAAGATGGGGGGCATTTTCTACCCCTTGAAATCAGTGCGGATAGCTGGCTACCAGAAACCAGTTGCCGCGTTTCGAACACGCTGCAACTTTGGCGTCGAACCACGCGCGGGTCACAAGCCAGGTGCTGGTGCCCACCTCGGCGTCAGCCGCAACTACGCCGTCGCCAGGGCGCCAGGTGCGGCGACCAGCTCCCAGGTGTCGAATTTCGGGGTCCTTGCTGTCGAAGAAGCGGTCGAGCGACTGCAGCGTATTCTCCTGGGGCCACCAGGCGAATAGGTCTTCTTGCGCTAGGTCGAAGACATCGAACTCAGCAACCACGCACACTCGATGTCGTTGCTTTCGAAACAGATGCCGAGAAAACATCTCGGCTTCGAGCGCATGCAGGTCCGCCGAGACGTCGGGGCAGTTCAAGAGGTTGGGTTGCCTGTGCCAGTAGTGCGCGCCAGCGAATCCAGGGATGAGCCCTTCGAGACGGCAGATGGCGCCGCATTCGGCATCCCAGAGCCAGACCAAGTCGGCAACACGGCATCCGCTAGAGAACACTGCAAGAGCGGCGAGCATTGCCGCCGCGCTCCAAACCCGCCTGCTCGACGACCGCGCCTGCATGGTCAACTCTCGCCGCGGAAACCTTTGTCACCGGCGGCCGCAGCGCGACGGACCGGCGCAGATCGCCTGGCGCCCTGCCCGTTCCTGACTGGCCGGGCTGGGACGCCCAAAGTCCTTTGGTTTCGCACGGTAGAAAATGCCCCCCACCCTTCTTTCTGGGATCCCGGTCGGCGATATCAACGGACATCTGTCAACTGCGCGCAACCAGGGAGCTTAGAATCCAGGCAATGGCAAGTCGATCATGATAGCGGAGCGGTGCGACGCCCAGCAGGGGCGCGCACGTGCGACCCGCCCAGCACCAGGCAAGGGCCCGCCACAATCGACTAGGTTTTGCACAGCCCTTACGGGAAACCCATGCCGCTGCCGCAGGTGCCGCCCGGCTTGCCCGAGATGCAGTTCATCATGGTGTTGCAGCTGTTGCCGCCAAGGCACATCGGGTCGGCCGGGGCCGAGCCGCCG
>JBBISH010000050.1:0-41390 GCA_037441385.1 Myxococcales bacterium
GGGTGCTCGGCCACATGGCGACCATCGTGCGCAACCGCTGCCGGACCAAGGGCGGCGACGAGACGTTTGACCTGGATACGCTGCCCAATCCGCTGCAGCGGCGGGCGCTGGAACTGGTGGAGGGGATGCTGGTGTCACACGACGGCGATCGCTGAAATCCAGACATCGTATTGTTATTACATGGAAATGCGTGATCTCGAAGCTGGAAGATCAGTCTAGGGCACGGCCATGCACCCGCCGACGCACTCGACGCCGGTGCAGGGCACCGTGCACTGGTTTTGGCAGCCCGGGATGCCGCACGGGTAGCAACACACGAGCTCGGGATCGCACGGCGGCGAGCCATCCTGGCCGCACACTGCGCCCACTTGGCCGTACACAACGTCGCTAGCGTCCGTTGGCGCGTCAACGCCGCCGGCGTCCGCCTCGCCCGTATCCGGGGAGGCACTGCTCGCGCCGGCATCCGTCATGCAGGGGAGCGAGCAGGGTCCGCCGCAGCCCACGGAATTGCACTGATTGCCTGAGTAGAACCACCCAATGCTGCAAGTCCATTTCCCGCCCTGGCAAAGGATGTCGCCGAGCTGGTCGCCACTGCAGCAACAGTCGCCAGGTGGCCCACCGGCGCAGATGATGGCGTCGCCCGCGGAGTCGCCATCGATGTCACTGACCGTGTCGGTGCTGGCGTCCATGGTCGCGTCCCCGTTGCTTTCGTCGATCGAGTCGCCGCTGCCCGAGCCGGCATCCATTGGGCAGGGCAGCGAGCAGGGGCCGCCGCACGGCAGTCCGTTGCATTGCTCGCCCATATAGAAACTGCCCACGCTGCAGGTCCACTGCCCTGCGGTGCACAGGATCTGTCCGGCGACGTCGCCCGTGCAGCAGCAATCGCCGGGTGGCTTGGCGGCACACGCGCCGATGTCGGTGCTGGCGCCGCCACTGGTGGAGTCGGTGTCGCCAGGCGTAGCGTCGCTGCCGGTATCGCCGGGAGGGCTACCGCTGACCGAGCCGCTGGGCGTGGTGCACGCAGACGCGGCGAGCGCCAAGGCCATGAACAGCGCGCCAATCCTCGCCATGTGGCCCTCGCATGTGCCGCTGAATGGGCGACCGAAGCAGCCTACGCCCGGCGCCCCGGGCGGGTCAAATCAGCGACGAGCGGCAGTCAGCAAGCGAGAACCCCGGATCCAGAAGATGCCCCCCCTCCTTTCAGAAGTTGCGGCCCCACGGCGGCAAGTCCGTGCCGCAAGGCGAGGCACCCCACACCCACTCATACGGAATCGGTCCGAATCGGCTTGAAGGACTTCGGCAATTCTTCGGGCTCGAACCGGGGCCCCGTCTGATTCTCGCCACTTACAGAACGGACTGGAGCAACCGTACAGGCGCAAATCAGGTGGGGTCCGTATCACGTGCAGCGGCGCGTACTTGTGCAAACGCGGCCCGTGCATCTTTGCGGGCCCATGGGGTGCGCACCGAAGACGCGGCACACCGAGCCACCTTGCTGCGCTTGCTCGCCGCTTGGCAGGTCACCGTGTTGGCCGTAGCCGGGCGTACACACATCCAAGCGGTGGCGCCGCTATTCGCAGGCCTTGATCTCGACGCAGACACCGCCGGCGCAATCGAGATTGGGCATGCAGTCCCACGCATGGTCGCAGGCCTCACCAACCTTGGCGAGCGACGTGCAGTTCTGGTTGGTGCACTTGGCCGTCGGGTCGCATTTGTTCTCGATGCACGGTTGACCAGCGGGTGGCGGCGCGACGCACACTTTGGTGGTCGGGTCGCACACCCACGGATCGACGCAAGTGAACCACGTCGCCGGGCTGCCAGGTTGAGGTGGCTCGCACGCCTGGCCCTTGGTGGGCAGGAGCGCACACTTACCGGCGGTGCACGCAGCGTCCACCCCGCCACACTGTTCGTTGGCGGTGCACTCGCCGCCGATCGCCACGACGGGCAGGCACACGTACTTGGTGAACTTGAGGCCGCACACGAGGCCGACCTGGCACTCGCCGGGTCCAAAGGGGCTGCTGCTGCAGGCCTGGTTGGCTGTGCCTGGGTACCCGCAGCTGTGCCCGGAGTACGCAGATTTGTTCGTTTTGCAGACCAGCCCGGCCGCACACCACTTTGGGGTCATGCAGTCGGAGCCGGAGTCGCCCCCCGTGGCGCATACTTTCAGGTCTGGCCGGCAGAAAAGGCCTGGGCCGCATTGCTCGTCGCCGAGGCACGCGTCGTCCGCAACGCCCGACAAGACCTGGCCACATTCGCCTTCCATGCACAACAACTGGTCGTCGCAATCGCTTGAATACGTGCAGGCGCTCCCTTCCTTGCCCAAGGGTGCGCACTTGCCACAACCGGTGCCGGGCTTGGCGCAGCGGCGTGATGTGCAGTACAGGGCGCTATCACATTCCTTGCCATCGGGCAGGCTGCCGGTGAAGGTGGCCATGCACGCCGTCGGGTCCTTGTTGGGCTTGAAGTTCGCGCACGATGTGGCGATCGCCTGCACGCACGCGTACGCCTGCCCGGCGTCGTAGGAGGCCTTGCCAGACTGGACTGCGGCGACCGCCGTCGCATAGTGGCTGCTCGGACTCATTTGGGCCAACTGCAGCGTCGCCTTGCACGAGGCAGGATCGGCAAACAGCCTGATGCCCTCTGCCGCACACTTCTCGAGCGCCGAGCACCGGGCGGATACCATGGCGTCGAGGAACTGCGACATCGGCAAACTGCCAGTAGTCGCATCGCTGCTGCCGTCCGCGTTGGCCGGACTTGCGTCGCCCACGTTGCTGTCGGCGCCCTTGCCTGCATCGGGCGAGGGCACGTCGCTGCCCATGCCGTCGGCACCCTTGCCAGCGTCGGCGCCGACGGCGTCGCCCGCTGCTGCACCGGTACTTGCGGCGTTGCCCCCGGAACAGGCCATGAGGCCCACGCCAACGGCAGTGAGCAGCGCCAGAGTCTTCCTTGGCATTGAGCCACCTCATCTTGCAGGTACGCACGAGGCCCGCCAACCCGATACCACCCGGTACCGACGGCCGCAGCGCCTCCATCGCACGCGCCAAACCGGACCTTCCGGCCTCGGGCCCTGAGCCTACGCCCGCGAATGACCCCCCGTCAACGCCAATTTTCCCCTGAATTTCCAGCCAAAACGCCGGAACAGCCAAAGCTCCGCCGCGCAGCCCGTCGCTGACTGCCGCGGTCGCCGAAACCCCATCGGGTTTGCGCCATCCCCACTTCGGCCAAGTCCACCGGAGTCGCCCGATGCCTTCGGCAACGCGGGGCCCGTTGTATTCGGCGCCGGCTCCCTTGCTGGTCCTGCCCGGTCACGTCGACGTCCGCGGGAAGCAGCTCGCCCGGCGGCCCGCGCAGTGCTGGGTTTCTTGGCGCAAGACCGGTCGGGTCTCCTTGAGGCTGGGTCTCCTTGAGCACGACATCCGTAGGTACCCCAGGTGCCGCAGAGGCTGCCCCCGCGAAAGCGGCGGATCTTCTTGATCACCTCGGCCTGCGTGATCACCGCAATTAACCGGCGTTTGCCCCCGCAGGGGCACGTCAAAACGTCGACGCTGGAGCTGAGGCGGCGCGCGTCGCTCCAACTAAGTCTTCGAGACTTCTCGGTTTCCGCCGAATTACCCTCGCGAGTTCCTCGGCCTCTGTCAGCCCTGGCGCGTCGTCAGCCCTGTCTGAGGCCGACAGCCGCTTGCTGCGACACGCACCTGTCCGCCGTCGACGTGAGCGGGCCTTTCGTGCGGAGCAACGACACCGTTGGGAAGTGGATCAGCCTACATGCCGGCAATATGCCAAGCTAATTCGCAAATTTCCACACACTGAGCTGACCATCCGACCTGGACACGAACAACCGCCCGTGCGCAACGGCCAGCCACCCGCCCCCATCAAGCGTGACGTCGGCCTCGTGCGTGGTCAGATTCACGGCATAAGTGTGGTTCCCGCTGGTCACGTAGACGCGATTCGCGGTCACGACGGGCTGGCGTTTGAGCTCCGTATCGCCAATGAAATTCCACAGCAGGTTGCCGTCTTGTGAATTTAGCGCGTGCAATTGTCCTGCGTTCAGGGCATAGACGACCTTACCCGCCACGGCGGGAAAGTCGTTGTACATGGCTGACTTGGTTCACAGGATCGCGCCGGTGCTTGGCGAAAAGGCGTACAGGTTGGGCACCGCCACCACATAGCCCTGGGTCGCGTCGAAAACGGGAGCATTCTCCATCATGTAGCCGCTAAACTGCGACGCCACCCCGGTCTCCCACAGCACTTTGCCGGTCTTGGGGTCGTGCGAACGCACATGGCCAGCAACAAAGGTGAAGATGTTGCCGCCAAATAGGGCTGGACTCCACGCGGACCAGGGTTCAAGGCCCGTGTAGAACAACTGCTGGTCCTGGCTGATAGAAAACGCATACATGCCGCCCGAGTTGCCGCCGTTGGTGTAGACCGTGTCGCCGACCACCAGCGGCGCCCAGTACTTGTCCCACTGTGCCGACATTGGGAATGCATGGAGGACCTTGCCCGTCGCGGCGCCGAGTACCCAGAGAAAGGTGCCAGGCGAGTTGTTGTTTTGCCCCACGAATACCTTGCCGCCCACGGCGGTCGGTTGCCCCACGGACGCAACTTGGCGAAAATCGTGCTGCCAGAGCAGTTGCCCAGTCGCTACATCGTAGGCCCGCAGAGTCTTGCCGTCGCTGGGCGAGATCGGGGTGACAAACAGCCGAGGACCATCGATTGCGACCGGGTGATGCTGCCATGTACCCAACTTCACAGACCAATCGGCGGTCATCGGCAAATTGTCGGCCTCGGCCAGGGCGGCTCCGCTGTGTTGGTTGTCGGCACCCAGCGTGATCCACCCTCCAACTGCGGGGATGCTGCCGCCGGTGCCGCCGCACACGCCGGCCGAGCAGACTTGCCACTTGGTGCACGATTTGTCGCAGGCACCGCAATGCGTTGCATCGGAAGCCAGATTCACGGCAGGCACGTCGTCGGTCTTGCCGTTGCAGTCGTTGTCAACTCCGTCGCACACCTCGGCCACAGGGCTTGCGGCCACACAGGCGCTCCAACCGGTGGCTCCGCAGGTGCGCGTGCCCGCACAGCCACCTTGGGCGATACAGGGCTTTGATGCGCCGATTGCCGCTGCGGTGCAGGTGCATGAGCCCGAATTCGGCACACAGTGCAGGTCTGTCTC
Organism: Myxococcales bacterium; assembly: GCA_037441385.1. Classification (GTDB taxonomy): domain Bacteria; phylum Myxococcota_A; class UBA9042; order UBA9042; family UBA9042; genus SXRM01. The sequence continues at coordinate 5,165 of JBBISH010000050.1, forward strand.
CGTCGTCAGGCAGGTCGATCCAGCTGCGCAACTGCTGGCGCCCTGGGCATCGAGTTTGCAGGGAACGAGGCAAAATGGCCCCTCGCCGTCGACCTTGCCGCATGTGCCTCCCGCACAGTTCGCATCCACGGCGCATGCTTGGCATTGCAGTGCACCATCCGGCAGGCACTCGGCTGGTCCGCCCGCCTTGGCCGTGAAACAAGCGAATCCCGCTGGGCACAGGCCGGCGCATGGGGTCGAGGCATCCTCCGACAGAGCGGCGTCGGCCGTTTCAACCGCCTCGGCATCTGGCGCTGGCGCGCTCGCAGTGGCTGCGTCGGCGGTGTCGAAGCCCGCCTCGATGTCCGCGACCTCTGCAGCCGTTGCAGCGTCGTGAACCACCGCCCCGGTCAGCGACTTCGTCCAGCGTTTCAACTCCTCGACGGCCAAGCCCGAGCGGTTCTTATTCGCTACTATCACCGGCGACTCTGCGGCCACCAAGGCCATAGCCTGCCTGACGCTGGCCAACGCCATGGACGCCCCAGGCTTTGCCCCTAATACGAACCCCGTCTGATTCACGCCTGTACGGCTTCTCTGACCCGGTATGCAACCGGCGAGAATCAGGCGGGGACCCCGGTTCGAGCCCGAAGAATTGCCCGAGTTTTCGATCCGATTCGGACGGAACTGGTATAACCTGTGCGATCCCACTGGTTTGGCCGCGACGCTGCAGGGCCAGGCGGACGCTGTCGTGCAGCGAGTGGTGCAGTTGGGGCTGTAGCATGGACGGACTGAGAATGCTGGAATTGCTGGGAGTTGCCATCCGGCCGACTTAGGCTATGTGGCAAGTAGCAATACCTGACACCAACGCCACCTCCTGCCTTACCGGATAGCTACTAGCACCCTAGTTCTATTGGAAACCTGTGCGAACCGCGGCACTTAGCCCTCACCCCGCCGCCTGCGCCGGCCGCCCCCAGGGCGGGAGAGGGTGGACGGCAACGCCGGCCGGGTGAGGGGGCCGAACCGTGACCGCTGTCGGCATCCGGTAAGGCAGGACCAGAACATCCCAGAACTGAACGAGTGTACAGTACTTGGTCAGGTCTCTAGGGCGCGAACTCGACCGCCCCGATCTCGCATCCACTGCCCACCGGTCGGGCTTTGCCACACAGGTCCACCGCGCCAGCCGCTGCGCACACTCCCGTATCTGCACCGTCGAGCAGCGGCGAACCGGAGGCGGGCACGAACGCGAACAGGCCGTTGCACCAAGCCAGATCGCCGGCCCCGAGTGGTCCCTTCAGGGTCGCGTTGCACGAGCCGTCCTCCACCAGGTTGCTGACGGTGCCGAGCAAGGCCGAGGCAGCGCAGTCTCCGCCGCCGCTCGCGCTGCCCCCGACCACCGAGTTGCGCAGGTCGAGCGAACCGGTCGCCAGAATGCCGCTGACGTTCGGCGAGATGTTGCCGTAGAACGTGCTGTGGACGATGGTGACCTTGCCGGGTGCAGCGAGGCCGCCGCCGTTGGCGCTGGCGCTGTTGCTGGTGAATGCGGTGCTGGTGATGGCTGCCTTGCCCTGGACGTACATGCCCCCGCCGGTCGCCGCGGCGTTTCCTACGAACGCTGAGCGCGCGACTGTCGCGACACAACTCACCGAACAAACGATGCCAGCGCCGGACCCTGCGGTTGCGTTATTCGCAAACAGGCTGCGGGTGACTTCAAGGCTGGCGTCGGCGAAGACCGCGCCGCCCGCGTTGTCGGCGAAGGCACAGTCGCTGAGCTTCGCCCCGGCCGCGGCATACACGCCGGCTCCCACGGTAGCTTGACAATTGCGTACTTGCACGCCCTGCATCGTCAAGGTGCCGGATTCTTGCCAGACCCCGCCGCCTTGGGCGCCACCACTGCCGGCTTGCACGATCACGTTGGTCAGCGACAAGTTGGCCTGCGCGTGGAAAATCCGGGATTTGCCACCGCCGTCGATGGTGACGGCTGACCCTGGCGCGACAATGGCGACCGGGGCCGTGATGGTGGGCAGGGCCGAGGCCAGCGTGATGGTGCCCTCGACGTCGAGCCCGATACCGCCGCCCCCCTTGGCTAGGGCGGCGCCGATGGCTTCGCGGAGCGAACAGTGCTTGGCGTCGCAGGTGCCGTCGTCGCTGTCGTCCGGGGCGGTCACGGCGAAATCGCAAACCTTGCCCCCGGCCTTGCAGGTGCCGTCCACGCACAGGTCGCCCACCGTGCATGCGTTGCCGTCGTCGCAGCCGATGACCGTCGGCGCGTGCACGCAGCCTGCGTTCTTGCCGCAGCTATCGGCGGTACAGGCGTTGCCGTCGTCGCAGTTGGGCTTGCTGGCACACGGGTCGGTGCAATTGGGCCAAGTGCCTTGGCCGGGCGCACATGCACTGCAGTTCGCGCCCGCAAAGCCCGCGTCGCAGTCGCAGCCACCGGTCGCGGTTTGGCAAATGCCCTTGCCGCTGCACGCGTTGGCCTTGCCGGCGCAAAGGTCGGGCTGGCAGTTCGGGTAGCCGGCGAAGCCCACGTCGCACTGGTTGCAGCCGGCGCCGGTGTAGCCCACTTTGCAGGTGCACGCGCCGGTGGTGGCGTTGCAGGTGCCGTTGCCGGCGCAGGGATCGGGGTCGCAGGGATCCTTTTCGCAGCCGCCGCTGACGCAGGTCTCGCCGGCCGCACAGGTGCCGCACTGGCCGCCGCAGCCGTCTTCGCCGCACAGTTTGCCGTCGCAGCTCGGCACGCAGCCGCAGTTGTTGACGAAATCGGCGCAGCAGGTGCCCGCCGCGGTGCAGGTGTTGCTGCAGCCGCAGCCGCTTGGCGCCTTGCCGCCGCAGTGGCCCAGGCACGAGCTTACTTCTGCGATTTCCGCGCACTGGCCAAATGTGCAGGTTTCGCCCTCGTTGCATGCGCCGCACGAACCGCCGCAACCATCCGGACCGCAACCCTTGCCCGTGCACTTGGGCGTGCAGGTGGCGACGCACTGGCCGTCCTGGCAGAACGGTGCGCCGGGGCTCAGGCATTGCCCGCAGGCGCTGCCGCAGCCATCCGGGCCGCAGGTCTTGCCTGAGCAGGCCGGCACACACTCGGCGCAGGTGCCGTCCGCCCCGCACTTGCCGCTGCCACAGTGGGCAACGGGCAGGGCGGCGTTTGCGCAGTCCGGGTCAAGGATGCCACACGCGCAGTCACACAATTCGCCATCGCCGAAGGCGCTAGGTGCGCACACCCAGCCGGCCGGGGCTCCGGCGGGCACGCATGCGCCTTCTGGCGAGCATTTCTGGCCTTTGGGGCAGCCGGCCCCGCAGCCGACGCCCACCGAGTCGCCGGCCGCAGCATCGGTCGGGCCGGTCCCGTCCAGGCCGCCATTGGCGTCGAATGCCGTGCCTCCATCGACCAGCACGCACACGCCCTTTTCCGCCACGGTGCCGGCCCCGCATTGCAGAGCTGAAGCGGTGGCGACGCACTTGCCGTCTTTGGCCACGGTGCCCGCGCCACAGGTGGGGCCGCTTTCACTGCACGCCATCAAGAGGACTACGATCGCCAGCCAACCGCGCCGGGTCATTTCAGCTCGCATGGGCCCTCTCATTTCGGCACGCAGACAGCGACGGTGGGGTCATCGGCGGGGTCGCTGGTGCCGGCGCCGTGTAGCGCTGCCTTGCCACAGGTCCAGCCGCTGGGACAGTCGGCGTCGCCGCCGGGACAGTACGAGGTGCATTGGCCGCCGGGCAGGCACTGCTGGCCGGTCGGGCAGACACCGCACTTGGCCCCGATGGCCACTTTGGGCACCTGCGCGCACACAAAGCGCGGGCCCAAGTTCGCGGCGTCCACCAACGCGATGCAGGTTTCGTTGGTGCCTTTGCAGTCGCTTTGGGCCTTGCACGGCGTGGTCGAGCCGGCAATGAGCGTGCAGACGGGCGCAAAGCCGGCGACGGCCGCAATGCCGCTTGGCACAGGCATGCCGACGCAAGTCTGGTTGACCGCGCATTCGGCGTCGGCGGCGCAGTATTGCCGACACTTGCCGTCCAAGCACAGGCCGGTGGCGCACTGGGCGCCGAACTGGCAGGGCGACCCTGGCACGGCACCAGGCCACGGCGCGCTGCAGGTGCCCAAGAACTTGCCGCCGCCCGCGAAGTAGGCGCCGGTGCACCACGCATTCTTGCACGCGGCGTCGCTGGCGCAGAATTGGACATCGCACAGGCCCGCGGGGGTGCACGCGGTCGTCGCCTTCGGGCAGCCGAGCACGGTGGCTTTGGCCGTCTTGCAGTCCGGGTCCTGCGCGCCGCAGCCGCAATCGCAGCCCAGTTGGTCGCCGTACAGCGTCATGTCGCACTTCCAGGCCTTGGGGACGCATTTGCCAGTCCAGGCGCAGGTTTCGGTGCCGGTGCAGGTGCCGCATACGCCGCCGCATCCGTCGTCGCCGCAGGTCTTGCTGGTGCACTGGGGCTTGCAGGTGGCCGTGCACTTGCCGTCGCTGCCGCAGTACGGCGACGCGCCCGCACAGGTGCCGCAGGACCCGCCGCAGCCGTCGGAGCCGCAGGTTTTGCCGGCGCAGTTGGGGGTGCAGGTGCACTTGGCGCCGAAGTCGGCGCAGCAGTTGCCCAATTGGGCGCATTTTTCGGTGCAGGAACAGCCGCTCTCTGCCTTGCTGCCGCAGTGGCCTTGGCACGAGTAGGGGCTGGGCCCGCTGGAAATGCACTGACCGCTGCCGCACACCTGATCGGCGGGGCAGGTGCCGCACGCGCCGCCGCAGCCGTCGCTGCCACAGGTCGCCGTCTTGCAGGCCAATGGCTGGGCGCCGCATTTGTCCACGCAGGCGCCCCCGTCGCACGCCTTGCCGTCGGCGCACAGCCCGCACAGGCCGCCGCAGCCGTCAGCGCCGCAGGTCTTTCCGGTGCAGTCGGGAACGCAGGCCTGGCAAGCGCCGGCCGCGCACTTGTCGCCGGCGTTGCATCCGTACAGCGGCAGGCTGGCGTACTGACAGTCCGGATCGGGCACGCCGCAGTCACAATCGCAGGCATCCAGCGCGGCGTAGGCGTTTTTGGGGCAGGTCCAACCGGCGGGCACCTTGCTCGTGCACTGGCCTTGGGCGTCACAGACCTCTAGGTCCGCGCAACCAGAGAGCGGCAGGCCCTTGTCCGCGCAGTCCGGGTCCGGTACACCGCAGCCGCAGTCGCAACTGTCGCCGGCGGCATACCATGCGGGTTTGCACGTCCAGCCTGTGGGAACGCAGTGGCCTTCGGTGCAGGTGGTGCCACTGGCGCAGGTGCCGCACTCGCCGCCGCAGCCGTCGTCGCCGCAGGTCAGTCCGAGGCAGGCTGGAACGCACGTGGCGCCGCACTTGCCGACGAGCGTGTCGCAGAACGGCTTGGCCGGGTCCTTGCATGTGCCACAGGTGCCGCCGCAGCCGTCGTCGCCGCAGTCCTTGCCGACGCACACGGGGATGCAGGCTGGGGGCGAGGCATCGGCGGCGGCGTCGACCGCGGTGTCGGCAGCTGCGTCCGACGTATCCGCGGCGTCGGCGGCGGTGTCAGCGCTGGCATCGCCGGTCGCGTCTTGGGCAGGGGCTAGGCATGCGCCATCGGCCTGGACCGTGCCGGGGCCGCAGGTCACGGCGTCGGCGGACGGCACGCACTTGCCGGCCTTTTCGACCGTGCCGGCCCCGCACGACAGGGGGGCTCCGCCGCAAGCGGGGCACCAAGAGGCTACGATGGCCAGGAAGGCAAGGCGCTGGATCATTTGTCGCCGCCTTTGTGGCCGGCCGCGCTGCCAGAACCGACCAGACGGAACGGTGGCGCCACGCGCCCCGGCTCCAAGTAGTTCTTGAGTGACTCGCGCACCTTGGCCGATGGCTCCTGGTCCAGGGCCTGTTTGAGCACGTCGTCCAGGGCCGGGGCGTCCAGCGCCCAGGCAGCGATGGTGTTCGCCGCGCCCATCCGCACGAATTCATTGCGGTCGGTCAGCAGCGCCTTCTGCACCAGCGGCAGCAAAAGGGCCGGGCCGAGAAAGCGCGCGGCTTGCAACAGGTTGTCGCGCACATGGATGGAATCGTCCGTTTTCATCGCCTTTTGCATGGCCGGCAGCACCGCGACCGGGTCCTGGAAGCGCAGCGCCAGCGCCGCGACCACCCGCACCCGTTCGTGTGGCGACTGGAGGGCCTGCAGTAGCGGGTCCAGAGCCTCCGGCGCTCCGGTGTTGCCCAACGCCGCCACCCAGTTCGCAAGGTCCTGAATTGCTGGTGGCTGGCCGTGAGCCGGGGGCGCCAGCAACTCCTTGGTGTGCTCGGCCATCTCTGCCACGCCGGTCGATTTGGCTGGACCGTCCTGGTGCGCCAGCGCGGCGCCGAGCGTCATGGCGGCCATACCAGCAAAGGCCAGGTCTCCGGTGGCAAAGGCCATTTTGCGCAGCGAATCGGTGAACGCCGTGTCGGGACTGGGCACGAACACCGCGCCTTGCAGCGCGCGCTCGCGCAGCGGGTCTGGGAGGTCGCGGTCTGCCGCCAGTCCGACCAGCGCCTGGCGGGCCGCGGACGTATCTGCGCGCACTAGGGCCTCGATCAGCGTGCGCTCCACGGCCTCTTGCGCCACGCCGCCACGCAGCTGCTGCACGATTTGCGGCACGAGCGCAGGCTCCTGGGCCAGCTTGTCCGCCAAGTCATTGGCAACCTTGGCGCGGTCGGCAACATTCTTGGCGGTGCCCGCCCGGGCAGCGGCGGCCAACAACTCGTCATAGCTTGCATCGATGCGGCGCGCCGAACTGCCCGCGGCCGCCGACGCGTCGAACGCCAGGAACCGCTTTGGATCCAGGCCACGCGCGAAGGTCGCGCTGGTCGTACCCTGGCGCTGCAGCGCCACCGTGGTCTCGTGGCGAATGCGGTCGGCCTTGCCGGGCACCCCCAGATCCATTTCGCCTTTTTGGGTTACCTGCACCGACTGCAATTGACCGTCGTGCCAGCGAAACGTCGCCGTCGACGTCAGGCGATACCCCGGCTGTCGCGGCGCCCCCGGCCGGTCGTCGTCGGTCGTGGCCTGGAACGTCTTTTCCACGCTGCCGTCTTGCCGCCGGGTATAGCTCGCCTGGTAGGCGCCATTGACGTCGGTCTCTTGTGCCTGCCAGATCGTCGCCGCCGGGTCGGCCGGGCGCGCGAACTGGATGGCCCGGACAATGGTCGCCAACAGCCCGCGAGCCCCAAGGCGAACGCCAGGCTGGAAGCGCACTTGCTGGACCCGCCCGTCGGCCGCTTGCTCGGTCAGCCAGGTCGTCTGGACGTCCAGACCTGCCGTGGCAGAGAAGTCGGTCAGGCTGCGGCCGGCCTCGTCGAGGTCCAGCTGCGCCTGGGTGATCCGCGCGGCCGCTATGCCGTGGGCGTCGGCGGCGGTTGCCTCCAGCGTCGCTTTGAGCGCCACGGTGCCGACCTTGCGGGCCTGTCCGTCCGGCACGTCCAGCGTCAGCCCATACTGCAGCTCGTAGCGGGCCGCCTCGGCGCCGGCCACGACCATGGCGGATGCGGGCACAGGTGCAGGCGCGGCCTGGGCCTTTGGCTGGGCAGTGGGCGGCGCAGGTCGCACCACCAGCGTGTGCGGCGGAGCGGGCTGAACCGGCCACAACGTCACGGCCGCCACCACCGCCAGCAAAGTGAGCGCCACCACGGCCAGGAACCATCGGATGCGGGTCGTCATGGTCGTCGCCCCCTATTGGTTGACCGTGAAGTGTTGGAAGTCAATCTTCTTGGTGAACAGGTCCGACTCCTCTAGGTTCCAGGTGAGCTCCCAGCCGTCGAACGAGAAGATCTTCAGCTTCTTGGAGATCTTGGCCGGCCCCACGCCCGCCACTGCCTTGGCCGTCAGGTCCAACTTGAGAATCGTCAGCACCATGTCGACCGTGCGGGTGAACTTGACGATGAACAGGTTCTGCACGGTGCTGCTTGGCGTTACCGTTTCATCGACTGCGGCGGCGATCGTCAGGCCCCACTTCACCGGGAACGCCAGTTCGACGATGGTAATCGCTGCCTCGACCGCCACATACAGCTTGGCCAGCCCTTCCGAAGCGCCCGCCGTGCCGGTGACGGTCAGGTTGACGCCAATCTTGGGTGTGACCTCGTAGGCCGGCTCCTGCGTGTCCTTGTCTACCGCGACGCCAAGCGCCAGGCACGCGTCGATAGTGACCGCGGCCTCCATCTTGACCGGCACCGGGCCGATGAAGTTGTACGCCGTGTAGCACAACGGGCCCTTTTCGGTGTACTTCTGGATGTTGCTGCCCTGATATAGGTTGGGTTTGCAGCCACCGGGCGACGGGTAGCACTTCTCCTTGGCCGGGATCTTGAGCTTCTTCTTGACGAGGTCGAGCGGATTGAAGCCGTCCGTGCCGCCTGGGCCACAGGTTCCGCCGGGCGGTGGCGTGTATTCGCCGTCTTTCCAGCTTGCGCCGGGGCAGCCGACGCCCGGTTCCAACTTGCCGGGCAGCGCCATGCCCATCAGCAGGACCTGGCCCAGGAACGAGGTCTTCTCTTCGTCCATGGTGCCGAACATGGTGCTCTGGATGCCGAAAATCTCCTGGGTGGCGCCAAAGAACTCTAGGTCGTGCACATTCTTGACGGCGATCGAGTAGCTGCGCTTTTGCTTGTCGGTCAGCTTGGCCTTGGGGTCGTCCACCTTCTTGACTTGCGCGGTGGTGACGTTGCGCTGCACCAGCCGCACCGGGCTGATGTCGCCTTCCTCGCTGTTCTGCTGGTCCTTCTTGTCGCCCGCCGAGGTGTCGTCCAGGCGGCCGTAGCCCTCTTCGCAGACGTGGGTGTCGCGGGCGCAGAAGCCGCTCTGGCAGAACTGGTCGGCCAGCTTGATGTCCACGCCCTCGGGTGGGCAGGGTGTGCCGTCTGGGTACTGGTTGGGCGCGCAAACCTGATAGTTGAGCTCGGGATCGAAGAACGGCGACGTCATGGGGTCTGACTTGCCACCCGCCTTGTACTGCGGGGTGAAGCAGGCCTGGAAACCGAAGAATCCCCAGGTCTTGATCCACTCAAGGTAGCTATCTTGGTCAAAGACCATCTCGATGAGTTTGGGCCCCATGCCCTTGGCGATCATGTCGGCGACGTCTTTGGGCTTGACGATGTAGTTCAAGGGCTTGTTGAGCACCAGCATGGCCAGTGCCCCAACGTCGAGGTTGTCGCCCATGTATTCGATGCCGGGCTGGCCGAGCAGGCGGTTTGCCACCCCGGTATGGACCATGCTCTTGCACAGTTGCGGCGACATCAGCCGCCAGCGCTTGACCCACATTGGCTTGCCCGAATACTGCGTTGGGTCGCAGTCGCCGCACACCGCCACGTCTGTGCCGCCCACACCCGCACCCTTGAGCAGCTTGGTCTGGCGGTGGATCGCTGCGCAGTCCGGCGCCGCACCGCCTGCGCACCGGCCCCGCTGGCCGTCGTTGGACGACGCGGTCGCGACGGGCGGACAGGTGGCGCCGGTGCTAGCCTCGGGGCCCTTGTTGGTGGGTATGTAGCTCATGTCGAACTTCTTGTCGCAGGTCAGCGGTTGCTTGTTGAGCCCGTTCCAGGTTGGGCACTTGCCGCCACTACACGCGGGGCTCCAGTTCACGTCCACTTGGTAGATGGGCTCCGTGGTCTTGACGCACTTGCCGGTCACCTTGCACTGCAGGTCGTCCATGCAGACTTCGCCGGCTTGCGCCGTTGGGGTCCAGATGCATGCGCCGGTGTCGGGTTCTATTTCGGGCGGCGCGAAGTACGCCTTGCAGTCCTTGGAGCAGGTGGTGTGCTTGGTGTCTGGGAAAGCGGCGGCGGCGACCACGCAGGTGCGGCCCAGCACCCCGCACACCTTCTCGCACTCTGGCGTGATGACCTTGGCGGCACAGCGCCCGCTTTGGTTGCTGCAGAAGTCCGTCTCGCACTGGGCGTCCACGGCACACGGCGCAAAGAACGGCAGGCGCTGAACGCAGGTGGCGCCCAGTTCGGCGGCCGCTTCCACGTGTTTGCCGTCGCAGGCTGCGCACACCGGCGTCGCGCCGCCCTTGCCGGGGCTGCACACACGGCCGGCCGCGCCGCAGCCGACGGTGGCGCAGTCCTGGTCGCACAGGCGGGTCAGCTCCAGGTCAGCCAGCGCACGGCTGTACAGGCGAACGCTTGAGAACGACACCGACTTGCCAGCCGGCGCACTCATGCGGAAAGTGGCGTTGCTGGCCGTCTGGCCGGCGGATGCGGCGCTGGTCTGCGTGGCGGCCACCTTGACCTTGGCCGGCGGCATTTGCAGTTTGCCGGCGGCCGCCAGGTTGCTGGTACCGAACGCCACGCGGGGCGCTGTGCCGTCGTAGGCCAGTGCGACCGCCAACTCGAAGGACTGACTGGACGAGCTGAGCGTGGCCCCGCGGGTCTCGGACGACCAGTTGACGGTCTTGCCCTCTGTGGTGCGCCCGGCAAAGTCTACCCGGCACGCGATGGCGCTGCCGGTGCGCGAACACGCCAGCGAGGCGGAGAAACTCGTGCTGGCGGTGCCATCGTCCAGCCGCACCAGCGGCAGGTTGGCCGGCGTGCTGGCCGTGAGCTGCACGCGCCCCGACCAACTGAAGGCGCGCACACCGCTTGGATCGAGCGCCCGGAAGCGGCCGCGCGCCGGCACCGACACTTGCGCCAGGTTGCCGTTGTCCAGCGTCAGCGGCCCATTGGCGTCCGCGCCGGTCCACGCGCTGCCATCCGCCTTGCGCGCCCGCGGCCGATCGAGATCCGCCGCGCCGCCGTTGTGGTGGAAGTTCGCGTAGTCGCGCAGCCGCAGTTCGCCAGAGGCATTGTAGCGCTGGCCGTCCAGCCACACTTGCGGGCCCAAGCCGCGCCACGCGTCCAGTTCGGTGTCGCCGAGCGCCCGGCCGAACAGCGCCGCCCAGCCAAGGTCCACGCCGCCGCCCGCCTCGAAGGTGCGCGCCTGCTGCATGTTGGCTCCAACAAACAGGGGCGTGGCGGTGGCCAGCGAGTGGACGCCGACGCGGTAACCGTCCACATACACTGCCTGACTGGCGCCGGATTGGACCAGGGCCACGAATGCCCATTCGTCTGCGGCCAGCCCGTGCTCGCACGCCGGCGCGGCCGGTACCTGCGTCGCGCCGGTGAATGCGGTCACCGCGCGATTTTGGCAGCCACTGCCGATGGCGATGGTTGCCTGAGGCGACTTGTCCAGCAGCAGGCGCATCAGCGGCTTGCCGGCCGTCAGCGTCCCCGTACGCACCCAACCGGCGAACGTGAAGTCGGTCAGGGGCGCCAAATCGGCGTCTGCGACGCTCGGCGCGTAGGTGGCGCCCGCGCTCAGCCCCAGCGCCTGCCAGCTTGCCTGCAGCGGCAGCGTGTCGTTGGGCCCGGTCAGATTGGCGGCCACTACCGGCTGCGTCACCGCCTTGCCCGCGGTCATCCCGATGTTGCCGGCCACGACGCGCGCCGGGTCCATCACCGGCCACACCCGCAGCAGGCCCTCTTGACGCTTGGCGATGAGCGCACCGATCTCGTCGTCGGACAGCGCGCGGTCATACACGAAGACATCATCCAGGTGGGCCACCGCCGCCAACCGGCCACCGGCCACGTGACTGTGGTTGGGGGGCACACCAAGCAGCGGGCCGGCGCCCAGCACGACTTCGTTGAACACCGGCTGGTAGGCCAGCGTGTCCGTCGCTTGGGCAATACCGTCCAGGTACAGCCGGCGGATACCGGGACCGCGGTCCGGCGGGTACGGGTGGTAGGTAACGGCGACGTGGTGCCACACATCGCGGTCAATCGGTGCTTGCGAACGCAACGTGCTGTTGTCTGGGCCCACCAGTGGCGGCGTACCCATTTGCAGGCGCAGGCGGCCACCGGCATCGCTTGGTTCCACGACCACTGCGCCCGCGTCGCCGGGTGCGTCGTAGTCACACCCCGCGCGCACCACCAGCCTGGACGACACACCGGTCTGGTCTTTGCACGGGTCCCCAGTGATGGGCAGCAGGTCGAGTTCGCACTCCGACTTGTTCAGGCATGCGGCTTCCACGAGCTTCTGGGCGTCAACCGCCTGGCAACGGTAGTCCGGCAGCACCTGGGCGTACTTGCCGCAGGTGCCATTGGGGGTCGGACTGCCGGCGGTCGAGCCGTAATAGGCGCGAATCCAACGTACGGTGGATTTGGGCTGCGCACTCGGCCAGGGGTTCGGGCAGGTCAGCTTGACCTTGGAATCGCCGGTGCGCGACCAGTTGCAGGTGACCAGATCGGTCGCCGCCGCCTTGAGCGACAGCAGCGGATTGGCGACATCCGGCGCGTCCTTGGGCACCTTGAACCACGCGCCGACCGACCAGCCACCGCGGTTCGGTCCGCCCTCGAAGGGGCGACGCGGCAGGACCTGGTCCAGCAGAACGCGTTGGGTCGCGAACGACGGGACGCCCCCCTTGTCGAAGCCAAAGCCGCCGCCCTGGCTGCCGGCTACTTCGGCCACGACGCCGTCGGGTTTGAGTAGGCCCGTCACCAAGGTAGAGGTCGGAGGACCTGCGCTCACATTCGGCCGTGGGGTGTAGGCGACCAACCCCTCTAGGGGGTAGGGCTGCCCTGACGGCAGCACTTGATCGACGCCGCTGACCAGGTTCACCAGCGTCTGGAACGCGGTGCCCGGCGCAATTTGGCCCTGTGCGTACGGCGCCGGCCACGGCGGCAAGAAGCTGCCGGGCACGGCACAGCTTCCGCAATCGGCGACGCACGTGCTGCACGTCTCGCCCAGCGCCGCTTCGCAGGTCTTGTTGCCGCAGGCGTTCGGCTTGGGCTTGGCAGACTGGCACCACGCCGCGTAGTTGCTGCAGCAATCGCCGCGCTTTTCGCAGCCCGTGTCGCATTGGCACGGCCAGAACGAGTTGGGCGCTTCGCCGCACAGCCCACTGCAGCTGCCCTGGCTGCCGCCGAGCATTGGCTTTTCGCACTGGCCCGTGCCGTAGTTGCAGACGGTGCCGGTGCTGGGCTTGCAGCCGCCGCACAGTTGGCCGCACTTGTTGGTTTCGCAGGGCTTCTTGCCGGTGCAGGAGCCGCAGTCCTTGCAGATTTGCTCCGGGAGCGGCGCCAACACGGTCTTGCCGAGCTTGCCGCAGTTGATCTCGTAGGTGACGCTGTCGCGGCCACAGTCAGGGGTAGTGCCGCCACAAGTCGCGACCTGCAAGCCCATGCCGCCCTTGTAGTATTGCCGCATGGCGGGCGTGCTGGCGATGCAGCAACCTTCGAGCGGCGTGGACCATTTGACCAGTTGCGGATCCGGCAGGCACTTGGCGTCGGCCCCGCAGATGGCGCCGCCCACGCAGGTGCCGCACTTGCCGCCGCAGCCGTCGTCGCCGCACTGTTTGCCGGCGCACTGGGGCACGCACTTGGGCGTGGTGCCGAACGCGGCCTTGGGGTACTTGCCGGTCGGGTCCGCACCGCCCCCGGTGCCGCACGAGTAGGCGCCGATGCCGGCGTTCCAGCCGCAGAAGGCCTCGCTGGTGCAGTCCTGGGTGACGATTTTGCCGTTGGTGCAGTATTGCAGGGTCTCGCCGCTGCAGGCGCCCTGCCAGGGCGTGTTCTCGCACGTGGGCTTGGGCGGGATGAGTTCGCACTTGGTGCCCACACACTGTTGGCCAGTGGGGCAGGCTTGGCAGTTGCCGCCGCAGCCGTCGTCGCCGCAGCCCTTGAAGCTTGGGCAGTACGGGGTGCAGCACTGGCCTTGGGGGTCGCACTTGTCCCCGGCGCTGCAGGCGCCACACGAGCCGCCGCAGCCGTCGCTACCGCACTTCTTGTTCTTGCAGTCGGGGATGCACGGGCAGTCGATGGGCGTGCCACCGGGGTCCTTGCCCGTGCCGGTGCAAGAGTACTCGCCGGTGCCGGCGTTCCAGCCGCAGCCGCTCGTGCACACCTGCGCCGCGACGTTGGCCTTGGATTTCGGCCCGGCCTTCTGGCAGATGCGCAGGGTGTCGCCCTGGCAGCAACCGCGCAGCGGGACGCCGCCGCACCCTTCGGTGGAGATGCACAGCCCCGAGGCGTCGTCGCAGATGCCGCCGGCCGGGCAGGCGCACTGACCGCCGCAGCCGTCGTCGCCGCAGGTCTTGCCGTTGCACTGGGGTGTGCAGGTCTGTGCAGCGCCCTTGCAGTACTTCGGCTTGCCCGCAGGGCCGGCCGCGCCGCTGCTGCCGCAGCCGTAGCCGCCGTAGGACTGCCAGCCGCAGAAGCCCTTGCTGGCCTTGCAGTCCAACGTTTGCACCACCATCGATTTGCCGTCGGCGGACTCGCCGCACCATTTGAGGGTCTGGCCGTCGCAGCACGAGGTCTGGATGTCGCCGCACTTGTTTTCGGGCGGTGGCTTGCACAGGTCTACCGGGTTCTTGTATTGCTTTTGGCAAATCATGCCTTGCGGGCACTTGCACTCGTTGCCGCAGTTGTCGGTGGCTTCCGAGTACCAGGTCGAGGTGTGCTTGCAGAAGAAGTTGGTCTTGGCGACACCCTTGTCGGTCCAGCTGAAGCTGCAGGTCTTGGGGTCGGGTACGCACGGCGGGCCGCACTTGTGGTCCTTGCAGACTTGGCCGGGGGCACAGGTGCCGCAAGTGCTGCCGCAGCCGTCTTCGCCGCACTCGGCCCCGACGCAGTTGGGTTGGCACAGGCCGGCCGGGCACTCGAGCGGCACGCCGACGCTGGCCGGGGCTTCGGTGGCCTTGTCGCTGCAGAAGTAGCTGTCGGTGGTCCATCCGCACGTCATCGGTGGCTTGAACTTGCCGCAATCGACCTTGTCCTGGCCGCCAAAGGCGCAGCGAATGGCGATGTTGCCTTGGCAGCAGTTGACCTCTGGAATGCCAGCGCAGGCGCCGGTTCCGCATTTGCCCGAGGCAAAATTGCAGGTCTCTGCGCCCGAGCAGGTGCCGCAACTGCCGCCGCACCCGTCGCTGCCACAAGTCTTGCCGGTGCAGTCCGGGACGCAGGTGGGCGTGCCGGGCGGCTGGCGCGGATACTTGCCGCTTGGGTCGACGAGGCCTGGCTTGTCGACGCAACCGTACTTGCCGGCGGCCGCGTCCCAGCCGCACCACAGCTCTTGCTTGCCGCAGTCCTTCTTGGTCGGGCCGGTCGCCGTACACGTCGTCAGGACTTCGCCTTTGCAGGTGCCGGCGGCGGGCGTCTTGGGGCACTTGTCAGAGACGCACAGGCCGGCGGCGCACAGTTCGCCCACCTTGCAGGTGCCGCACGTGCCTTTGCAGCCGTCGCTGCCGCACTCCTTGTTGGTGCAGCTGCTCTCGCAGGCGTTCGGGTCCTTGCACTTGCCGTCGGCCGTACACACCCAGCCGGTCTGGCAGGTGCCGCACACCCCTCCACAGCCGTCGTTGCCGCAGGTCTTGCCGGTGCACTGCGGCGTGCAGCAACCCGAGATCAGTGGGTTGCATTTCTGGCCGGCCGGGCAGGTGCCGCACAGGCCGCCGCAGCCGTCGGCGCCGCAGGTCTTGCCGTCGCACTTGGGGACGCATTGGCACAGGCCCTTGCTGTCGCAGGCTGTGCCGGTGCCGCAAGTGCCGCAGGAGCCGCCGCAGCTGTCGTCGCCGCACTGCTTGCCGCTGCACTGCGGTTTGCAGACGTCTTTGCAGGTGCCGTGGGCGGTGCAGAACTGATCGGCCCCGCACTTGCCACAGGTGCCGCCGCAACTGTCGGGGCCGCAGGCCTTGCCTGAGCATTGGGGCGCGCAGACGCACTGGTCGCCTTGGCACATGGTGAGCGGGCCGCAGGAGCCGCACGACCCGCCGCAGCCGTCGGCGCCGCACGCCTTGCCCGCGCAGGCCGGGACGCATTGGCAGGTGCCGGCGTCGGTACAGACCTCGTTGGACTTGCAGCCGCCGCACACGCCGCCGCAGCCATCGTCGCCGCAGGTTTTGCCCGCGCAGTCGGGGGTGCAGGCGCCGCCGCAGGCCTTGGGATAGCTCAGGCCGGCCGCGGGCTTGCCCTTGGTGTTGCAGCCGAAGGTGCCGGTGCTGGCGTTCCAGCCGCAGGTGCCGCTGGTGCACGTTTTTTCGACCAAGATGCCGGTGCCGCCGCAGACCTTGAGCGCCGCACCGCTGCAGCACCCGGTGGGCGAGACCGCGCCGCACGCCTCGCTGCAGGTGACGACAAAGCCGAAGCTGTCGCCGACCGCAGCCGAAATGGCGGTGATGCCCTTCCAGTAGCCGACCGTGGACGGCGGGAAGTTGCTGGGGTTGCCCCAGGCGACGGCAAGCCCGTCGGTCTTGATCACCAGGCTGAAGCGCTCGCCTGCCGCCACCGCGACCACGTCTTTGAGGCCTGCCGGCACGGCGATCTGGCCAAGGGTAGAGGCGCCCCAAGCCGCGACGGTGCCGTCGGGTTTGCGGGCCACCACGTGGTCCAAACCGACGGCCACCTGAGTGGCCACAAGCCCGGCCGGCACGGCCTTCATCTTTGCATTGCCGCCAAAGACCTGCACGCTGCCGTCCTTGGCGATGACCGCGGTGTGCTTGCCGCCCGCGGCGATGGCGGCGATGTTCGACAGGCCGCTGACCTGGCTGACGTTGCCGCCGTCGTCCCGGCCCCAGGCGACGACCTTGCCGGACGAGGTGAGCGCGACCGAATGGAACTCGCCCGCCGCCACGGCGACCACGTTGGCCAGACCAGCGGGCACGGTGGCCTGCTTCCAGGTGTTCGCGCCCCAGGCCTCGACCATGCCATCTTTGCGGGCGACCAGCGCGTGGTGGTGGCCGGCGGCGAGCACGGCGACGTTCTTGCGCGTCTTGGCGCCTTCGACGAGCAGGTCGTCCAGACCCCAGCCGACCACGGTGCCGTCGTACTTGAGCGCAAGGCCGCTCCAAATGGACGCGCCGACGGCCTTGACGGACGTGAGCCCTTCGGGAATCGCAAACTTGTTCGGATTGGTGGTGCCCACGCTCTTGACCGTGCCGCAGGTGCTGGAGTCTACGGAGCATTCACCCGAGCCGTTGCAGGTCTCGCCGGCCTTGCAGGTGCCGCAGGAGCCGCCGCAGCCGTTGTCGCCGCACGTCTTGCCGGTGCAGCTGGGGACGCAGACGAACTCGCATTGCCCTTTGGCGGTACAGGTTTTGCCGCCCGTACACAGGCCGCATAGACCGCCGCAGCCGTCTGCGCCGCATGCCTTGCCGGTGCAATCCGGCGTACACGGCTCGGCGCATTTGCCCTGGACGGTGCAGGTCTTGCCCGGTCCGCAGGCGCCGCAGGTGCCGCCGCAGCCGTCGGGGCCGCAGACCTTGCCCAGGCAGTCGGTCTTGCAGGTGCTGGCGCACTTGCCGTTGCCGGAGCACACCGATCCCGCGTCGCAGGTGCCGCAGGTGCCGCCGCAACCGTCCGCGCCGCACACCTTGCCGTTGCAGTCTGGCTTGCAGGCGGTGGAGCAGTTGCTGCACTGCGCGCATTCCTGGTCGCACAGGGCGTCCCACGAGACGTTGCAGCAGTACGGGTCGAACGCGCAGATGCAGTTGCCGCACGGGCCGTTGGCGCTGCCGCACTTGGGGTCGGGTGCGCACGAGCCTGCGGTGCACAGCTTGCCGCCGGGACACACGCCGCACTGGCCGCCGCAGCCGTCGGGACCGCAGGTCTTGCCGGTGCAGTTGGGCGTGCAGACGCCGCCACAAAGAACCGCGCATGCCGGGTTGGCGCACTCGTTCTGGCACACCTTGGTCCAGTTGGTGTTGCAGGCGGGGACGGTGGCCTTGATGCAGTTCTCGCATGCCGCATTGGTGTTGTTGCACTTGTTGGACCAGCAGGTGCTGTTGGGCAGGCAGACTTCGTCGCTTTGGCAGGTGCCGCAGGTGCCGCCGCAGCCGTCGTCGCCGCAGGTCTTGCCGGTGCAGTTGGGCTTGCAGGTCAACGCTGGGCAGGTATTGGCGAATTGACTGCCAAACGGCGCTCCGGTCCCGGCGGTGTCGCAGCCGAAGATGCCGGTGCTCGCGTTCCAGCCACAGGTGCCGGCCTTGCAGGCGGTCCCGGTGACGACGCCGCCGTCGCAAGCCTTGAGCGTGTCGCCCGCGCAGCAGCCGGTCGGACCGACAGACGCGCAGTTGCTGGCACAAGTGACAAACAGGGCCCCACTTTGTTCGTCCCAGGCGCTTGCCAGGCCCGTGACGCCGGTCAGCGCCGCGATCGCAGGAATGAGCGGGTGGCTGCCGTACTGGGCCTCTGCGGTCACGGTGCCGTCGGCGAGCAAGGCCATTGCGACCGAAGCGTTGCCGCCAACTGCCACGGCCGTGGTGACGTTGGACAACAAGGGCTGGACCTTGCCGTTGCCCCAGGCCACGACCGTGCCGTTGTCCTGCAAGGCCAACCACCTTCCGGCACCGAAGCCCAACGCCTTGGCCTTCAATCCGGGAGGCGGATCGTTCGCGTCCATGGGAGTGCTGCCAAACACGACCACGCTGCCGTCGGTCTTGATGCCAGCAAGGTTGCCGGCGAGCCCGTAGATGGCCGCAAAACCGGTCTGGCCGTTGATGGCCGTGACTTGGCCCCAGGAATTGTCGCCCCAGGCCACGAGGCTGCCGTCGTCCTTGAGTGCCAACAAGGTGCCGAAACCGTTGGCAAGCGCCTTGACGTTGGCGAGCCCCGCGGGCACCGCGCATAGGTTGTAGGTCGGCTTGCCCGGCCCCCCGCCGAAGGTGCATTGGCCATAGACGCCGACGGTGCCATCCGCCTTGAGGACCAGCACCACGGCTTCCCCCGCCGCGAAGGCCTTGATTCCCGTCAGCGCAGCCGTTGGTTTGAACATGGTGTCGAGGGCGACGCTGGAGGGCCAGCCGACCAAGGTGCCGTCGTATCTGAGGGCCATCGCGTGGCTTGCAAAAACTTGAATTTCCTTGACGTTGTTCAGACCCGCGGGCACTTCCAGTACCGGTTGGAAGTCCGACGTCCCGACGGTTGTGATCTTGCCGCACTCAAAGGCGACGGCCGGCGCAATCCAACCCAGCAGCGCTGCGCACAGCACGCCGGACGCCAGCGCGAGCCGGCGCCACAAGATCCTATGGAATCCGCTTGGACCGACCTGAAAAGTCGAGCAGTTCTTCGAGGCCAAAGCGGAGTCCCCGCCTGATTGGCGCCGGTTGCAGCGCGGGTCCAAGAGGCGGTGCAGGCGTGAGTCAGCTGGACTTGGTAATACCTGTGGATTTTGCACGGCTTGCCTGTCCCGGCCCGCGGGCGCGGGCACCGCGAGAAGTAGAGCGGTGGCCCCTCTGGCGCCGGTCCAGAGGCGTAACCTCAGCGGCATACTAGGGTCGCGCGGCGATGGCCGTCAACTGACAAGAACCCGTGCGGCTGCCGTCGTGGGCCGCCCAGGTGCGGTGGGAGCAGGCGTGGTCAGCGTGTTCGACCTTCGCTATCCCCATCCCTACGAATTGGAGGTGGCCTTGCGTTTTGACGCGGACGCTGTTGCAGTCGACGGCTGGTTTCCCGACGCACACCGCAAGGGCTGGCAGCATCAGAGGCAAGTCATGAATTCGCAAGAACAAGCGTGGCACGCCATCGAGGCGATGGTCCACCGCGAAACCCAGGCTTGGGATCGCCAAGACGCCGTGGCGCTGGTCGATCTCTTTCACCCCGACATGGTCTGGCCCTGGCCGCCGACCGACCACGACCACGACCCCGCGACCTGGGTCTTTGTCATGGGCCGGTTCGACCGCGAGCGTTGGACACGCGGTTGGCAGCACCTTTTTGCCACGCACGACCTGGTGCACAACCGCCGCGAAATTCGCAGCATCGTCGTGACCGCCGAGGCCGATGGCGGCTACGCCGTGGTCGACGTCGACACTTTGTGGCGAGACCGCCAGGGCCGCGACAACCACTGGCGCGGGCGGGCGTGCAAAGGGTACACGCGCATGCCCGACGGGCAGTGGAAGCTCATCCTGCACACGGGCCTCTTGGCCTACTGAAGGTGCCGCGCAAAGCTGATCGTGGGTTTGGGCGCGAGCTGAGAGGTGTGGCGGCGCCCGCGCCGGGGCCTCGCGCGCGGCACTCAGGCCGAGTCACAGCCCTGTCATCATTGATGAATCGAGGGACGCGCTGGTTTGACGAGACTCGGGGCGCGGGGTAGTCTCGCCCACCGAAAGGAAGTTGCGACGCCCTCCCGGCGCGGTCGCACGCCGGCCAAGGGCACCGCAATGACCGCGCCGCGGCTCTGGCAACGGCCGCGCGACGGTACCGCTCGACCGTTCTCCGCGACCGTTCTGCGCGACCGTTCTGCGCGACCGTGCCGGATCGCCGCGCAGGCTGAGCACGTCCCTACCCGCCGGCCACCGCCCGGTCCGGAGCCGCCATGAAGCCACCCCGCACCCCAACCATCCGCCCTACAACTACGTAGGCAAAGATGGCGAGACCGGCTTCAACACGCCAACCGATGCCTCGACGACGGACCCCGAGATCCGCGCCCTGGACACCGTGTCGCTCGTCGAGTGGTGCACGAGTCAGGGCTGGCCGCCAGAGGTCGGCGCGTTTTGGGATCCGTACTGCAAATCGGCGCTTCGCGGCCCGGCTTCACAGGTGTCGGCCTGGGCGGCGATCCCGTTCCTGGGCGCCGAGTTTCAGCCTACCTTGACGCTGCCCGGCGGCAACGCGTGGTTGCCGTTGGCGTTTGCCGGCAAGGTGGGGCTCGACAAAATCAAGACGGGCAAGACCGTAGTGCGGGTCGAGCAGAAGGGCGACGTGGTCCTGGTTGGCGTGGTGCCCACTTCGGAGTGGGCGGCGGCCGTCAACACCGTTGAAACGCTGCAGGCAAAGAGCGTGATTTTTGCGGTGCCGCACTATTTCGCGCGCCATGTGGTCAGCGGTCTGCCGGCCGATGTCGTGGCGAGCAAGTCGGCCTTTGGCTAAACCCGTACATCGTCGCCAACTTGCACTACAGCAAACTACCCAAGGTGCCCGGTGGCTACGACAACTGGTTGCATGGCAACGGGTTTAGCCAGGTGACCGACTTCATCGTTGCCGACTGGGCCGGGCAAGCCGACCCCAAGACCCTGGCCGAGGGCCGGCCCGGCACCTTGACCTGCTACTGCCCGATTGCCGAGACGGGCGGCAGGTTCCTCTTGTACTTCTACGACTTCGACTTCTGGGAGCAGCGCATTCTGGCCGACATGGAAAAGGCGCTGCCCGATGTCCACGCCAACCTCACCGGGATCGACTTGTATCGCTGGGGTCACGCGATGATCCAGGCCCGGCCGGGGTTTGCGTTTGGCGATGCTCGCGAAAAGGCCCAAGAGCCGCTGGGTCGCATCGCGTTCGCGGCGTCGGACATCGACGGCATCCCTGCCTTTGAAAACGCCTACGGTGTGGCCCTTCGTGCGGCCGAATACGTCAAGACGAGGATTGGCTAGAGCGCGTATCGGTCTAGACTTTCTCCGCGCATGCAAGCCGTCGCGCAGCGCCTCTTCCTCGCCCGATTCAACCTGGGGATAATCCTGGACGCCGCGCGCCGGTTCAGGCTGCGGAACTGGATCCCGGCTGCGTTGGTGGCGCCCGGCGGCCCTCGGCCGCTTGGGCGGATGTTCATCGGCGGCGTCCTGCGGCGACATGATGGTGGGCGGTGTCGGCGCGGCATGGCGCACGGGCGACGGCCGCCATGGTGCCTGCCTGGCCGGCGGCATCCGACTTCTTTGCTGGGGCGAGCGATGATCAAACCATTGAATCGAATAACCTTTCTTGCCGTGCAGGTCGCGCTCCTCGTCACCGCTAGCTGCGCGCCCCTCTATGGCATGATGGGCTATCCGCCCAATCCGATGCGGGCGACGCCGCCGGTCGGTGTTCCAGCTTCCGCCATGCCGGCGGGTGCAATCGTGCCGGCCGCCAGCCTGACCGACGACGCGGGCCGAACATTCTTGCTCGGCGACCGGTTGGGGAGTGGGCCGTGGGTCTTGGTCTTCTACCGCGGCCACTGGTGTCCGTTTTGCCGCGCCCAGCTCAGCGATCTGCAGGCCCAGCTGAGCGAATTCGCCAAGGCCGGCGTTGGGATCGCCGCCATTTCGGGCGAGGACCGCGAAGACAGCGCGCCGCTTCGGCAAAGACTTGGGCTGACCTTGGAGCTGTGGACGGATCGCGACCTTGCGCTGACGCGGGCGATGGGCATCGCCGATGCCGAGAACGGCGTGCCGTGGCCGGCCGTGTACGTGGTCGACAAGGGCGGAACCGTGCGCTGGCGCTGGGTTGCCGAGACATACAAGAAGCGGCCGACGGCGCGCGAGGTCCTGGCCCAGGTTCCCCACGGTTAGCCGGCAAGGAGTGGCGCGGCCCGTGGCCATTGGCGACCATCCCGAGCTACCATAGGTCGCGGGCGCTTGGAGGATGCTTTTCATGCCTGACAAAGTGACGCCGATGCTGCTGCTCATGGCCGACATCAGCGGCTATACCCAGTACTTGGTCCGCAATGCCAACGAGTTGGCGCATGCGCAGCTGATGCTCACCAGTCTGCTCGAAGCGGTACTGCAGCGCGCCAAGTTGCCGTTGCAAGTCAGCAAGATCGAAGGCGACGCCGTGTTCATGTACGCCCTGGCAGGCGACGCGGCGCAATGGTCGGTCGACCGCTTGGTCATCCGCAGTCGGCTCGCGGAGTTTCAGCGGCTCTTTCGCCAGCGACTGCAGCTGCTGCAGGACCATCACACGTGCCAATGCGGAGCTTGTCGCCACCTCAGCAGCCTGACTATCAAGTTCATCGTCCATTTTGGCCAGGCACTCCAGCACCGCGTTGGCCGGCATCGCGAGCTGGCTGGGCCAGATGTGATCCTAGTGCATCGACTGCTCAAAAACTCCGTTCCTGTCCGAAGTTATGTGCTCGCCACTGCGGCTGCCGACCGCGAACTGCAGCTGTCGCAGCTGGCGCCGGTTCGCGCAATCACCGAAGCGATCGACGAATTTGGCGACGTTGCACTGGTGTGGCTGCCCGAACTGCCGCATTCGCCCGAGCCGCCGGCGCGTGGCCTGCGCGGGTGGATCGCGGCCAAACTCGCGGCAGCGTGGGCGATGTTCCTGGTCCCGCGGCGGGTTTTCCGGGCGCTGCCGTTCGAGTAGTCGCTGCCTGCGCCCAAGACCGCGCGGTCGACGGCGCCCCGGCACCGCGGGCACGAGCCACGGCACCGCCGGCACGAGCCAGAGCGTGTCTGGCGCGAGCCAGGGCGTGTCTGGCGCGAGGGTGGGCAAGGGCGGCCACGAGCTGGAAATCATCCGGAATAGGCACCGCACCTGATTCGCGCCTGTACGGCATTTCCGGCCCGTTCTGCAACGGGCGAGAATCAGGCGGGGACCCCGGTTCGGGCCTGCCTTACCGGATGGCTACTAGTGCCGTAAATGCAGTGGAAACCTGTGAGATCCTTGGCACTTGTCCATCACCCCGCCGCCTTCGGCGTCTGCCCCGCTCTCCCGGCGCCGCTGGCGCCACTCGCTCGCTTCGCTCACCGCGGGGACCCTTCCTCTCCCAACGCTTTGGGCGAGGGGCAATGCAATTTCCCTTTACTTCTCGCCAACTTCAGTGGGAGATGGGTCGGCCGCAGGCCAGGGGTGAGGGCTATCGGCGCTGCGTCAGAGTAGGCAAGCGGTAAGGCAGGGGTTCGGGCCCGAAGAATTGCCCGAGTTTTCGATCCGATTTGGACGGAACTGGCATAACGGCCAGTGGTTGCAGGGCAGGGCCCGCGGGCTTCTGCAGGCCAGCCCGGCGTTGGATCGGCGAGTTGGCTGCTCCCGGCGAGGAGTGCTACTCTGGCATGGATCGTAGCGGTCAGCTATGCGCACCGCGGGCAAGGCGACCATGAATCCCCAAGACTCGCCCGAGCACTGGTCCACGGAAGTGGATCCAAGTTTGGCCGAGACCGCGCAACTGCTGGCCGCGACGTGGAGTCCTGCCACGCTGGCTCGGCTCCAGGCCAACCCCGATGCCCAGGCGACGTTGCGGGCAACCCACGACGACGTCGCGGCGCCCTCGCCCGGCCTTGCACCGCGGCCGCCCGTTGCGCCCGACTTGGGATTTGGCCGGCTGATCGGCGCAGGCGGGATGGGCGTGGTCTATCGCGCCGTCCAACAGTCGCTGCGACGCGAGGTGGCGGTCAAGCTGCCGCGATCCGCCCACTCGGCGGCGGCGGCCGAGGCGCTGCTGCGCGAGGCGCGGGTGGCTGGGGCACTCGAACACCCCAACGTCGTGCCGGTGCACGTGCTTGGTCAGGGTAGTGGCGGCGAGCCGTTGATTGTGATGAAGCACGTGGACGGCCGGCCGTGGAGCGACATTTTGCACGGCAGAAAGGGCGCCGAGACCAAGCCCCTCGAGTGGCACCTTGGCGTTCTGATGCAGGTCTGCAACGCAGCTCACTTTGCGCATTCGCGGCAAATCGTCCACCGCGACCTCAAGCCCGACAACGTGATGATTGGCGACTTTGGCGTGGTCTGCTTGCTGGACTGGGGCATCGCCGTGGCGGTAGGAGCCGCGCCCGACTCCGAGTTGCCGCGCCTAGAGGATGCCGAGGGCCTGGCCGGCACCCCGGTGTATATGGCACCCGAGATCGGAAGAGCCCGGCCCAAGCGGATTGGCCCGTGGACCGACGTCTACTTGCTGGGAGCGATTCTCCACGAAATCCTGAGCGGGCGCCCGCCGCACTTGGCCGAGTCGTTCTACCTGTCGCTGGCCAGCGCGCATCTGGCCGCGCCGCCTACGCTTCCCGACAGCGTGCCCCGCGAGTTGCAGGAAATCTGCCGGCGCGCGATGGCCCGCGAACCCGAAGACCGCTTTGCGAGCGCCGAGGCCCTGCGCACCGCCATCGAGAGCTATCAAATCCACGCGGCGTCGCACCGCCTGACCCACGAGGCGGAAGCGCGCCTGGGCTGGCTGCGGACCCACGCCACGCCGCAAAGCGTTGGCGAGCAGGTCCCGGCAATGCAAGTGCACCGTGCCGCGACCGAATGCCGCTTTGCCGTGGCTCAGGCCTTGCAGATCTGGCCCGAGAATCCCGACGCCCGCGCCCTTGGGCAGGCGATCGCCGCCATGATGTTCGACTTCGAGATCGGTCGCCGCGACGAGACCATGGCCGCCGGTTTGCTCGCCGAAATTGTGGAACCGACCCAAGCGCAGCGCGACGCGCTCGCCGCACTGCAGCGCAGCCTGCGGGCCGAGCGTAGCGAGGTCGAGCGACTCAAGCACCTGGACCGCGAGGTCGACGTGGGCGTGGCCAGTCGGGTGCGCGTCGCCGTGTTTTTGGCGGCCGGCCTCATCTGGGTGGTCCTCGACCTGGTCGGCGGCATCCTCTTCGCTGGCGGGGTCGGCCGCGTCAACCACCTGTCGCACCTGTTTACGCCAGCGGTTTCGTTCGTGGGCTACGTGTCCACCGCGTTTGCTCTGCGGCGGCGTTTGCTGCGCAATCGTGCCAACCGCGCCATCGCGTTTGGTCTGGGCGTTGGCTTGTTTGCGTTGACCATTACCGGGCTTCTTGAAGCGCACTTCGATGTGCCCATCGCGGCCGCCACGGCCACGGACTCGGTGATGTTTGGCCTCATCGCCGTGGCCACGGCCGGGGGCACCGACCCGCGGGCCATCTGGGTGGGTGTGGTCTACCTCACGGCGGCGGCGCTGGGCGTCGCGGTGCCGAGCATCAGCCGAGAATCGCACCTGATGTCAGTCGTAGTGGCGGTGTTGGTGTTGGCGCGGCTGTGGTCGACCGCGCGAGCGCCTGCCCAGGACGACCGCGCCGATTGACGCACGCTTACGCAAAAGTGTCGGTCGCCTGCTGGCCACGTCCGGGGTGCAAATCAGTTTCTTTGTGGCTCGCGCCTTGGCCGGGCGTCGCATCCGCTGCGACTACAGCGTGCGCACGCAGCTGAACCATTGGGCCGAATTGCCGTGGATGGCGCGTACCTCGCCGCGGGGGAAATCGACCGCCCAGCCAAACAGCCCCGGCGCCCCGCCCACTGGCCGCACCGTCCAGTACACCTGCGGCAGCAGGAAGAACACCAGCGCATCCACCATGGGCGGGCCCTGCGAGCGGTCGACCAGCGACGAGAGTTCGCGCACCGTGGGCAGCCGCCAGCCGCCGGGCGGCGTGTCGTGCTTGGCGCACCAGCCCAGCGAAAACAAGAACGGGTAGGTATTGACGGTAATGGGCCGCAGCCACACCAGATTCAGCAGTTGGTCGGTGGCGTTTTCGGCGTCTTTGGCCAAGAACCGCGGCGTTGGCCCGTGCGGCGGAGCGCCATCGCGGCGCACACAGCGCGCGCCATGCAGTGCGGTCAACGGCTCGCGTTCGGTCTGCCCAAAGGCGAATTCGACGATCCAGCCCTGCGAACCTGCAGTCGACAAGGTCCAGTCGCGGCGGCCGCGGGCACTGACCTCGAGAATGGCCACCGGACCGGGCGGCGCAGCGGCATAGTCGACCAGGGTCTGCAGTTCGGCGGCAGTGGGCAGGCGCCAGTCCGCGTGGCCCGCAAGCCGCAGTTGGTCGCAATATTCCTGGGATTTCTGCGCATTGCGCAAGACCGCGTCGGGCCCCGACTGCCAATCCAAGCCCGTAGCCGCGTCGTGCAAAGTGCCGTCGCCCATGGCGGCCACTTGCGTCGGCGAGTCGGGAAGTGGCCCCCACACCGGCAGGTCTGGAGCGCAGACTTGCCGCTTTGTGCCGTCGTCGTCCAGGGTTACGCTGTACCACGGCCCCGGCGGACATGGGGTGGCCGGCGCTGCGCCGTCGGTCGACACGGCGTCGACGTTGGCCACGTTGGCCGGCACCGCGGCCGGGTCCGAACAGGCGGCCAGCACAAGGAACGTTAGCAAGATCGGCGGCTTCACTGGATGCACCGTACACGCTGGGCGGTGGGTGGCCCGTCCAGACCGCGGAGTTCGCCCTGCTTGAAGTCGGCCCGCCACAGCATCACCTGCGGCACCACGGGCGACGCGGAGATCAGGCTCCAGCCTTGGCTGCCGTCGTCGACCAGCGGCGGCGCGAGCGCCGGTTCGTGGCGACTTACGTCTTGAAGGTCAATGAGTTCGCGAATCGTGGGAAGACGCCAGGGGCGATCGCCAGCGCCGTGGGCCAGCCCGACGCACCAAACGAGCGCGGCCACGTCGTCCATCGCCGCACTGGGCGCTGTCTGCCAAATCGTGCCATAACGCCGATCCAGCACCGCCTTGCCACCAGGCAGCTCGGCCCACTCGGTCACGCCCTCGCGCAGGCCCAAGTTGGTGGGCGCCCCGCGCACGCAGCGGGTCGTGCAGACCATCGCGCCGGGCTGCTGTGACACGGGCCACAAGACGCTGTGCGCGTCGACAAAGTTGACCATCCAGCGCCCGTTGCCGTCAGCGCCCGCGGTGGCTGTCCAAACACACATGTGGTCCGGATCGGTTGACCGATGTGGCGCCCAGCTCATCGGTCCTTCCAGGTCAAAGTCGACCAGGCTCAACGCCTCGGTGCGCGTTGGCAGCCGCCAGTCGGCGTGGCCGCCGATCGTCGCGGTGGCACAGAATAGCGGGCTGGCAAAATAGCCGTCGGCCGGGGCGATGGCCTTGCTCCACTCCAAGCCCGTGCTGGTGTCGAGGATGGTCTCCGCGGTTTCGACATAGGCGTCGATGCGGTGACCCATCGGCTGTGCTGGCCAAGTGCGGAATTGTGCTACGCAAACCGGGCCGCCGCCGCTGCTGCCGCGAGCGATGCAGCGGTACCCAGGTGGGCAGTCGGCGGGTGCGTCGGGTTGGCTGCACGGCCCGGCCAAGTGGCGATTGGGGCCCGCGCAGTCGGCCGGGCACGACTCGACCCACTCGCGGCCCGTGCACACGCCGTCGCCGCAGCCGAGCCCAGGGCGCGTGTCGGCCGCGGCGTCAGCCGAAGCGTCGGCTGGCCAGGCAAAGTCGGCGGCGGTCGGCAATGGGCGGCACGCCAGCGCGAACAGGAGGCATATGCCCGGTGAAAAGTGGGCGCGCTTGGTTGGCCGCCGTGCAAGGCAAGACGGGCGGCAGGTCGGGCGCAAGTCAGACACGCTGCTCATGATTCTGCATGCGCGGGCACGAGCCGCGGGTCAAGGTCCGGCCAGTGGGCGGAGGTCCAAGCAGGCTACCGCGGGGCTTGGGTCGCGTCAACGGCGCCCTTCGACCGGTTGCTGTCCGCTGAAAGTTCAAGCATAACGCCGCAGCAATGCGTGAAAAATACGCCTGCGCCCTTCTGCCGCGCGGCGGCCGGGCGCAAGCGCTCACGGCTCCAGCGCCTCGCGTGCCCGGCTTGCGTCATGGCTGGCGTAAAGCTGGTCGAAGGCGGCGCACGCCTTGAGCAGGTGGTCGCGCCGCGCCGGGTCACTCCGCTGCAGGTGGCGGCCGAGCTCGAAACGCGCCTTCGCCGCCTCGTACGGCATCCCGATTCGCTCGGCATGGCCGATCGCCTCGCGCCACAAGCCAAGGGCGCGCCGGTGCTGCCCCTGGCCCCAGAGCGCAAGTCCCTGACAGACCTGGTAGCGCGGGACGCAGAACGGCATGGCGCGCGCGTAGCGCCGCAGCTGCGCGACCCCCTCTATCGCCCCCGCCCACGCCTCGCGGTGAGGCGCGCCCGCGGCCTGTTCGGCCAACGCCAGGCAAGTCTCGGTGACCCCAGCGTAACCCTCCATGACGTAGAAGCCGGTCGGCGGGACCACCTTCATGAGCTCACGGGTGCGCTGGGTCTCGGCCTGGGCCCGGACAGGATCGCCGGCGCGCAGGAACGCGACCGCCGCAAGCCCATGGGCCCACAGCTGGTCGGTACGCGGGATGCTGGAAACCATGTCCATGACTTGCTCGAGCAGGGCGATGGCCTCGCTGTGCCGCCCAAGGGGCAGCAGGCTCTCGACTCGGTCCAACATGCCCCACGCCTGCGACTGGATGTCGCGCGTGTCACGGCCGCGGGCCGACACTTCGGCACCCAGCAGGAGCCGCTCTTCAAAGTGGCCCTCGTAGTGTTGGACCGTCGACAGCGCGCAAGCCGTCTCCGTCCAGCGGCGGCGGTCACCCAGGGCATCCAAGATGGGCAGGGCCAGGCCAAAGCTGGCGCGGGCCTTGCTCCACTCGCCGCGCCCGGTCCAGTGGACCCCTGCCCAGACGTGGGCCATGGCGGTCGCCGTCTGCTCGCGAACCTGCGCGGCCGTGGTCTTGGCCCGTTCCAAGTAGGCCTCTGCCAGGCGGTTCGCGCCCAGCAGGCCGGCGGTAACCGCAAGTCCGGCGTAGGCGTTGGCCAGTTCGGGTGACGGTCCGGCGTTTTCTGCCGCGTTTACCCCGTGCAAGGAGGCGCCGAACAGCCTCTCCGGCTCGCCGCAGAAGTAATGCAACAAGACGAGCTGTCCCCAGGCACGCGCCATCTCCAGCGCGACCTCGTTGTCCTGGCCACCCCGCGAAACCCGATTTGACGCGAGGCGATGCGCCAGCTGGGTGAACATTCCCGAAAGAATTCGGCCAACCACGCCCCGCGAGAGAGGCGCGCTTGGACCCAGAGTCGCCAGGCATTGTTCCTGGTGCGCGCGGGCGCCCTGCAGGTCGCCCTGACCAAAGCAGGCTTCGCCGGCTTGGCGCTGCAGGCGCCCCTTGCGCAACGCGTCGACACCAGCCGGACACAGCCGAATTGCCTCGCTGAGAAGCGACCTTGCTCCTTCGTACGCACCACTTCGCAGGGCCTGCTCACCGGCCTTCTCCAGGCAGGGCAACGCGCGCGCCTCGTCGCCGGCGCGGATCCAGTGGTGCGCGAGCCGACCGTAGGGGCGGGTCGCCTCTGGCTCGCGCTCCAGGGCCTCCGCTAACTCGCGATGCAGCTTCTGGCGCTGTGCATGAACCATCAGGGCATAGACCGCGTCCACGATCAGAGCGTGGCGGAACGACCAGGTCCCGTCTTCCACGCCCTCGTCGGTGATCAGCTCCCGCTCCTGCAGCCGTGCGAGCACCGGCTTCAAGTCCGTACGCTCAGGCGTTGGGTAGACGGCCCGCAACAGCTTCAGCTCGAAGACACGGCCAATTACGCTGGCCACCTTGAGGGTGAGCTGCTCGTCTGGCGAAAGGCGGTCGATGCGCGCAGTGATCACCGCGTCAATGCTCTCTGGCAGCGCGACCCCGTCCAGGGAGACCCCCTCGCGGATGCGGGCCTCGCCGCCCGCGACCACGATGACTCCGGAGTCCAGCAGCCCTTGAGACAGCTCCTCGCTGAAGAACGGATTGCCCTGCGCACGGGCCTGGACAAGTTCTGCCACTTGTTCCGAGACCGAGTCGACCGCGAGCCGACGACACACGAGCCCCCGCACCTCGTCGGCAGCCAGCGGGACCAAGCGAACCCGCTCCGTGACAGGATCCACCATGATTTTGGATAGCTCAGGCTCAGCCACCTCTGCCGGGATGACGCGGGTCGTGAGCACGAGCAAGGTGTTCTTCAGTCGCCGAGTGCAGAGGAAGGCGAGCGCCAGCGACGCCGAGTCGATCCAGTGCAGATCCTCGATCACGATGAGCAGCCGCCCGCGCGCCGCCGCGTCGGCCAGCAGCTCCAGCAGCAGGGCGTTGGTGTTGTCGGCCCGGACCTGCCCACGCAGCTCGGAGGTGAGCTCGTTGTCGGGCAGGCCCAGGGCCAGCACTTCGTTCAGCAGCGGAAGGCGCCCAGCGTGGTCATTTCCGTTCAGCGCCTCGCGCACTTGTTCAATCGGCGTCGGCACCCCGGGCTCCAGGGCCAACAGATCGGCGAACACAGGCCGCCACGCGTGGTAGGCGGTCGAGCGCTCGGTGGGATCGGTGTGCCCCTCCAACACGCGCACCCCAAGCGACTTGGCGCGGTCCGCGGCCTCGGCCACCAGGCGCGACTTGCCGATGCCGGCGTCGCCCTCGAACAGGAGCGCGCCGCCACGACCCGCGGCCAGGTCGTCGATTCGTTGGTCGACCCGCGCGACTTCCGCCGTCCGCCCAACCAGCGGGCGCTTGCGTCGGGCCGGCACCTTGGCCCCTCCCGGCGCAAACACGGTCACCGGCTCGGTCTTCCCCTTGACCTGGATGGGCGGCAAGGCTTGGAAATGGATGTGCGAGCGAGCGCGGTCGGCAGTGGCTGCGTCGCACAGGA
Organism: Myxococcales bacterium; assembly: GCA_037441385.1. Taxonomy (GTDB): domain Bacteria; phylum Myxococcota_A; class UBA9042; order UBA9042; family UBA9042; genus SXRM01. The sequence continues at coordinate 36,171 of JBBISH010000050.1, forward strand.
TGCCCCCGCCGGCGGCCTGCATCAGGCGCGCAGCCAGGTTCACGACGTCGCCGATCACCGTGTACTCGCAGCGGCGCTCGTTGCCGATGAGCCCGCAGAAGACGCGGCCGTGCGCAACGCCAATGGAGCACGGCATGCCTTGCTCTGCCAGCTCGGCCGCGATCTGCCGGGCGGCCTGAACGGCCCGCCGCGCATCGTCTTCGTGCGCAAAAGGCGGCAGCCCCATGGCGGCCACCGCCGTGATGCCCTTCTCGTCTACGCTGAGTTTGTTGAGGCTTCCCTCGTAGCGATAGAGCGTGGTCTGAATCGCCCGCACCTGTGCGTCGATGGAGGCAAGGTCCGCCTCGCTCGCTTCGCGCGCTCCGTGCATGCCCACGAACAGCACGGTGATCCTGCGCAGCTCGGCCAGCCACTCCGACTGTCCAGCCAGGACGCGCGCGTGGACCGCTCCTGGGACATACGAACGCAGGCGCGCATGGTCGGCCCTGGCCGGCCACCGCGGTGTGGGCACGATGGTCGGAAAGTGTGGGCGCTCGCCAGCGCCTCAACGCGCAGTCCAGAAGCCGTTGGCACACCTTGCACAGACTGGGCCACAAGGGCTGCCGCTGGCGCAGACAGGACCACCTGGCCGGGCGCAGCTTCGGCAGCGACCGCAATCTGCTGGAGCGCTGGCCCGGCAACTACGATCTCCCAGCGGTCAAAGATCCCGCCCACGTGCATGACCAGCAGGTCGCCGGCGCCAATTCCCATGCGGGTAGCCAACACGTTCTGCCTGGCGCCTTGGTCGCTGCTGGCCGCGATGCCCGTCAGCGCGCCCTGAAGCTGCATGGCCGTGCGAGTCGCCTGCTCGACACAGGCGGCCAAAGGCATGTCTGCTTGCGCACGCCACACGACCAAAGCCGCGTCTCCCGCCAGCTTCAGTACGTCGCCGCCCGCATCGAGCACAGTGGTCATCAAGCGACCGAAGTACGCGTTCAGCAGCTCGGCTACCTCTTCGGCCCCGCGCGGCCCATGCTTGGCAAGGCGCTCAGTGAGCGCGGTGAAACCAGCGACGTCGGCAAACAGGATCGCGCCGGAGAACGCCTCACTCCCTGCCACACGTGGACCGGCCGGCTGCGCGATCAAGCGCTCGAGCAGAATCTGCGGTACGTAGCGGTCAATGGAATACCCAGTGGGCTCCGTCAGGCCTGGCGTCATCGTCGCTCCTTGTCCTCGGCCACCGGGAGATTCAAAGGGGAATGGACGGCCCCCGCCGGCACCGGGACGCCCCATGTTCCGCAGGCCGGTCGTCGCCGGGATCATAGGGCACGCCATCGCTCCTGCCAACGGCGCTCGGGTTGCGATCGGCCGGCCAGGTCACGGGCTCGCGATGGGCAGCTCTCAGAAAACGTGGCATTTGTTGGGCCGCCTTCCTGGAGTCTGGCAACTGTGCCCAGCCCAAGTAGGAGTCCGCAGAGACCGCTCATGCTGACCGCGTACGCGTAGATCCTATGAACACCCGGCCACCGCGGCCGAGGGAAAAGGCCAGCAGCCTCAGACGACACTCGGGGGCCTGGCCGCCGATCCCCTGCGGCCTGCGCGGCCCGCGCCAAAGGGCCATCGGCCCTCTGGACACCCTCGGGGGATCCCCTTTCGGGCCCTGGCGCCATGGTCCGGCGGTCGCTTGATTTGCCGGAGGTGATCGGGCCACGCTCGGTCCGGCGCGCGGGATTGTAGCCCGCGTTGTCGCCTTTACGGTTCAGCACCAAGGAGTTCGCAATCACTCTTGGCCTCGACAATGCCGCCTACGGCGGCGGGCGACCACATCCGCTTCCGATTCTACGCGCACGAACCGGGCTCTGTACATCGCTTTCGATATGGGTCGCGACAGCTGGCAGTTCGCAGCAGGCGACGGCGGTAAGACCCGGCGTGAACTCAAGATTTTGCGCACCGACCTGGCTCAGGGCAAGCGCGACATCATCGCCGAAATCGCCAAGGCCAAGGTGCATTTCGGCCTGCCCGACGATGCCCCGATCCACGCTGTCTACGAAGCGGGTCGCGACGGCTTCTGGTTTGCACGCTGGCTGGGCAGCATCGGCGTCCAGTGCATGGTTATCGACCCGTTGATCCGTTCATACTACGACTCCTTGATTTCAGCGTTGACAATTTGGTCAAACAGCCCCGGCTGTGATGTGTAACTAGGCTCCGTGACATTGATTCTCCAGACCTCGCTCTTGCCCACCAGAGTGCGAACGCCCTCGATCTTGCCTGTCTTGACCCAATTGGCAGCCAGTGACTTGCTGATGCCCAGCCGCCGGGCAGCGACCTGCAGACTGACCCAGTGTGCGGGCGCAGTGCCGCTCCTGAGGCGTTTGCGCACCGCGGCAGTCAAGTAGATGCGCCATGGCGCGGCGGGTGCAGCCTGCTCGGCGGCACGAATTCCGTCGCGGATCCATGCCAGGACCGTGTTGGCGTGCACACCCAGCTCGCGGGCGGCCTCGTCGGCGGTGAACGGGCCGTCGATTCGGGTGCCGGGCTTGGGCCCTGGTGCCGCTGGAATGTGGTAGCGGCCCCGCATCGAAATCACACTGGATTTGGTGAAGGCCAGGCCCCTGCCGCTGCGTCGCCCCTGCCGGTTGAGGATCCGGGCAATCTGGGTATCGTCGAAATCCGTCGCCAGCTTGCGCACCAGCGCGATGATGTCTTCGTCGGTGGCGTTGCCTTGTCCCGCGGCGAAGTGTTGCACCTTTTGGTCGGTCACCGCGCCGCCATGCCAGACGATCCGCACGTAGTGCCACTCTGGGTCGGTGCGCAGCTGGACCTCTTGAATCAGCGCCCGCAGAAGGCGCTTTTTGTCGCGCAGCGTCGTGGTTGGTGCGCTCCAGACCTGCCGCAGGTCGCCGCCCAGGGCTTGGGCCGCGGCCAATTCCGCCGCATTGAGCGTACGCTGGCCAGCCTGTTCGGCGGCCGCCTTGGCGCGAATCGCGGCCACGTCTTCTAAGCGAGCGTTCCAGCGACGCTCCAACTCCCGAACAACGACGCGGTTTTCGGGCTCCACGGCCATGTACTGGCGCTCGGCGCGCTCGGCCTCGTACTGCGCCTTCTCAAGCTGAAGCGACCAGACCCGTTGAGTAGCCTCGAATTCTTGGCGAAGCTGCTCACCCGCAAGGGCTGCCGCTTCCGCGCCGGCCTGGTCGGCCACCGCCAGCGCTGCCTCGACCACCAGCGCTTCAATCCGCTTGCCGCCAAGTACTTGGCACTCAGGGCCCGGTTCTTGCCTAAGCTTGGGCAGCGAGCAGCGATACTGCAGTGTGCGCGTCGCTCGCTCTCCGCCGTAGCTCACGTACATGTGCCTGCTGCAATGGCCACACAGCACGATGCCTTGCAGCAAGCCGTGCCCTTCGCGCGGCGCGCCGGCATGGCCTTGGTCCACAGTTCCGACGTTCATCGCTTGGTTCGCTCGCAGGCGCTCTTGGTTGCGCACATACCGATCCAGGGTGATATAGGCCGGATGATGGTCGCGAATCAAGACGGGCCACTGCGCCATCGCGCGCTGCCGCTTGAGTTTGACCTCGACCCGCTGGGTCTCGGGGTCCAGTTGGCGCACCGTGCGGGCCCGGCCAAACGCGAAGACGCCCGCATAGATGGGATGGATCAGCGTCGAGTAGATCAGCCGATTGCTGACCGTCGTCCACACCACCTCATGACCGCGGTGACGGATCCGTCGAACCGGAAACGGCAAGCCCGCATCGCACCACCACAAGAAGACTTGGCGGGCGCTGCCAAGTTCGTCGAACTTCTCAAAAACCTGACGCAATGCCGCCTGTACCGCCTCGTCGGCGGTCATCACCCACTTGCCGTCCAGGTCGACATCGTAGCCGGCCGGCGGGACCGTGAACTCCTCGCCGCGCCGCGCCTTATTCCAACGCGCCTCGACCATCCGGTGCACCAAGCCGTCGCGCTCCATCTCGCTGACTTGCCCCCGGATTCCCAAGACCATGCGATCGGCGCTCGCCGCCGGGTCGTAGACGCCTTGCTCGTCGGCAATCAGCGTACCCGTCCAGCGACACAGATACACCAAGTGACTCCAGTCGGCGTCGTTGCGGGCCAGGCGCGACACCTCCAGGCTGAGCACCAGTCCGACCTCGGACCGCGCTACTGCGCTGACCAGCTTGGAAAAGCCCGGACGCGCCTGCGCCACTGCCCCGCTCTTGCCCTGATCTTCATCGATGACCGTCACGGCCGCGGGACTCCAGCCCATCCGCACGGCTTCTTCGGCGAACGCGTACTGCCGACGCTGACTTTCGAGATTATTGCGTACCTGCTGCAGCGAGGACTGCCGCACGTAGACCAGGGCGGACCGTGCAAGATGCTCCGCGGTGATCTTAGACTGCTGAGAGAGCATTGGATTCATGATGGTTCTCCTGATGTCGAGGGGCTCGCTGCTTCATTCGGTTTGGCCGCGGGCCCAGGCATGGCAGCCTGTTCGGCCTTGTCGGCCTTCTGCGCCGCCGCGGCGATGAGCCTAGCCAACAAGGTCAAGGCTTCCTGCCGGTTTAGCTTGGGCAATTGCCGCCACAGCGCTGCCGCTGCGACGCGTTCGCCGTTGAAATCCAAAGAGACTTGTCGGTTCATTACGGGACCTAGCCAAGGTGGAGGCCCCGATCACCGCATGCCCGGCCACGCCGCTCAAGACCGCCCTCTCATGCGGCTAACCAGTTCCGTCGCAGCCAGCAGCGAGCCCAAGGTAAAGTACCGGTCGGCGCAACGCTCGGCCGCTGGCCCGTCCAGGTCGGTCCACGACCGCGGGATGCGCATCCAGGTCCCGTCTGTGCAATCGACGACGACGTTGTTGCGGCCAACGCTGCGCAGCCGAAGTACCTGACCCTGCAGTGGATGGTGCGGGCGGGTGACCTGGACTTCGCCCTGCAAAAGCTGTGTGTGGTACTTAGTGTGTCGTGCAGCATCCCGCCGCGAACTGACCACAAGCGAGGAAAGCCTTGACGGCTTTGTGCAGGTAATTCGGGAGCTTGCCGCCCGTCTGCTCGCGGATGTCGGCCGGGACCTCTGGCCAGCCCTGGCGAACGGCGCGGTGCAGGGCACCTTCTTCGGGTTGGCGGCGCTCGTAGGTACACGACGGCCGAAGCGGCTGGGCCTCGGGGACAGTTGGCGTAGCGATGGCAGAAAGCGCACGCATCGATAGGGTGATCGACGCGAGCACGCACTTTGCCGCGGTGGTCG
>JBBISH010000051.1:0-41134 GCA_037441385.1 Myxococcales bacterium
AGCGGGGCGGCCGCCGCAGGCGGCGGGGTGAGGGCTAAGTGCCGCGGTTCGCACAGGTTTCCAATAGAACCAGGGTGCTAGTAGCTATCCGGTAAGGCAGGAGTCAGTCCAGCGCCCCCTTGGTGCTGGGCACCTGCCCCGCCGCCCGTGGATGCCGCGCCACCGCCCGCTCCAGCGCGCGCGCAAAAGCCTTGAACAGCGCTTCGCTTTTGTGGTGGTCGTTCTCGCCACACAGCAGCCGCAGGTGCACGTTGGCGCCCAGGCCCATCGCCACGGCGGCAAAGAATTCGTGAACCAAGTCGCTCTGTAGCTCGCCCAGGAACGGCCGCGCAAACGTGGCCTCGAAGTGCAGGTACGGCCGGCCGGCGATGTCGAGGGCACACTCGGCCAGCGCTTCGTCCATGGGGAAACGCGCGTCGCCGCAACGCCAGATGCCGCGTCGGTCCCCTAGCGCCTGCCGCAACGCCTGCCCCAGCACCAGCCCGGTGTCTTCGACGGTGTGGTGCTGGTCGATGTGCAGGTCGCCCGCGATATCCAGCTCCACGTCCAGGTGGGCGTGGCGGGTCAGCGCGTCCAGCATGTGACCAAAGAAGCCGATCGGACAGTGGATCTTGGCTTGGCCCACGCCGTCCAGATTCACGGCGCAGCGGATCTGCGTCTCACTGGTGTTGCGCTCCACCACGGCCTGGCGGGCCGCCTGCTCTACTGCTCCAGCCACTGCATCACCTCGTCCACACTGGCAAATACCCACTCGGCGCCGGCCTCGAACAGCCGCTCGCACAGACCGTCGTTCCAGGTCGCCTGCGGCGGCAGCACGCCCACCGCCCGCACCCCAGCGGCCGTCGCCGCGCGCATATCGTCCACGGAATCGCCCAAATAGGCCGCCTCCGTCGCGCCCACGCTCAGGCGCGCCAGCATCCGCAAAATGCCGTCGGGCGCGGGCTTATTGGGCCCATCTTCCATTGCCACTACACGATCGGCACTCCAAGTATCGGTCGCTTCAGCAATTTCCAACGCACGCAGGGCCTCTACTCGCGGCCGTCCGGTGACGATGGCCGTGCCATAGCCTTGGCGAATTCGCGCGCGCAACATGGCGGATACGCAAAATTCCTCTTGCGTGATCAGGCCATCGCCGTCGTCGCCCCAGTACAGGCTCTGAAACGTCTCTACCACCTGATCGTAGCCCACCGCGCCGCCCAGTTCTTGGATCAGTGCGTGGCAGCAGTCCCAGTCGTTGTTCAAACCGCCGCGCCACTTCAGCTTTTCCACGGCCTCTAGGTTGGCCTGTGCCACCACCGCAGCCGGGGCTCCGTAGCGCGCCAGCAAGGCCTGCGCCGTTTCGACGATCGCCACCCGGTACGAGCGGGCCGTGTCGACCAGCGGCCCATCCATGTCGAACACCAGCGCCCGCAAGCGCGGCGGCGGCTGCAGGTGCTTCTTCAGCGCCGCCACCACCCGCGCCATCTGCTGCGGCGAACCCAAACCAATTCGCACCCAACCACGCGTACTTGCGTGAGCTCGGCTGCGGTCGCGCAGCAAGATGCCCTCGCGCGCCAGGGTTGCCACCAACTCGCTGGCCCGGTCGCCCAGGTGCGCCAGCACAAAGTTGGCGTGGAGAGGCCCCACCTGCACCCCAAGAGCCTGCAACTGCTGCGCAAACGCGGTGCGCGTCGCCGCGATGTTCGCTACGTGCTCGGCCAACAGCTGCGGGTTCTGCATCGCCGCCAGCGACGCGGCGATCGCCGGACGTGCCACGTTGAAGGGGGGCAGAAGCTTGCGCAGCGTCTGGATGTTCTGCGCCTGCGCCAGCACCGCGCCCACCCGCAGTCCTGCCAGGCCATAGACCTTGGAGAACGAACGCACCACCAGCAGGTGCGGGTAGCGCTCGACCCAAACGGCCACGCTGGAACCCACGAATTCAACGTACGTCTCGTCCACGATCACCGGACAGGTCAGGCGCTGCAGCGTCGCTTCGATCACGGCAGGCGGCACCAGCGTCCCGGTCGGGTTGTTCGGCGTCGTCAGAATCGCCAGGCCCACCTGATCGTCCAGCGCCGCGTACCAAGCGTCCGCATCGAACGTGAAATCCGTTTTCAACGCCACGCCCCGCAGCGGCGAGCCGTAGACCTTGGCCCACAGCGCGAACATGTCAAAGCCCGGCTCGGGCATCACCACCGCCCGGCCGGGCAGCAAAAATGCCTCGAAGATCGCCTTGATGGCCTCGTCGCCGCCGGCCGTGCACGTCACCTGATCCGCCTGCACGCCAAAATAGCGCGCCGCCGCGGCATGCCAGGCCCCGTAGTTCGGGTAGGTAGCCAGGTGTGCGCCCGTCAGCTCGTCGCGCACGGCCTGGACAATCACCGGGTGGGCACCCTGAGCATGCTCGTTGACGTCCAGCCGCAACAGCCCTACGCGCTCGCCGTCCGGGATGGCATAGGCCTGCACCCCGGCAAGATCAAAGCGAGTCTTGAGCTGGTCCGCCGCCACCTACGCCACCACCTTGCGGATGCCCGTCTCCAGGATGTCGGTCGCGCCCAAGCGCTTCAGCTCGGGCAGCAGCGTCGCCACCTGGTTCTTGGGCACCGCCACCTTCACCGCAAAGCCGGACTCGCCATACAGTTTCGAAATCGTGGGGCTTTTCATGCACGGCAGCGCCTGCACCAGCGTCCCCAGTCGCGCTTCGTCGATGTTCATCTCGAGCAGCACGCGCTGCCGACCATCCAACACAGCGCGGAACAGCAGCAACAACTCGTCGATCACGCGGCGCTTTTCGGGATCGTCCAGCGCCTGCTTGTTGGCCACCAGCACGGTGGTCGACCGCAGCAGCGTGTCCAGGATTTTCAAGTTGTTCTCGACCAGCGTCCGGCCCGAGGCCGTGTTGTCGACGATCAGGTCGGCGTCCTCGGGTGGGAACACCTCGGTCGCGCCGTACGAGCGCATGAAGTGGTAGCGCGCGCCGCGGGCATCCAGCCAGCGCCGCGTCAACGACTCGTACTCGCTCACGACCACCAGCCGCGGCCGCGCCAGCAACTCGGCCTCGTCGCAGTCGGCCGGCGCGGCGGCCACGATCCGCACCGGGTCAAAGCCCAGATCCAATAGCTCGACCACGTCGGCGTCGTTCTCGGCCACCCAGTCGCGACCGGTAAAGCCGATGTCGTGCGAGGCCAGCGCCACCAAGGCCGGAATATTCTGAGCTTTCAAGATCTTCATACGCAGACGGCTGTCCGCGCAGTCGGGCCGGTAGCCACGCTCGGGAATCTGCACGGGCAGACCGGCATCGGCCATGAGCAGCAGGACCTTGTCGGCGATCCGGCCTTTGGGCAGGGCAACTTTGAGCATGATACCATCGGGACCCACAGGGGCCACAGCGCAAGCAGCGTAGCGCGCCCATCCAGACTTGTGAACCGCTGGGCGCAGGTCGGCCTTGGCCACACAAGATCTAACAAGCTGTGTAAGGTTTGTAAGCGAAGACGCCCAGCACGCTGCACCCTCCGTGCGCATTCGGCTACACTACTTGCGAGGTCGACATGATTTGGCAGAAAACGCGCGCGAACGAAGGACGGAGTTGGCCCCTGGATCTTGCGGCAGTGCGGCCACACGGGATGTACCGGGCAATGGGGCGGGCGCCGTCGTGGGCGATGGCGGCGGCGTTGGCCACTGCGGCGGCGTGTGCCGGCCCGGTCGTGAGCCCAAGCGAAGTCACACCGGCCGACGACGAAAGTGCCGACACCAAGGTGACTCGCCTCAAGAAGTTGCTGGCCGAGCAGCCCAATAGCCCCCTCGCCGCCCAATGGCGCGAAGAACTGCAAGCTGCGGGGGCGGCGGCGCAATTGACGCACGTCGACGCGGCCAATCGCCACATGAACGCCCACGACTTGGCGTCTGCAGAGGCCGAACTGGCGTTGGCGGCCAACTACAGTGTCACCGACACCCGCTATCTGGCGGCCAAGGGGCGAGTCGCCGAGCTGCGCGGCCGTTGCGCGATGCTTCAGGGCCAAATCCGCGGCCTGCTCATGCGCCTGGAAGGCAAGCCCTACGCCAGCGCCGACGCGCCGCTGTATGCGCAACTGCTCGACAGTCTTGAGTTCTTGCTGGGCTGGCAAAAGGACTATCCCGGGGTCATCGAACTCCGCGACCGCGCTGCCCCGCTCCTGGCCGGCTACAAGGCGGCCGAGGCCCGCGCCGAGTGGGAGGCTGGCAACGCCGATGCTGCGCAAGCCCGCTTGGCCGAAGCAGAACGCTGGAAGGCCGACCACCCTGCCGTGGTCGCCGCCCGCAAGGAACAACAGCAACACGGCGCCTTGGCGGCCGAACGCGCCGCGGTCCGCGATCTCTTGGCCGCCGGCAACCACACAGCCGCGTTGGCCCGCGCCGATCAAGCTTTGGTGAGCCATGGCGGCGATTCCGAGCTGGTCGGGATGCGCCGCAAGGCGGCTCGGGTGGTGATCGACGGCCAACTCGCGGCAGCCGTGACAGATTTGGGCGCGGGCCAATGGGCCGAGGCGGCGCAAAAGGTCGCCCAGGCACGCTTCATTGCCGGTACCGACCCCGAACTGCAGAAGGGCCTGGAAGTGGCCGTGCCTGGGCTGCAAAAGCCCATGACCGCGGCCCTAGCGAAGCGCGCCGCGTCTGCGCAATCCAAGGGTTGGTCCGGCTCGGCGTGGTGGTACGGCCAAGTGCTGGCGGCCGTGCTGGGGGCCGACGCCAAACGCGACGCCGGTCAGGCCAAGCTGCTGGGCAATCTCAGCGAGGCGGCCCGCTTCCATGTGACCACGCGCGCACTTGCCCTGGACAAGCCCGTGGCAGCGGCGCTCGCGGCGGATCTGCCCGCGGCGGTGGTGCAACAGTCGGCGGCGGCCATGGCCAAGCGTCTGCTAGACTTGGGGCCGGTGGCAGCGACGGTGAACACCGGGAAAAGCAAGCAAGTCGACGGTCTGCTGCAGCTGCAGTGGCCCAAGTTGAGCATCGAGCGAACTCAAGCGCAGCAGAAGCGAACCAAAGAGTTCTTGGACCATACCGAGCTGGTCGACAACCCCGAGTGGGCCCTGGCGCAGTCCAAGATGAGCGCCGAATTGGCCAAGCTCAACGCCGCCACCGACGAGGCGCGGCCATTGCGCGACACGGCCAACGTCGCAGAAAGCAAGCTTTTCCAGCTGCAGGGCCAGTTCGCCGACGTCAAACGCAAAATCGCCGAGGAAGACAAGGCCACCTATGCCAACACGCCCTCTCCCTGCGCAGACGGCAAACTCGAGTGCCCCCAGACCAAGGCACACCTGCGCTGGAGGGCCAATCTAGAGTACTACGAGCGCCGGATTGCCGAAGAGAGCGCCAAGCTGGCTGTGTTGGCCCCCAAACTGCGGGCCGCGCAAGAAGTGGAAGAGGCGGCGCAAAAGCGCTACGACGCCGCGCGCGACATCGCCGAAAAGACGTCCCGCAAGATCCCCAATCCGGTGTACTTGCCGTACAGCTACGAGGTGACGCAACACCGGGTCAAGATTGCGGCGCAGATCAAGCTTGGGCTCACCGCCGGTACCGGCAAGACCGGCAAGCCTCTGGCCGAGGCGGCGCCGGGCATCGACGAAGTGCTGGAGGATTTTGCCAGCGATACCGTGATGATCAAGGGCCAGGTGCTCGAGCCCCAACACGTGCCGACCTTGCCCGACGACGCGAGCCTGACGACCGGTTTGGTGCATCGCTTGGTCGAGCCGGCCATGCAGCCCGTCTTGGACGCGCTGAGCCGGCACGCCGGTCGGTTCGTGGCCAAGGCCGACGCGGCAAAAACTCCAGACGAACAAGGGCATTGGCTGGCCTTGGCCTGGCTGAGCCGCGCAGCCCTGGGCGAGCCCGAGCGGCAACAAGTGGTGGCCAAGCTCGCGGCCATCTACGGCTACGACCCCGCGACCGGCGCGCTGAAGCTGAGCGTGCTGGTGCCGCCGCCGCCGCCCAAAAAGTAGCGGAAGAGTTGCCAGGCGCCTGCGGGACGAATGCCGAACCACGCGATGCTACTGCGGCTGCCTTTCCGGTTGGCAACAGTGACAAGAATACTCAGTATTTGTATACCGTTGGGCGCATGAGCCCTCACCCCTGGGCGGGAGAGGGTGGACGGCAACGCCGGCCGGGTGAGGGGGCCGAGCCGTGACTGCTGTCGGTATCCGGTAATACCAGTTCCGTCCGAATCGGATCGAAAACTCGGGCAATTCTTCGGGCCCGAACCGGGGTCCCCGCCTGATTCTCGCCGGTTGCAGACCGGATCAGAGAAGCCGTACAGGCGTGAATCAGACGGGGTTCGCATAAGGCAGGCTACTGCGGCTCGGCCGGGCGCACCATGTGAATGTGAGGCAGCTCGGCTTCGACATACACAGGGCCGTCGGCCTGCCAGCCCAAGCTGCCGTACCAGGGCTGCAAGTGCGCCTGCGCACTCATCTCGCCGCGCCGACCCGCCATCGCCGCGTGCACATAGCGCATCAACTGGGTGCCGTAGCCTTGGTGCTGCAAGTCGGGGTGGACAGCGACCCGCCCCACCTTGACGCCATCGCCCTGCAAGAAGAGCCGCGCGGTGGCCATGACCCGGCCATCTGGTTGCAGCCGCCCCAGCACGTGCACGGCCTGCGGGTCGGCACCGTCGACCTCGGGCTCTGCCGTGATCTTCTGGCCCACCACAAAGACTTCGTCGCGGAGCCAAAGGATTTGGTACAGGTCCGTCAAGCTCAGGCGATCAAAAGGAACATGCTGAAACTGCATTGATTCTCCGTTTGACGCGGGCCAAGGTCGCGGGTTGGCTCAATAGCTGCCGCCGTCGGGCTCCAGTTCGCCGTCCTCGCCCACGCGGAAGATGCCGGTGGGCGGCTCTTCGCCGCGGTGCGCCGGGACCAGCGTCACGTTGTGCCAGTCGGCCAGCACCTTGGCCACGGGTGGTGGCAGCCAGGGCAAGTGCACCACCGCCATCTGCACACGCCGCGCCACCAACGGCGCCAGCAACAGCACCAGCCAGCCCGGCGTGGACGAATTGCGCAGCACGGCTTCGACCACGCGCTCGTTGCCCAGCCAGCGCGGCACCATCAGCAGGCTCTGCAACGCCCACGGGTGTTGGCTGCGCAAGCTAGCGATCTGCACGGCCTGCGGCTCCAGCACGCGCGGGTTCTCAGCCAGGATCTGCACGACCGCGGGCGTGGTATCCAACAGCAAGATCTGCAACGCGTTCTTGTCGGTTCCGCGCGCCCGCTCGCGGCGCACGCCCAGCGGCCACTTTTCCACAGACGGATGCAGTGTCAGCAAGGTCTGGTCGCCGGGGCCAGTGCGGGCAAAGGCGTCGCGCAGGATGAGGTGCGCGAATTCGTTCTCGTGCTGGCAGCTCGCCGCCACCGCCAGCGCCAAGTGCACACCTTGCGGAGCCAACTCGTCGTCGGGCAGTGGCCAGTGCCCCACCGGGAATTTTGGCCGGGGCCTGGCGTGCAAAACCCATTGCGCCAGCCCCAGATACACGGCGCGCCAACCGCCAGTGATCGAGCCACGGGCCGCTTCGCTGAGGAGCGCCGCGAGCACGGCCGGTTCGGTCTCGCGCACCTGCTGCGCCACCCGGCGCAACCGCAAAGCGGCGTCGGGGGTCGCATCCACGACGCGCCGCAGGCGGATCAGGGCCTTGCCAGCCTGTTCGGCCAGACTCGCTGGCGCGGGCTGCGCTTGGACCGGTGCCAATTGCTCCGGCTCAAAGGGCGATTCGCTCACTGCAGCTCCATCTCCACCGAGGTGGTCAGTCCCGACTGCACCTTGACCTTGACTTCGCGGCGCAGGTCCAGGCGCTTGTTTTCAAGCAAGATCGTATGGTTGCCCGGCGACGTGGGGTGAGCAAAGACGGGAGTCGTCTCGCCCAAGGGCACCCCGTCCAGGCTGACCTCGGCACTTGGCGAACTGTCGATGAACAGATAGCCGGACTGGCCAGCACTCCCGGCCGGCCCTTCGTACGCGATCGGCCCGGCAACGCGCAGCGCAACCAGCCGCAGCACCTCGATGAAGCGCGCATAGCGCCGGTCGGCGAGCATGTCCGGATCCGCCACCAGCAGACTGCGGTCCTGGTCGCCCAGGCGGAACGACAGCTCAAAAACCGGCACCGTCGACTGGTTCGGACCGTGCGCAGCGTCGTCGCTGGCCAAAATCGGTGGGGCAGCCTTGCGTTTGCCCTTGCCTACCCGCGGTTTCGGCTCTGCGGGCGGGGGAACTGGCGGCAGTTGCAGCGCACCCAAGTCGCGCAAGTACCCCAGCACGCGCCGCAAATCCGCCTTGGTCAGCAATTCCGTGCGCGTCACCACGTCGGTACGGCCCATGTAGCCGCGCACATGCGAAATGACGCCGGCCGGTCCGCGACTGGTCAGTTCGTACGCCAGGTACTGAAAGGGGCCCGGGTTGGCTCGCAACTGCACGCGCGCCCACGCGCCGTCCAGCTCGGCATCGGTCGGCAGCTGGGTAGAAGTCACCTCGGCCGGCAGCACCGGCTCTTCGGCGGCCAGCACAGGTAGCGGCCGCGTGCCCAGCAGCAGGGCCAGCACGGCAATGGACCAAGCCGCGTGCGGCAAACTACACATCGGCCCCCGGGGCGGCGGTCTTGGCGTTGGCGGCTTCGGCAGGCGCGGCGGTCGGTTCCGTCTCGGGCGCAGCTTCGGCCGGCGGGGCGGCCGCGTCCGCGGGAGCGGTCGCTTCTGCGGGCACCGCCATGCCGCGATTCGACGGCGAGCGCCGCGGCGATTCGGCCGCAACTGGCCGCTCGCCTCCACTGGGCAAGCGCGGACTAGACGGCGAGCGCGCACTGCGCAAGTGCGGATCGGTGATCCGCCCATCAAACTCCACCCCCGCATAGCGACCGGTCGGCCGGTTCACGGGGTCCGCCGGTGCGCCCGCCACAGCCACGTCGCGCGATTTGGCCCGCTCGCCGCGCAGGCGCTCGACCGCCCGGCACAGGTAGCTGGCCGTCTCTGCCACTGGCGAAAGCGGTGCAATGTCCGATGCTTTGGCCGCGTGATCATTCAGCTCCGGCGACAGCAGCCGCACCAGGGTGGGTACGCCGATCTTCCGATCGCTCATCAGCAAGCCCACGTGCAGATTGACCGCGTCGCTATTGGTGAGCGCCAGCACGGCGCCCGCCGACCAGGCCGAGGCCAGCGTCAGCGTCTCGTCTACGGTAGCGTCGCCCACCACCACCGCCATGCCCAGCGACCGCAGGCGCTGCACGTTCTTGTGGTGCGAGTCGCGCTCGATGACCACCACCTTCAGGTTGCGCTGGTGAAGCAGCTCGGCCACGCGCGAGCCGATGCTGCCCGCGCCCAGAATGACCACGTGATCACTTAGACTTACTGGTGTTGCGGGCGCCGCAGTGCCCAGGCGCAGGGGCAGCAGCCAGTCGATCAGCAGCGCCACGCCCGCCACCATCGCCACGCGGTCGAGCACGGCCACCGTCAGCGCCAGCGCCGCGACCTGGTTGGTCCGCAAGATGGCGTCCAGCCCGGCGATGTGCATCCCGGTCAGCAGCGAGGCCAGCACGCCCAGCGGCCCCAAGACGACCTTGGCGTGGCCCCCCTGGAACTGGGCAATCGCCAGTGCAGCCGCCAAGTTGCCCAAGGCCGCCGCCGCCACCACGCCCCACAGAGCCGCCCGTGCGCGCAGCCACGCCGGCTTGGGCCGCACCGCATGGGGCACCGAGCGCGGTTGGCTCAGCATCTGCAGCGCCAAGTCCGCGGCCACGGGCGCAATCACCGAACCCATGGAGTAGGGTTCGACGTGCGGCACCGACATGCGCAAGAAACGGACCAAGGTGGGGTCCGAAACCCGCACCAACACCGGCACATCGGGCGATTGCCGGCGAATCAGCAGGCAGGCGTCCACGTTGCCCGAGTCATTGTCGGCCGCCAGCACCACCGCGCCGATCGACGCAAAATCCAGGCGCGCCAGATCGCTGTCCAGCATCGCCGAGGCGGCCATCACGTCTACGCCCAGGGTGTGCAACTCCACGCCGTGGCGCGCGACTTCGGCCGGCGTCATCAGCGCCCGCACCGGCAGCCCCAACGCGTGCAAGCGGTGGACAACCGCCACGCCCACATGACCTAACCCAGCGACCACAATCGGCATACCGCTACTGGGCGGGGCCGTCTTGCCGCTGCCAGCAGGGGTGGGTGCAACTTGAGGCATGATCAGACCGCGCTGCTCCGGCCATCCAGGTGCGCCAGGCATTCGTAGATTTCCACATCGGTCAGGGTGGCGTCGCCCTGCTTGGCGCGTTGCAGCACCGCGTGGACGCGCTCTTCGGTGGGCTCTAGCTCGTGCTCGATGAGCCACACTTCCACGTTGGCCTTGCCGCTGTAAAAGCCGATGTCGATTCGCTGCTTGCAGCCCACTTCGTGAGCCGGCACCGAGCTGTACACCGCGTCGGCCAGATCGCGGCGCCCGGCCTTCAGCGCTTTGGCGATGGCCGCCGCATGGACACCCGTGGCGGTGCGGAACGCGTCGACGCCGAACGCCGGGTAATTGTACGGCACGGGCACACCGTAGTGCTTCGAGACCAGGTCGACGTAGTGATGCAGTTCGTGCAAAGGCTGCTGCCACACACCCAACAGCCGTAGATTCAACAGAATCTGGTCGATCGACGCGTTGCCCACCCGCTCGCCCACGCCCAGGCAGGTGCCGTGCACGCGGTCGATGCCGAACTCCAAGGCAGACAGGCACAGCGGCACGGCCAGCGCGCGGTCGTTGTGCCCGTGCCAGTCCAGGGCCACCTTCGCCCCCGTCTCGGCGACGACGCCGCGCGTGAATTCCAGCAAGTTCCAAAGCCCATCTGGAGTTGCGTGCCCAACCGTATCGCAAAGGATCAAGCGCGTCGCGCCGTGATCGATGGCCGCCTTGAACAGTGTGCGCAGCGTCTCGGGATGCGAGCGAATGGTGTCTTCCGTGACGAACGAGAACGGCAGGCCGTTCTTGACCGACTGGTCCGCCGCCGCCACCACCAGCTTGGTCATGTGGGCCACGTCCCAGTTTTCGACCAACTGGCGCACCGGCGAGCTGCCCAAGAATGCGCAAACCTCGATGCTCACACCAGTTTTCTGCGAAATGTCGACGATGGCCTGAATGTCGGCGGCGTGCGTGCGGGCCGCGCAATTCGGCTGAATCTTCATGCGCTGGTCTCGGATCTCTTCGACCAGGCGCGTCACGTCGGCCACGGCCTGCGCTCCGGCGCCCGGCAGCCCCACATCGGCCACGTCGATGCCCAGCCGCTCCATGCTGTGCAGAATCGCCAGCTTGTGCTCGATGTGCGGGTTGGTGATCGACGGCGACTGAATGCCGTCGCGCAGCGTCTCGTCCACCAGCTGGAAGCCCGGCGCGATCGGCGCCGTGTTGCGCTTGACCTCGTTCCAGTCGTAGATGATGTCCTGGTTGCGCAGCTGCATGAACGGCTCCACGGGAGGAAGGGCGACGAGGGGCGGCGGCCTCTGGCACGGCAGGGCGCCAAGGTGCGGATTTTAGCACAGTCGCCAGCCGCGTACACAGCCATGACAACAAGGTCGCACCCGTCAAGTGCAACCTTCTGGGCAGCGCTATTTGAGCGCAATCGAGCGGAGCAGAACGACCTGCTTCTCGCGCAGGGCCGCGATCTTGACCTCGTTTTCTACAAGCTTCTTGGCTACTTCGGCGGCCTTCTTGGATGCGACCTCCAACTGCCCCACCAACTGCCGGCGCAAGTCGGCGGCCACGGCGCCGGCCGGCAGCGCGTCCAAGTTGCCCTGGATGCGCCTCTGCTCGTCGTCCAGCACGGCGCGCTGACTGTCTAGACCCTTGCTATCCCTTTGGATATCACCAATTTGCGCGCGAATCGCCAACAACTGCTGGATCGGCCCCTTGACCGCGTCGTCGACCTTGGCGCCCTTGAGATACAAGGCCATTGCATCCGCAGCGCGATCGGTTACATCCAGTTCCTCGTACGAAACCGGCGACTCTTCTACGATCTTGGTCTCGCCCTTGCCTTTGGCGGGCATCGGCACCGGCACGTACCAGTCGCTGCCCGCCTTGATGAATTCCTTGGGCGGGTCGCGCAGCGTCATGTTGGCGGTGGCGCTGGTCTTGACGTAGGCCAGGCCCGGCTTGCCCGAGTTGTTCTCGACCGTAAAGGTGCGAATGTGCAGCTGTTTGCCTTCGATGCGAATCCGCCCATCCAGCACGGTGACCAGCTTGAGCTCGTCGGTCCGGTCTTCGCTGGTCTGGCTGACCGTGCTGCCCGACTCGCGCGCATAGGGCACAAACGCCACCTCGCCCTTGGCAATGTGGCCCACAAAGCCCTCGCCCGCGAAAGTACCGTCGATGTACAGGGTGATCGGCCCGCCCTCTAGCGCACCGGCGCCTGGCCCGGTGGCGTCGTTCTTGAGCATCACGGCCCGGTACGGCGGCTGGCTACTGCTGGGCTCGCGGAACAGGTACACGTCGCGCCCTTCCAGGTGACGGTTGAGGATATTGATCAGCGCCGACGAGCGGTCTGGCACGGTCACCGGGTAGCTCGCCTCGTAGGCATACAGCGCGCCCACTTCTTTGCCCGTGACCAGCGCCTGCACGTTCTTGATCGCCTCGTCGCGCTTCTGGCGCTCCTCTTCCTCGTCGTTGCCCACGGGCGCCGCGGCAAGGGCTTTGGCGCCGCGCTTCGCCTTGAATTTGGCGTCGTCCTTGCCCACGCGCCCTTCGCCCAATCCGCCACCGCCCGCCCCGGTGCCGCTCAGGTCGAGCGTGGGTTCTTTGGGCATTTCGCGGCGCTTGTAGTCCTCTTCCGCGGGTTTGGCGGCAGGCGCCATGCTTGGGGCCGGCGGAGGCATGGCCGCAGCTTCGGCCGCGGGTGCATCGGCCGGCGCAGCATCGAACCCCGAGTCCGGCGAAGGCGGGGCCACGGCCTCTTGCGGCAAACGCACCGACAGATCGGGGCGCGACACGTGGTGAGCGGTGTGCAAGTCGTAGCGGAACGACAGCGGCGCGCCCACCACCAGGCTCAGGTTGACCTTGTTCCAGTCCTCGCCGCTGGTGTTGTCGACGACCGCCCAACCCTGCAATTGCAAACCTTTGCCGCTCTCGACCCACGCGCGGTAGGCCGGGCGCCACACCGGCACCTCGTGGATGTAGCTGATCAGCAGGTCGTGGGTCTTGTCGCCCGCCACCCGCACCTGCAGCGACACCGGCTTCCAAGCGCCCTCGCGCTTGCTGACGTCCAGGCTCTGCTTCAGGCCCACCGACAGGGCCCGGTCGCCGATCGTGACCTTCTTGATCGCGTCGACGTGCACCGGCACCAGCCGGTCTTCGCCCACCAGCAGCGTCACCGTCGCCGGTCGCGGCTTTTCGTCTTTGCCCACCGGCGGATTCTCGACGCCCACGACCCGGCCGGTCCAGCTGTCCGAGTTGGTCTCGACGGTGACGTCCGCGCCGCGCAGCACGGCCAACATGCCGATCATGCCCGTCGCGTTGCGCACCTGTGCGGGCAGGTCCGCCTCTTGGCGGTCGGCCGACTTCTCGGCCGGCAGCGAGATGGACGACGCGGCGCCACCCGAAAGATCCAGTACCGCCAACGACTTCAGCACGTCGTTGACTTGGTCAGGCCGCACCCGCAGCTCCACGCTCTCTAGGTTGGTCTTGCCGCGCCGCTCGAAGTAGCCAACGCCGTTCTGGTAGAGCACGACCTTCTTGATCGGCAGGTCGGCCATGGCCTTGGCCGGCGCAGTTGGCGGGTCAAAAATCCGGCACCCCGGCACGCCCGCCAGCAGTCCGACACCAGCGGCCATGGGCACCAGCCAGCGCTGGACCCGCAGGGTGTTTGTACCCAACCAAGGCAAAGCCATCGCATCCTCCTTCTGGCGGCGCCCAGGGGGGCGCAGCTGCCTGTGCATCTCGCGTCGATGGTGAGCCGACTTGCTCGGCGGCGCAAGATGCCCAAGTTGTCCGAATTTCCGACAGAGCTGTGACGAAGCCGAGGCACTCGCGCGCGGCTCGACGGCGGCTGTCTGGAATTGCCGACACTTGCTGTCTGGATCTCCCGACAGCGGACTCGACGTGATGAATTCGTGGGAGTATTCTCGTTCCGGGAATTCCGACAACAGGCCTGTCGGGAAGCGGCGACAAGCGTCGCGGAATCCCGACAACGGCGTGGAGGTGACGAGCTTTGTCAGGCAACTTGATGATAATGTTACGAATTGACCAAGGTCAAGCGAGCCAAGGATTGGCACACATCGTGCGAGGGCAAGAAACCGGTTGGGCTGCCCTGGGGAGAGTGACGCAACCGCTTCGGAGGATCCCATGCACCGAATCTTGGCCTGGCACCCTATCTTGGCCTGGCACCGTATCTTGGCCTGGCACCGTATCTTGGCCTGGCACCGTATCTTGGCCCGTCGACACGCCGTCCGCCTTGCCATTCTTAGCTTTGTGCTCTGTGCGCCGGTAGGCATCGCGTCTGCCCTGGCGGCACCGGCCGACTCCAACGATCCCAAGTGGTGCCGCAACTGCCACCAAGAGCAGCAGTTTTCGGCCAAGACCCACAAGGCGTCCGCCCACGGCGATCAGACCTGCAGTGACTGCCACGCCGGCTACCAGTTCAACCCGCACGAGCCGGTTGAAGAAGTCAAAAGCGAGGCTGCAGACGCCCTGAAGAAGCGCGGTATGCGCCACCCCGAGCCGCTGGCGTCGTGCACCGACTGCCACGACAGCCCCAGCGACGTGCCCGGCGCGATGCCCCACGGCAAGCAAAAAGACGGCCTGAAGGCCGGCCTGCCCTACTGCATCGACTGCCACGGCGATCCGCACACCATCCAAAAGCGCGCCGACGTGCCCAAGAACGACTGGCGCAAGCACATGAACGAGCACTGCATCAAGTGCCACGGCGACGAAAACAAGATGGCGCCGGTCAAGCAGCGCGCCGACGTGGTCGATGGCTACGAGCACACGATGCACTACACCAAGCTGACGTTGGGCTCGCCCGACGCGCCCGGCTGCGCCGACTGTCACCCGGTGCACCCGCCGCAGAGCGCCACCGAAACCGCTGCCCGCGCCGCGGGTCCGTGCGCCAAGTGCCACGAAGGCGCCGACAAGAACTTTGAGAAGTTGGCCAGCCACAAGGGGATTACGGCCGAGGATCGTCCCGTCTCGTTCTGGACCATTCGCTTCTTTGGCTGGCTGACCTTCCTGACGATCCTGGGTCTGTCGCTGCACGTGCTGTTGGACCTGGTCAACGTAATCCGGCGCTCGCGCCGCGAAGCCGAAGAGGGCAAGCCCGAGCATGACAAGCCCGTGGACACCGACAAGTTGGCCAAGGCCAGCGGCGGCCGCGTGGGCAAAGACGGCTCCGTGCTGCGCTTTGACGGCCAGCAGCGCGCAGCCCACGGTCTGATGGCTCTGTCGTTCTCGACCCTGGTCCTGACCGGCTGGCCGCTGAGCACGCGCGGCATCGGCGCCTCGCACAGCTTGGTAGCCCTATTTGGTGGCCTGCAGAAGCTGGGTTGGCTGCACCGCGCGGCGGCGATCGGCCTCATCCTGGCTGCTGTGATGCACTTGGTCTACTTGGTCCAGAAGGCGGCCCAGAAGAAGCTGCAGCCCACGATGCTGCCAGCGCCCAAGGACGTGGTGCACTTGATGCAGAACCTGGCCTGGTTCCTGGGCTTTGCCAAAGACCGCCCGCGCTACGGCCGCTACACGTACTTCGAGAAGTTTGACTACTGGGCGGTGTTCTGGGGCTGCGTGATCATGGTGGGCTCGGGCGCGGTGCGCTGGTTCCCTAGCACGATCATGAAGTACGCCCCCGTCTGGCTGTACGAAATTGCCTGGTTCGCCCACACCGACGAGGCCCTGCTGGCGGCCCTGGCGATCTTTGTTTGGCACTTCTACAACGTGCACCTGCGGCCGTCGATCTTCCCGATGTCGTGGGTGTTCTTGACTGGCCGCATGAGCCTGCACGACTACGCCGAAGAGCACGCCGACGAGCACGACAAGTGGGTGCAAGAGGCCAAGAAGCAAGGCGAGGCGGTCGTTGCGGATCCTGCTCAGGCTCCGGCTCCGGCCGCGGAACAGACCCCGGCTGCCAAGCCCGAGGGAGGCGAAAAATGAAGCGCATCGCCACAGTAGTCGCCCTGGTGACGCTGCTGGCTGCGGTCGCCTGGGGACTGGGGGGCCGCGGCGCCAGCGCCGAACATGCGGCACAGCCGACCAAAGCCAGCGCGGCCGCAGAGGATCCGGCCAAGGCGGCCGAAGCGGCCAAAGCCCGGCGCGCGGCCAAAATTGCCAAGTTGCCCTGCTTTGGGTGCCACAATTTCGAAGCTTTCCGCAAGGGGACCCCGTTCGGCCCGCCTCCTGCCGAGCCCCCCGCGGCGGTGACGCCTGCGGAAGCTGCGACCGTCGACAGCGATGCCGGCGGTCCCGCGGAGCCTGCCGCTCCCAACCCTGCCACCGCTGCTGGGCCCGCCTCAGCCGATGCGGCGGACGAAGGTGGGGCGGGAGCGCAGGCCCCGGTGGCGGCCACAGCCGCGGCGGACGAAGGCGAGGGGGCCGCGGCCGAAAAGGTCGAGCTGCCCACCGGTACGTTCTCGCATTTTGAACACGACGAGCAGGGCGTGGGCCACTGCCACAGTTGTCACGCGTTTCAGGGGCACTTCGAGGTCACGATTCGAACCAAGACGTGCGGAGGTTGCCATTAGGCCCCAACCGGGGCTAGACAGACCAAGAGATTGCAGGGTGGGCCGGTCGCGCTGGGGAGCGTGGCCGGTCCAGGGAACTGGGGGACGGCATGGTTAGAGAGGAGCCAAGCCAGCCCGCACTGACGCCGCGTATGCGGTGGTGGTTGTTGGCAGGGATCGTATTCGTGGCGGGCGGCTGGTTCAGCTGGCGACAGGTGGTGCACCATGTCGAAAATGACTCGCAGTTCTGCACCAACTGTCACGTGGCGCAAGAGCAGTATCAGCTCTGGCAAAAAAGTGCCCACCGCGACGTGGCCTGCCAGAAATGCCACCGCCAGACCCTGGAACAGGCGGCCGACATGCTGAAAGCCTATGCCAGCGGTCGCGATCCCACCAAGCCCGGCTCGGTGGCGGCCGTCCATTCGCCCAAGGTGGCGATGAGCGCTTGTACGGCATGCCACGGCAAGCCAATGCCGGATCACGCGCCTATCCATGTCTCGGCCGGCCACGCGCTGCACCTGCGGCAGCCGGATGTGCGCTGCAACTCGTGCCACGGCGCGTCGATGCACCAGAACATCGACCCGCTGGAGTCGTGCGTGCGCTGCCACAAACAAGAGGTGCAGATCACGGGCATGTCCAAGCTGCACTGCAACGCGTGCCACGATTTCCGCACCAAGCGCGACGACTTGATCCCTTCGCAGGCGCAGTGCATCGACTGCCACGCGGCGCGCGGCATTTATGTGCCTGATTTCTCTAAAGATCACCACATGGCCAACTTTGGCTGCGGCACCTGCCACCGGCCGCACGGCAAAGGCGACAACCGCATCGTGGCGTGCACGACCTGCCACTCGTCCAAGTCGCTCAAGGGCATCCATGCCATCGGCGACCACGGCACCTGCGGCGACTGCCACAAGCCGCACCTGTGGCAAGTCAGCCTGCGCGCCTGCTTGGGCTGCCATAGTCTGAGCGATTTCAACGCGCTCCCGCCAGGCATTCGGCTTCCGCCGGACCGGCCGCAGAGCACTGGCGACCTCGCTCGACCGCAACGCCGCACGATCAATGGCGATCTGGCGTGCGGCTCGTGCCACGCCGAGCCCGTGCGAGGCATGCCATGATCGCACGCCGGCAAACCTGGCTCTCGATCACAGGGTGGCTGCAAGGGGCGCCGATCAGCCTTGTGCAAAAGCTCGTCATCTTGATGTCGGGCGTCATTTGGCTGGTGCTCCTTGGGCAGACCCTGGTGTGGTTATCTAGCGAAATAACCGACATGGACCACCACGTGCTGGCGGATGGCACCATCGTTGCGCAGAGCGTGGCCACCAGTACCGTGGCCTTGCTCGAACAGCCAGACGAGACGGCGTTTGCCTCGCTGTTTGACCGCCTGGACAAGACGATCGACGTGGTCGAGGTGGTGATCAGCGATCGCGCGGGCAAGGTGCTGGCTTCGCGCAAACGTCCCGGCGCCGGGACCGAGATGACCCAGCAATTCGGCGCCTTCCGCTCGCCGCGGCAGAGTCCCGGACTGGCCGTGCTGCTGGGCGAGGCGACCTTGTACGAAGTCAGCGCGCCGATCGCCCGCGGCAACGAGCTGGTGGGCAACGTGAACCTAGTGTTTCGCTCGGAAGTGCTGGCCGAGCGGAGCGTCCACCTGACCGCGGTCGCACTGGCGATGGCGCTGCTGTGGATGCTGGTCGGCTCGGGCCTGGCGTCGATCTACGTGCGGCGCATCACCAAGCCCTTGGCCGAGTTGGGCAAAGCCGCCGAAGCGGTGGCGGATGGCAAGTTGGACGCCGTGGCCATCGCCCCCACCTCGCGCGACGAAATTGGCAAGCTGCAGCATCGTTTTGGGCAACTGGTCGAGGCGCTGAAAGAGCAACGCGCAGCCAACGCCGAGCTGCTGGACAAGCTGCAACAGCAGAGCGCGCGCCTGCGGCAACGCGTGGACGAGGTGACGGCCGAGCTGCGCGAAACGGCCCGCTACCTAGAGTCCGTGTTCCGCGCTATGGAAGAGGGCGTGCTGACGTGCGATTTGGCGGGCGAGATCGTCCAGGTCAACCAGTCCGCGGGCCGGCAGTTGGCCTGCCTGTCGCGCCCCGAGCCCGGCATGCACTTGGCGCAGATCGTCCCCGAAGGCGAACCGCTGTGGCGGAGTGTCGAGGAAGTCATTCACACCCGCAAGGGGCGAACCTTCGAGATTTCGCGCATTTGCCCCAACAGCATCGCCGACGCGGAGGGGCCGGCGCACGGCCCGGCCAGGGTCGGCACGTTGCGGCAGCTGGCCATCCATGCCTATCCGCTGCTGGGCCAAGGCAATCGCTCGCTGGGCGCCGTGCTGATCGTGACCGACGTGACGGACGAGCGGCAACTGGAAGAACGCTTGCGCCGCCACGACCGCCTGATCTCGCTGGGGACCATCGCCGCCGGCCTGGCCCACGAGCTGGGCAATGTCATGCACGCCATCCAAGGCTTTGGCATGCTCCTAGCGCGCGCCACCCCCGAAGACGATCCGCGCGCCCCCGACATCGCCGCCATCCGCAGCGAGAACCAGCGCGGCGTGCAGTTGCTCGATCGCTTCTTGCAGTTTGCTCGACCCGGCCAAACGCGCTTTGCCGACGAGGATCTGGCCGCCATGGTCCACGAGGCCTTGGGCATGTGCGGCTATCGGCTGCGCTCATCGTCGGTGCTGGTCGAGGCCGATGTGGCCGACAACCTGGGCGAGATCCGCTGCGACGGACGCCAGTTGGTGCAGGTGCTGGTCAACTTGCTGCTGAACGCCTTGGATGCCCTGGCCGGCGTGGCCAAGCCGGTGCTGCAGGTCAGCGCCCACCGCGAGGGCCATCAGCATGTGCAGATTCGTGTCACGGACAACGGTTGCGGGATCGCGAGCGAGCACTTGGACCGCATCTTTGACCCGTTCTTTACCACCAAGGAAGGCACAGGCACGGGCCTGGGTCTGTCGATCGCCCACCAAATCATCGCTTTGCATGGCGGCCAGCTCAGTGTGGAATCGCAGCTTGGCGTGGGCACGACGTTTACCATGGACTTGCCAATCGACGGGCCGAAGCAGGAGGTGTCGTGAATCGCCCCACCGTCTTGTTCATCGACGACCAGCCGGCTGCGCGCGAGCTGTTTACCCGCAGCATGGACGCGCGCCGTTATCGGTTGGCGACCGCGGCTGGCGTCACGGAAGCCGAGGAATTCCTTCAGAGCGACGGCGCGGACGTGGCGGTGACGGACTTGCGGATGCCGGGCATCGACGGGCTGCAGGGGCTAGAGCGCTTCCACAAGATCGACCCAGATCTGCCCGTGGTGGTGATCACGGCATTTGGCTCGGTCGAGACTGCCGTCGAGGCGATGAAGCGCGGTGCTTTCGACTACTTGCGTAAGCCCTTTGATCCCAGCGAACTCGAGATCGTGGTCGAGCGCGCCATCAACCACCGGCAACTGGTTCGCGAAAACAACCGTCTGCGCTCGGTGGTGTCGCGTCAGACTGAAGGCCATGGAATCATTGGCCATGCCCCGCTCATGCAGGCGGCGCTGCAGCTGGCGGCCCGCGCGGCACCGTCGGACTTGCCCGTGTTGATCCTGGGCGAGAGCGGCACCGGCAAAGACGTGTTTGCTCAGCATATTCACAAGTTGAGTCACCGCGCCAAGGCGCCGTTCGTGTCACTCAATTGCAGCGCGATTCCCGAACACTTGCTGGAAAGCGAGCTCTTTGGCCACGAGAAGGGCGCGTTTTCGGGCGCCAATCAGTCGCGCGAGGGCTTCTTTGCCGAGGCCGATGGCGGCACGCTGTTTCTGGACGAAATCGGCGACATGAGCCTAGCCCTGCAGCCCAAGCTGTTGCGCGTGCTACAAAATGGCGAGTATTACCGCGTAGGTAGCCGCCGGCTCGAGCACACCAATGTGCGCGTGCTGTGCGCGTCGAATCGGGCCATCGAACAACTGGCCGAACACGGGCAGTTCCGCCAAGACCTGTACTACCGCATCAACACCGTCCGCATCGAGCTGCCGCCCCTGCGCAAGCGCAGCGAGGACATTGGTCGCTTGGTCGAGCATTTCCTGGGCAAGATCGCGGCGCGCGACAAGCGACCGCAGCTGACCGTGGCGCCGCAAGTGCTGCGCGCGCTGGTGGACTACCGCTGGCCGGGCAATGTGCGCGAGCTGGAGCATGTACTCGAACGGTCTGTGCTGATCTGCGATGGCGCCGAGCTGACTGCGGATTGCCTGCCGCCCGAGCTCCAGGGCGCACCAGTTGGCGGCCACGCGGCCAGTGCCGCTGCAGACATCGATCACTACAAGGACGCAAGAAAGGCCTTTGAAGTCGAATACTTCACTCGTCTACTGATGCGTTCGAATCACAGCGTGCAGCGGGCCGCCGAGTTGGCAGGCCTGCACCGCAGCACCCTGTACGAGAAGCTGGCGGCCCTGGGCCTCGCGCCCGATGCCGAGACGCCGGCGAGCGGCAAGTCGGGCAGCTAGCCCTGCCTCACGCCCACATGGAACGAGACCTGGCGCCAAGCGATGGCCGCGGCCAGGCACAAACGAGGTGCGGACGGGCAACCGCGCGCCTCTGCGAGCAGCGCGCACGACAGACAAGCGCCTGCTCGCATACAGCGCAATCCGCGGCGCGGCTTGGTGGCCGAGCAGCGGCTTGCAGGAGGAAGTGATGAAGAAGTTTGCAATGTTCCTGGCTCTGGGTCTGGTTGTGGTTGGCACCGGTCTGGCTCTCCGCGCGACGGATTCGCGCGCCGACGCCGCCCCCTGCGTGCGGACCAAGTTCGAAACCAAGTTGACCGAAGAGGCCTGCAAGAAAGGCGGCCAGGAAGAAGCCAAGAAGGCCTGGAAGGCCTGGGTTGCCGAGGCCAAGAAGGCCGACGCCGCGATGGCCTGCAAGACCTGCCACACCAACATGGCGCCCAAGTTCGACCTGACGCCGGACGGCCTGGACAAGTTCAAGAAGGCCGGTGGCAAGTAGCCGCCGCAAGACCTAGTTGGGGCGGATAGCCCTGCCCGCGCGCCCGGGGTCCCCACGGACTTCGGGCGCTGCGTTTTTTGGTCGAACGGGCCAGCAAAAAGCACAACGGGCAGGGGACCTAGTCACTGAACATTCGTTCAGTAGTTCGCCCTGCCCGCTGCGGATGGAAAAGCCCTGCCCGGTCTAGTTCGTGAGCGGGCCCTCGTAGCTGATCTGGGCACGGCTGTGCTGGCCGTACTGGTTCCACGAGTGCCACCGGTAGTTGGCGGTGTCGTTCTGGCCCACGATGCGGAACGTGTCGCCCTTCTTGAAGGGCCAGGTGGTGTCCAGGCTGATGAAGTGCCAGCCGCCGACGCTCTCGTACAAGTGTGCGTACGCAAAGTCGACTTCGCTGCCGCCCACTGGGGTCCGCCGGAAAATTATACGGCGGTACGAGGTGGTAATGCCGTCCATGTACACGTTGACGCGGTAGTAGCCGTCGATATTGATGGTGACCGTCCCGTTCGCGTTGAACGATGCGTACTTGTCCATCGTGTTGAAGTCGATGCCGCTCAGGCAGTAGGTGTCTTCGCCGCCGCCGCTGCTGTGATTGGGGCAACCGCCCGAGAACATGGGCTTGCGCGGCATCGCCGCCACCCAGTCGGTGCCGTTGCAGGTCTCGAAGCCGTAGGTGGCCTCCATGCGCAGGGCGCCCTTCTTGGAGGCGTCGCAGGTGGCCTTGTCGACGCCCACGTCCACGCTGCCGCCTACTACCAGGTTGCCGTCGATGATGGCATCGCCCTTGACCTGGATCTTCTTGCTGGACAGGGTCTGGATGTTCAGTGACCAGCTAAAGGTGCCGTCCGTGGCCGGGCTGCCCGAGCCGCCGCCCGTCTTGAGGTCCTTGACGGTAATCGACCAGGGGCCCTTGATGTTCTTGCCGATCCAATCCGCGTTCATGTCGCCCGAGACCAGCGGCGTGTCGGTGTTGAAGTTGGTCGTCAGCGTGGTACCGGTCTTGCCGCCGTTGTAGAGCACGTACGGCGACGAGATGCCAGGGCCGTACAACTCCACGCGCACGCCGCTCATGTCCGAGTTGGTGATCGCCATGTTGACCCAGATCTTCTGCGCCAGGCCGATGTCGGGGAAGGTCAGCGTGTCGGTGGTGCCGGCGCCCAGGCCGTCGGGGATTTTGACGTTGGCGGTACCCGTGGCTGAATCGGTGAACTGATTGAAGATCAATCCGTTGCTGACTTCGTTGATGCCGTCGGCCGGCATGTCGGTCTCTTTGAGCGCGACGCAGTTGATGCTGCCATCCGCGTTGAAGCCCTTGAGGAAAAGGCCCGTGCCGCACAGCTTGCCCGCCGCCGGAATCGCCGGGGCGTTCTTCAGGTCCGCGTAGTCCCCCGACGTGGCCACTTTGGCCAGGGTGGGCGTATTGGTCAGGTCGGTGTAGCTTCCCGTACCCGCGACCGTGGCCAGCGACGCCGCCTTGACGTAGGCGCTCAGGTCGGTCGCCTTGGCGTAGGCCGCCAGATCGGTGGACTTGGCGTACGCGCTGAGGTCGGCTGTCTTGGCATAGGCGCTCAAGTCCGTCGACTTGGCATACGTCGACAAATCCGTAGTCTTGGCATAGGGTTGCAGAACGCCAGCGTCGAGCGCGCCCGCCTTGAGGCAGCCCGAGCACTCGAGCGACTCGGCCACCGCCGCGCGCAGGGCAAACAGTGATGTACCCAGTGGCTTGCGCGGCAGCTCGGGGTCGGTGCCGACCTGCATGCCCATGTAGGCCGTTTGCAGGTTGAGGGCGGCGGCGCTCAGCGGCGTCTTGCTGCCCAGCGTGTACGAGAACTGACCGCCCTTGGCGATGACGCTGACGCCGGTCTCGGACCACACGGCGGTGCCGCCCGCCTCGGCCGCGTAGATGGCGAAGTTGGCGGTATAGGTGCCATCGGCAGCCGGTCCGCCGCCGGCCGACAGCAAGACGCCTTCGACAGGTGCGGAGGTAGGCACGGCCGCAGAAGCGCTGAGGCCCCAGAACGCGCCAAGAATGCCAGTGGTTGCCAGTAGCGTGCGCAAACGTCTGCTGTCCATGATCATTAGCCCTTTTCGCTTGATGGGAAGCGTCTTCAGGTTCAACGTCGTCGGCGCCGTGGACCCTGGGGTCGCGCGCGGGCCAGATGGAGTGATGAGGCAATCCTCTTACCTGCCGCAGGGTATCGTTTGTAGCGAAGTGCGTCAAACCTACTCACTGCGATGTGTGCCGGCCTCGCTGCACCCTCGCCGACCGGGCCAAGTGCCCCTGCCACGGCGCGCGTCAAGGCCAGCTCGCCCATGCGGCGCGACGGCGACGGTGCGCACCCGTCGGCACTTTCTACACACGGTGACCGAGTTTGAAGTGCACCACGTACTGTCACCGCGCGACGGCTATATTGGACGCGGGCTTGGCGACCCACCCAGCACACAGCCATCGCGATGACGTCTTGCGAACGCCAGCGGATTTCGGCCCAGCGGATTTCGGTCCAGCGGATTTCGGGATCGGCGCCGTCGACCAGGGACTTGACCGCACCCCAATGCTGAAGCGAGGCGCCGGCCGCCGCGCCGGTCAGGTCGTGACCCAGTCGGCAACTTCGCGGAGATCGTAGATGAATCGGCCACGCAGCCCCAACGAAGCCACCGCCGCTTTTTCGTAGGCGTAGGTGTTGGCTCGCTTCATGAGCGCGACCTTGGCCCCCAGCGCCGCGGGCAGCGCCAGATCCAGCTCGTAGATGTCGCCACAGACCAGCGTCTCGGTCGGGCCGCAGCCCGTCTCGCGCCACAGCTGAGTCAGGATGTTGAAGTACTTGCTGCGCTTGAGCAAAACCGGCCGCTCCAGCCCAGGCCAGCGCTGCTCGCTGGGCAGGTTGGCAAACGCCTTGTCGTCGCTGCCCGCCGGATCGACCCAGAACTTCATGGCGTTGCCGACCACGGTGACCGCCGCGCGATCCTGGAGACCCAAGTGGTCGATCTTCTTGGCCACGTGCAGGGGCTCGCTGTTGGTCACCACCACCACCCGCGCGCCGCTGTCGACGATGCGGTCCAGCGCCTCGGTGGCGAAGGAGCGGAAGTGCGTGGCCGAACAGGCATACGCCTCGGCGTAGGTGGCGGCCAGGATGCGACCGCGCTGCTCGTCGTCGCCGCCCATGCCAAAGTGGCGGAGCATTCGCAACCCAGCGGCAGAACACCGGATATACGGATCGGCATCCGCCGGGGCCGCGTACACGCCGTTGGTGAACCAGCCCTCTTCGGGCGAGTTGTGGCGCACCGCGACCACCGCCGGGTTCCAGGCGCGGATGAACTCGTCGGGCGCCTGCTGGTGCCAGGCCAGCACGTACGGAAAGGCCGTGGCAAACGGCGCGCCTTCCGCCTCCGAGTCGGTGAACGTGCCGTCGAAGTCCAGAATGACCAGCGCAGGACGCATGCGATCCCCTTGTTTTGTTGCGGATTTAGGCATAGCGAATCTGCACCAGCGTCACGAGCTGGCGCAACACGTCTTTGACCGTCGCGGTGTCTTTGGCCTTGACGATGACCCAGCCTTCGCCCTCGTAGCCATCGGCGCGGGCCTTGCCGACGGTGGGCCAGTTGGCGTCGACCAGATGCGGCACCGCCGTGATCATGGCCTGATCCAAGCCGGCGACGTGCGCCACCTTGCGACCACGGCCCTGGCCGCGGAAAAATGCAGCGCCCACAGCCCATTTGCGGGTCAACTTCTTGGGCCACTCGCCGTGTACCATCAGCTTGGTCCACAGCGCGACCATGTCGACCTCGTGCGCGACGCCGTTCATCGGCATGATCTGCACACCCGGCGGGCGTGCGCCGACTTCGCTGACCACGTGCGTACCGTCGTCACGCAAGAACCACTCCATATGCGACAGGCCCGTGTGCATGCCCAGGGCGGTCAGGGCCAAGTGGTTGTCGGGAAGGAACTTCTTGAATTCCGGAAGGTTGTCCTCGCGCGGCAGAATCACGCAGTACTGCATCCACGGGTTTTCGAGCACTTCGAGCGGCCGGTTCATGTACCAGGTGCCGCTGGACCACACGTGCTTGCCGGCGATCGTCACGGTCTCGCAGGTGTTTTCGCGGCCCAGAACGAATTCTTCGGCCTGCAGAGGCGCGTCGATCGACGGCCGCAGGGTCTTGAGCGCATGGCGCAGGTCCTCGTCGGACTGGATCCGGTAGGTGCCGCGGCTGCCCAGACCCGCCACGGGTTTGAGGATAATCGGCAGGCCGACTTTCTCTACAAAATCAAGGGCGTCGTTGTCGCTCTCGACCAGCATGTGGCGAGCCACCGGGACACCGGCGGCCCGCAGCACGTCTTTCATCTGGGCCTTGTCCCGGAAATTCTTGGCCATCTGGATGCCCATGCCGGGCACGTCGGCCAGCTCGCGCGCTTCGGCCATCGGCTGCTGCAGCTGCTCGAGCACACCGTACAGGCCATCCAACTCGCCAAAATGCTTGCGGAATGCCCGACATGCCCGCGCCAAGTCCTCGCCGCTCATGCAATTGCCCACTCGGTAGTGACCGGCAATCTTGGCTTGCAGGTCGGCGGGCAAACGCTCGCGCGGATCCTGGCTGATGAGGAGCGGCTGACACTTGCCCACGTCGGCCAAGGCGCGGACGTAGCGGAGGGTATTCTCTTGAAAAAACGGAGCGACAAGGGCGATGGTCTTCATGCGTACCGGCTGCGGCCGCGGTGGCCACTGCGCATAGCTTAGCCCTGTATGGGGGTTTCGTCACGCGATTGTCGGACCAAACCCGCGGCTTGCGTTGACGAGCGCCATCCAACCTCTTACCGTCCCAGGAGCAGGCGCGACACCGTGTTTGATCCGATCCCTGCCCGAGGTTACGAGCATGACAGCAAAGCCAAGTCCCCTTCTTGCGGCGGTACGGCGCGTTGGCCTTGTCCTTGCGCTGGCCCTGGCAGCCCAGGTGACCTTGTTGCCCGTGCGCGCGGCGCTGGCGCTGACCAAGGCGGACGTGTTTGAAAAATGCAGCCCCGCCACCGCGTTGGTGGTGCTGATGAGCCGGCGCGGCGTGGAGATTGGCTCGGGCGTGGTGGTGGATGCCAAGGGGCTGCTGGTGACCAACTACCATGTGGTCGCAGACGCCCCGCAAGCAGAAGCCTTCTACGTGTTCTTGTACGACCCCAAAGAGCGGGTTGTCGAAGAGGATATCGCCAGCTACGTGCGCGCCCACCAGGCCAAGGCGCTGGCGCCGCGGGTGTTGCGCGTCGATTCTGAGAACGACTTGGCGCTGCTGCAGCTGCCCGAGCGCAAGAGCGGCTATCCCACGGTGCCATGGGGCGATTCGGACGCGGTGCGCATTGGCCAAGACGTGGTGGCCATCGGCAACCCGCAGGGGCTGGCGTGGACGCTGACCTCGGGCTCGATCTCGGCGATTCGCAAGAACGCGCTGCAGACCGAGACCGCCATCAACCCAGGCAACTCGGGTGGTCCGCTGCTGGACATGGAAGGCCGGTTGGTCGGCATCAACACCTGGATCCGCAAGAACGCGCAGTCGCTGGGCTTTGCTCGGCCGTCCAACGTGGTGCGGGCGTTCGTGGATCACAAGGGCGACCTGGGCCACGCGGTGGCGAGCGGCGCCGAGCGGGCCGACGGCAAAGTCAGCCCCGATGGCCCGGCGATGGGTCTCATCGTCAAGCGGGTCTTTGCTGATGTGGAAAAGCGCTTTCCGGGTGCGGAGTCGCGCAAGGTCGTGTGCGCGCTGTTTTCGGCCTTCACCTACGGCGGGCGGACGCTGCTGAGCGGTGTGGGCGAAGTGTCGTGGCTGAACGACAGCCTGGAGGCGGCCGTGGCGTCGCTGCCCGAGGCCGATCGCGCAAGTGCCATCAAGTACATCGAACAGAGCTTTCCGCTGCTGGCCGTGTCGCAAAGTGGCCACTTGTGGATCCGCAGCGGTGTCCGCTACTTCGACGTGGGCAAGGCCGTTGCGATGGACATCGACGACGCCACTGGCCAGATCTACGCCACCGATACAGATGGCAACGTGATGCTCTTTGAGCGCAGCACGGGCAAGTGGCTGGCGACGCGCATGGGGCCGGCCCGCGACATCGAGGCGAGTGACGGCGCCGTGTTCGTGCTGGACAAGGCCGGCCTGGTGTCTGTGGTGCGCGGCGACAAGCGGGTGACCTTGAGCTCGCGGCCCGTGCACGGCTCGCTGTTTGCTACCCGCGGGGTGCTGTACGTGCTGGATCAGCAAAGCGGCAGCCTGTTTCGCTGGCGCGCGGGTCAGTGGGACAACAACGGCGAGGCCATCGCCAGCGGCGTGCACCAAGTTCAAGCCTTTGGGAGCACGTGGTATGGCCTGGACACGGAAGGGCGGGTCTACTCGGGCAATGTGTCGAGCTACATCGACCGCGACGGCGATCTGATGGGCATCTGGCTCATGGGCGAGGACCTGCTCGGCCTGGGTCGCGACGGCTTGCTGTACTTGTGGAGCAATCGCGGCAAGCGTTGGCGGGCGCTGTCGTCGTACAACTAGATTCTTAACTTCCGCCTGTTATGCGCACCCCACCTGATTCGCGCCTGTACGGCCTTTCTGACCCGTTCTGCAACTGGCGAGAATCAGGCGGGGACCCCGGTTCGGGCCCGAAGAATTGCCCGAGTTTTCGATCCGATTCGGACGGAATTGGTATTACGCAACGTCCGTCGCGCTGCGCCAACCGTCCAAATCCGGCCACCTCAGCCCCAGGTGCACCGACAGCCACTGCTCGATCAGGGCGATCTTACGCAATTCTTTGGCCTTCTTGCTCAGCGCTCCGCCGGTCAGCTGCGCGGCCAGGAAGCGGTCCAACTGCTCAGTCTGGTCCTCGTCCAGGCCTTTCAACGCAATCTTACGCAGTTGTGCCCTAGCCCGCGCCACCATGTC
The DNA here is from genome assembly GCA_037441385.1 of Myxococcales bacterium. GTDB lineage: Bacteria > Myxococcota_A > UBA9042 > UBA9042 > UBA9042 > SXRM01. The sequence goes on from JBBISH010000051.1 coordinate 28,552, forward strand.
CACCGGATCGGCCAGTTGCAGCTCCAGCTCGCGCGGGTCGGCGTCGCTAGCCTCAGCGGCGGGCCGCTGGCCGGCGTCCAGGGCCTCGAACACCTTGCGATAGGCGTAGTGAGCCACCAGACTTGGGTTTTCCTGCAGCAGCGCGGGCAAGGCATCCAGCAGTTCGGCCAGGCGCGCCGCCACCTTGGGCTCCTCGGCCACAGGCTGCGGCACAGACTCAGCCGGGCCCGCCACCACCACCGCCCGGCTGGCTTGGAGGATCGCGGGCTCGTACCAAGCCAGCGCCATCGGCAGCCGGGAGTCGACTCCGTGGCGGAATTGCCAAGCCCGCACCCGAGCTTGCAGCACGCGAATCGCCACGCCCAGCGGCACGCCGGCGCGGTGCCAGCGAGCGGCGCGCTCCGAGTCGGCTGGCGCCCACACCACCCCGCGGCCGCGAATGGCGACAAAGCACTCCTCTACCGCGGAAACCCAGGTCGTACAGGGATCTTGCGCAGGAGGCAGTGCAGGAGGGAGTGCGGGTGGCAGCGGGTCCATGGCGTCCCTTGGGCAGCGCGGCGCAGTGTAGCACGGCAGACCGTGGCCGTCTCGGCTCGCATCGCATACCATCCGCAGCGCCCAGCTGGGGCGACGGACACGGGCCCATGATCGCAGGCAAGGCCAGCTCAGAACAGGATTTCGCCCTGGTGGCCGCCGGTGTTGGAGGGCGCCGCTGGCGGCTGTGCCCGGCGGGGCCGATCGGGCTGCCGGCAAGCAAGGTCGGTGGTTTGCGGCAGTTCTCGGTCGACCCCTTAGAGCCCCGGCGGTCGGCCTGGGAGATCCTGCGGGCGCTGGACACCGATCTGCGCAACGGGCACGCCGTGGCCGGCTACTGGAGCTACGAGCTCGGGGCGGCGCTGGAGCGGCGGCCGCGCGCCAATCCCTACCCAGATGCGGCGTGGATCACATTTGATCGTGCAGACTTGCGGCCCGTGACCCTGCCGAACACTGCGATTCCTGACCGCTCGTTGGGGACGCCCCACGATCTGCTGCGGCAAAGGGAAGCGTTTGCAGCGGCGGCGGCGGCCGTGGCAGAAGCGATCGCCGCGGGCCAGGTGTACCAGGTGAACCTGACTTGTGAATTCGGCGTGCCCATGCCCGAGCCGCGCCTGGATCTTGCGGTGGCCGCCGTGCTGGCCGCCCAGCCGGTGCCGCATGCACTTGGCGTGCAACTTGGTGATTTAACAGTTGTCTCTGGATCGATGGAGCGATTCCTCCAGGTAGACGGCGCCCTGGTGAGCAGCCGGCCGATCAAAGGCACGGCCCCGCGCGGCGCAGACGCGGCCGCGGACCAGGACCAGCGGGAATGGCTGGCCAGCCAAGAAAAGGAACGCGCCGAAAACACGATGATTGTCGACATGGTCCGCAGCGATCTGCAGCGAGTGTGCCAGGTCGGCAGCGTGGCGGTGCCCGAACTGCTGGTGTGCGAGCCGTACGCCACCCTGTGGCACTTGGAAAGCGAGGTCGCGGGGCAACTGGCCGAAGTCGGCGGTTTTGCACAGTTGTTGGCCGCCACCAGCCCACCGGCCTCGGTGACCGGCTGCCCCAAGATTCGGGCGATGCAGGTGATCGACGAACTCGAGCTGCGCGCGCGCGGCGTCTATTGCGGCGCCGTGGGGCTGATGTGGCCCGATGAACGAGGGCCGCAGGCCGATTTGGCCGTGGCGATTCGCACCCTGTGGTGGCAGGCCGGCCGGTGCACGACCGCAGTGGGGGCAGGCCTGGTTGCCGACTCGGCGGCAGAGGCCGAGTGGCGCGAGACGGTTCTGAAGGCGCAAGCCGCGTTGCGCACCATGTCCGCCTTGGGGGCGACATGGGCCTAGTCTGGAATCCACAAGGGGTTTTGCGCGGCGACCGCAGTGGCGAGGCCTGCTTTACCACCCTGTTGGCCGGGCCCGGGTTGCCGGCGACCTGGCCGCTGCACCTGGAGCGCTTGAGCCGCGATGCCGGGCTGTTGGGCTTGGACATGCCTGACCAGAATGATCTTCTGTCCGCAATCCTTCAAGCCTTGGATGCCGGCCGCACCCCGCATGGGCGAGTCCGCATCGAACTGGTGGCCATGGGCGGCTCGCCGTTGCACGGGCCGGCGACAGACACCGCAGTTCGGTTGCTGGCCACGGCCATCCCAGATGCCGACCCAGGACCGGTCACGCTGCAGACCCTGCCCTCTGGCAAGGGTCAGGCGGGGCCGCTCAGCACCGTCAAACTGCCGATGATGGCTGAGCATTTTGTGTTGCGCCGCCAGGCCCAAGCCGCAGGGTTTGGCGACGCCCTGCTGACCACGGCAGAGGGGCTGTGGTGCGAGGCCGCCACGGCCAACCTGCTGGTTGGACTAGAGAATGGCGATCTGGCCACCCCGGGACGGCGCGCGCAGCCACTGCCGGGCACCACGCTGGCGGCGCTGCGGGCCAACGTGCCGATCGACGACATGGATTTGGATGGGCGCTCGCCCGTGGTGTGGGCGGTGCTGCTCAATGCGGTGTGGGGCGTCCGGGTGGTGGCGGCCATCGACGGGCGGCCGCTTGCCGAGCCACCCGCCAAGCTGGTGGAGTTGGCGCGGCGGCGGGTGCGGCCGGCCACATAGCAGCGGCTACTGTGCCAGCTTGCGCACCTCGACCCGGCAGTCGTAGAAGGTCGGCGCCCGGCCCAAGTCGGTCAGATCCTGATTGGTCACGGCGTTGATGTTGCGCCCACCCGGCGTCTGCTTGTGCCACCATACTCCCAGTACCGCCACCACGCCCGGTCGAGCCGTGCCGTCCAGGCGCACGCGAGCCTGAGTCTTGCCGTGATCGTTGTAGATTTCGGCCATGTTGCCGTCGCGCAACCCGCGAGCCGCGGCGTCGTCTGGGTGCAGAAGGCAGCGGGGCTCGCCCACAAGCGCACGCAGGCTGGCGGTCGTGACAAAGCTGCTGTTCAAGAAATGGCGCTCGGGCGGAGACAGGCACCACAACGGAAACTTCTGAGCCAGCGCCGGGTTGCGAGTACTGCTTTGGTAGTTGGGGACATGGTCCGGAAGGGGGTCCAAGCCCTGCTGCGCCAGGCGCTGGCTGAAGACCTCGACCTTGCCGGAAGCCGTGGGGAATTCGCCATGTTGCCGGGCGCTATCGTCGACCTGCAGCTTGATCCAGCCGCGCTCCTCCAAATCGGCCAGCGTGGCGCCCGCCAGGCTTGGACTGGACCAATCCACTGCATCGTGCGCCACTTGGCGGTCGTCGTCGTACAAGGCGGGCTGCGGCAGGCGCATGGCCCGCGCCAAATCGCGGAAGATCTGAGCGTTGGACCGGCACTCGCCTAGCGCCGCTACCACGGGTTGATTGCTGAGCAAGTAGCGGTGGCCATAGGACTTGTGCAGATCGTAGTGCTCGAACTGCATCGTCGCAGGGAGCACCACGTCGGCGTAATCCACGGTGTCGGTCGCAAAATGCTCCAGCACCACGGTGAACAGGTCGTCCCGGCGCAAGCCAGCAAGCACCTTGGTCGAATCCGGCGCGATGGCCGCGGGATTGCTGTTGTACACCACCAACGCCTCGACCGGCGGGTTCGCCTTGAGCAGCGCGTCGCCCAGTCCGACCATGTTGAGGGTCCGCGGCTGGTTGGGCAGCAGATCCGGGCGCGTCAAGGCCTGGCTGTTCATTGGGAAATGTCCACTTGACGACAACAGCATGCCGCCAGCCGCGTCGCGCCACAGGCCCAGCATCGACACCAGGCTGGCGACGAGCCGAACCGCATTGCCCCCGCCCGCAACGCGCTGCATGCCGTAGTTCAGCCGCACCGCCGCCGGCCGGATGGTCGCAAGGTCCTGGGGGAGCTCGGCGAGCTCGCTCGTATTCACGCCACACTCGGCGGCCGTGCGCGCCAGCGTCCACGCCTGCGCCCGCTCCAGCAGCGCGTCGCCGCCCAGCACGTGCTCGGCCATGAAGGTGCGGTCCAATTGGCCCCGTTCGGCCAGTTCGCGCAGTAAACCCAGCACCAACGCGCCGTCCGTGCCCGGAAGAATCGCCAGGTGGCGGTCGCAGCGGGCGGCCGTGGCGGTGCGCAGCGGGTCGATGCACCACAGCCGCGCCCCGCGCCGTTTGGCGGCCTGGGCCAAGGACCAAAAGTGCAAGTTGGACGTGATGGAGTTGCTGCCCCAAATGACGATCAACCGCGCGTCGACAAAGGCTTCGACGTCCAGGCCTACCGACGCCCCCAAGGTGGCCTTGAGCGCCTCGCTGCCCGCCGCTGCGCAAATGGTGCGGTCCAACAGGCTTGCACCCAGCGCGTGGAAAAACCGTTCAGGGAACTCGCCTTGCACGCGGCCCATGGTGCCAGCGTAGCTGTAGGGCAAAATGCGTTGCGGGTCGTGTTGGGCAATTTCGCCAAGTCGATCGGCTACTTCGCGCAAGGCCCATTCCCAGCTGACGCGTTCGAACTGGCCGCTGCCTTTGGGGCCAACCCGACGCAATGGGTAGCGTAGGCGCTCGGGCGAATACAGCCGTTCGGGGTAGCGCGCCACCTTGGTGCAGAGCGAACCGGCAGTGGGCGGGTGATCCGGGTGGCCGCGCACTTCGGCAACTTTTCCATCCACCACCCGCACTTGCAGTGCGCACGTGTCTGGACAATCGTGGGGGCAGGCCGAGGCAGGCATGGGCGTGGTCCTTGGGCAAGAGGGGGCGCGGTCGGGCGGGCACACAGCAAGGGCGAGTGTAGGGCCGCCACCGCGCGGCGCAACTGCGGGCCAACCTTGACCCAGCGGCGCGAAGATCGCATGTTTGCCGCTAGGGCCGGCCGCGCCCGAGGACCGACATCGTGAAAAGCTTGAAAGCATTGGCCACCGCTGCACTGCTGACCGCGGGTCTTGGCCACGCCGGCCTGGCCTTGGCCGCCGATCCACCGCCCGCCAAAGCCGAAGCGGCGGCGCCCGCTTGGGGCAAACTGCTCAGCTCGGACCGCAAGTTGGCGTACCCGCTGGACAAACCCGAGGTGGTGGTGGGCAGCGACCCCGCCTGCGGGGTGGTGGTGCACGAAGGATCGGTGTCGCCGCAACACGCCAAGCTGGTCTACAAGGACGGCGTGGTCACGATCGAGGATATGGGCAGCAAGTCGGGCACGCTGGTGGCTGGCACCGCCTTGAAGAAGGGCAAGCCGTTCCGGATCTTGCAGCCGACCGAGGTCGACGTGGGGGCGGTCACGCTGTACTTCGAGTGGGGCGAGCGCCCAGCTCTACTGGCGCCCACGCAAAAGCCTGCGCCCAGCAAAGGGAAAGCGGCCCCGAGCAAGCCAGCCGACGGCAAAAAGAAGACCCCGGCCAAGTAGGTCCCGGTCGTTGCGCCGCCAGCGTGCGGCAAAGAAGGTCCCGTGACCGCTGCAGAACACCCCGGGGCGGCCCGCGCCGTGCACCCGCGCGACCATCAACTCCTGCACTTTCAGCTGAACGGCGAGGCCGTGGCGGTGGCCGCGCCGCCCCATTGGACACTGTTGGAAGTGCTGCGCTATCAGCTGAACCTGACCGGGACCAAGCAGGGCTGCGACAAGGGCGATTGCGGCGCGTGCACCGTGCGTCTGGACGGTGCGCCCGTGCTGGCGTGCATGACCCTGGCGGCGCTGGTGCAAGGCCGCTCGGTCGAGACCGTGGAAGGCCTGGGCGTGGGCGGCGAGCCCCACCCGTTGCAGCGGGCGTTTGCCGAGCTGGGCGCGGCGCAGTGCGGGTTTTGCACACCCGGGATGCTCATGTCGGCCGCGGCGTACCTGGACGACCTGGCGACGCGCGATGCGCCGGCGGTGGATGCTGCAGAGATTTCGGCCGTGCTGGGCGGCAACCTGTGCCGGTGCACGGGCTATACCAAGATCGTGCAAGCGGTGGCGCAGGCCGCGGGCGAGGTGATCGAGCGCACGCAGCTGCTGGCAGAAATGTCGAACGACGACGGGGGAATGCCATGAAGGGGCCCTTGTCTGCCAACGCGACTGCGCGCGATCTGCACCGCCTCACCGTTGACGACAGTCCGGTCGACGAGACGCCCGTCGTGGGCAGCCGCCACGGCCGCGTCGACGCGTTGGACCTGCTGACCGGCGTGGGCAAGTATGCCGACGATTTGGTGCTGCCGCGGATGCTGCACTGCAAGATTCTGCGCAGCCCCCATGCCCATGCGCGCATCGTGAACATCGACACCAGCGCCGCCGAGGCGATGCCGGGGGTGCACGCGGTCATCACTGGCGCGGATCTTCCGATGCGCTATGGCGTCATCCCGTGGACGCAAGACGAGTACCCGCTGGCACTGGACAAAGTCCGCTATGTGGGCGACGCGGTGGCGGCGGTGGCGGCGAGCAGCGAAGACGTGGCCAAGGCGGCATTGGCGCGAATCGCGGTAGAATACAAGGTGTTGCCGGCCATCACCGACCCGCGCGAGGCCCTGACCCGCAGCGACGTGAAAATCCACGAGGAGAACAAACACGGCAACATCAGCAAGCAGGTGACGCTGGCTTTTGGCGACGTGGACACGGCGCTGACGCAGTCCGAGTTGGTCATCGAGGGCGACTACCAGTTCCACGGATCGACCCACGCGGCCATCGAGCCGCATTGCGCGGTCGGTCATGTGGACGGCCGTGGGCTGCTGACGGTGTGGTCGGCGACGCAAGTGCCGCACTACCTGCACCGCGAGTTGGGGCGGGTGTTGCAGCGGCCCAGCCACGCGATTCGCGTCATCCAACCGCCGGTGGGCGGCGCATTCGGTGGCAAAAGCGAGCCGTTTGATCTGGAGTTCTGTGTGGCCAAGCTGGCCGAGCTGACCGGTCGCCCTGTCAAGTGCCTGTATACACGCGAGGAAGTGTTCTTGGCCCACCGCGGTCGCCACCCGTTCCAGATGCACTACAAGACCGGCTTTGATCGCGACGGCCACATCTTGGCCGTGGACGGCAAGTCGCTGCTCGACGGTGGCGCCTATTCGTCGTTTGGGCTGGTGACCACCTATTATTCTGGGCAGTTGCTGGGCTCGCCGTACACGTTCCCGGCCTACCGCTTTGACTCCACGCGCGTGTACACCAACAAGCCCTGCTGCGGTCCCAAGCGCGGCCACGGCTCGGTGCAACCGCGGTTTGCCATCGAGGTGCAGCTGGACAAGGCCGCAGTGGCGCTGGGCATCGATCCGATCGAGCTGCGGCGCCGCAACTTCATCGGCGAAAACACCCAGACCATCGGCGAATTTCACATCGGTTCCAGCGGCTTCTTGCAGTGCCTGGACCAGGTTGAGCACGCGTCGGGGTGGCGGCACAAGCGCGGGCAGCTGCCCAAGGGCCGCGGCCTGGGCGTGGCCGGCTCTACCTACATCTCGGGCACCAACTACTGCATCTACCCCACGGAACTGCCACAGAGTGCTGTGCAAATCTGCCTGGATCGCTCGGGCCGTGTCCGCGTGTTCGTCGGGACCAGCGAGATCGGCCAAGGCAGCAACACCGTGGTGGCCACGCTGGCGGCGGACGAACTGGGGGTCGAGCTGGAGGACGTGCGGGTGCTGGCGGCCGACAGCGACCTGACGCCCGTGGACCTGGGCGCCTACTCGTCGCGCGGCACGCTGATGGCCGGCAACGCTTGCCTGGCTGCGACGCGCGAGCTGGCCACTAAACTGCGCGAAATCGTGTCTGAAATCTGGAACTGTCCGGCGGGCGACGTGGGCCTGGCCCATCGCAAAGCCTTCCGCCTATCGGACGCGACGGTGTGGATGCCCATCCAAGAGGCCTTCATCCTGGCCGAGTCCAAGCTGGGAACTCTTGGCGCGGTGGGCAGTTACAAGACTCCGACCCAGAACGTTCACGGCGACTACCGCGGCGGCACTATCGGCGCCAGCCCGGCCTACAGCTTCACCGCCCACGTGGCCGAGGTCGAGGTCGACGAAGAAACGGGCGATGTCACGGTGCTCTCGATCTGGTGCGCGCACGACTGCGGGCGAGCGCTGTCGCCGACCTTGGTCGAAGGGCAGATCGAGGGTTCGACGTACATGGGCGCCGCCGAGGCCCTGATGGAGCACCACCGCGTGCTGCCCAGCGGACTGCGCACGGATGGCCAAAAACGCGACACGGGGCCAGGGGTCGAGGGCTTGCTGGCGGCGAGTTCGCTGCTGGACTATCGGATGCCGACCAGCATGGATGTGCCGGAATTATGTGCGCTGATCGTCGAGCGACCCGACCCCCGTGGACCGCGCGGTGCCAAAGAAGCCGGCGAAGGGCCGCTGCACAGCTCGATCCCGGCCATCGCCAACGCGGTGTTCGACGCCGTGGGTGTGCGCATCGACGACCTGCCGATCACCCCCGAGAAAGTGCTGGCGGCGCTCAAGCGCAAGGCCAGCCAGACCGCGGAGGTGCGCTGATGCTGCGCCTGCCCCCCCTCGACGTCGTTGTGGCCGGTTCGCTGACCGATGCCCTGCAGCAGCTGACCACCCAGCCGGCAGCCCGGCCGCTGCTGGGCGGGACCGACTTGGTCGCCAATCTCAAGACGGGCCAGACCAAGGCCAAGACCCTGGTGGCGCTTGGCCATTTGGCGGATTTGCAGGGCGTGGACGCCAGCGGCGAGGTCGTCCGCATCGGCGCCGCAGTCCAGTTGGCCGAATTGGCGCGCGATCCCGACATCCAGGCCCTGTTCCCCGCCCTTGCCTACGCAGTAGGTAGGATCGCCTCGCCGCAGATCCGCAACGCCGGCACGCTGGGTGGCAACCTATGTCTGGATACGCGCTGCCGTTTCATCAACCAGAGCGACCTGTGGCGCGAGGCGTTGGGCGGCTGCCTGAAATCGCACGGCAAGGAGTGTCACGTCATCCCGGGTGGCGGCGGCTGCGTGGCGGCGCTGTCGGCCGATAGTGTGCCGATTTTGATGGTTCTTGGCGCCGAGGCCGAGATTGCGCGTCTGCAGGATGGCGCACTGGTTACCCGACGGACGCCGCTTGCGGAACTCTACGACAGCGACGGTCGCAGGCATGTACGTATTGCCGATGGCGAATTGCTGGTCGCGGTGCATGTGCCCAAGCTGCCGGCCGGGGCGCGTGCAGTCTACCGCAAGTGGGCGGTGCGGCAGAGCATCGACTTCCCCTTGGTGTCGGTGGCGGTGCGCGTGGACTTGGACGGGGCCGGCAAGTTGCGCCAAGGCAAGGTGGCGGTGGGCGTTTTAGGCCCGCGCCCGCGCCTGTTGACCTTGGAGCGCTGGGCGGGCCGGGCCATCGACGAAGTCTTGGCCAAACAAGTGGCGCAGCAGGTCTTTGACCGATCGCACCCGCTGCCCAACGTCTTGTACGACCACGAATACCGCCGCGAGCGCTTGCGCGTCGAGGTGCTGCGGGCCCTGCGCACGTGGATTGCGCCCGCCGAGTCCGAGCGATGAGAATCGTTTTCAAAACCTGCTGGTTCGCTTTGGCAGCGGCGGGTTTGCTCGCCTGCTCGCCCGCCAAGCAGGCCGCCAGCGGCGACGCCAGCAGCCACCCCAGCGACGTCTTGGTGGTGGGCGGTTTTGCGTGCACCTCGTGCGTGGCCGACGAAGACTGCGGCAAGGGCCGGATCTGCTCGCAAGTCTTTGGCAGTTCGTGGTGCGCGGATCCCTGCGGCGACCTGTGCCCAGGCGAGCTCATCTGCAAACAAGTGCAGTCGTCGAGCGGCGTTGGCGCGGAAGTCTGCGTGCCGGTCTTGAACCCGTGCACGGTGCCCGACGAACCGGTTGGCCAGCCAGCCGACAGCGGTTTGTTTTTTGATCCCAACGATATCCACATCAGCGAACTGCCGCCGCCGCAGCCCGTGGCCGCGCTGGATCTTTTTGGCGTGACCAAGCTGAGCCGGCTGGAGTTCGCCGTGGTGGGAGACACCCGCCCAGCGTTCAAGAATTACACCAACTCGTACCCAACCGCTGTGATTACACAGATCTATCAAGCAGTGGCCGCAGAGAATCCGCCCGCAGCGTTTGTGCTCACCACGGGCGACTTCCAGTTCAGCGCGGCCGACAAGGCCGATATCGCCAACGCCCAGTTCGACAAATACCTAAGCGCGCGCGCACTGTACCCCGGCACGGTGCTACCCGTCATCGGCAACCACGAGTGCACCGGCGCCACCGACTCGAACTGCGGTCCAGGCAGCAAAGACGGCTCTCCGCCGCTGTACCAAACCTATCTGAAGCGGATGCTGGAGCCGACCGGCCTGCCCACGCCGTACTACGTGGTGCGTTTGGCCGCCGAGGACGAGAGCTGGACCGCCAAGGTCGTGGTCATCGCCGCCAACGTCTGGAGCGCCGACCAAGCCGAGTGGCTGCAAGGCGTACTTCAGTCGCCCACCACCTACACGCTGGCAGTGCGGCACGAGCCGCGGGCGGCGACCGAGGCGCCAGGTGTGGCTCCAAGCAACGCCCTGCTCGACAAGTACCCGTTGACGCTCCTCATTGCCGGCCACACCCACACGGCCGCCTGGCACATCCCGCAGCGCGAGTTGGTGGTGGGCAACGGCGGTGCACCCGCCAACGGGACCATGCCGTACGGCTACGCGATGATCCGCCGCCGCGAGGACAGCGCACTGCAGTTCGAGGTCTACCACTACCAGACGCACGCGACGCTGCTCAAAGGCGCCGTCTGGCCCACGGGCACCGTGGCTCCGTAGAAACGCGACCAATTAATAGGTATCTATTCAGCAATTGCCTTGCTCGGTCGCGCCTCTAGCCCCAAGTGGGGCGCCAACGAGGGCCTGCCGCGACTCGCCGCGCCGAGTTCGATGGTTCGGACGTGCCGAGAAAGTCTGTAATTATCCGGTCTTTATCGCGATCAACACCTATTGGCCGATGACCGCAAAATCATCGATGAACGGACCAGCAAAGCCGTTCTGATACTGGTCGGCAGTATCGAACTTCCAGCGTAGATTGACGGACTTGCCCGCAAAATCTGAGACGTCGATCAGCCAGAACTGCCACGTGTTCGGCTTGTCTTTGTTTACCACGAACGTCGTGGTGTTTTCGGTGTTGCACAGGTTGTTGGCGTACGGACAGGTCTGGTTGGCGGCGCACGCACAGCCGGCAAAGCCGTCGCTGGAGATCTGCAGGTAGGTGCGGTCGTTGCAGCCCTGGACGTTCTGGCAAGGCAAGTTGGCCTCAACCGACTGATTTTCCCAGAACTTGACGTACACCTTCTTCTTGCCGGTCAGGTCGATCTTGCTCGACCAGGTGGCGGTGCCGCCGTTGGCTTTGGGATTGCCGGTGCTGCCCACCGCATAGTTGGTGCCGTTGTTGTAGTTCAGTGTGCAGTCGCCGGTCTTGGCGGCTGGCGCGGCGGGCGTCTTGTCGATGGCCCAGACGGTGGCGCCGTCGGATTGGGCGAACAGCCAGTTCTTGGATGTGCAGGCCATGTCGTCGGCGGCGAGGACCGGCAGGCACTCGGTCTTGCCGCTGCAGGCAAAATCGGCGCAGTCCGTCTTGCCGTTGCCATCGTTGTCCACGCCGTCGCTGCAGTCGGCCTCGGCCGCGTACGACGCCTCAAGCTTGACGTTGTCCAGGTACACGCCGATGCCCAGGTTGCCCGAATCCGTGAGCGCGCCGGCCGTGATCACCAGACTGACCTCGATGCGGACCTTCTTGTTCTTGGCTTGCGGCATGTCGATTTTGTAGCCGGTCTTCCACTTCTTGATGTCGTTCGACGTCAGCGGCAGGCTCCACGACGCCAGTTCTGCATTGTTGTTGCCCGCGTCCAGCAGCCGGATCCGCGGCGCGGCAAAGCCCGCCTGCCAATTGGGCGGCACGTCCACGTCGTAGTAGATATCCATAAAGAACGTGGGGTTGAGGCCTGGCGCCCCGGTCAAGTCGATGACGGGCGAGGTGGCCGTGCCCTTGGGAAGCTGGCAGTACTGCTGACCGCCCAAGGCAAAGCTGTCGCAATAGTTCTTGTCGTTGTTGTAGTTCAGCGTGCAGGTGGTGTTGCCGGGCACGCTGGCCAGTTGGTCCACGGCCCACTTGACCTTGCGCGCCGGCATCCAGTTGGCGTCCGCCGCGGGGACCGCCACCGTCCAGGCGGTGGGGGTGGTGCAGTCAAAGGCGTCGTTGAACAGGGTGCAGGCGTCTTGCGGCACGCAGGTGCCGACTTTGCACGAACTGGCCGCGCTGCAGGCCAAGCCGTCGTCGCAGGGCGCGCCGTCGTTGCCGGGCAGGTAGGTGCAGGCGCCGCTGGTACTATCGCAACTGTCGATGGTGCAGGGATTCTTGTCGTCGCACTTGGGGGTGCTGCCGGCGTTGCACACGCCAGCGCTGCACGTCGAGCCGCTGGTGCACGGGTCGCCGGTGGCACAGGCCGCCGTGTTGTTGGTGCTGGTGCAGGTGCCGTTGGCCGGGTCGCAGACGTCGTCGGTGCAGACGTTGCCGTCGCTGCAGACCTTGGGTTGGCCAGAGCACTTGCCCGCGGCGCAGACATCGCCCAACGTACAGGCACTGTTGTCGTCGCACGCGCCCCCGCTTTGCGGCGTGGCGACGCATTTGCCGGTGCTGGCGTCGCAGGTGTCGGCAGTGCATGGGTTCTTGTCGTCACAGGCCACGGGCAAGCCGTTGCATTTCAGGCCATTGCAG
>JBBISH010000052.1:0-40909 GCA_037441385.1 Myxococcales bacterium
GCGTGAACCTCGGCGCGCTGCCCACCTGCAGCGACATCGACGAGTGCGCGACCGACAACGGCGGCTGCGGCGACGCCAAGTTCTGGACCTGCAAGAACAACGCCGCGGGCCCCGCCACGTGCACGGACATCGATGAATGCGCAACCAACAACGGCGGCTGCGGCGACGCCAACTACGCCAACTGCAAGAACAACGCGGGGGCACCGCCCACCTGCACCGACGTGGACGAATGCGCCACCGGCAACGGCGGCTGTGGCGACCCCAAGTTCTGGACCTGCAAGAACAACTACGCGGCGCCGCCCAGCTGCGTCGACATCGACGAATGCCTGACCAACAACGGTGGCTGCGGCGATCCCAAGGCCTGGTCCTGCAGCAACAATGCAGGCGCGGCGCCCACTTGCGCAGACATCGACGAGTGCGCCACCAACAACGGCGGCTGCGGCGCCAAGAACACCTGCATCAACAAGCCGGGCGGCTTTGCCTGCGCGTGGCTCAACTGCCTGGCGGTGCGCGACGCCGGCCTGCCCAGCGGCGAATACAGCGTCAACGTGGGCGGCCCGCGCACGGTCTACTGCGACAACAGCACCGCGGGCGGCGGCTGGACCTTCTTGAAAACCGCCGATATCCAAGGTCTGGCCGCCTTCAACCTGGACGGCTACCGCACCGACAAGGGGAGCGTGTTGATTCGTCTGAGCGGCAGCTACGGCCAGGCGTACACGCTGATCAAGCAGTTGGCTGCCTATGCCAGCTATCCGATGGCGGTCGCGATCCTCAGCGCTGCGGGCGCCTCGGCCACCGCCGGCTACAACATCCACCTGACCATGATCCCGGTCAGCGTGGCCAAGGCCTACACGGTCCAGGGTTTCAACAGCAATGGCCAGGACCTGACCTTTGGCAACTGCGACAGCAACCCCAACAGCTACTTCGAGTTCTTTGCGGCGGGCGCCGGCTACGACTTCAATACCGCCTACGCCCTGACCAATTCGTGGTTGGCGTCCAAGGTGCTGGGCGGGAGCTTGCCCGCCGCCTACCTGGGCAAGGGCGCCATGCACGACGGCGGCTGCGGCGCGCACAACACCACCTCGCAGTGGACCGGCGTGGACGGGACCGCGGCGGTGGCCATCGGTTTGCGGTAGGCCTGGGCCGCGGGCGCTGGAGCCGGAAACGCGAAAACCTCTAGCCTGCGGGCGAGCTTGATTGCCCTTGCCGAGGTGTAGCCCTACCGCTGCGGTTGCCCCCGTTGCGCCGCCCGGATCTGGGGCTGGTCATGCGCGATGTCAGCAATGGCCTGCTGGTCAACAAGTTCACCGAGGTCACCGTCGCGCCATCCGCTCCAGGACCGGCCGGGACTGCCGGAAAAACGACTTGATAAACGTCTACAACGTCCGCTTTCCTGCGGTGCCACGCTTTCGCGCCGGCCAAGTGCACAGACTCGTTGCGGGCAGCGCTGCAACCCGCCCAGAGTGCATGGCGCCCGCCTACAGGTACACGTCGTCGGGTTCGAGCCCTTCCTTGATCCGCCACGCCTCTAGCAGGGCCCGCCGTCCCTGCGGATAGCGTTCCGCCAGCGGCACCGCCGCCGCCATCCGGTCCGCGCGGAAGTGGCGAAAATCCCCGCGCAGTTCGCACCAAGCCATCAGCATCAGCACCGAATCGAAGTAGCCCAGACCAAAGGGCCACACCACCCGCTCCGAAGTCGAGTCTTGGCCGTCGCGGTACACCAGCCGGACCTTGTGCTGACTGCGCACGGCCTGCCGCAGGGCCAGGGCCACGCCCGGGTCGACCGGCAGTTGCGTCGAAGGCCCGGCCAGCAGAGTGGTCGCTTCGAGTTCGCGGCGCAGCGCTGGCGGCAGCACAGCTCCCACCTTGCTCACCAGGCGTCGCGCGGCTGCGGCCAGGTTCGCATCGGCGCGATCGGCCACCCACGACACGCCGAGCACCAAAGCCTCGAGCTCGTCGACCGAGAACATCAGCGGCGGCAACGTAAAGCCGGGCTTGAGGACGTAGCCAATCCCGGCCTCGCCTTCGATCGGCGCGCCCTGGGCCTGCAGAGTGGCGATATCGCGGTAGATCGTGCGAACGCTGACGTCCATCTCGCCGGCCAGCGCCTCGGCGGTCACGGCAAAGCGCCGACCGCGGAGCAGTTCGAGCAAATCCAACAGGCGGGCCGAGCGCGACATCGCCCTACGATAGCCTCCTGACAGAAACTGACACAAGGGGCTGCGATGCTTTCTGGGCAAGGCCGCTCAGCTAGGGCGGCTTTGGCAAGGCCCACTGCGACCGAGGCTGGAGTCGCCAGCCCCACCACGCGCCCCGAGCGCACCAAGGTTGATACCCATGAAGTGCCCCAACGCCATCATCTTGTACGTCCGCGAACCCGCTGCGAGTGCCCAGTTCTATCACCAGCTGTTCGGCGCGCCCATCGTCGAATCTTCGGCCAACTTCGCGATGCTGATCCTTGAGGGCGGCACCATGCTGGGGCTGTGGGCCGAACACGACGTGAGCCCTACTCCCGCCGGTCGGCCAGCCGGCTGGGAACTCGCGGTGACTACGGCCAGCGCCGCCGAGACGGACGCCGCCTTGGCTCAGGCCCGGCAGCTCGGCGCCCCCATCGTGCAAGAGCCGGTGCAGCTCGACTTTGGCTACACATTCGTGTTGGCGGCCCCCGATGGCCACCTGGTCCGTGTGTTCACGCCGTCGTAACGGCCCCTTGACCGCTATTCTTGGCCAGCCTGAGCCGGATACGGGCGGTGATCGGCCACCTTGTCCAAGAGCGCCGCCACCCGCAACAGGCGCAAGTCTTGGTAGCGCCTGCCCACCACTTGCACGCCGACCGGCAACCCCTGGGCCGTGTGGCCGATGGGCAGCGACACGACCGGGCTGCCCGTGACCGAAAACAGCGTGGTGTACGCCTGCGTCGCCACGTAGTACGGCACGGGCGCCCCGTCGACGACCAGTGGCGTGTCGTAGACATTGAACGTGCCATACGTGTCGGTCGGCGCGTGATGGGGAAAGGCCGTGGTGGTCGCCACGGGCACGATCCAGGCGTCGTAGTCGGCCAGGAACCGCTCCAACGCGTCGATGTGGCGGTCCTGATCGCCCAGCGCGCTCATGTGACCGGCCACCGTGATCGGCCCCAGGATCCGCCGCTGGGTCGGGATTGCGGCAACTTTGCTGCCCACGAAGAACTCGGCAAACGAGCGCGCCAAGTTCGACCGTTCGTAGCCGCCTTGCGCGCCGACGATCGCGCCCCAGGTCTCCCACGCGCCCACATAGTCGAAATCGGCCGGTTCAGCGCGCGTGACGGTCGCGCCCGCCTTGGTCAGCTGCGCGACGTACGTCTGGATTGCCGTGCGTACTTCCGCACTTACGGGCGCGCCGCCCAATTGCTCGGCATAGGCCACCCGCAGCCCGGCCAGCGCCGTCGGCGGCGACTCCAGCGGCAGCAGCGGCCGCGCGCTGTGATCGGTCCGGTGCGGCCTGGCCAGCACGCGCAGGGCCAACTCCAGGTCCTCGATGCTGCGGGCGAGCGGACCGGCGACCGCGAGATCGCGGATCCCGTTGATCTCACCCGGAAGCGGCGGGATATGGCCGCGCAGCGAGGTGACGCCGTGGGTGGGCTTGAAGCCATACACGCCCGAGTAGGCGACCGGAAGCCGAATCGATCCCGCCAGATCGCTGCCGAGCGACAGCGGGGTCATACCGGTCGCCAGCGCCGTAGCACACCCGCCACTGCTGCCGCCCGCCGTGCGCGCCGGATCCCAGGCGTTGGGCGTGGTGCCAAACAGCGGATTGGTGGTCTGCATGTCCATCGCCAGCCGGGCCAGGTTGGTCTTGGCCAGCACAATGGCACCCGCGTCGCGGAGCAGGGCCACGCTCGTCGCGTCTTCGGTCGGCACGTGGTCGGCCAGGGGCGCGTGCCCTGCCGTCGTGCGGATTCCGGCCGTCCGGTAGCTGTCTTTGATGGTCACAGGCACGCCGTGCAGCGGCCCCCACTGCTCGCCGCGGTCGAGCGCCGCATCCGCTTGCCGCGCGCGCTGGCGAGCGCCCTCAGCATCAAGCCAAACGATGGCGTTCCAGCGGCCATTTTCGGCGCGAATTTGGGCAATGAACGCCTCGGTCACCTGCAGCGACGTGAGCTCGCGGCGGCGGATGCGCTCGGCCAGCTGGGTGGCGGTGGCAAAAACGATGGCGCGGTCGGCGGCGGGCGCATCGCCAAGCTGGGCGATCCCGCGGTCGAGCGACGGCAGCGTCGCGGACGCACAGCCCGCCGCCGAAACCAGCGCCGACAGGCCCAGGGGCAACACGCGACGCGCGGGGGTGGAAGGCTGGGGGCGGACGGCAAGCGAGGGGGAGGCGGGCGTAGTCATAGCAGTTTCCTTGGGGTTTCGCGGCACGTGCCGCACTTCGATCACAGTAGCGACCAGCTATTCATGCGTCCAATGACATGTTAGACTGTAATCATGCACGACACGCATTTGAGTGCCCTGGACCTGAACCTGCTCGTCGCCCTGGACGTGCTGCTCGACGAGGGCAGCGTGACTCGGGCGGCGCGGCGCTTGCACTTGAGTCAGCCCGCGATGAGCCGGGTCTTGGGGCGAATTCGCGACGCTTTTGCCGATCCGCTGTTCGTCCGCCAGGGCCGCGCGCTGGTGGCCACCGAGCGGGCCCGCACCTTGCGCGAACCCGTCAAGCTTGCGCTGGCCGGCGTCAAGGCGGTGTTCGCCCCGCCCGTGCCGTTCGATGCCAGCGCCACGCAGCGAATTTTTCGACTGTGGACCTCGGATTACGCCCAGGTGGCCCTGCTGGGGCCCGTGCTGGACGATCTGCTGGTGGCCGCCCCCGGCGTGGCGCTGACGGTGCTGCCGCTCGGCACCGACCCGGTCGCGGCGCTGGCGTCGGGGGCCGCCGATATGGTGTTCGGGCCGCCGGCGCTCACGCCCAAGTGGTGTGATTTTCAACCCGTCTTGGCGGACTCGTGGGTGGTGGTGTGCCATCGCGACCATCCGCCGCCGCAAACGGTGTCCGCCTACCTCGCGGCGCACCACTTGGCCATCGGCGTCGAGCTGGGCCACGGCGAACCCATCGACGAAGCGCTGGCCCGGCGCGGCCTTCGGCGGGACGTGCGACTGCGGGTGCCCGATTTTGCGGGCGCGCTCTTTGTGGCCGCCACCAGTCGGCTCGTCGCGACCCTGCCGCGCCCGGCGGGCGAGCAAGGCGCGCGGTTGTTGCCGCTGGCGGTGGCGCCCCTGCCGTTTGCTGCGCCGGAACCCACCGTGGCGATGATTTGGCCGCAGCGTCTGACGAACGACCCGGCCCATCGCTGGTTGCGCGAAGTGGTGCTGACGCGCCTGGCGAGGTCACCGGGGCGGGCCGCGACCAGCTAGAGGCGCGCCGCCCAGGCCTTGCCGTTGCGGGTCGCGAACGGCTCCATGCGCAGTTGCATAGAGCGCATTCTAATCTGTCTGTTGCTATGCCGTGACGCGGTGCGTAGGGTGATCGACAGCGCGGCGGCCGCTCAGTTCGCCGTCTCTTGGACCGCCCCAATCCGCCGCACCTTGCGGCCCCATCGCGGAGAACGCCATGCGACACAGCTACTTGACTTCCCTCCTCTTGGTCCTTGGCCTGTGCGCCGCTGCGAGCGCCGGGGCCGATCCTGCCCCCAACCCCAGCCTCGACGTCGAAGTCAGCGGAATCCACCACGCCCGCGGCCGGATCGGCTGCTTGCTGTTCCGCTCGGACAAGGGCTTCCCCAAAGACGCCAGCCACGCCAGCCAGCGCGCTTGGGTCGGCATCGAACCGGGCAAGTCCGCGGTCTGCAGCTTCAAGTCGGTGCCGGCCGGCGACTATGCGGTGGCCGTCATGCACGACGAAAACGGCAACGGCGAGCTGGACAGCAATCTGGTCGGCGCCCCCACCGAGGGCTACGGATTCTCGAACAATGCCAAATCAGGCATGTTTGGTCCGCCGTCGTTCGAGAAAGCCCGCCTTCGTTTGGCGGACAGTGCCCGCTGGGGCGTCCGGCTGGTCTACCCCTAGTACGACCCCAGTCTGATTCACGCCTGTACGGCTCCTCAGACCCGGTCTGCAACCGGCGAGAATCAGGCGGGGACCCCGGTTCGGGCCCGAAGAATTGCCGAGGTTTTCGAGCCGATTCGGACGGAAGCCGTATAAGCACTGGATTGTTTTGGGGTGTTTTGACCGCCCCAGGTTCGGGCCCTGGGCTTGGTGCCGCGGCACGGTTGGACCCGCCCGCCAAGCTTGCCCGCGGCGCGCTCCACAAGGATGCGATGAAACCAGCGATTCTTCTTGGATCCGTGGCCGTGGTAGCGGTGACCTCGGCGGTCTGCATCGTGGCGCCGCCGCCGCCCTTGCTGCCGGTGCTGGTCCATCGGGGCTTGCACCTGCTGGGGATGGTGTTGCTGCTGGGCAACGCCACCAGCGGGGCGGTGTGGCTGGCCCAAGCCGACGCGAGCAGGTCCCTGAGCCGGCTGCACTTTGCTCTGGCAGGCATCAACCGCCTGGACGTGTGGCTGACCACCCCGGCGTGCCTCTTGCTGGTGGTCAACGGCGCAGCGCTGGGGCAACTGCACGGCGGGGTGCTGACGCCCAAGTGGCTGCAGTGGGGCGTCGCGCTGTTTGTCGTGGCCGGTGCGCTGTGGGGCGGTGCGCTGGTGCCGATGCAGCTTCGCCTAGAACGGACCTGCGCCCATGCGCTGCTGCATGGCGGTGACACTCCGCCGGCCCACCTGCGCGCGCCACTGCTGCGCTACTTTGTCGCTGGCGGCGTGGTGGGGACGCTGCTGCTCGCGGCGCTCTGGGTGATGGTCCTCAAACCGATCTAGAGGCGACTACTCCGAGGTCCGCCCGGCGGCCGGGTCGTCCAAGAACGCTACCGCTTGTTCGTGCAAGAACCGCCACACCGCCCGCACTCGCGGCACACTCACCAGCGCCGAGTGCGCCACCAGCCACACGCCACAGGCCAGCGCCGCGTCGTCGGCCGGCAGCTTGAGCAGCGGCTCGGCCAGGCCCACGTTGCGTTGCCGCATCAAGGCATCGGGCAGGATCGCCGCGCCCAGCCCGGCCACCACGGCGGCGACCAGCGCGTCGATGCGATTGGTGCGCAACACTACCCGCGCATTGGGTACAACATGTTGAAACCACTGGGTAGTCTCGGAGCCAACACTCTCGTCCCAGTCGACCCATGGCACATCGGCCAGACCGCGGCCAAACTCCGAACCCCAGCCAAGGATGCACCCACACGCCCTGGGCGAGCACCGCCACCTTGCGCGCCACCAGATCGCCGGTGCGCGGCCGCACCAGCCGCAGCGCCAAATCCGCCTCGCGCCGCGCCAAGTTGGCCACCTGCTGGCTCGCCACCAACTCGATCACCAGGCCTGGGTACTGGGCCAGCAACTTCGGCAAGAGCGGCACCAGAAATTCGCTGTCGATTCCATCGGGTACCGCCAGCCGCACCACGCCTTCCACGGCCTCGTCCGCTGCCTCGGCCTCGCGCACAAAGGCGGCCGCCGCCCCTTCGGCCGTCTCGGCGATGGGCAGCACGCGCTCAGCCAGTCCCGTGGGCGCCAAGCCGCCCGGCACGCGATCAAACAGGCGAGCCTTCAAAGCTTTTTCAAGACTGGCCAGGCGCCGCGACGCCGTCGACTGGTCCAGGCCCAAGGTCTTGCCGGCCCCAGTGAGCGAGCGGGCGCGATAGGCGGCCAAGAACAGGTGCAAATCGTCCCAGTTCATCGCCGTAGGATCCAAACGTGTTGTCATGTGGCCTCCGCGCCCAGCCTACGACATGCGCTTGTGCATGGCAACCATGCAAGTGCTGGCGTTTCGATGCGTGTGAGCATGAGCTAGTCTGAGGGGGTGGCGGCTCTTGTGCCGCTTGGAGTCACCATGCCGCGCATTCTTGTCGTAGTCGGCCATCCTCGCGCCAACAGCCTGTGTGCCGCCCTTGCCACCCGCTATGTCGAGGCGGCCGCGAGCGCCGGTGCCGAGGTAGAGCGCTTGAATCTTACCGACTTGCAATTCGATCTGAACCTGCGCTCTGGCTTTGCCAGCGCCCTGGAGCCGGACCTGCAGCGCGCCCAAGCGCAGCTCCTTTGGGCCGAGCATATCGTGTGGGTCTATCCGGTGTGGTGGGCTAATTTGCCGGCGTTGCTCAAGGGGTTCTGCGATCGCGTGCTGCTTCCTGGCTTCGCCTTTCGCTATGTGGAGGGCCGGGCTGTGCCCGACCGGCTGCTGGCGGGCCGCACCGCGCGCCTGTTGGTGACCATGGACTCGCCGCCGTGGTACTACCGGTGGCTGATGGGCGCCCCGGCCGAGCGGGCGATGATCAAGGGAACTCTTGAATTTTGTGGCATCAAGCTGCGCGGGCGCAGCTACTTTGGTCCGGTGCGCGGAAGTACGCCCAGCGCGCGCGCCGGCTGGCTCGAACAGGCCCAGGCGCTGGGGCAGCGCGATGCCGCGGGCGGGTAGCCGGTCCGCCGCACCAGGACCCGGCGCGCCGGCCCCTTGTGCCGCGGACTTGGCCATAATTTACTGTACATTCATGCATATCTTGGCGTTGACGCGGACCGGGAGCCAGCGTACGCTCGCGCTCGGGTCACCAAGCCCGGCTCCCACTGCTTGGATGGGCGCCCGGACACTCACGCAAGGCAGGCCGCCCCGTGCAGAGCGCCCCCAACGACGCCTATCACGACTACTTGCGCGCGTGTCGCGCCGTGGTGCGAACCGAGATCGAACGGCTGATTCCCAGTGAGGGCCCGTACTTCGAGCCACTCTACCGCGCAGTCCGGGACTACCCGCTGCGCCATGGCAAGGGATTTCGGCCGGCGCTGTGCCTGGCGACTTGTCGCGCTCTTGGCGGCCAACTGGCCCACGCGCAGACGACGGCAGCGGTGTTGGAGCTCTACCACAACGCGTTCTTGATTCACGACGACATCGAGGACGGGTCGCTGTTGCGCCGTGGCACGCCAACACTGCACGCCGCCTACGGAATCCCAGCGGCGATCAACGTCGGCGATGCTCTGCTGGCAATCACCATCGAACCGCTGCTCGACAATTTGCGTACGGTGGGGGTGGGCAAGGCCCTGCGGGTCCTGCGGTCGGTCGCCCAGATGGCACGCGAGACCGCCGAAGGGCAAGCCCTTGAGCTGCATTGGATTGCCCACGGCGACTACCGCGGCGGCGACGCGGACTACGAACTGCTGGTTTGGAAGAAGACCACTTGGTACACGTTCTTGGCGCCCATGCAACTGGGTGGGTTGCTGGCCGGCGCAGAACCGCCTGTCATTGAACAGCTGGGCGCGTGTGCTCGGCAGCTTGGGCTGGCGTTCCAAATCCAAGACGACGTGTTGAACCTGGACCCCACCGCCACGGGCTACGGAAAGGAGCTGGATGGCGACCTGTGGGAGGGCAAGCACACACTGATTCTGCTGCATGCGCTGCGGGTTGCGACCGATGCCGCGCGGGGCAGGGCCGTGGACATCTTGCGCCGGCCACGCGCCGAGAAGACTGCCGAGGACGTTGCCTTTCTCAAGGACCTAGTGCATCGTGGCGACAGCTTGAACTACGCCAGAAAGCGTGCGCGCGAGGCGGCAGAACAGGCAGGGCTCGAGCTGGCTGGGCTGGAGTCGGCCCTAAAGCCAGGGATCCATCGGGAATTCCTGGTGGCGCTTGCGCGCGACGTGTGCGAGCGACCCGCTTAGCGGCTGGAGCCATGGTCTTTGCCGATGTGGCGCGACTGGGAGCCGCAGACGAACGAAGAGGGGCACGAAGGAGGCGATCGTGGCTCATGCAGAGGGGATCTTGGGAGATCAGGCGCGCGACTTGGCCTTGCGTCAGATTGCGCTGTTCTTGAAAGGAGTTCACACCATGAAGACGGGTCGAGGGGCGTGCGGTTGTGCTTGTGGCTGTGGTGGCACCATCCACAAGGGTTTGGCGGACTTGGGCTATGACCTGACGCGGATTGCCACCTACAACGCCAACTTGGTCGCGTCGCTGCTGATGCCGCAGGCATGCCGCACGCCGGCCTCTGGCGCTCCAGCAGGGGCCCAAGACCAGTGTGCTTGCGGGCTGGAAATCTTCCGTGCTGAAGAGGTCATCACGGTGGAAAGTGGCGGCACGGCGCGGGTGACGGTCCAGAACACCACTGGAGCGGTGATGAGCGTGGGCATGTCGGTGACGCCGGCGCGCAAGAGGAACACACTGTCGTCGAGCCCCGATGCCGGGGAGCAAGTCGACATCGAGCTTCAGGGCAGTTCAGTGGGGGGCGCCTCGCCCAGTTTTGCCGATCTGTCGCTGCCTTTTGTGCTGCAGGCCGGCGAGAGCAAGATTCTGAACCTCAAGCTGACCCTCCACTCGGCCACCGCCAAGGCGAGCAAATCGGCTGGCTCGAAGTCTTTGTTCCGCACCCTTGTCACCTTTGAGACGGACAGTGGCACCTCTGAGAACCTCAGTGGCGACTTTGAGAACCTCAGGGGCAGGCGCTCGCTGCCGATCGACGTCGCTGCGTGAGTCAGCCCACCGCGGCGACACCGGGCCAGCCGTCCGCCGATCCGGCGCTGGCGGGGCTGCGCACTTTGCGTCAGGTGGCGCTGAAGCACCCGCGGGCCCTGCAAGAGCTTTTTGACGCCTTGGCGCGCGAGGGGCGGGCCTATGCCCAGACGGCCGAAGGGGCGGTCGTGGCGCAAAAGCTGAGCACGCGCGAGGGGATACGGCGAGCCCGCGCGGTGTGGACCGTGGCGACCTTGGGGCTGGCCGACGAGGTGCCTGCCCCGGATGGGGCCTTGCCCAGTTCGTTGGTCGACGCCGTGGCCATAGCCGCTGCGGCCGGCGAGCTCGAAGCGCTGCTCGCGCAGCTCGATCACGGGTGACGCCGGATGGACGATCCCCGCTTGACCGCGCCCGCTGCCTGGCAGCACGACGACAGGTCGCGCTGGAACGCGGCGTTGCTGGGGCTGTTTTCGCTGCACCGCCAAGCCGAAGTGCTGATCGCCAGCTTGCCAGACGGCGAGCCCCAGAGCCTGAACCCCCAAGATCGGCGGGCGGTTGAGGCCACTCTTGGCACCATCGCCGTGCTGCGGCGGGTGGCGATGGGCTTGGCCCAGACGGCCGAGGGGCCCGAGCCGGTGCAGCCACTGCAAGTGGAAGTCGCTAAACCATTTTCGAGCTGGAAGCGGTAGGCCATGCTGGCGTCGCGCTTGGCCGCTCTGGACCATGTACGCCGGTCGCCACGGCTTTTTGGTGGGCCGCCCGGGCACAAAGAGTGGCTGCACCTATGCGTGCGACGCGGCCCCCTGACGCTGCTGGTCAATTTCAGCTTGGTCGACACGCCGCAGGCCGCTGGCAAGTGGCGCGAGGCTGCGCGCGTGGTCGCCCTGGTCCACGAAGGCGAGTGGTACGGCGAAGTGTTGACGGTTGACCCCAAGGAAGTGCGCGTGGCCAGTGGGCGCGTGGATCTGCAATTTGGTATTCAGTTCATGCGCTTGGTGCGCGACGAGTTGTGCGTGCACTGTGACTTGCCTGGGGGATTGGCGATCGACCTGCGCTGTGTGCCCCAGGCCACGCCGATCTTGCTGCGGCCAGCCGAAGGTGGCCCCCCCGTGCACTGGGTGGCGGTACCGCGGCTGCTGGCGAGCGGCGTGGTCACGGCGGGCGGAAAAACCTGGAATTTGAACGAGGTGCCGGCCTACCACGACCACAATTGGGGGCCGTGGCAATGGGGCGACAGTTTTGCCTGGCAGTGGGCCTACGCTCTGCCCGCGGCCAGAAACCAGTTGTGGCACGCGCTGTTTCTGCGGATGCAAGACGGCGGGCGCGGCCAAACCACCGCGCAGGCGCTGTCGATTTGGCGCGATGGGGTCGAGCGTCGGGTGTTTCGCGACGGCGAGCTGCGGGTGTGGGGCGAGGGTCAGGCGCCGGGCGAGTGGTGGCCAAAATTCCCTAGCGTTTTGGCCCTAGTTTTGGACGAAGCCACCGGCGACGTGCCGGCGCGGCTGTGCGTCGAGGCCCGCTGGCGCGACGACTACGTCAAAGGGGCTTTCTCGATCCACAGCGTCGCCGTGCTGGGCGTGCCGCGCGACACCGACCTTGGGGTGACCCGTATCCACGAGTGCGCAGCAACCCTTTGTCTTGACGGACAGATTTCCGGCGAGCCGCTGCACATGGAGGCCGAAAGTGTGGTCGAATTCCTCGTCCCCTAAGCGGTCGCCGGCGCCGCGCAACCCAGAGGCGGGCTTTGGTGCCCTAATCGAAGAGTCGCTGACGGCGCTGCGAATTGGCCAACCGCGGGCCTGGGTTGGGCTGTGCGCCGCCCTGGATGGGCGGGTGCTGGCGCTGACGGTCGACGGCGAGACCTGGCGGGTGGGTGGGCCCGGCGAGGCGGTGGCGGTGCGGCAAGGGGCGGGCGCGGCTGTAGCCAGGCTGACTACGACGGGGGCCTGTCTCTTGGATCTGGTCGATGGCCGGAGTACGCTGCTGGACGCACTACTCAGCGAGCGGATGCTCCTTGTGGGGCCCGTCGACGAATGTTTACGATTTTTCGACGCTTGGCGCATCTACCTGCTGGGAGCTGTGCGCAGCGATGCCTGTGCAGTGCTGCTTGCTCGCTACCGCGCAACGGTGGTCGCAGGCCAAGGGGGGGATCGGTGGCTAACCGAAAAGTGGCGATCTTTGGGGGCGGCATCTCGGGTTTGACGGCGGCGCACGAACTGATCGAGCGGGGCTTCGAGGTGCATGTCTACGAACGGCTGCCGCGAGTGGGCGGCATGGCCCGGACGCAGCAGGCTTCGGTCCCGCCGGCAGCATTGCCCGAGCCGACGCCGCCCCCGCCGCTCGCGCCGCTGCAACGGGCTGTGCGCTGGCGCGAGGAGCCTTTGGCGGTGCAGCCGGTGGTGCGCAAGGACGGGCGGCTGCTCGTTGCGCGCCAAGGGGTGGCCGAGTGGGATCTGGCGACCGGCAAGTGGATCAAGACCTATGGCGGCTACGATCTGTACAGCCATGTGGCCTTTGCGCAGCCAGCAGGAAGCTTCTTTGCGGTGCGCGGTTCGCAGCAGCTTTGGCGCTGGCAGGGCTCGTGGACCAAGGTCGCCGACTTGCCGGGCGCCTGCGTAGCGCTGTCGGTGGGCAAGAAAGGTGCGCCCTTGGTGGCGGTTGCGGTGCTGCCGGTGCCGGATGATGCGGCCCAGCCCCCGATCAAGGTCATCTCCAAGCCTGGGACGTTCGAACGGGCGCCCGACCCCACCTGGGAAGATCGGTGCGCGCTCAGCAAGCTTCGGGCCTGCTTTGATGCCCAGGACAGGCTTTGGCAAAGTCGCGACGACGTCTTGGTCAGCCCGTCCGGCGCACCATCGCCGCCGGTCCCCGCTCCCACCTCCAACACGGGCGATTTCAGTGTGATCGAGTGCCTTTCCGCCACCGCGACCGGCGTGGCGTTCGGTGGCCTCGGTCAGGTGGGCACGTGGGACGGAAATGGACAAAACGCGGCCACTTGCACCCAGGTCGCCGGCGCCTGCTTCACCGCCGTGCGCGAAGTCGGCGACGCCGCAACCGGGGGCCCGGTGCTCTGGGCCGGCACCTCGGACGGGCGTTGGTACAAGGTCCACGCCAACAGCGCTACGTCGCTGGGCCAATTGCCCAACCAGGACCGCATCGTCGATCTGTGGCCCGACCCAACCTCTGCCGATCGCACCTGGCTCGCTTGGCGCGACCGCCACACGGGCGAAGTGCGTGTTGGCCAGTTCGAAGACGCTTCGGCGACGAACCTGCGCGAGGTCGAGAGGACGCCGCGGCGCATGCTGCCCGGCGAGCACGGCTTTCGGTTTTTCCCGTCGTATTACCTGCACCTGAACGACACGCTCTCGCGCGTTCCCTTGGGCGATGGCACACCGCGCACCGCAATCGACTTGTTGCGCCCCACCCTGCGCCAGGGCATCGGTGCGGCGGATGGACGGCAGCCGTATGTATTCCATCGCGATTCGTCGCTGTCGTCGCAAGAGATGGTCGACACGCTGTATTCCGCCCTGGCCGGCTTGGACTATACGGCCCGCGATATCGCCCGCTTCCAGCTCAAGGTGTTCCAATTCATGACCACCTGCTGGCAGCGGCGCCTGGACTTGGACGGGCAGTCGTGGTGGGACTTTGTCGGCGGCGATGCGTTCTCCAAGCGAGCCCAAGACGACATCCAGGGCATCCCCAAGGTGCTGGTGGCCGTGGACGCCAAGCAGGCCGACGCCCACAGCCAGGGCGCTACCTTTGTGCAATTGCTCGCGGATCAGGCCGCCGGCAGCGGCAGCGTCGACCGAGTCATGGCCGGGCCGATCAGCGACGGCTGGCTGGACCCATGGCAACGCTGGCTGACCAAGAAGGGCGTCCAGTTCCACCATGGCTATGAACTGACCCGATTCGGCTTGGCCCAAGATCCGTCTGGCGGGACCGCCGGGCCGTGGGTGGCCCACCTAGAGCCGACCGACCACAGCGACAGTCCGGTCCCCGCCATCGGCCCGGTCGCCGCGGACTACTTCGTGTTGGCGCTGCAGCCGAGCGTGCTGGCCAGGGTGGTCCGCGCAACCGCGGCCGAGACCCCGACCTGGAAGCCGACGGGCGACCTTGAAAAGTGCCTGAATTTCCCGGTGCAGCGCACTACTGCGCGCATGTACGGCATTCAGTTCTTCCTGCCCGTGGACGTCACGTTCCTGCGTGGGCACTTCTATTTCCCCACTTCGGCTTGGGGCCTGTCGTCGGTGTCGCAGGCGCAGTTTTCGCCCGTGGACATGGACGAGGCCTACGGGATCAAGGGTATTTTGTCTGTGATCATTGGGGATTGGGATACGCCCGCGCGGGACGCGCCGCCCAGTCGCGAGCCCCACTGGTGGTCGCGCACGGCGATTCCAGGCAAGACGGCCCGCCAGTGCACGCCCGAGGAGATCGCCCAAGAGACTTGGCGGCAGGTCCACGCGTCTGTGTGCGGCGGCCACGTGCACGGGCTCGCGCCGCTCCTCGAGCACACTGACACGTTGCCCTGGCCGCTTGCCTATCATCTCGACGAGTTTGTGCACAACGGCTCCCAAGCCAAGGACCCTGTCAAGCTGCGCGAGGGCTACCTGATCAACACCACCGACACGTGGGAGCTGCGGCCGGGGGACCTGGACGGACCGGGTTACGCGCTGGTCGACGGCGTGTTCACCGTGGCCGGCAACCTGCCGCGCACCTTTACCCGCGTCGCGACGATGGAATCGGCCAACGAGTCGGCGCGGCGGGCCGTCAACGCCATCCTGAGCGATCCGGCGAGCCAATTCTACGGCGAGCTGTGCGCTTTGTGGCCCATGGAAGAGCGCGAACCCCGTGATCTCCAAGCTTTGAAGCGCCTGGACGAGATGCTCCACGGCATGGGCCTGCCGCACATGTTCGACATCTTGGATGTGTGGCAGTGGATCGATCAGTTGATGGCGCACGCCCCAGGCGAGTCGGCCGAGGATCTGTTCGCCCGCTACGGGCTACCCCCGATCCTTGCAGAATGGCTTGAAAAAGACTGGTTGGTGCGCGACCACCACCAGCGCCCGCGCTACCAGCGCGAGAGGACGCGACCCGTCGAGGCGGGGCGCCGCGCCAGTGAGCCCCCTGAAAAAGCGGCAGTTTCGGCGATCGTCAGCAGCCTGGTTCGCCTGTCCACGGCCAAGGCGCTGTAGCGGCTTTTGCCTCACAACCTTAGCGTGTGCCGGGCAGAATGGCGGACTTGGGACAGCCGCCACCGAGCGGATCAGTTTGGATCTTCTGCGCGCATCGGAGCTGCGCCGCGCTCCAGATCCTGGATCGGGATCCCTGGTAGCAGCATGTGGGCCATGGCCTGGGGCGCAACCACCCCAAGGGCGGCCACGGCAGTGCGCGCCGTCGCCATCGCGGCGCGGTCTTGGCGGCAGGTGGCCAGCGCCCAGCCCATCGCCGTGGCATGGAGCGCCAAGTCCAGGTCGCTGGCTTGCTGCGCGGTCTCCCCCAGGATCTGTGCGGCGGTTTGGCCGTCGCCCCCCTGCCAGGCGACGCCAGCGAGCAACCCGCCGCGAAACACTTGCGCCACGGCGACCGGCGACGTCGCCAGCTTGTTGGCCAGGGCCCGCACTTGGTTCAGGATCGCCTTGTTCTTTGCCGTGCGCCGCTGGGCAGCCTCGGCGAGCAAGATTCGCCCCTCCAAGTCGTACAATTCCGCGGCGATGAACTGCACGCGGTAGTAGGAGCCGCGGACGACCTTGGCGCGGTGTTCGTCGAACGTGTGGCGGGCGAGCGCGACCTGGCCCTGGTACAGCGCAGCCTGGCAGGCGGCAAGAACGTACTCGTAGGCATGGGTTTCTGGCGCGTTCTGCCACCACCAAGCCATCCGCGTATCGGCGTCGGCCTGCCAGCGGGCGGCGCCGTGGTCGGCAAGCCACAAGAGCGACCGCGGGCCAAGGTGTAGCCCTGTGGCCGCCAGTGTCGCCCCACGGCTGTCCTCTTCGGCGATCAGATCGGGCAGGCGCGTTCGCAGTTCGTCGAAGCGACCGAGGTAGGGCAGCGCCGACACCACGAACCCCTGACAGCTGCTGATTTCCCACGATACTGCCCGGCATTGCGTGGCAAAGATGCGCGCGCCCTTGAGGCCCTGCTCGTAGGCGACCCGAAAGTGGCCGGCAAAATAGGCGAGCGAGCTTTTGCCCAAGGCCAGCCAGGCCGTCTCGTAGGGCTCTGGCGGGTCCAGGGCCAAGCCCTTGGCGGTCTCGAGCATGGCCTCGGCGCGGGCCACCCCGGCGTGGCCGCCGAGCATGCTGTGGTAGCAGGCCTCGTACGCCAGTGAGCGCAGGATCCGGCGGCGGTCCCCAAGGTCGAGCGCGCCACGCAGGTGCGCAACTCCCAGGGCATTGGCCTTGACGAAGTCGAGAAACGAGACACCCGTGGCAGCCGCCCACAGCGTGTCGAGGTAGCGCGCGTCCGTCGCGGGCAGTTCCCCATCTCGCAGCCGGAAGTCGAGGCCGCGCATCGCCAGCCGCGCCCGCTGCCACAGCATGTCGGCGATGGCCCGACCCCGTCCGCCCGGCAGGTGCCAGCCCACCTTGGCAAGGACTTCGCGCAGCAGCCCCATCCCTTGGTCCACGCGGCCCACGCGCAGGTATTCCACGCTGGCGTTTTGCCGCATTTGCTCGGCCGTCGCCTCGCCCGCCAAGGGCTCGGCCAGCCGCGCCGCCTCGACCCAAGCGTCGGCCGCAAGGGCACCGCGACCACAGTCAGCCAAGGATTCGGCTTGACGCGCAAAGAGTTGCCAGCGTGGCAGGTCGGTTGCGCCCAGGGCAATGGCTTTGGCCCAGGCCGAGGCTGCCTGATCGAAGGCCAGGGCGGCAGACGCGCGCTCGGCGGCGAGTACCGCGTAGTGGCCGGCTTGCACCAGGTCGCCGGCGCCCTCCAGGTGGCGCAGGATCGGCTCGGGCAGCGGGTCCGCCTCGGCCTGCCAGGCCTTGGCCAAGGCCGCATGGAGCGCGGCAAGTTGTTCGGCGTCGAGTTCGGCCAACACCGCGTCGCCGACCCGATCGTGGTAGGGGAGCAGCGTCTGCCCTTCGCCGCCGAAATTGAAGCGTACCAGACAGCGCTTGCGTAGAAGCTCTATGGAGTTATGCAGGCCCTCTAGCGTGCCGGGCAGCCGGCCCACCACGGCGCGCGGCACGGGCGCACCTGACACGGCGACCGCCTGCAGCACGGCCAATTCGGCCGCGTCCAGGCTGGAAGTCTGAACCGAGAGCAACTGAGCCAGCGGGCGTCCTTGCCAGGCGCTCTGCTGCACTTGGCTGGCGACCGTGGCGATTTGCCGCAGCAAGAATGGGCTGCCCCCCGCTTCGTCGATGGCGTGGCGCAGCCCTTCGATGGCTGCCGGATCGGCCGAAAGCAGCGATTGCTGTACCAGGGCGGTCGCGTCGTCGCCCCCAAGGGCCGTCAGCGCCATGGCGTGCCATTGGACGCGCGGCGTCGCCGCTTCCAGGCTATCCAGCCGCTGGACAAGCTCGGCATCGGGCCGGTGGCTGAGCACCAGCAGCAAGCGTGGAATGACCGGGTGGGCGAGCAGGCTGGCCAGCAGGTCCATGCTGTCGGCATCGGTCCATTGCCAGTCGTCGATCCAAACGACGGGCGTAGCCTCGCGCGCCAAGTCGGCGAACAAGGACGCCAGCGCCCCAAACGCGGCCCGGCGCCGTTCGGTGGGCTGCGGCGGTGCCGGCGCCCGCGGCCGTCGCCGCCAAATCGGCTCGCTCAACACCGGAAAGACCGAGGTCAGCGCCGCCAACTCGGCGGGCGCGATCGCCTGCAAGTCCGGATTGAACAGGCCCGCTTCCATCCGCCGGGCAAGCGATTCGACCAGCTCGTCAAAGGCTTTGAAGGGCAAGGTGACCATGGGGTGGCAGCGGCCTGCCAGCGCCACCACCTGATCCGTCGTCACGGCTTGCTGCAAGAAATGTCGGAGCAGCGCCGACTTGCCGATCCCCGACGGCCCGGCCAGCCGCACCGCGACCGGGGTGCGCCCCGCGACTTCGAGCCAACTGCGCAAGTGCGCCAGTTCGCGTGCGCGCCCCACCAAGCCCACGGCGATGGCTTGGCTCGTGCGGAACGACGGCTGCGCAGGCCGAATTTGCCCAAGCCACCCGGCCACTTGTGGTGCGCCAAAGCGTCGCCGCGGATCGGGATCCAGCAGCCCCTGGATCAAGTCGGCCAAGCGGCTCGGGACCTGGTCGATCGGGTTGGCCAAGTACGCGGGCGCGCGGTGCAGCCCCCCGGCGTAGCGGGACTGGACGGATTCGAAAGGCAAACGGCCGGTCACCGTCAAGTGCAGCATGGCGCCCACGGCGTACCAATCCGCCGCCGGGCTGGGCGCCTTGCCGGCGAGTTGCTCGGGCGCCATGAAGCTGGGCGTGCCGTGCAAGCCACCGGCATGGACGGCGTCGGCGCCGCCGCCGGTCGCGACCCCAAAATCGA
Organism: Myxococcales bacterium; assembly: GCA_037441385.1. Taxonomy (GTDB): domain Bacteria; phylum Myxococcota_A; class UBA9042; order UBA9042; family UBA9042; genus SXRM01. The sequence continues at coordinate 18,994 of JBBISH010000052.1, forward strand.
GCAGGACTGTGCGACCAAGCGGCGTGATCACCACGTTCGACGGCTTGACGTCGCAGTGGACCAAACCCGCCCCGTGCATCGCCCGCAGCCCTTCGCTCAGCTGCCCAAGGCTGGTCTTCAGGCGGCCCATGTCGACGTTGGGGCGGCCCTGGGCAGCCGCAGCGGCTGGCGGCTCGACCAACTGGGGGTCATCGGCCGCGAGCGTTGGACCGTACAAGGCCTCGCGCCACTTGGCCGACTGCTGGGGGTCGGCGTCGCGGCACCAGTGCTCGAACGTCGTCGCGCCCTCGACCAGCTCCATCGTGAAGAAGCACTCGGTCTCGTCGGCGTGCAGTTCGTACAGTTGGACCAAGTTGGGGTGCAGGACATCGGCCAACAGGCGAAATTCGCGCTTGATCGCCGACCGTTGTCCGCTCGTGACCTTCAGGAAGGTCTTGAGCGCGACGTGGCGGTTGGTCATCGGGTCGAACGCCCGATAGACCACACCCATGCCGCCGCTACCCAGCACGGCATCGAGCCGAAACCGCCCGATCGTACCTTGCATTCGTCCCTCACGGGTACGCTGGCTCGCCTGCGGTGACCCAACAGAAGGGAACGACGAGTGCACAACCCAACGCTGGGATACTAGCGGGCGCGGGCCAGGCGCGCAACGCGAAGCCAGCGTTTGGCCCGGTGCGCCGGCCCTACGCCGTAGTTGTGGCGGGGGAACTAATACCAATTCCGTCCGAATCGGATCGAAAACTCGGGCAATTCTTCGGGTCCGAACCGGGGTCCCCGCCTGATTCTCGCCAGTTGCAGAACGGGTCAGAAAAGCCGTACAGGCGCGAATCAGGTGGGGTGCGCATAACCTACGCACTCCAGGTGGTCGAGGCTGGGTCACCCGACCAACGTCTGCCCCACCAACCACCCCTCAATCACCCGCTGCCCCAGCCGCGACAGCCCCGAGGTCTGGCCCAGCGCCGCCGCCAGCGTCACCCAGCGCGCCTGCACGTAACCCAGTTCTGTTAGGTCGAATTCCTGCCCGGCGTCCAGCTCGGCCAGCACCTCCGCCCCCACCACATACCTGCGATGCGACAGCAGGTGCACCACCTCGGGCAGCTCGGCCAGGTGCTGCACGGCCTTGCCTTTCAGCCAGTTGCGCAGGGTCTCGCCGGCGTCGTCGCCCTCGGCGGTCGGCGGTTCCCATAGACCGGCCCAGCGCCCGGTTGGCCCGCGCCTGCCCAGCAGGACCAGATCCTCGCTGGGATCCGTGGGTCCCTCGCGCCCCGGCCGCAGCAGCAGCACCGCGCGGGCTGGCACGCCCAGCACCTTGGTCTTGGGGCGCGTCGGCGGGATTTGCCGTTGCAGCCCCTGGGCTTGGGCCTCGCAGCCCTCGCGAACCGGACACAGCATGCACTGCGGGTCCTTGGGGCTGCACAGCGTGGCGCCCAGCTCCATCAGCGCCTGGTTCCAGGTGCCGGGTTGGCTGTGCGCAGGGAGGCCTGGTTCCAGCTCGCGTTCAGCCTCTTCCCACACGGCTTTCTTGCCGGCGCCTTGGCTGGGGTCATCGGGCAGGGCCAGCCAGCGGCTCAGCACCCGCGCCACGTTGCCGTCGACCAGCGCGGCCGGCTGGCCAAACGCAATCGACCGCACCGCGCCCACCGTGTAGGGCCCCAGGCCGGGCAGGGCTTGCAACGCCGCGGTCTCGCTGGGCAACTGGCCGCCGTGGCGCTCGCACACCGCCTGGGCCGCCGCGTGCAGGTAGCGGGCGCGGCGGTAGTAGCCCAGGCCGGTCCACTGCTGCAACACCTCGTCTTCGCTGGCGCTTGCCAGATCGGCCCAGCCCGGCCAGCGCCGCAGCCAGCGCGCAAAGTAGTCGCGCACGGTGTCGACGCGGGTCTGCTGCAGCATCAGCTCGGACACCACCACCGCGTAGGCGGGCGGCGGCGGGCCATCGGGGTCGGCGCGCCACGGCAGCTTGCGGTGGTGCGCGCGGTACCAGGCGAGCAGGGCGGTCTGGCGGTCGCGGGGCATGGGGCTCCTGGGCCACTAGGGCCCTAAAAACCCCTCGCCCAAAGCTTTGGGAGAGGGGTGCCGCACAGCGGCGGGGTGAGGGCTCTGAGCGCTCGAATCACCAAAAAACATTCAATTCTTATGGACTTCGCTGATCCCTACGGCCCCGCCCGTCCGATCAGCCGCGCATCAAAGCAGGCCTCGCGCCAGGCCTCTTGGTCGGCGTAGATCTCAAAGGCGATCTCTTTTCCGGCATCGGTCGGGCGCAGCGGCACCGACCAGCGGTAATAGCTGAAGTCATCGGTCGGCAAGGTCTTTTCCCAGCGCTGCTCGCCGCCCACCAGCACGGTGAAGCGCACCGGTGTGCCCGTGTCGCCGTGGCGGACCGCCCACAGGCGATTGCCCAGGCGGCCTTGCAGCTCGGTGCCGGCCGGCAGGTCGCCAAAGGTGAGGCGCAGCGTGCCGTGGTCGCCAGGCGGGTGGACAAAGATGCACTCGCGGCGGGTGCCGCCCACCTCGTGCAGACCCTGCCACACGTCTTGGTACTCCGCGCCCCCACAGGCGTGGCGGCCGGTCTGCGGATCGCCGCGCCACGGGCAGTCGCGCCAGGCGGCGTTGGCTTCGCCCAAGCGGATCTTGGCGTGAGCGCTAGACAATTGCCTGCGAAAGTCAAAGGCCGTGGTCGAGTGCGGCAGTTGGTACAGGCCCACCACCGTGCCGTGGCCCACGTCTTCGCGGCGCAGCTGGATGGCGCCCACCTCGGCGCGCTCGAAACGGTCGTGGGTGCCGACCAGCCACAACCGGCGGTGGCCGTCGGCCGTCCACGGATCGTAGGGGTCGCCCCACAGCAGATCGTCGTCCAGTTTCAAGCCCTTGCCCGTCCAAGCTTGGTCGAATAGCCAGGCCTCGTGGGCACCCCAGTCCGGAGTAAAGGCAAGCGCATCACCGGCTTGCAGGTCCTTCGCGACGATCGCCGCCGCTCGCTGCAAGCTGGCGTGGTCCGGCGCAACGGCGCGCTCGTGCGCCCGCGACAGCCACGGCACCGCCGCGCTGACGAGCAGCAGCACCAGGCCGAACATTGCCGCGGGGGTTGCGAATTTCTGCCAGGGCGACGGCGGTGGCGGCGCTGGCACCAGCGGAATCGCGGCGCTCGATCGGCTCCCCACCGGCCGCAGCGAGCCACTTGGCCGCCGCATCGGCTGGTCGATCTCGTCGGCCGAGATGCCGCTGATGGGCCGCGGCGCGTAGGTGTCCGTCGGGCGCCCTGGCGAACCATCCGCAGCTGGGGCCGGGTTCTCGCCTTCGCCGGGCACAAATTCGTCGCCCGGGCGCCAGCGCTGCTTGCGGTGGCTGGCCAGCGCTGCTTCCTCGGCCGGCGTACCCGTAGGGGCAAACTGCGGCAGCGGCGAGGCGGGTTGCAGCGCGCGAATACTGGCCGAAGACGCAGACTTGGCCGGCAGCAGCGCCTCGGCCTGGCCTGCCGACGTGCCTGGGGTCCAGCGCTTGAGTTCCGCTGGAGCCTCGTCCAGCTCGGGGATCGGACTGTCCGACAGCTCGAACGGCGGCATCACGCCGGTCATGACCATTTCCGCGTGGCGCGGCCGACCCTTGCCTCCACGCAGGGGGCCCGTCGTCTCCGTCGCGACCTCGCTCTGTAACGGCTCGGTCAGGGCCGGCGATACCGCTGGGCCGGTCGGCTCCGGCGCCTCCACAGGCAGCGCCTCGGCAGAATCTGCTGCGAGTTCAGCCACATCGGTTGCTTCCGGCGGCGGCTGCGGAGGGTCGGGCTGGTCTGGGCGCGGGTCTTCGCTCATGGGCCGCAGGGTAGCACGGCCAGGGCACTGCGGCTATCCTAGCGCCGCGCCGGCGCCTTGCCGTGCCCGGCAGTTCAGCCTGTTGCGGGGGGCGCGACCCGCGAGCCCGCCGATCCCGCGCGAGCGCCGCCGCCGCAGAGCCTGCCGACGCCGAAAAACTGCCAAGGATTTTCCCATGTCCAGTGCTGTCTCGCCGTCTGCCGTGGTGAGCGCCGCCGCCCCGGTGCCGCCGGGTTTTGGCTGCCCCGAGCTCCGCCTCCCCGCCGACCAAGTGGCGCGCGCGCGGACCCTGGCCCGCCAAGTGGCCGCCGAGGTCGACGCCTTCACTGAGCGCCGCTCAACCGTCGCCATCGAGCGCACCGTGCTCCGGTTGTTGGGCGTGGACGGCGCGGGCGACGACGGCGTGCCGTGGGTCAACCGCATCGTCGACCAGTTGCAGGGCGAAGGGCTCTTGCAAAGTGGTGTCGCCGCGCCGTTTTGCCAGGCGATGCTGGACCGCGGGCTGAGCGCGCAAGAAGCCGCGCACGCGGTGGTGCAAGGCCACATCGATCTGCGGCCCTACGCGGCCCAGGCCATCCCTGGGCTGCAGCCGGCGGCCCGCCAACTGGGTGATCACCTGGCCCAACACGGCCTGCAGCGCATCGCCGCCCAGCGCGCCACCCGGCAGAACTTCTTGGATACCTTGGGGTGTGGCCCGCAGCCGCTGCTCTACGTGATCGTGGCGACCGGCAACATCTACGAAGATGTGGTGCAAGCCCGCGTCGCGGCGCGCCAAGGCGCCGATGTCATCGCGGTCATTCGCTCGACCGGTCAAAGCCTGCTGGACTACGTGCCGCAGGGCACTACCACCGAAGGGTTTGGCGGCACCTTTGCCACCCAGGCCAATTTCCGCCTGATGCGCGCGGCGCTCGACGAGGTGGGGCAGGAACTGGGCCGCTACATCCGCCTGTGCAACTACGCCAGCGGCCTGTGCATGCCCGAGATCGCGGCGATGGGCGGCCTGGAACGCCTGGACATGATGCTGAACGACGCGCTGTACGGCATCTTGTTCCGCGACATCAACATGCAGCGAACCCTGTGCGATCAGCGGGTTTCGCGGCGTCTGTCGGCCCTGGCCGGCATCCTCATCAACACCGGCGAAGACAACTACTTGACCACCGCCGACGCGGTGGAGGCGGCCCACACGGTAGTGGCGTCGACGCTGATCAACGAAGCCCTGGCGCGCGGCGCCGGCCTGCAGACCGAGCAGCTGGGCCTGGGCCACGCCATGGAGATCGACCCCTTGCGGCCCGACGCGCTGCTGCTCGAGTTGGCGCAGGCCATGCTGATTCGCACGCTTTTCCCGGGCGCACCGCTCAAGTACATGCCGCCCACCAAGCACATGACCGGCAACATCCTGCGCGGCCACGTGCAAGACGCGCTGTTCGACTTGGTGGGGGTGATGACCGGGCAGGGTATTCAACTGCTTGGAATGGCGACCGAAGCCATGCACACGCCGCACATCCACGACCGCGCTTGGGCCCTGGAAGCGGCGAAAATGATTTTCATGGGCGGGCGCGCTCTGGGCTCGGAGCTGGCGGTGCGGCCAGACGGCGCGATCGAGGTGCGGGCGCGCGAAACCTTGGGCAAAGCCTTGGATCTGCTCGAAGAGATCGCCAAAGATGGCCTGATGCGGTCGCTGGCGCAGGGGCACTTTGCCGACATCGCGCGTTCGCCCGACGGCGGCCGCGGCCTGGCCGGCGTGTTCGAGCGCGGCCCGGACTACTGGGATCCGACCGAGGCGCCCATCACCCGCGAGCTGCAGAGCCGCGGCTGGCTGACGCCGCAGGGCACCGCCGTGTGGCCGGCGTAGGGGGAGAGCATGGCAACTCACGGCCGAACCGAAGCACAACCCGTTGATCTGACCCAGGTTCGCGCCTATGGCGACACGCTGAACGACGGGGCGGTGGCGCTCTCGTTCTCGCTGCCCGTGCCCTGTGGCGACGAGGCCAAAGAGGCCGCCCGCCAGCTGGTGCGGCAAATGGGCCTGACCGACCCGCAGGTCTACCACGCCCACGACTTGGGCGAGGGCTACACTTGGCTGCTGGTCTACGCCAAGTCGCCGTATTCGGTAGACTTTACCAAGATCAGCGTGCCCAAGGTCGCTACCAGCAAGCTGAGCCACGTCGCCATCGAGGACTTCTGGCGCGCCCAGGGCGGCGGCGAAAAGCTCCGCGTCATCGGCGCTTGCACGGGCGACGACGCCCACACCGTCGGCATCGACGCCATCTTGAACTACAAGGGCTGGCGCGGCGACAAAGGTCTGGAGTCGTACAAGTGCTTTGCGGTCAAGAACTTGGGTGCCCAAGTCGAAAACGATCGCCTGCTGGCCGAGGCCGCGGCCTTTGGCGCCGACGTGATCCTGGTGTCGCAGGTGGTGACGCAAAAAGACTGCCACCGCACCAACTTGGCCGCGCTGGTTGACCTGGCCGAAGCGGAGGGTGCCCGCCACGAGCGCATCTTTGTCTGCGGCGGGCCACGCCTGAGCCACCCGATCGCCCTAGAGCTGGGCTTTGACGCGGGCTTTGGTCCCGGCACGCTGCCCAGCGACGTCGCCTCGTACCTGGTGCAGGCGGTGGCGCAGCGCCGCCGCGAAAATGCCCAGCCCGCGTAACCTGGCTCTGCGCGGTCGGCGGCCTGCCGGCACCAGCCGCGACGGCCGGCGATTTGCGCTTGCGAGCCGTGAAGTTTACCCTCTCGCGCGGCGTTGAAGGCCTGCTGCCATCGGGGCGGCACGCGGACAGCGCACGAATTCGGTCGTGCAAAGGTGGTGAACGTGATTTCTCGTTTGATGATCGTTAGTTTGCTGGGTGTGATTTCGATCGTGACGCCGGTGCTGGCCGCCCCCGCGGCGCCCGCTCCCGCCCCGGCCGAGGCTGCGGTCAACCCCGTCGAAAAGCCGATCCGCACCCTGATCGGCGCGGTCCGCTTTGGCAAATTCCCCATGGCGCTGCAGCAGATGTCGGGCGAGGCCCAGGGCAAGCTCTTGCTGGGCGACGACTGGCAGAAGGGCACCGACGCCCAGCGCGCCGAGTTCATCAAGAACTTCCACGCCGTGTTCGCCAAGCAGGCGATGCCCAAGATCCAATCGAACTTCGAGCACTTGGAGGCGATGGTCTACGAGGCGCCCGAGATCAATGGCGACACCGCTTCGATCAAGTCGGTGGTCACCGTGCTGCACGCCATGAAGAAGCAGGAGTACAAGCTCAAGTACAAGCTGCAGAAAATCGGCGCCGACTGGAAGGTGGTCGACGTGGCGGTGCTGGGCGACTCGATGCTCAAGGGCATCCGCGACGACCAGATCGTGCCGATCATGAAAGAAGGCGGCTGGAACAAGCTGCTCGAGCTGCTCCGCGAGAAGGCCAAGTAGTCGGGCCGACTCCGCGCTGCCGCGCCCCCGTCGCTTCTGGGGCGCCCTAATCCCACTGCAAGGATCTCGCGTGAAAATCCTAGAACGCATCATCGCCGCGTACGCGCGGGCCGTGCTCGCTCGCCCAGGCCTGTTTCTGCTTGGTCTGAGCGTGCTTACTGCCTTGTCGGTCTGGGCCGCCAGCCAGCTCACCATCAACACCAACCAGCTGGACCTGATCAGCCAAGAGCTGCAGGCGGTCAAAGACGTCAAGCGGGTGGTGGACATGGTGGGCGGCGCCGGCCACCTGATCATCGGTGTGCGAGGCAGCGACGAAAAGAACATCAAGGCGGTGGCCGACGACATCAACGCGATGCTCGAGGCCGACAAGGAGCACATCCGCCACGTCACCTACAAGCTCGACACGTCGTTCGTCCGCGAAAAGGCGCCGATGTTCGTCGAGACCAAGGACTTGGAAGAGATCCACACTCAGGGCATGGCCAAGATCAAAGACGCCATCCGCCGGGCGTCGCCGTTCTTTGTCGAGCTGAAGAAGACCGAGCCGTACCAGCTGCACCTGGACCCGATCATCGACAAGTACAAGCGCGTGGGCAAAAAGAGCATCACCGACGACTACTACATCAGCGAAGACAAGCAGATGGTGCTGCTGGTGGTCAAGCCGATGTGGGACAGCAACGACCTGGGCAAGACGGGCGACTTGGTCGAGGACCTGCGCAAGAAGTTCGCCGACTACGACAAGAACAACAAGCGCGGCGTGCACTTGAGCGAGCAGTACGACCGCGAGCCCAGCAAGGACAAGGCCCAGGTCGGCTACGGCTTTACCGGCAGCTACAAGACCAGCTACGACGACTCGTTCGAGATGAAGGAATCGCTGGCGCCCACGACCATCGTGTCGTTTGCTGGCGTGCTGCTGGTGCTGCTGGTTTTTTTGGGCCGCCGCATCGGCGCCGTGCTGCTGATCACCACGGGCATGCTGGCTGGCACGGCGATGACTTTTGGTTTCACGTACTTGGCCATTGGCCAGCTCAACATGATCACGTCGATCCTCGGCGGCATCTTGATGGGCCAGGGCATCGACTTTGGCATTCACCTCATCTACCGCATCCGTTACTACTTGGGCCAAGGCGAGAATTACGACCGCGCCATCCAGCTGGCCATCCACAACGCGGGCCTTGCCGCCTTCATCTCGGCCACCGCCAGCGCTGCGTCGTTCTTTGCTTTGCTCTTTAGCGAGTTCCGTGGGTTCTCGCAGTTCGGCCTGCTGGCCGGCTCGGGCACGTACATCATTGGCTCGGCGATCTTCATCGCGACGCCGGCGCTGCTTCTGGTGGCCGGGCGGCGCTGGCCCAAGCTCCCTGAGGTGCTCTGCGGCCAGACCCCCAAAGATCAAGCCCTGGCGACCGGCCGCGAGCGTCGCATCCCGGCGCCATGGGCATGGATTGGTCTGGCGGGCACGGCGGTGCTGGCGCTCAGCTACTTTGGCCCGCAGGTTCACTTTGAGTACAACACGCGGGCGCTGATGGTCGAGAATCAGCCCAGCGTGCGCCTGCAAGATGAGATCAACGCGCGCTTCCAGATCTCGGCCGACCCCGTGGCCGTGTACTCCAAGGACCTGGAGAGCGCCAAAAAGGTCCACGAAGAGCTGTATCCGCTGGATACCAAGAAGTATACGACTATCGACCAGGTGTTGTCGGTCTACACGTTTGTGCCGCCGGCGGACCAGCAGCAGCGCAACGCCAAGGTGCTGCAGGACTGGAAAAAGGACTTGGAAGACATCGACGTCGACTCGGTGCCTGACGAGTACAAAGACAAGTACAAGATGCTGCTCGGCTACTTGGACACCAAGCCCTATGTGCTGGATGACCTGCCCAAGCTGTACCGCGAGCAGTTCACGCACCTGCCGACCACCAAGGTCGAAAATCACGGTTGGTTGACGTTCATCTACCCACAAGTCGACCTGTGGGACGGCAAGCAAATGCTCAAATTTGCAGACGAAGTCGAGACGATTCACCTCAAGGACGGCAGCACGGTGCGAGCGGCCGGGGCGCCGATCCTGTTTGCCCACCTGGCGCGCATCGTCCTGTTCGACGGCAAGCTGTCGATGGCGATTACTGCTCTGGTATTGCTGCTGATTTTGCTGGTCGATTTCCGCTCGCTGCGCAGCACGTTGGTCGCCTTGCTGCCGCTCGTGGCGGGCATGGGGGCGATGCTCGGCATCATGGCGCTGTTCGGTTGGTCACTCAACTTCATGAACATCGTGGTGTTTCCCATCGTGTTCGGCTTTGGAATCAGCCACGGCGTCTACCTGATGCACCGGTTCCTGGAGGGCACGAGTCCTTTCGAGGCGCTGCGTACGGTTGGGCTTGCCGTGGCGTGTTCGACCCTGACGGCGCTGGCTGGTTGGGGCGGCCTGATGACGGCTGGCCACAAAGGCTTGAAGTCAATGGGCATTTTGGCTTGCGTGGGGATGACAGCCACGCTTTTGGTGTCGTTTACCGTCATGCCGGCGGTGCTCCAACTCATCCACGACCGGCGCACCAAGAAGGCCGCCGCGAACCAGGAGCCCGCATGAAACTCCGCATCTTGGCTGCGATCGCCTTGCTGGCCACCGGCTGTGGCGCCAGCGTGCAGAGCTGGACCCGCGACGACTATGCGGCAGCAGATCAGAAGCAAGTCAAGCACTTGAGCCTGCAGGTGCGCGGCGTGGGCGAGCCGCTGCGGCGAATGTGGACGCTGCTGGCGCGCCGCTACGTGAATCAGCACCGCAATTTCATCCTGCGCCCGGCGGAGTTGGCCAGCGACGCGAGCCTGGGCACCGCTTGCGCCGGCAAAGAGGGCGTATTGGGCCTAGAGGTCAGCCACTTGGGCCGCGGCGGCGAGATCGCCGTGAACCTGCAGGCCAAGATCCTGCGCTGCCGCGACGGCGAGCCGGTGTGGACGGGCGTGGTGCAGGGCAGCTGGCCCAGCGACGAGCCCACCGTGGCCGAGCTGCGCGCCCACTACGTCGCCGAGCTGGGCAACGACATCGAAGCCTATGTCGCGCCGGCGTTCCTGGCCCTGAAGGCGCTGGTGGCGACCCTGCCCGAGCCGATCCTGACCGACGACGACCAGATGGAAAAGATCGAGCTGGGCGAGTAGTCCCGTCTACTTAGCGGCCACTTGCGGCGTCAGACCCTTGGCCAGGCTCTGCGGGTGGGTCTGGCGCTTGCCAGGCTTGTCGACCAACACGGCCACCGGCCGCACGCCCCACGCCAGCGGCAGCACGTTGTGCCAGCCCGCGGGGGTCGCCGGCGGCACGAACTGGTACAGCCATGCGGCGTCGGCGGGCGACAGGTTGATGCAGCCGTGCGACTTCACGATGCCGAACTGATCGTGCCAGTAGGCGCCGTGAAAGGCGCGGCCGGCGTCGAAGTGGAGCACGTGCGGCACCTCTTCGGCGTAGTAGTAGTCGCCGGGCTTGCCGTGCATGGTGCCGTGGACGGTCTTGCCGTAGACCTCGAACCGGCCAGACTTGGTCGAAGTGCCAGGCTTGCCGGTGGAAACCAGCGTGGCGAAAACCATTTTATCGCCCTCGTAGGCCGTCAGGATCTGCTCGGCCAGGTCCACGTGCAGCCAGCGGTCGCTCGCCTTGACGCCGCTCGGCCGCTCTTGCGCAGTGGCGATCCGCACCAAGCTGCGCGGGAGCCAGCCGCCGGTGACGTGCACTTTCTGCCCCTGGATGGCCTTGACCGGCAACCGGTCGTAACGGGCGAACCAGTGGACCGCCGCCGGGTCCTTGGGCGGCGCCTTGGCCCCCTCGGGCCGCAGCGCGACCTTGCGCCGCACGAACGCCAGCACCGGCGCCGCCGGGTCGTGCTCGCCCGCGAAGGTACTCGGCGTGAACAGCTTGATCGCTGACTTCTGCATGTAGCCGCCGTCGGGGCGCCGCAGCCAGCCGCGCTCGGACAGGGCGGCGTCGGGGACGAAGGCGAGGCGGAAATTGGCGCGCTCGCGGTGCAGAACCTTGGACTTTACATCGGGTTGTGCGTAGACGGGCGTGCTCGGCCGCGGCACGTTGCCGTAGAAGTACACGGCGCGGGCGCCCTGGCTTTGGACGTCGGCCGGCCGCTCGCCAGTGCGCAGGTTGGCCAGCGGGATGGCGCCGCGGGGTTCAAGCAGCGCCCAGCCGCGCGGGGCATCGCACGATGGCGCGCAGGCCGCGACCGTGACCTGATCGCCAGTCCGCAGCATCGCGAGCATGCGGCTGCCGGCGCTGGGCTTGTCGCGGACAAAGCCAAAGGACTGCCGGACATACGCTTCGAACGGCGGCGCCGGCCAGGCACCCACTGAGGCGCTGGGCCGAGCCGGAGTCTGCTGCAGGGGCGCCGCCCAGCCCGCCCAAGGCAGCAGTGCGAGGGTGAGGGTCAGAGTGCATCGAACGACCGCCAGCATCACCGTGGCTTGGCTGTGGTTGGTGGTGTCCATGATTTCGGCTCCCGCGGGCCGCGGACCGCTGGCGGCCCTTACCTTCAAGGTAGGCTTTGGGCGGGGCGGATCCAGGCGCAACTCGCCGACATGACATGGATGTCATGCTGCGCTGGCGGGCAAGAAGCAGGGGGCGATCAGGCGGTGCGGCGCAGGTCGGCCAGGGCTTGCTGCAAGGCGTCGGCCAGCCCTGCCACCTCGCCGACGGGCGACGGCCAGTGGGCCGAAAACCGCAGGTTTCCATTGGGGATGGAGCACGAGACGCCCAACTCGCCCAGGCGCGCTTGCAGGGCCACCACGTCGACCCCGGCCGGCGGCTTGCAGGCCAGGATACCCGACCGACGGTCCGTCTCGGCTGGGCGCAGTGACGTAAAGCCCCAACGCAATAGGTAGGGTTCTAGAGCGTCGTGCCAGTCCTGAACGTGCTCGTAGATAGTAGTCACGCCAATTTGTTGCAGAATCGTCACAGAGGCAGCCAGGCCAGCGCAGCTCGAAGCGGCCAAATTTGCCCCTTCCAGGAAATCGGCGCGATCGCGCACCGGCTTGTCGTAGCGCAACAGACCGCCACCGCGGGTCAAGAAGTCGGCCGGGTCGGGCACGCTCAGCCAGCCGGCCAGGGTCTTGTGCAGGGCGCCCGCCAGCCCAGGCCGTACGTACAAAAAGCCGCTACCTTCGGGCGCCATCAGCCACTTGTGGCTGCCGCACGCCAGGTAGTCGATGCCCAGTTCGGCGACGTTCAGCGGCACCACGCCCACCGCCTGCACCGCGTCCACCGCCAGTTGGGTGCCGTGGCGGTGACACAGGTCGGCCAGCTCGGCCAGCGGTGCGCGCCAGCCCGTGTCGAAGCGCACCGCAGAAATCGCAAGAATTTTCGGTGGTAGAATTTGCCCCCCAACTTGCCGGGCGCACAGGTCCAGCCAGTCGGCGGTGGTGGCGCTGTCCTCGGGCGCCGGCAAGAAGTCGACCGTGGCGCCAAAGCGGCGGGCGGCCTGCTGCCAAGGCACCACGTTGGCCGGGAACTCGCCGCGTACGCACAAGATGCGGTCACCGGGCTGCAGGTCGATGCCGAACGCAATGGCGGCCACCCCCATGGTGGTGTTGGGCGCCAGGCCCAGGTCGTCGGCGTGGGCGCCAACTAGGCTCGCCAGCTGCTCTTTCAGGGCGCGGCGCGCGACGATCCAGGTGCCAAAGCTGCCGGCACCGCGCTCGGCCACGTCGCGCACCTGCGCCAGCACCGCCTGCTCGACTGGAAGGGACGGCGGCGAGATTGCAGCAAAATTGGCGTAGTAGGGCACCTGCAGGTGTGGGAACAGGCTGCGGTCGCCCAGCTGCGGCGAAGGCAGGGCGGCAACGGCACCGGTGGTCATGCGCGCGAATCCCCTTCTACGTCCGAGAATTTCAAGCGAAACCCGGTCTCGGCGTCGGCCACGCAGCGCACGTGCTGGTCGCCGCGCACAAAGCGCCACAGCGGCTCGCCCACCAGTTGCCGCCGCCAGCCGACCAGCCCGGCGTGGTCGCAGAACGCCTCCAGGCTGTCGGGCTGCTCGCGCAGGGCGTCCAGCAGCCCGTCCCGCTTGGCCAAAAGCGGTGCAGCGATGCGGTGTTTCTGCGCCAGCTCGCCCACCAACAACATCCCCAACGTCGCTACGGCGTCCAGCTCGGGCGGCGGCGGCGGCCGGCCCGGTGCGCGGTGCACCGGCTGCTGCAGGCCCAGTGCCACGGCGTCGACCCAGGCCTGGGCAAAACGCTGCACCACGCGCTGCTGCAGGCGGCGATCGCCATGGATATCGCGGGGATGCTTGGGCGCCAGCTTGGCCAGCGTCAACAGCACGTCGTCGGGCAGCAAGAAGTGCGGCACCACGTCTTCGTCTTGGGCCATTCGCTCGCGCAGCGCCGCCAGGGCATACACCACCCCGGCTTCGCGCGGCTCCAAGCGCTTGGCCCCCGCCAGCCGATCGCCCGCCGCCGCCGGATCGCGGGAGTACTGACTCGTGGCGCACAGCCCGCCACACTCCGCAGCCACCCAATCCAGCCGATCGAGCGCCACCAGTTCGTCGCGCAGGGCCGCGTGCAGGGCGAACAGGTGCGCCACGTCGCCGGCCGCGTAGGCCTTCAGCTTGTCGGGCAGCGGGCGCTGGCCCCAGTTCGCCATCTGTTCGCCCTTGGGCAGGTGCAGATGCAACACGCGCTGGAGTAAGTGCCCCAGCCCCACCTGCAGCCCGTGGCCCAAGAACGCCGCCGCCACTTGGGTGTCGAACACCTCGGCCAGCCCCAAGCCGTACACTTGCCACAGGATTCGCAAGTCGTTGCGCAGCGCGTGGCCGATCACCGTGCGGCCTGGGCGCGCCATTTCGACCACCAGCGGCTCCAGGTTCAACGCCAGCGGGTCCACCAGCCAGACCTTTCCCGGAATCGCCACTTGCAGCAGCATCAGCCGCGGCGTGTAGGTGCGCTCGCTGTGGAATTCAGTGTCGAACGCCAGCAGTGGCGCGCTCGCCAGCTCGGCGATCAGGGTGGCTAGCGCGATCTCGGTGTCGACGAGTGTAGGATTGTCATGTGGTTGCGTCATCATTGGCCCGTGGCGCCGCGCTGGAGCCGCGGAGGGTGGCCGTCAGCGTAGCAGAGTTGGCGGCAGCAATGTATACTCGCCCGCCTGCACGCGCTGGCCTGGACCCTGTTGGAGCGCCGATGAGCACCGCCGAGAGCACCTCCCAGCCCCCCGCCGAGCCCAAGTTCGAGACGTTGGTTGCTGAACTAGAGAAAATCGTTGGGCAACTTGAAGGTGGGCAGCTCTCGCTGGAAGACAGCTTGGCCGCGTTCGAGCGCGGCATGGACCTGTCGCAGAAGGCCGCGGCGATCCTGGACGCCGCCGAGCACAAGGTAGAGCTGCTGACCGGGACGGCCGCGGCGCCCCGTACCGAGCCCTTTGGCAACGGCTAGTTATCCGCTGTGGCCCCGCCCCGCCGTCGCGCTGACGAGCTGCTGGTAGCCCGCGCCCTGGCCGACGACCTCCATCACGCGCAAGCCCTGATTCTGGCTGGCCATGTCGTGGCCGGCGAGCGCCGCGTTGACAAGCCGGGCCAGCCGCTGGCCCAAGACGTGCCGCTGCGCCTGACCGGCATCAAGCACGGGCGCTACGTGTCGCGCGGCGGCGACAAGCTGCAAAGTGCGTTGGACGCCTTGCAGATTTCTGTGGAAGGCGCTCGGTGTTTGGACCTGGGCGCGTCCACGGGCGGCTTTAGCGATTGCCTGCTGCAGCACGGCGCGGCGCGAGTGCTGGCCGTGGACGTGGGCTACGGTCTGCTGGCCGACAAGCTCCGCCGCGACCCCCGCATCACCCTGCGCGAGCGGACCCACGTGCGCGACCTGCGTCGCGAAACCCTGGAATTTCCGGTCGACTTTGTGACCGCGGACCTCAGCTTCATCGCGCTGCAGCCCCTGGTGGCGGGCATCTTGGCGCTGGTGGAGCCGGGGGGCCGGTTGCTCCTCATGGTCAAACCGCAATTCGAGGCGGCCCGCGGCGAAGTCGGCGAAGGCGGCGTGGTTCGCGACGACGGTCTGCGGCAGAGGCTCGCGCAGAGGGTGGTCGACGAGGCGGTGCGCAACGGCGCGGAGCTGCTGGGGCAGGCCGACAGCCAGGTCGCCGGGCCGGCCGGCAACCGCGAGGTATTCGTGCTGCTGCGCCAGCGGTGACCTACCTGCACAGGTCAGCGGCGCCTGTGGCACTCAAGCCTTGCGCACGCGTCGCACGCAAGCGAGCAGCGCCGCGATCTTGGGCTGGTCCAAGGCCGGCAGTTTCGGCAGATCGCTGGCGATCGTCTCGAGTTCCAGCGTCATCGCCTGACGGGTCCGCCGCAGCAGCTCGCGCGGGTACGAGTCGTCCGGTAGCAGACGCGCGTTGTAGCGGCTATCCGTGTTGATGCCGTACCACGCGTCGAGCTCGCGCCGGATGCGCTCGGCCGGCGGGGCCACCTCGTCGGCGGCGGCGCGGCGGATCAGCTCCAGGTCCTCGGTCCGGCCCAGGGCTTCGGCCACGTTGGCCGTGTCGCGCAGCACCCGCGCCAGCGCCTCGCGCGCGGTCATGGCGTGCATCGACGACGGGATCCAGCGGATCACGGCGTCCAAACCGCCGTGCAACACCGCCTGTTCGTTGCTTTTGGCCGCCTGCAGCTCCAACTCGCCGTACTCCAGTTCGTCGATCTCGGCCGGGTTTTCGGACAGCCACACGAACAGCACGTCCAGGAAGCTGTGCACCGCCTTGATCCACTCGTACGGCGTCTGGTAGTCGCCGCCCGGGCTGCCCACGGCAAAGGCCGGCGGAGTCTCCAGCGTGCGCACTTCCACGCGATTGCGGGGTGCGCGCACAAAGCGCTCCAGCAGGTCCTGGCGCCACGTCTCCAGCTTTTGCCAGGCCGGGTCGTTGCGGTACGGGTTCTCTTGGTAGTGCGGACCGTGCTGGAAGCACGCGTGCAGCAAGGCCTTGGCCCGCGCCGCGCCCTCGGGCGAGCTCAGATCCAGCCCGGCGTCGCGGCACACGTCCTCGAACGCCGGCCCCGGCGCCACCCGACCCGGCTGCGCGCGCACCGCCAACCAGATGTCGCGGCCCGACAGGAGGGTGCCCGACTCGGCAAATTGGCGCATCGTTTTACGGAATTGCACGGGGTCGCGGTACAGGCCCGAGACGTCCATCAGCGTGCGCCCCGGCCACACGTGGCCCAAGCGCGCCGAGTCCCACGGCGTAATCGAGGTGCCGAACACCGGCGCCGGCCGCTCGAAGCCCGCGCCAAAGAACAGCGGCGACGACGCCGACAGGGCGATCGACAGGGCGCCGCCCACCAAGCGCATGCGCCCGGTCATCTCGATCATCTTGCGCGAGATATCGGCTTCGCCCACGTCGCCCAGCCAGGGCGCCGACAGGTTGAAGTGATCGCCCGCCGCCGCGCCCACTTTGTCGCCGTGGACGCCGATCTGGTACTGGTAGTAGAACCTTTTGAACGGCTCGGCACCCAGCGAGGCGTCGTCCTCGGTGATCCACGGCGGCCGCCACGCCGCCCCATGCAACAGCTGGGCGCGGTGACCGTGGCTGGCGTTCAAGTCCTGCAGGGCCGAGTCGATGAGGATGCACATCAGGCGCTGCGCCGCCGCCGTCGAGACGGGCGAACGCAGGGGCGACGGGTTGGCTTCGACAATGGTCTCGGGAACATCCGGGACCACCTCGTCGGCCACCGCCGCCACATCGCCGCCGTGCTGGCGCAACCAGTGGCGAATCGCCGTCGTCGGTTGTTCGCCCGCCAGGCTATGGATGACGTCGAACGTCTGCGAGTCGACGACGATGCCCTCGGTCTCGGGCCCCAGGTGCGGGGCGCCGGTCTCGATGGCGGTGCGGATGGCGTCCAGCCGCTTGGAAGTGATGCGTTCAGCCACGCGCTTGCTCCAGCAATTGTTCCAGGATGTGGCCCACGCGCTCGACGTCGGCCAAGGTCACCGCCGCGGTCAGGCGCACCAGCAGGGTCGCCTCGGGGGCGGGTGAGAACATGCCGCCGGGCGCGCCGACCAGGCCGTAGCGGGCCACCAGCGCCGAGATCACCGCCTTGGCGTCGGTCAGCGGCCGGCCGTGCTCGTCCTTGAGCAGGCTGTTGCCGTCGCCGTCGACCAGCCCGGCGGTGCCGTAGAACGAGCCGCCAATCGACAGCGGAATCCCCAGGCGGTCGCAGACGTTGCGCATGGCGTCGCGGGCGTCGCGCAGGGCCAGGTAGCGCGGGCCCATCGCCGCGTGCAGGCCGGCGGGGAAGGTGTGGAGCGCGGCCGCGACCACCGCCTCTTGCGGGCGCGGGTACAGGTTGCAGGTCTTCAGGCGCTCGTTGGCGTGGCCGACCACCAGCTTGGCCACCGCCTCGTGGCCGCTGGGCGCGCACCAAATCAGCGAGGCGGTCTTGTTCTGCGAGCTCGCCACCTTGGTCTCGCCGACCACCAGGCCCACGTAGCCCAGCGCTTCCGGCGCAAGCTTGGCCTCCAGCTCGGCCATCGGCACGCAAGCCGCGTGACCGCGCGGATCCAAAGGCGAATAGAAGGCGTCGATCACCACCGGCACGCGCGCCGCGGCGGCGGTTTCGGCCAGCTTGACCAATTCCTCGCCCGTCATGCCCACGCCGCTGGGGTTGCTGGGCACCACCGGGACCACGCCGATGACGGCGTAGCCGCTGCCCTTGGCAAATTCCAGAGCCGCCGCCAGTCCTTCCGCGCTGCCTGCCAAGCCGTGACCCGGCACCGCCGGCATGTGGATCAGCTCCAGGTCCAGGTCCGCCGCCAGCGGCTGGTAGCCCGACCACGCCAGTGGATCCAGCACCACGGCGTAGGGTGCGGTCAGCTTGCGCGACTTGGCCAGGGCGATCAGGCCGCGGAACGCGCAGTCCAGCACGGCCCGGCCCGACACCGTGTGCAGCGCCTGGGTGGGGCCGCTGATGCCCCAACTCCGCGCCAGGATGTTCAGCACCGCCGGATACTGCTGCTGGTAGTTGCCCGGGTAGCCGTAGGCGTCGCCCTTCGTCCTGCGCAGCTCGCTCGCGCCACCAGCCACCAGGCGGTCGCGCGTTTCTTCGATCCAGGCCGCCAGTTCAGGGGCCAGCGGCTGGCCGACGTCGTCGATGTCGCCCGCCGACTGGTCGATCACCGGCAGGCCGGCGGCGCGGCGATCGCGGGCGAGCTTCTTCAGGTCGGGCAGGGTCGGCAGTCCGGGCACCGGCACCGACACGCGCGGCTCGCGGAGGCCCGTGGCGCGGGCCACAAAGCGCTCCATGGCTTGGGCACTGGGAGAAAGAGGGGCATTCATGGGGATCTCCGTGCGTCGGGGCCGACATGGCGGCCGGGCGGCGACGGTGTAGCAAGTGCGGGCCGTTCGCGCAAGCTTGGCGGCTCAATCGGGAATAGATGCAGGGGGATCAAGGGGATGGGGGAGACGGGCTGGAGCCGGAAGACAGGGGTGTCAGGTATTGACACTTGACACCTTTTTCTCAGGGGCCGGAGCCGGAGCCCGAACGTGAGCCTGGGCCTGGACCTGAGCCGGAGCCGGAGCCGTGGGCAGGGTGGGGATGCGCGTCCCGCGCGTCAGGTTGACGGTGTTTCGGAACCGTGGGAATCGGCGGGAGAGCCCGAGTAGGGGCGGGCCTCCACGCCCGCCCGGTGGATATGGCGGTGAATTCATGGTGGTCGGTGCGGGCACGAACCTGTCGGTGGCCACGGACCGGGCAGCGCGTTGGGCGCCGACAGGGCGGAATGAGCCGGCGTTCAGGCCGCCGAGTCGAGCGTTCGCACGGCGACACCGCTGGTCCGGGCGGCCCGCGCCAACGCAGTATCCATCGTCGCCAATCCGGCCCCGAGCCGCATGGCCAAGTCCAAGTAGGCGGCATCGTAGGCGGTAAGGCCGTGCGCCAGAGCCAACTCCGCCACATGCTCCAACGTGCGCGCCGCTTCCAGGGGTTCGACCGCGAGGTTCAGGCCGCGCACCAACGCCACCGCGCGCGCGGCCTGGCTCGCCGAGATCCGCTGGCGGCGCTGGGCCACGACCAGCACATTCGCGAACTCGTAGGGCCACACGGCCGGGACGTGGCCGGTCGCGGTGGCCAACTCATCCAGGACCCGCTCGACCAGGTTGTTCGGCTCGCCCAGCACCCACGCGACCAGGACGGAATTGTCCAAAACGATCGCGCTCATGCGCGACCCGTGGCAATCGCCTCGGCGATCTCGTCCCTGGTCAGCGGGCCCTGGCGCTCGGCCACGTCAGCCCGGAGTTGCGCCGCGGCGGTTCGGAGTTCGGCCAGGTCGCGCAGCGGGCGGGCGGCGACGGGCCGCAGCTCGGCGACGGGCTGGCCGTGGCGGGTAATCGTAAAGTGTTCGCCGCGCTCCACGCGGCCGAGCAGGTCGGCCAGATGGGTCTTGGCTTCGTAGGCGCCGATCTCGGTCATGCTGGCCTCGCACTGGTCGGTGTTGGGATTTTCGACCAGTCGACGACCAGTCTAGTGGATAGGTCGGCCCGGGGCAAGGGAAAGCCGAGCTGGGTTCGCTTGCGGTGCTGCTTGGGGCCAAGCGCGAAGGGGCTGCGGATCGAGGTGGTATTCTGTGCCGGGTCGGTTGATTCGCTTGTGTTTGCAAGCGGCTTTCCGTGCAGGTAACCACTTGCGTCCCGCGCGTCAGGTTGACCGCGATTCGCCGCCCGAGAAGTCGTCCGGGGACCGGGAGTAGGGGCGGGCTTCCACGCCCGCCCGGTGGATTTGCACGTGGCGGCAGGTCGTTTCGAGGTGGTGGGCACCGTGCACGTGGCGCTTGGCGGCGGGCCGGTCAGCACGGGAGGCGCCAAGAGCGGCTGTGCAGCCCGCCAGAAGGGAAACCGCCAGGAGGAAGAAGGACCCGCCGGAAGGAAGACCCGGCCAATGAATTGGCGGGCTTGCATGACGCCGTCGACCTTCGCCGACGTCTTGGTCGTGCGGTTCGTCGGGTGCGGGGCGGTGTCGTTGGCGCGGGTGTTCGTGGCCTGCACGCATCTGGGTGGGGCGCGCGTCTCCCGCATCAGGGTGACGGTGTTGCGCAAACTCGGAATCGGCAGGCGAGCCCGAGTAGGGGCGGGCTTCCACGCCCGCCCGGTTGATTTGGCGGTAATTCTTGTCTTACCGGATGGGTACGAGCGCCGTATGTGTGTTGGAAATCTTTGCGATCCGTGGCACTTGGCCCTCACCCCGCCGCCTTCGGCGGCCGCCCCTCTCCCAACGCTTTGGGCGAGGGGCAAGGCAATTTCACCATACGGATCGCTAACTTCAGTGGGATGGGTCGGCCGCTGACCGGGGTGGGCGCCCTTCGCACGGCCCCAGAGCAAGCAAACGGTAGGACAGGGTTCTACCGCCTCACCGAATCCGATAGCGCAGGCTAAGCAACTCCCCCGAACGCTCGACCAGGACGGTGACG
This sequence comes from Myxococcales bacterium, assembly GCA_037441385.1. GTDB lineage: Bacteria > Myxococcota_A > UBA9042 > UBA9042 > UBA9042 > SXRM01. The sequence continues at coordinate 39,628 of JBBISH010000052.1, forward strand.
CGCGCCTTGGTCTGCATCGCGTCGACCAGCAGCAAAGCCTTGTTCGAACTGTCGATTTCTTCGCCGTTCACGGCCAAGACCACGTCGCCGCTGCGCAGACCCAGTTGCTCCAGCAGCGACCCCGGAACGATCCCCATCACCCGAAATCCCGTGCACTTCCCATCGCGGTAGCGGGGCACCGCCCGCACCCTGCCGCTGGTCAGGCTCGCGACCTCGACCGCGACGGCTTGGCGGGCCACCTCGTAGCTGCCGTTGCTCAGCCGGCGCAGCGTTGGCGGGGCGGATTCGGTCGCGTGGGCGGAGGCGTCGGGCTGGACTGCCGCGTGGCTGGGGGCGTACGCCACGGGCAGGGCCTGCTGATCGGGGCGCTGCGGCAAATCGGTTGCATGTACGGGTAGTTCATGGCGAGCCGGCTGGACGGCCCGGGACCTGCGCAGGGCCGTCGATGCGGGTGGTGCGGTGGATTCGTCGGGCGGATCGTCGCTGGGAAGTGCGCACCAGACCAGACAAAGAGTGGTGACGAGACCGAGGGCGAGGAGGGTGCGACGTAGGCGTAGGGTCATGAGTTGACCGGGTGGCCGGTAGGTGGCCGGGGGAGACTGGGTGCAAGAACTGTGCCCTGGCTAGCGATGGTGTTGGTGTTGTGTATCAGTTGGTTAGCTTGCGGTGGCCGGGCGGCGCGCGAGTCGGTCTGGCGGCGAGTGCCGGAGCTGACGTGGCTTGAGTGACAGATTGGCGTTGGGGGGCTGCTGCCGTGGCCTGGCATGTCACCGTCGGCGCCACGGGGAACGCTCCTTGGGCTGCGTAGTCTGAGTCAGAGGCGGGCATTCACGCCTGCCATCAAGGAAACCCGGCCAATGAATTGGCGGGCTTGCATGACGCCGTCGGCCTCCGCCGACGTCTTGGTCGCGCGGATCGCGAGGCCCGTGTTGATCTCGTAGTTGCGGGCGTTCGTAACGCGCGGGGCCTGCGGTCTGCGGTCCGGGTGGGGACGCGCGTCTCGCGCATCAGGGTGACGGTGTTGCGCAAACTCGGAATCGGCAGGCGAGCCCGAGTAGGGGCGGGCTTCCACGCCCGCCCGGTTGATTTGGCATTGAAGTTAGGTTGTTCTGTGGTGGCGTGGCGTGGCGTGGTCTGGTGGCGTCAGGATAGGCGAACGAATCTGCCAGGAGGAAACCCGGCCAATGAATTGGCGGGCTTGCATGACGCCGTCGACCTTCGCCGACGTCTTGGTCGTGCGGTTCGTCGGGTGCGGGGCGGTGTCGTTGGCGCGGGTGTTCGT